>CAZCBX010000006.1:0-123013 GCA_964497185.1 uncultured Bdellovibrionales bacterium | reverse complement strand
CCAACAGAATCCAACGAAGATTTATTACTTACCAATATCCAAAGTGGCTTATACCATAGCTGTGGCCAGCATGTGCCAACAGGTTACTTTTATTGTTGGGGTGACAATGGTCTTGGTCAACTGGCCACAGGAGATATCAGTTCCACATACATCAACGAAATCACCGGTGGTGCACCAGAACCACTCTTCGAAAGAATCTTTGTAGGAGATCAGAGCACATGCATGATCTGGGGTGATTTCCCCAGTACTTTCGAATATGAGGATGATTTTCGGTGCTATTTTCCGGTATGGAATGGCAGCTTCAGCTCCATTGTTGACGCTGATCCCAGCGACTATGAAACCATTGGGGGTCAATTTGTAAAGAATTTCTTGCCAGGTGTGCCTAGCATCGGTGAGTTAAACAATGGTCAGATTTTTATATTTGAAGATCTTTTTTTACGAAACTTTATGAATAGTACTTCTGAAATTGAAGAAACCACAACCACACCGTTGGCCACCTACACCTGGGAAACTTTTTGATTCATTTCTTCATGGTATTTGCTTTGTAACATATTGAAATTGTTGTATTCTGGGGTTGGTTGCTGCTGGGGTTGTATTTTTTGGGGGGCGGCGTAGAGTGAGTGGGATTGATCATGGATGACCCTATTTTTGAAATCATTGAAGGTGATAAGCGTAAGGTAAAACGTATTACTTTGCCCAAACCGGTGCATACGACCTTAAGTCTCATGGGCCGGGAAATTCCTGTTCAGCTTAAAAATTATTCTTACACCGGTTTGGGTTTATTTGTGCCCAGCGATCATGTGGACCAAGGCCATATCACCACCGTGGAATCCAGAATCGTTTTTCCCAAACACGAATTTATCGGCCAAGTCATGTACTCCGAAAAACGAGACTCTGACTTGATTCATATAGGATTTCGCCTTCCAGCGGATTCCAATAGCCAGTATTTCTTTAAAAAAGAAGATCCCAATCGAGATGTAGTCAAAGATCCTGCAACCGTTAAAAACATTTATGATGATTTGATTTATAAATCGTATGAATGCCCTGTGCAAATTTATCAAAATCAATCATTGCTTACGTTTTTTCCGCTATCCCAAACCAGCTCGGGCACCATCATTGGTGAAATTTACGAAAGCAAACAGGGTCAGGTTGGTAGGGGGCCGTGCTATTGTAATTTTAGTTTGTTTCAGACGTATCACATGTTTCAGTCGGAAGTGCTGCGAATCAGTGGCGATAAAGTCGAAGTGAAAATGTCACCTACGGTTAGCCGTTTGCTTCGTCGTGAAACCCTTCGGGTTGAAAAAGAAGATCGAGAGCATGAACTTAAAGTCAGACTAACCTGCAAACTGCTGCAACAAGATTTTGTGAATGATGACATATTTGATTATTCAGAGCATGGATTGTCATTGATTGATTACGAAGAAAAGTTTTCTTTTCCAAAGGGTATGCCCATTGAACGCATTCAGATTCGAATCAAAGGGGCGGGGATCGTTGAAGGTGTTGGTTACGTAAGAAACTATATTTGGAACAGAGAAAAAAGAGCTTACGTTTTGGGCATACGCTTCGACACTCAAAATGAACCCAACATTACCAACTGGCACAATTTTATTTTAAAAGCTCGGTACCCCATGTTGGATTATGAATACTATGACAGTTACCATCCAAAAATTTGGGGGTTATTTGAGAGGAGTGGTTACATTGGCCTTAGTGAATCCGGTGAATTCACGGATGCTTACGACATATCCAAAAAGACCTGGAAAACTTTAGATGATGCTGGTTCTGAAATTTCAAAGCGCATACTGCTCGTCGAAGGGGAAGAGGTAATGGGACACTTGCAGATGGATCGGATTTATCCTTTTACTTGGGGTGTCCATCAGTTGGCTATAGATCCAAAAAAATCTAAATTGGTTGGCCGGGAAATATACTCAGTAGCTGTAGATGTGCTTAACAGTATTGATACGAAATATTTTACGACAATAACCGATGTGGATAAACCCTGGAATAAAAGAAGCTACTACGATTTCATAGAACAGTATCCATTTCCGGAACATAACGAGACAAGGTTCTACGAAGTTTATGAAGGAAAACCCTTCATTGAATATAAGTTTGATAAAATAGATGCATATAGAGTTTTTGATGCCAATAAATGGGACCTGGTTTTTATATCTAAATATTTTGATAAATTCGCTTCTCAAATCGAGGAAGAGTCAAGCGCCTTGACCAGAGAGCATCTAGAGCTAAAAGAACTTAATGAGAGTTATAAAGAATTTGGTATGGAGCGAAGAAGAACATTTCGGCTCCTAAAAAAAGGTGATGAAATAGTTGGTTTTTCTAGGATTGAAATAGGTCCTGAAGCCACAAATGTTTTTGGGTTGATGGATTTGATGTACATATATGTAGTGCCTGAATACCAGCACATGTCTGATTATGTGCATGATCATTTAATAGCTGAAAGTTTAAATTTTTATAAAAGTTTAAAAAGAAAAAACGTTATTATTTATTTAGACGATCATCGTAAAGAACACTATGAGTCCAAGGGGCTTAGTTTCATATGGAATGGTGTTCGATGGATAGCAAAAAAGGAAATTTTGACACGATATTATGCTCATGTTCGTTATACTTACGGGCATATTTTGAATAAAAAAGGGAAACGGAATGCGATCAAAAAAGAGAAATAGCATAAATATCATATTTTGGATTTGCATTTTTATTTGTTTTATTCCTCGCATTACATATGAAATTTACTCACATAAACTCAGCGAAAATCTTAATAAGAGCATACAAAGTGGATGGACTCTAAGATATGAAGGTAAAACAAAAAAAGTTGATTTGCCTATAAATATTAAGCCTCAAAAAAATAAATCCGTCATTATTTTAGAAAAAGAAATAGATGGTAGCGTCATTGAAAAATATGAACGACCCTCATTAGTTTTAGGTCGCATGGCTGATTCTGATAAAGTTTATTTCAATGGCTGTTATATTGGTGAACACGGATTTGAAGGGTCTGAACTATCGGGATATTACTGGAATGCTTTACGTAAGTACGAAGTTCCACTCAGTTGTTTGCAAGAAAGAAATAAATTAAAAATAGAGACCTACAAAGTCGGAGGTCCAGGTTATGGAGTCATTGGTGGGCCTATTGGCATAGGAGAATATAAAGAAATTTATAAAAATCACGGTTTTGTAGAATTTTTTTGGTCCCAAATATTTATGGTTTTCGGGATTATTCTAATCGCTTTATCTATTTATTATTTTTTAGTTTATCAACTTGTGCAGGACAAAAAATACAATCTGTATTTTTCAATTTCTGCGTTTGCTTTTGGTATTTATGAAATAGTGACTAGTGCAATACCTTATAAGTTTATTGATAATGCAACGGTACCTTTACGAATAAATATGTTCGCTGTCGCGTTAGGTAGTTTGTTTTTTATAGTTTTTCTCAATGAAAGATATTCATTTTTAAAAAAAAGCATAAAAATTTTTTACTTCATAGCTTGCATTCCAATAATAGTATTATTTTTTAACGACTTTAATCAAATTTACAAAATCTTTGAAACATGGTTTCTATTATTTTTACTTTCAAATATTTATGCTTTCGTGCGTTTTACACTGTTTTTTAGAAAAGAATCTACCACTGATGCATGGAGATATTTGGTCGGTTTCTCTATATTTTTTATTACCTCGATTCACGACATTGTAATTACAAATCTGGCTCTGAGCGTGCCGTATCTATTCCCTTATGGCTTTGCCTGTTTGATTATTGTAGCAGCGGTCACATTGGCTAAAGAATACGCAGACGCCTTCCTCTATGTTGAAGCGCAGGTTGAAGATCGGACGCGTGATTTGAATAAAGCCATCGAAGATTTAAAGGGTTTGGAAAAAATGAAAGAGCGGTTTTTTGCTAATATCTCTCATGATTTAAAAACGCCCATCACGGTTGCGTTGGGGGCCATTGAGGAAACCAAAAGTCGGTTTGCCAATGTGTTGGGGGAGGCGTTGAGTCCTGCGGATCGTGCGCTTCATAAGCTCAAAGGCATGGTTTCCAGTATTTTGGATTCGGTGAAAGCGGAGTCGGGCGAGCTGAAACTGCAATGGCAGAGTGTGCATGTGCAATCTTTTATGGAAGATATTGCCCAAGATGCGGCAGTGCTGTGTCGGCAGTCGGGTGTTAAATTTGATTTTGATCCCCAAGGTTTTCAAGGCCTGCATGTGCCGATGGACAGTGGCAAGATGCAGCGCGTGATGGAAAATATTATTTCCAATGCGGTGAAATACACGGCGCATGCGGATAAACCGCAAAAGAAAGTGGAAATTCAGCTGGAAACGGATCAATCCAATTTGCATATTTATGTGGATGATTCTGGCGTGGGGGTGCCTGAATCTGAACGGGCGAGCGTATTTGATCGATATGTGCAATCTTCATTAACTGATTTAAAAGTGCACGGTGGGTCGGGCATTGGTTTGTCGTTTGTGCGAGAGATGATTGATCTGCACAATGGGGATGTGTCTATGTTGGAGAGCCCCATGGGTGGAAGCCGCGTGCATATTCAGCTGCCGTTGTCCCAAGATGTGACGTTAACCGACTATTACGAAGTAAGTGGCGAGAAGAATCTTCGCGGTTCGCTGGATGTTCAATACCCACCCACCACACCTGAAAAAATGGATCCTGCCAAGCCCACACTTTTGATCTGTGAAGACAATCCAGAGGTGGCACAAATTATATGGAATGCTTTACAGGATGATTACAATGTGTACTTTGCGGAAAATGGTAAAGCTGGACTTGATTTGTTGGAGCGCGTGATTCCAGACTGTATATTAAGTGACGTACAAATGCCGATATTGGATGGGCACGGATTTTTGGCAGAAGTGCGCAAAAATAAAAATTTGGATGCAGTGCCTTTTATTTATTTAACTTCACTGGGTGCCGACCAAGATGTGGTGGAAGGTTTTCAATTGGGCGCCTCAGACTATATTGCCAAACCGTTTAAAAAAGAAGTTTTGCTGACTCGCGTGAGAGCCCATGTACAGCGAAAATCATTTTTTGAGCGACTTACACGAAGTGAAAAAATGTCCACCATTGGAACCATGTTCGCGGGCATTGCCCATGAAATGAAAAACCCGCTTCAATCGTTGGTAAACAATCAGTCGATGATTCAAAAGATCGTCAAAGATCGAAAGTTTGAAGATAAATATGAAACCCTTGAGCGCGCCATTACATCTGCCCGTAAAAAGACAGACAATTTAACCGAGCTAATTTCTACAGTGAATGAGTACTCCTCTGGTTCTGAGATGAAGACCAAGGTAGACTTGAAGAAAAAAACACAAGATGTGTTGAATCTTTTGGAAAATAAACGAAAAGAAAAAAACTTTTTACAGGTAGAAGTGCATATGCCCGAGGAAGATTTGATGGTTGAGGGCTTTAATAGTATTCAGCAGGCTATGATGAACTTGATTAGCAATGCATTCGATGCAACAGACAATAAACAAACAGATCGCATCGATATTTATTTGTCCAAAACTGAAACGCACGCTATTTTTGAGGTGCAAGACACTGGTTCAGGTATTCCTCCCCATGTTTTACCGCATATATTTGATCCATTTGTGACCACAAAAGATCCGACCAAAGGTACAGGGCTGGGGTTGTTTTTGAGCAAAACCATTGTTGAAGAAAAACATGGCGGTAGTATTCAAGTTCAGACGCAAGAGGGTAAAGGGACACGCTTTATCATGTCTGTACCCCTTATAGCTCCCGATCATGATGAACAGAACAAACCTTTCCATTCTGCTTAAGATGGAAATTTTTATCAAAAGGGATTATGGATAGTATATGAACAAATTAGTCACTAGCATCGTACTGGTCCTGATGGTGGTTGTGCTGCCGCTTTCGGTAAAAATTGATTGGTTGCTAACCTGGCCCATGATTTTTATGGCCATTAGCGTTTTCACCATGAGTTACACCCAACCAAATCTACCCTCCACTCAGGAAGTGGAAAACAAAGGAAGTCGTGACAAAAAATCTGCTCATTTTATTATGCTTGCTGCCGTTATTTGTTCGGCATTCCCAGTGATAGACGCCGCATATATTCAAAAGCAGCTTCCCCTATTTGATCATAGCGCCACGTTGTTGGGCATCGGGTTAATGATTTTTGGCATTGGATATCGATGGTACAGCATACGCGTACTGGGAGAGTTTTTCACCGCACAGGTAGAAATCAAAGCCAATCACCAATTAATTCAGCATGGCCCCTACAAACGTCTTCGCCACCCAAGTTATACAGGTGCATTCGTTGCAATAATGGGCATGTCCATCTTCTTCCATAGCTGGATTGGTGCTATTTTATGCTTTTTCATCTTCTTTCCAGCCTATATATATCGCATAAAAGTAGAGGAAGAAGCACTTCTCGATCAGTTCGGTAGTGACTATGTCGACTACCAAAGCCGCACGGCGCGGCTTTTTCCGTTTATTTATTAAACCCTTTTCAAATTAGGTACTTTTACTGGTTTTAGAGATTACAATTGGCCTGTGGGTGAAAGTTTGAGCATGATGATGTCGGTTGACGGGTTGTCTGTGTTTGGATCAGCGTTGTTTTCGACCATGCTGCCTGTGGTGGAACCGCCCAAGTATAGATTGGACTGATCATCCACAACGACGCTTTGAATTCTTTCAATGCCCTCGTTGTTGCCAGCACTGCCGATGGTGGTTTGTTGACCGAATTGTTTTTGCCAATGGATGCTGCCATCGGTGAAAAATTCAGTGATGAAGGCATCTTCTATGCCGGATACAGTTTCTGTGATGGCGCTTTTGCTGGAGCCTACCATGACCACGTTGCCATTTGTTTTGGTAGCCAAGGCATGGGTGTACTGATGGTCGATTACATCGGGTACATCGGTGGGCAGGGCAAATTCATGGATCCATTCAATCACGCCACTGCTCGATAGCTTCATCAGGAATAAATCTGTTTGACCTTGATCAAAGGATGGATTGCTTTTAGTGGTGTGGCCTGAGCAAAACACGTGAAACACTGCATTTACCGCAATTTGTTCGCAGCTTTGATTACCAGATCCATTGGGGCTAAACCCAATATCTTCCACTGAATCTTCGCCCAGCTGCCGTGCCCAAACCATTTCACCATGGGTATCGATTTTTATAACAAAGGCATCGGAAGGTCCATGGGTATCCTCAATAAAATCTTCTTCGGCTCGGCCACCACAATATAGATTGGCGGGTGTTGCCAAATCGGTTGTAAGGCTGTCACAGTAAGCTTCTTCATGGTTTATTTCGTCCGTATCAACGCCATCTGGAATATCAATGACATCTTCACGCCAAGCTTCTGACAAGTCTGACGTATATTTCACGATTTTATGACCATACGCCACATAAACGTTGCCTTGATAATCCACAGCCAAGGATGAATGGATGGTTTGGTCAGAAGAATCCAAATTTTCGTTACCAACATAAGTATGTGAAAGCAGTTCACCATTGGTATTGAGTCTGGATAAATAGATGTAATCTTTGTTTTCGTCTTCATTCACATCATGCGTAAGTACGTACAGCTTGTCTTGTTGATTTATATGTATGTGACTGAATGTCTCAAAACCATTGTTGTCATCGCCAGGTGTAAAATACGTCAGCGTGCCAAATTGTTTGACCCAAGATATTTGACCGGTAGAAGACAGTTTTACAATCACCGCGTCGCCATTGCCGGCAGCGGTTTCACCCATGTCACTGTAGGTAGATCCCACACAGTACATGTTTTTATTGGAATCCAATGCAACGTCCAGGCAATCGTCTGCGTTAAAATTGTTCCGGCCAAATTTTTTGGTGAGTGCGCCCAGCTGTACAGCAAAAGTATCAGGTTTGGTTGAAGAATTTTCAGAGGGCGTTTCCGAATTGGCATTCAATTGACGCGTAGACTCACCACCACCGCAGCCAATGAAAGCAATATTGAGTGCAATGAAACAGAAATAAATACTTTTTCTCGTGTTTTTGATTGTCATGAAATGCCTCTTTCTTTTGTCTCTTTTAGTTCTCTTCGGTTGGTATCCATATAAGTGAATTTAAAGTTGTGTCATAGGGTGTTTCAGTTACTGGATTGATTTGACTACCGCTAATATTCAATTCAGATAGTCCATTAAATACAAAAATTTTCCCATTCTCTTGAATGCCAATGGTGGGTTCACCAATGCTTAAAAAAGCAATATCATCATCGAAAATTAAGTCTTCTTCTCCAATTTGAGTGATGAAGTCGTAAACAAAAACGTCCATTGCTTCAATGTAATGCCAACAACCTAACTGCATTTGACCAAACTCATCATAGGATGTGCCACATGTTTGATTGCTACCCACAAACATGGCTTCTAAATTGGGTAATTCACCGGGTGTTACCACGGCCAGAGGTGCGGATGGATAGGGGGCAAAATAATCTTCGGGGGGGAAGTTGAAGTTATTATAGTTGTTGCTGGTTGTTTGGCCAAAGGTATTGTCACCAAAACAAATGATTAAAGTATCATTGTTGGTGGGATTATCTTCCTCATCGGGCCAGACAAAGTCAATAGTAGTTAAGCCGCAGCTGTGGCCCAAACCGCTCTGGATTTCGATATACTTTGCTGTGTATTCGGTGTTTTCTGGACCAAAGGTGTAGATTTCGTATTCAACTTCTTGTGGGGTATCATATTGATTGGTTAAACTGAATCGAATTTGATTTTTGTCATTATCCCCCCAACAAATCGTGCGGAGTGTGTCTGTGGTGGCGCACGTGAAATCGCCTTGGGATGGGTTGAGATTGTCGATTTGGGCACCTTCTAAATCAATGGCAGAAAAATCGACTTTTACCGGGCTTGTGCTGTTGGTGGCTTGGCCGTCACCGAGTTGACCGACACTGCCGTTGCCCCAGCAGTAAACATCTTTGGTGTCTGCCAATGCACAGCTGTGGGCTTGGCCTACCATAAGATCGGAAAAATATTCTACGTTTTCGGGTAAGGGGACTTGAAGGGGGGTTGTTTGATCATCAGTAAGGGCTCCAAATAAGTCATCTGCGTTTTGCCCCCAGCAATAGATATAACCTCGATTGGTTAAACCACATACGTGGGCGGCCCCCACATGAACCTGGGCAAAATAGCTTTCACCTTCTGGAAGTACGACAATGTTATCATTGTTATCACCATCACCATGCATGGCATTGACAGGGCCCTTGCATATGGCTTTTTCTTTTTGGCTTTCGCGAACATAGCAGTAAGTGCCGTTAAGATGGCTACTCACCATGCCTGGCGATTTAAACTCTATACGGTTATTCGAGTTTACATTGTCTTGCGGATTTAGATTGGCGTCCAGGGTTGATGAGTCAATGTCACTGCATGCAACCATAAAAATACATGAAATTATAAAATATAAATCCAAGTGTTTTTTAGCTGTGTGTGAAAAAAAGCTCATTTTTTAGTTTTCTTCGGTTGGTATCCATTCCAGAGAAGTTAATTTTTCTGAGTAAGGAGCTGTATCCGTGTGGAATGGGATAGGGTTACCAGATACGTTTATATTCTCTAAACCTTCAATGATGGCTATTTTTTCATTTGTTAAAATAGCAATTGAAGGATTGCCGATTGAAAAACTTTCGATTGGTGCATCAAAAACAAGCTCTTGCTCCGCAATATTCTCAATGAACAAGAATTGATATGGATTTTCAAAGTCTTCAACAATTCTCCAACATCCCAATTTTAATTGACCAAACTCATCATAGGATGTGCCACATGTTTGATTGCTACCCACAAACATGGCTTCTAAATTGGGTAATTCACCGGGTGTTACCACGGCCAGAGGTGCGGATGGATAGGGGGCAAAATAATCTTCGGGGGGGAAGTTGAAGTTATTATAGTTGTTGCTGGTTGTTTGGCCAAAGGTATTGTCACCAAAACAAATGATTAAAGTATCATTGTTGGTGGGATTATCTTCCTCATCGGGCCAGACAAAGTCAATAGTAGTTAAGCCGCAGCTGTGGCCCAAACCGCTCTGGATTTCGATATACTTTGCTGTGTATTCGGTGTTTTCTGGACCAAAGGTGTAGATTTCGTATTCAACTTCTTGTGGGGTATCATATTGATTGGTTAAACTGAATCGAATTTGATTTTTGTCATTATCCCCCCAACAAATCGTGCGGAGTGTGTCTGTGGTGGCGCACGTGAAATCGCCTTGGGATGGGTTGAGATTGTCGATTTGGGCACCTTCTAAATCAATGGCAGAAAAATCGACTTTTACCGGGCTTGTGCTGTTGGTGGCTTGGCCGTCACCGAGTTGACCGACATTGCCGTTACCCCAGCAGTAAACATCTTTGTTGTCTGCCAGTGCACAGCTATGGGCTTGGCCTACCATGAGATCGGTAAAATATTCTACGTTTTCGGGTAAGGGGACTTGAAGGGGTTTGGCTTGTGCTTGGCTGACGGAAGAGCCCAGTAGTGGTTGGCCCATGGCCGCACCCCAACAGTATACATAGCCTCTGTTGGTAAGGCCACAGACGTGATTCGCCCCGACATGGACTTGTGCAAAATAACTTTCATTCTCAGGCAGTTGAACAATGTTATCGTTGTTGTCACCATCGCCATGCATGGCATTGACAGGGCCCTTGCATATGGCTTGTTCTTTGTTGTTTTCGCGGACGTAGCAGTATGTGCCATTGAGGTGACTGCTGACCATGCCTGGCGCCTCAAGTTGCACGCGATCAATAGGCGAGCTGGGATGCTCACCTGGTGGTTTGGGGTTGGGCTTTTCCGTTGGGCCGTTGCTTCCACCGCATGCAGTGATCAACAACAATAAAAAGAACATGCAACATGCGCTGTGCTTATGGGTTAAATAATATCTTTGGATAAACATTTTATTGAGATCCTCCGCTTAAAATGGCTGTGGCACCATTGGTCAATGTGGCTTCAAGGATGATCGTGCTTGCACCACAACCCGTATGGTCGACAATGCCGACCACTTTGCTATGTTCGATTTCGGTGAGGGTTTCTAACTCAATTTGGTCCTCGGATACTATTTGAACTTGCCCTTGCTGGTCGATTTGTGTGAGCTGCACTTTTACATGTTCGAGGGGTTCGACATCGCCGTTGTCGGGTGTGGGTATGTACATGCTTTGATCAAATTGGTACCAACTGCGGCTTCCTGTGCCATTGGTGGCAGTGTTCATATTTACGAACGAGTGACCTTGTGGGATTGATACACTGGTGGATGTCATAGTTTGGTTTTGCCAAACCTCATATTGGCCGTGGGTGCCAAAGCTTAAAGAAGGTGACTGTTCTTGGGGCACGATGATGCTTTCGATGTTGGGCGCGATGATCATCGATTGTGTAGTCATGTCTTTGTCATCGTACGCTTGATAGGCCACTGTAAACAATTTTTTGTCGTTTATTTGAACATCAAAACCATCTGCATCAATGTAATTAACAGAGTGGCTGCTTGCATCAAAAATTTTGGTGGCATTGGGGTTGGAGTGCATGGAGAGTGTTTTTTGATCTGTATAAAATCTGCGAAGCATGCCGTGTAGGTCCGCGCGGTTGTTGCCATCTTCTTGAGTCCAAACAATGATAAAATCTCCATGCGTATTCATGTCTGCATGCACAGCAAATCTTGAAAATGCTTTGATGTCCGCTATTTGGGTGTTGGCCCATTGTAGGGTATCGTCTGTAGATTCAGCGCTGTGAGGCGGATTCCAGGAAGGGAACTTCGCATTTTTTTCTTGTTTATGGATGGTGAGTCGGGTTTCTGAACCGTTGTTGTATTGTTCAATCCAGACCAGTAAGGCATCGCCTTGCTCATTTATGTGGAGCTGCGGATGGTCATCTGCAAGTGGGTGATCGTTTATTTTGTCTACATCCTGCAAGGGGGATACAGGGCGATGGTTTTGGATTTCGACCATATACAAATTGGTTTCATGGGTAACACTGTTGATTTGAGTTTGGGAAGTCCATACCATCACACCGTGACCTTTGGCATCTACTTTTGCTTCAATAAATGGTTGAAAATCTGACTGTAGGTTGTTTCGATCTATAGAGATGGCATAATTTTCTTGGGAGGGGTTGTACTCATTTCGATTGGGATCAAAATTTTCTAGCAAATTGTAGCGAATGGTAAAATTGCCTTGGGAAGCCCCATCGACAAAAATTTGAATGATCCGTTTGTTACCTTCTTTTAAAATGGTTTTGTTCCATACGCCATTGTCTTGTTGGGCAAATTCATAATTGTTGTAATTGTATTGCAAGTTTTGGGCGCTTTGCAGATGGTTTGGATTGCCCATGGCAAACTGTGCCAAATGCGCACCGCCACCGGCTTGATTGTCTACAGCCAACGCAACTTGTACGCCTTTGTCATCGCGAATGGTGGTTTGTGAAGTGCCACTGGTAAATGCTTGGAGTCCGTTGCCATAAATGGACTGTGCGTCTTGAAAAGTGGTTTGCTGCGGATGGCTCCAAGCATTGGTGTTGGCATTGTACACCGATACAAATTTTGCTGGCCCTCCGTCTGTACTTGCTTGCCAAACCAAAGCCCCATCCCCATATTTGTTATGAGTCGTTTTGCTATCGGGTTGGACGGTTGCCATTACAACATTATTTAAACCGTTGGTGATTCCTGGTTGCACCAACCATTGTTCGGGAGAAATAAAAGCTTCATTGACATTTTTGGGAATGCGAAGCTGCGCTGGCTGACATTCAATTTGCAAATCCTCAACGTCTTTACCTTGCGTAATGCCATCGCCTTGCTGCAAGTAACAGCATTGGCCAGCAGGGTGTTCGACAATTTGTAAGGTGTAGGGTTCTTTGTCTTCAAGTTTGGTGGGTAGGGTAAAAGTTTGGTTCTGGCTTATGTCAATGGTGGTGATGCCTCCGGTGGAGAGTTCTTTAATTTTAATCATCCCTGGTGTTGAAGAGTGGATGGCACCCGAAAGTTGATACCCTTTGCCGTATTGAAGGCGTAGCTTCCAGTCTTTGGTTTCTTTGGTAAAGGCTTTTTCACTGGCGGCCCAAAAGGCTTCTTTGGTGAAAGAGAAAGGTATGTCTTTGGTTTCATTGACATGGTGGACTTTGGCGTTGCCGAGCCATGATAGCTCAGCGCTTTTGCGATCGATAACACGGATTTGGAAAGTGAGACCTTCGGGAAAATCTTCAGGGTCAATGTTGTAATGTTGACCCTCAATCAGAAAGCTGCCTTCTGGAAGTGACTCATGCCAATAGAAATGATTGAGCTTTAAGATAACGGGCTGAAAGCGGCCTTGATTTTCAGGTTGAAACTCTTCGAAAGTGAGCACATTTGTATTTTCGGAAGATGAACCTCCACCGCATCCGGTAAGTACCATAGTGCTTGCAAGTATAAATAGATAGGAAAATTGTTTAAGATTGAATGGGTTCATGTTTTTCTCCAAAAATAACGCACTGTATTATAACGGGCTTTATTTGTACCATATTGAAGCTTTTAAGATCAATAGAAACAATGGGCTTCATTGATTCTTTTTATTCAGATTTAAAGCAATTAATATGCCAAAATAAAGTGTGCACAAATAGAAGGCGTGGAATGCCTTGTGATGGGGGGTAGGTCCTTTTAACATGCATATAGTCGGGATTTATCGATGATTTTTTTTTAGCAAAATTCGTACGTTCAGTTTGATTTACGAACACTTTGGGCTGGTTTTCGGGGCTTTATTGATGAAAGCTAATTTACGCTGAGGTGATTGCTTAGGACGATGGGTTTGGCGCCATAGTCTTGCATGGTTTTGGATGGTAGGTCAATCCAGTAAGTGGCTTCTGGGTTGCAAGCGGGCTCTTCGCGTTTGAGGCTGTCTAGATAGCGTAGATGGACTTGTGCGCTGTATTGGTAGAGGCGGAAGGCTTTGGCTTGTTCGAGTATGCCATTGGCCAGCGCCACAACTTCTTCATATACACTCGCATTGTACCCAAAAATTGGGGTGATCATCCAGTCTGAGGTTTGGTGTTCAAAGATGGCGTAGAGTCGATGGAGGGTTTGCTCGACGTGTTGAATTTTTCGAGCCAGTGATTTCATTTTGATGACCGCTTTGGGGTGTAGATTTTGATTGTCCAGTTGCCAGAGTTGTTCAAGTTTTTGATGTTGATTATGCATATGGGCGTAATCCTCTGGGCCCAGGTTGTTACCCACCAATTTCATAAAGGTATCTTCCACCAATTGTAGGTTGAGTGCTGCCAGTTCAAGGCTTTGGTCTTCTTCATCGGCTTGGCGGTATTGATTGATGTACGCTTGGGGAAAGTCGTACAAAAGCATGCCGTACCAATCCACCATGGGCGTTTCTTTCACGGTGGAAATGTGATCAATCATAAAAGTGGCTTGTCGTGGAAATGAGCAATCAACGGGCATACCTTTTAGAGCAGAATTGTCATAGATGGGAGGTTGCTGTGACATCAGCACCATCAGGTTGATGTTGGGAGTTTGCTCTAGCAAATGCTTGGCTTCTTCCGCATAATGGAGTTGCTGTGCATTGGTTATGGTACTGGTAAGCAGCAAACACAAGCATATCCCGAATCGAGCCATGCTTATGGTTATATTGCAAAGCGTTATTGGCTGTCAAGTGGGCTTTGTTTTTATTCTTTATTTTGCGCTTTTGAAGCAGCGATTGTATGATTTTTGGATGAATCGGATTTTGTTTTTGAGTGGGTCGGCCTTGGAGGCGCAGGCGTTGATGCGGTTTTTGGGTTATGAGGGGCAGGTGGTCTGGGAGCAGCAGCCTGCTTTTGCTTATTTTCAGCCACGATTGTCGATGGCGGTGCAAGCGATATTTGTGGTGACAGGGATGGAGCCATCCGCGGCAGGTAAAGCTGTGCGCGGTGCATTGGCGCAGTTTGATCAATTGGCGCTTTGTTTGGGGCATGGTTTTGTGTCGGGGTTGGTCAAGCATTCTGAGGTGGGCGATCCGGTTTGGGCGGCAGAGCTATTTTATGAACAGAAGCGCCAGCCTTGTCTGTCGGTGATGGCTTTTGAAGGCGATGTATCGAAGACTTCGCCGCTATGGCAGAGTGTGCTTTGTATGCACAAGGATGTTGCGTCGGTTACAGAAAAAGCAGGGCTGCATGCCTCCAGTCAGATGGATGTATTGGACGCGTTGGCGGGGCCTTGGGCCAAGGCCATTGCTGATGCCTCCGAATTGGATTTTATTTGTATTCGGGCGGTGGCCGATGGTGGTCAAGATGCATCCAATGATTGGATGAGCGCATTGGGCGGTGAAGGCCAGTCGTCCCTCGCGAAGAAAATGTGGCATCATTTGCAACATCGATCGTTTCGCGCCAAGGCGCCGGACTGGCTGGCCAAGTCGCATGAGTTGATCCGCCAATGTTTGCATTCAGTGGCAAAGGTAGACTCTGTTGCGCATCAGAATTCAGCACCCAAGGCTCCCAGAGCTGTTTCGTAACTGTATAGAAGCTTCGTTTAGGTAAAAATGAGGGCCACCAAGCCCACCGTCCAACAGTACCATGAAAAATAATGGAGCTTGCCGTGCGCCAGCCAGCGCAATAAAAAATGTAGAGCTAGCATACCTGTAACAAAAGCACTTATGACGCCCGCCGCCAGTACCGCAGTGGGTATTTGTTCTTGCGGACTAAGTTTAAGCACTTCTAAAAGCAACGCACCGGCAATTACGGGCAATGAAATTAAAAAGGCATACTCACCCGCTTTTTCTCGGCTTAAGCCCCCCAACATTGATGCAGCCAGGGTGGAACCCGATCGCGAAATACCCGGCAAAATGGCCATGGCCTGAGCCAGCCCGACCCCGAGGGCTGCCGTTTTGGATAAGATGGGTCCGTCGGGGTTGTTGGCTTTGCGCAATAGCAGGGGCAACCAAAGCAGACCGCCCGTGCATAAAAGGCAAACACCCACGAGTTTCATGGAGGTAAATGCTTGGGTAATAAGGTCTTCAAATACAAGGCCCAGTGTGCCAGTGACCAACGTGGTCAGCGCCATGGAGGTTAAAAGAATGCGGTCGGGATGACTTTGCCAGCGCTGAGTTCGAGGCGAGCGCGCAAATTGAAGAACGGCTTGGCTGATGCCCATTAAGCGCTTTCGAAAAACCACCACCGTGGCGGCAAGGGTGGCACCATGCAACATCACGCTAACATACAAATTGCCTTGATCCATGCCAAAGAGATGTTGGCCCAAAGCCAGATGGCCTGAGCTAGATACGGGTAAAAATTCGGTCAGGCCCTGAATGATACCCAAAATGACAGATTCCCAAAGAGTCACAGTATGCTTTTATCAGGGAATGCATAGGACGCCAATGATTGAAGAAGTTGGGTGGATGTGCAAAACCCTCCGTCCCCAAGGGGACGGAGGCTAGGATGCGTCAAAACACAAAATCTACACCCAGACTGCCCCCGAACCCCTCCGTCCCCAAAGGGACTGTCCCTTTGGGGACGGAGGGTGGAGGGGACTTGGTTTTTTTTGGTTTGGGTAGTATGGGTGGGTGATGAATCGTTGTTACATTGCGTTGGGTGGCAATCAGGGGGATGTGCGAGCCTCGCTGTTGCAAGCGGTGCAAGCGATGGGTTGTCTTGGAGAGCTCGCGGCCCAATCCCGTTTGATTGAAACGCAGCCTTGGGGCGTGCAAGGGACACAAAATCCTTATATCAATGGCGTGGTTGAATTGCATACGCGATTGTCGCCCGAAGAGCTGTTGGCGGCGTTGTTTCAAATTGAGGCCGATTTGGGTCGCAATACCAGCGAGAAAGGCATGCTTTTGCCGCGACCAGTGGATTTGGATTTAATTGATTACCAAGGGCGCATTATTCGTGAACAAGGGCTTGTGGTTCCGCATCCACGCATGCACCAGCGTTTGTTTGTGTTGGAGCCGCTAGCGGAAATCGCACCCAACTGGACGCATCCAGAGCTCGGTCAATCGGTGCAAGCTTTGATCGAAACTGCAAAAGCGCAAGCGTTATAGCTGCGCCGAGGTTTTACCCGAGGGAAGCATGGGTAAATTGATAAACGACATATAATATTTAAGCTCGTTGATGGAATCTTCGATATCTTCTACGGCCTTATGGGATTCACGTTTATCAAATTTCTGATCGTAAATGCGCTGAAAAATTTCTTTGATGGATGAAATGTCGATGATGCGGTAGTGGAGGCGCTGATCCAATCTTTCCATGTACAGTTTGATAAAGGCTTTGTCCTGGCTGATGGAGTTGCCACACAAAATGATGGCTTCGTTGGCTTCATAAAACTGATTTAAAAAATATAGAAATTCTTGCTCGACTTGTTCGATGGGTTTGCCATGCGGGATTTTGTCAATCAAGCCTGTTTTGCCGTGGGTTTTTTTGTTCCAGTCGTCCATGTTGTCGATGAATTCTTGTGGCTGATGGATGACTTCATGAAAAGTGGCTTGGGGTTCTAGGTGGTAGTCGGTCACGATGGCTGCAATCTCGATAATGCGTTCTTGCTCAGGGATGAGACCGGTCATTTCTAAGTCCACCCATAAAAAGTAGGGTGCGCGCTGCTCTTTTCGTGCCATGGGTTATTGTTATCATGAAAGCGCGCGTGTGACTACGTCCTTAAGCGGTCTTGCGCTGGATATTTTACAAAGACGCGTTTGCAAAGATCAGGTATACCCACCCCTATGGACATTGTGCTCGTACATCCGCAAATCCCTTGGAACACAGGCAATGTTGGCCGCACCTGCGTGTCCACTCAGACGCGGCTGCATTTGGTGGAGCCGTTGGGCTACACCTTGGATGATCGCCAGGTGAAAAGAGCAGGGCTGGATTATTGGCAGCATTTGGATTTGACGGTGCACCCAAGCTTGGACGCTTTTTTGGCCTCCAGTGTGGGGCAGCGGCCCATGGTTTTGTTTTCAAGGTTTGCCACGCGTCCGTATTGGGAAGTGACGTACACCCCAGACACCGTGCTGGTGTTTGGCAGTGAAACCCAAGGCTTGCCTGACAACTTTAAAAAAGCAAGGGCCCATCAGCTGGTGCAAATACCCATGGGCGGCCCCGTTCGGAGCTTAAATTTATCCACCTCGGTGGGCATTGGATTGTTTGAAGCCATTCGACAAACCACCCACCATGCGATAAAAGCATAACCATGAAACCAATAGACTCATCTGCTTCCACTCAGTGCATTGTACCAGCCACCTTGGATGGCTGGGCCGCGCTTCATGAATTTTACTCGGTGGATTGGGCTCGGCTGCATCAGTTAGACCCAGCCACCCGAGACCAAATTGTGGCGGAAGCCACCGAATGCTTTCAAACATTGACCCATCCGGAGCAAGGCCATTCTGGCTGGTTTAGCGTGCTTGGCCACAAAGCCGACCTGATGTTTTTGCACTTTCGTCCAACCTTTGATGACCTGAATCAAGTTGAATTAACCATCAAACAATTGGCCCTCTATTCCTATTTATCACCCACCACGTCGTATGTGTCTATTGTAGAACTGGGTATGTATGCCATGACCCAAAAAATTCATGATGAATTGTTGCAGCAAGGTCTTAAACCCGACAGCGATGCATGGAAAGCTGGGTGGCAAGAGCGCATGCAAGATCAGTACAATCGCATGGGCGGGCGTATTTTCTGTGAAATTCCCAAAGAGCGCTACCTCTGTTTTTACCCTATGGACAAACGACGAGGCGAAAAATACAATTGGTACACTGAAAGCATGAAAGATCGATCACGGATGATGTTTGAGCACGGTATGGTGGGGCGCAAATATGCTGGCCGCGTGCAGCAAATTATTTCCGGCAGCATTGGCAGTGACGACTGGGAGTGGGGCGTGGATTTATTTGCTTCGGACCCCAAAGTTTTTAAAGAACTCATTTATGAAATGCGCTTTGATGAAGCCAGCGCCCATTATGCAGAGTTTGGGCCTTTTTATTCTGCACTTCAATTTGAGGCCAAAAATTTTGACATGTTGATGAAGGGGCAGACGCCGCCGTTATCACCCACCAAGGCGTAAAAAATTATTTTTTTAAATAAGCTTGTCGGTCTTGATCGAAGAGGATGATTTTGGGCTTGAAGTAAGGCGCACGTGCTTCTTCAATTTGAACAAACGCGGCAATGATGAGTCGATCGCCTGAGTTGACCAAGTGGGCAGCAGGGCCATTGGATATGATGGCACCGGACCCAGCTTCACCCGCGATGGCATAAGTGACGTGGCGTGTGCCATTGTCTCGGTTCCAGACGTGGACTTTTTCGTATTCCAAGATGCCAGCCATCTCCATCCAGTTTTTGTCGATGAGGATGCTGCCTTCGTAGTCTTTGTCTGCGCCGGTGGCGATGGCGCCGTGGATTTTGCATTTTAAAATTTCGATCAAAGTGGCGCTTGAATATCAAAGTTAAGGGTTGTAAACAAGTTTTCTTGTCGGGGGCTGAGATGTAAGATACACCCCAGCCATGAATCGCATTTTGTTCATACTCAACGCCATACTGTGGGGCTGTTCGTTTATTGCGATTAAATACGTTTTGGAGGTGTTTCCGCCATTTTTTTCAGCTTTTTTGCGTGTGTTTTTAACCGTGATTTTCCTGGGTGGATACTTGATGATCTCGCAGCGACCCTGCCCCCTTAAAGAATATGGCATTGTATTTAAATGGACGATTATGGGGTTGTTTGCTTTTACCATTCCGTGGGCGTGTTTGTTTTGGGGCCAACAATACATTGACCCTTCGCTGGCCGGTATGCTCAACGGAAGCGTCCCCATTTTTTCCCTGCTGATGGCCTGGTTTGTTATTCCTTCCGACCGTCTGTCGCGTATGGGCATGGTGGGCGTGTTGATCGGCTTTATAGGAATGGGCTTTATATTTTGGCCGTCGATTCAAATGGATTTTTCAGACAATCAAACCTTTTGGGGCATGGTGGCCATCGTGGTCATGGCCATATCTTACTCTATTAATGTGGTGGGTACGCGCAAATACGGGCGGCAGATTGATTTGGTATGGTCTGTGATCATTCAAACCTTTACATCCAGCATTCTTCTTTTGGCCTTGTCGTGGGCAGTGGGAGAGACTTTGCCCACGTGGTCGGAGCTTCAAGCACACCCGAAGGCCATGGTGGGCGTTTTTTACTTATCTTTTTGTTCCACAACCTTGGCCATGTTGATGTTTTATCATCTCATTCACGAATGGGGCAGCGTAAAGGCGGCGTCTTTAAACTATCTTATCCCATTTGTGGCCATTGCGGTGGATGCCTTGGTGTTAAATCGCTGGCCCAACGTGTTTGAGTGGATTGGTGTGTGTTTGATTGTGACAGCACTGATTTTGGTTCATCGGCATCGAACGCAAACCCAATCTGCCAAAGTCGTATAACTAGATGCAAGAACATTGACTTGTGTGATGGCCTTGTTATGACCTATGCCAGTCTGATTAACATTCCCACAGGAGATATGCATGGCCAACGGCTACAATCAACCACCGTACTCACAAGCTGACATTGACGCAGCCATTGCCAAAATAAAAGCAGGTTTTGGAAAAATATTTCAAAAGGCATCCACTGTTTTGGTGGTGCTGGTGATTTTATGGGGGTTGTCCGGTTTTTTTACGGTTCAACCCGATCAAGAAGCTGTTTTGTTGGTGTTTGGTAAATACCAACGCACCCAAGCGCCTGGGTTAAGCTGGAACTGGCCCCGACCCATCGGTGAAACCATCAAAGTGCCCGTGACGCGCGTCCAAAAATTAGAAGTGGGGTTTCGCACCATTGCGGTCGGTCCACCTGCGCGCTATCAACAAATTAACAATGAGGCGCTGATGTTGACTGGTGATGAAAACATTGTGAGCTTGGAATTCATCGTGCAGTACAGAGTCAACGACCCGCTTAAATATTTATTCTACGTTCGAGATCCAGCCGGTACGCTGCGTGATGCCTCCGAGAGTGCCATGCGTGAAGTTATAGGAAAAAACGAAATTGATTTGGTGTTAACGGAAGGCAAAGCGTTGGTGCAAGTGGAAGCGCAGAAAATTATTCAGCAATACATGGACGACTATGACTCGGGCATTCAAGTGGTCACTGTCAAGTTACAGGATGTTAATCCGCCCGATCAGGTTAACGATGCGTTTAAAGATGTTATTTCAGCCCAGCAGGATAAGGAACGAAAAATCAATGAAGCCATGGGCTTTAGCAACGATGTGATTCCAGCTGCGCGCGGGGAAGCTGCCCGTGAAATCAATGAAGCTGAAGCATACCGAGAAGCACGCGTGACAGAAGCGCAAGGGGAAGCCAACCGTTACTTGGCTTTTTTAAAAGAGTACCAGCGGGGTAAAAATGTCACAAAAACCCGTGTGTACTTGGAAACCATGGAAGAGATTCTACCCAAAATGGATATCACCATTTTAGATAGCGGTGTGTCGGGCAGCGTGGTGCCTTATATGAATGTTCGTGAATTAAAAAAAGGGAGTTCTAAGTGAAGAACGCGAAGTTTTCAGTTTATTTGCTAATTTTTGTTGGACTGGCAATTTTAATCAATAGCGCTACGTTTATCGTTCAGGAGTGGCAGCAGGCCATTGTGATCGAGCTTGGCAAACCCAAACGAACGGTGGTGAATGCAGGCTTGCATTTTAAAAAGCCTTTGATTCAAAATGTGGTTGAGTTTGAAAAACGGCTGCTTGAATACGATGCCGATCCCCGTGTATTGATTACAGGGGACAAACAGCAAGTGTTGGTGGACAACTACTCCCGCTGGAAAATCACTGACCCCCTTAAATTTTATAAATCAGTGCGCACGGTCAATGGGGCCGTATCTCGTTTGGATGATGTGATTTACTCTGCGTTGCGTGAAGTGCTTGGGCAAAATACGTTAAAGGCGTTGATTTCGGAAAAACGTTCTGAGTTGTGCGAGCAGGCGCTTGCGATTTCCAATGAGACCATTGCGCGGGAAAATTACGGCATTGAGGTGGTGGATGTTCGAATCAAGCGCGCTGACTTGCCAGAAGAAAATACGCGCAATGTTTTTGCCCGCATGCGGACCGAACGGGAACAGCTGGCCAAAAAGTATCGGTCGGAGGGCGAAGAAGAAGCCAAAAAAATTCGATCGCAGGCTGAAAAAGAGGCGCGCATCATTCAAGCCAATGCCAAAAAAGAGTCTGAAATCATTCGAGGTGAGGGCGATGCCATGTCGACCAAAATTTACGCCAATGCATACAACCAAGATCCAGATTTTTATGAGTTTACGCGAACGCTGGATAGCTATAAAAAAATCTTTCAAGAAGGCACCGAGATCTATCTCAGCCCTGATAGCTCATTGTTAGAGATTCTAAAAAAAGGACGATAAGTGATGGGGTATTGAACTTTTGTTCAAAGCCGTCTCTGTTTGTTTAAACCCTCCGTCCCAAAAGGGACGGAGGGTTCGTGCTTTTACGGGCACCGGGTATGTCCAGTAAGCACTTCCGGCCTGCGTCCCCAAAGGGACTGTCCCTTTGGGGACGGAAGGTTGGGGTGTTGGATATAAAAAACCACGCTTTTGGGGCGTGGCTTTTTTTGGGTTTGGTCGATGGGATGGTTATTTTTTGCACCACAAGCGGTCTAGGCTGTATTTGCCGCCGCCTGTAAAAAATAAAGCAATGAACATCACCAGATAAATCAGGGCGAGTTCTTTTTTCTGCCAAGGGTCGCTGCCGTGAATGATAAACCCTGCCACGCCCATGGTGGCGATTAAAGGTAAGGTTGCCCAACGTGTGCAGATGCCCAGAAGGACTAGGGCTGCTGCAAAAAATTCAGCCCCAGTGGCCAAAGCCAAACTGAACTTGCCACCTAACCCCATAACAGAGGGAAAGTCGGGGGCTTTGGTGGAAAAATTCATGAATTTGTCCCAACCATGTCCATACAACATAAAGCCACCTGAGGCGATGCGCAGAGCCAAGAGGCCTAAATCTGTGCTTTTAAAGGGGAGTCGTTTCATGGGGTGCAAACCTTTCGTTGAGATACGCGATGATGTCGTTGGATTCATACATCCACGTATCGGTTGGATGGTCTTGAATGCGCAAGCAGGGCACTTTGGCTTTGCCACCACCCGCAATGAGTGCTTGGCGATGGGGACCTTCATGTTTGGCTTCACGCATCTCGATCGGTATATTTAACTTTTGGATGTGGCGTCTTACTTTGACGCAAAAAGGACAGGCTTTGAATTGGTATAATGATAAATGCGCAGCTTGCTGATTGACGGCTTGTTGGGCTTGGTCGCTGCGCTTTAGGGGTTTGGGCCAGGTGAGCCAATTAATGAATAGGATCACCTGACCAACAAACCACCGAATGGGTTTCATGAGAAGTTTCATGAAAGCTTATTTTTTCTTTTCTTCCTTGATGACTTCCAATAATTCTACGTCAAAGATTAGTACAGAATTGCCTGGAATGCTCGGACGGTCCATGGGGCCATAAGCAAGGTCGGCAGGAATGAACAGTTTCCATTTGCCGCCTTCTTTCATCATTTGAAGCGCTTCGGTCCAGCCTTTGATTACGCCGTTGACGCCAAAGGTTGCGGGTGTGCCGCGTTTGATGGAGCTGTCAAATTCCGTACCGTCAATCAGTGTGCCCGCATAATGCACTTTGACACGATCGGTGGCTTTGGGTGATTTGCCAGTGCCTTCTTCAATGATTTTGTATTGAAGTCCAGAGTCTGTGACTTTGACGCCTTCCTTATCTTTGTTGGCTGCCAAAAATTCATCCCCTTTGGCTTTGTTGGCTTCAGACGCTTCTTTCATTTGTGCCACACGCACATTGCGTAAGTTGACCATGGCTTGCTGAATTTCTTCCTCGGTTAGCACACTGTCATCTCCGTTAAGCGCTGCTTCAATGGATGCCACAAGGATATCTTTGTCGATATCCACTTGAAGCGTTTTCATGTTGTCGCCAAATTGACGGCCCAATGCATAGCTATAGGTTTTGCTTTCTGAATCCAATGAAGCCTTGGATATGTTGGCTTTCTTAGGCTGGTTGCAAGCAGCCAATGCGGCAACAATTGCCAATGTCATTATCGTTTTTTTCATGGGTTGGTTCCTTTGTCGTTTTTAGTTTTATAAATCACAAATGGTTTGAAGAATGCGTGCAGAAACAACATATGGATCTGCGTTTGCGCCGGGCCGACGATCTTCTAAGTAGCCACAGCCATCGCGTTGCATATCAAGGGGAATTCGAATCGAGGCACCTCGATCAGATGGTCCCGCGCGAAACGATGTAATGTGGCATGTTTCATGGTCACCCGTTAAACGCTTGGCCAAACCATCACCATAGGCTGGAATGTGCTCATCGTGTTTGGCTTCCAATCGTTTGATGTACAGCTCCATCGCATCGCGGCCTGTTTTGGGATCGCGAAGTTCTTTGGTGGAGAAATTGGTGTGCTGCCCAGCACCGTTCCAGTCACCTTTGACAGGTTTTGGATCCAATGTGGCAGTGACTTTGTATTCTTCACCCACGCGATACAACAGCCAGCGTGTCAGCCAATTTTGGTCTGAAATGGTCAAAGGATCGGCGGATTCGTTGCCGATGCCACGGTAGCCAATTTGATATTCCCACTGACCTGGCATCACTTCGGCATTAACTCCGTAGATCATCAGACCTGCATCAATGCAAAGCTGCAAATGTTCCTCGACCAGCTGTCGGCCATACACTTCATCGGCACCCACGCCGCAGTAAAAGGGGCCTTGAGGCGCTGGAAATCCATTTTCGGGCCAGCCCAAAGGTGTGCGGCCATTAAAGAGCGTATATTCTTGCTCAAAGCCGAACCATGGCTCGTGTTTGCTAGCACCACGGTCTAAAATGTCGCGCAACTTGGCGCGTGTATTGGTTTCATGCGGTGAACCGTCTGGATTCATGACCTCGCACATGACCAAATAATTGCCCAGCCCACGGATGGGGTCATGGACCACATGAACGGGGATGAGCACCAAGTCTGAGCTATTGCCCTGGGCTTGGTAAGTGGACGAGCCGTCGTAGCCCCAATTGGGAAAATCGTCTGGGGATACGTTCTCGTGGTCTTGAATGTGAACAATTCGGGTTTTGGATCGAAGATGTTGGGTTGGTTTTGCCCCGTCCATCCAAATGTATTCTGCCATGGATACCATTGCTATACTCCTTCAGGTTGCATGGTGAGTTTACCTTGTTGTAATGCTTTGGGCGCTGGCGTCAACGAAAAATTGGGATTTTCGTCCTTACCTTTGTTAGATTTCCGCTTGGCTTAAAATTCAATGGTCTGACCATGCATAAGGGCATGAAACGGTGCCAAAGAAGGGTCTTTTTGGGTCAGGGCATCCAGCAATTGAGGTGGCTCAGTGAGGGGCTCATCGGTCAAAATAAAAGTGCCCCAGTGAATCCCCATGCTTTGTTTGGCTTCCAACTCTTGATGCACCAAAATGGCTTCCTCTACATTCATATGAGAATCTTTCATAAACCAACGCGGCTCATAGGCGCCTATGGGCAATGCGGCTAGATCAAATGGCCCCCATTGGCGTCCCACTTCTTTAAAATGTTTGGGATGATAACCCGTGTCGCCCGCAAAATAAAAACGTTTGTCTTGGCCTACGACAATCCAACCAGACCACAATCGGCGATTGGTATCCCAGGGCGTGCGTTTGGTCCAGTGTTGTACTGGGGCGCAAGTTAGCTCAATGCCTTGCACATGGGTCGATGCCCACCAGTCCAGTTCTACCACCTTTTGAATGCCACGCTTATTCAGCCAGGTTTTGTAGCCCAAGGGCACCACAAACGTGGCATTTTGGTGCTTGGGATGCTTTGCAATGGCTTGAACCGTGCCAGCATCCAAATGATCATAGTGATCGTGGCTGATCAGCACAATATCCAGTGGTGGCAGTTCATCCAACGACATGGGGGGTGGCGTGTAACGTTTGGGCCCCGCAAAACGAACAGGAGAGGCGTGGGTGGTGAAATGTGGGTCGGTGATGATCCATTTTTGATCCATGGCGACCAGCACAGAGGCATGGCCCAACCAGGTGGCCGAAGAGGGCGTGCGCACGAGCGCCTGCTGAATTTTTTTTGCAGGCACAACTTCAAAGGGTGAAACTTCAGGAAAGTCAGGAGCTTTTAATTGCCCTTGTTTTCGTTCTTTGCGCCATCGCCAGAAGTCTTTCCAACCTTTGTCGGGCAATTTGGGGGTATTGATAAACCCTTCGGGTGTGTGATGGGCCTTGTTTTCGTCGTAATATGGGTTTTGATAACAACTCATAAGAATAATACTCAAAAAAGAGAGGATTGCTTTCATGCAAGCAATTGTTTATACCAATTGCAGTGAGGAAACAATCAATGATTGTTTGAACCATGGGAGGATAGAGCAATGGCTGATAAAGCGATGTTTGGGGCAGGCTGTTTTTGGTGTGTCGAGGATGATTTTCGAAAAATAGAAGGCGTAACCGAGGTAACCTCCGGGTACAGTGGCGGCGAAAAGCCAAACCCAACGTATGAAGAGGTATGCACAGGACAAACCGGTCATGCGGAAGTGGTGCAAGTACAATATGATTCTGAGCGAACTGACTTTGAAGCATTGGTGAGAACCTTTTTTAACATGCACGATCCAACAACATTAAATCGACAAGGGCCCGATGTGGGAACACAATACCGGTCAGCAATTTTTTACGAAACCAATGCGCAAAAGAAGGTGGCTGAGCAAATCAAAGATGAATTAAACCGAAGTGGCAAATATTCTTCACCCATTGTGACCGAAATATCGCCTGCTGGGCCTTTTTACAAAGCAGAAGAATACCACCAGCAGTACTATTGTAAAATTCGTGAACGACAAGCTTAAGTCTCGTAAAACCCTTCCTGTAGACGACACACTCTGTCTGACCGAGCTATTACCCACGGATGCCAAGCAGCTGGTCTATATTCTGCAAGACCCCACCATCGCCCGCTGGTGTACCAATGTACCCCATCCCTACACCACGGCAGATGCTAAACATTGGGTCACCCTTCAGCACAATAAAACCAGCGACGACCCCACCAAAATTTGGGCCATGCGTTTGACCTCAAACAACACGCTGGTGGGACAAATGGGGCTTAATCGGTACCATCCCAAAGATCACGTGGGCGAATTGGGGTATTGGGTGGATGGGGCACACACCCAAAAAGGCTATGCCACCCGCAGCCTGGCCATCCTCATGCAGCATTGGCAGCAAGCCTTCCCTCTTAAGACGCTGTATGCATGGGTCAAATTAGGCAATCATTCCTCTGTAAAGGTTTTGCTCAACAATGGTTTTGAACGCAGTGAAGGTCATAAAACCGAACATGAAACCCTAACAGGGCAAAATGTTTTTCTGCATCGTTATCAATGGACCCATTAAGCCATTACAAAGTGTTTTTGGTTGCAGCGGGAAATTTTTTCCATAAGAACAAAGTGAAAACGATGTTGATCGCAAACATGATCAAAAAGTTGTCGCGCACTTGAATATGATCGGCCACAACAAAAAACAAAATCATGGCCACCGCCATGTACAAAGCGTTGTAAATGTTGTTATTGGCAATGGCTTTGGACCTTCGGTTTTTATCAGGCACGACTTGTAAGGCTGTGTACAAGGCCACTGCATACAAGCCCAATGTAAAAGATAAACCAAAAAGCGTCAGACAAAAAATGGCGCCTTTGGGATGACCGACCCATTGCAACATGCTGTGATAAACATGGTGTTGGGTGCCCATGACCCAAAGCAAAATCAGCCAAAATAGTAAAAAACCCATTTGGATCAAAAGCCAGCGCAAAAGAGGGATGTTTTTTTGAAGTCGACCACAGAGCAACGAACCCAAGCCAATGCCAAAAGTGAAAATGCAAAGAAACAAGCTGACCAAGTCTTCAGGCGCACCAAACACCTCTTTGGTGAGCACGGGTAAAATGGTCATGCCCCACAAGCCGTTAAACCAGAAAATTGAAATCCCCTGGATGGTCATAAAAACAGGTCGATTTTTATAAAAGCGAACCATTTCCTCTTTGATATCAGCCAAAAAATTCCATCGCAGCACTTGTTGTGCATTTTCCACGGCCACAGGCTTTAGCCCGAAACTGATCACAAGACCCAACAGAGGCGGAGCCAAAAAAAGAACATAAAAAAGCCACGGTTGACTCATACGAAACACATTGGACTGTGTGCCCAAAAGTGTGCCCAGCAAGATCGATACAAAGGTGCCCAGCTCAATCCACCCATTGGCCAGCAGCAGACTTTTGGGGGCAACATATTCGGGTAGAATGCTGTATTTGATCGGTCCGAAAAAAGTAGACTGCAAGCCCAATCCACAAAGCACCAATACCAGCCCCCCATGCATTTGATTCCAATAAAAGAGCAGACCCACGCAAATCAAAGCCACTTCCCACAACTTGATGTAGCGAACCAAATAGCTTTTTTCAAAACGGGTGGCTACGTTACCGGCAAATGTTGAAACTAGAAAAAAAGGAAGGATAAACAAAAAACTGCCCAGCGCGATGAGCTGTTGAGAGGAAAGGCCCCAAAGAGAAATCGACTCAAATACAAGAAAAACCAACAGAAAACTTTTGTAAAAATTGTCTACAAAAGCGCCCAAAAATTGCACCCAAAACAGACGCCAAAAAGTATTGGTTAGACTCACGTGTCACTTCTATCAGAGGCAAGCCAAAGCAGCCAGCACTGATTGAGCACAATCAAAAAAGGTGGATGTTTCTTTGTAGATCTTAGTAAAAAAAATTAATGAGCGGCGTCCGGCGGTACCACATCTCCCTTATGCTTTTTGGGAATGACAAAACGCTCGGGCTCCGTTTGTTCAATGATGGGCAAGCGCTGTTCAATGTTAACATCGCCGCGTCGTTCGGTGTCAAACATGGTGATGACAATAAAGATGATCAAACATCCCACCCCAGAGGCCAAAGCAAAAAGATAAAGCTTGTTGTCGTACAGCAAATGCATAAAAAACAGTGCCACCAACGTTGCTTTAAAACTGGCAATGAGCATTGCCACCACAAAGTTGAGGGAGCCAATGCCCGTAAATTCACTAAATGGAATGTATGCAGCACCCACAGTAACGCCTGTCAGTATCAGCAGTGCGCCTGCCACACTCAGATAAATCCAAAGGGGCATGACATGATGTTTGTGTTCTGAAGAATGTTCGCTCATGACGGGGTGCTCCTATCCAATTAAATACAATAAGGGAAACAAGAAAATCCAAATCAAATCCACCAAATGCCAATACAGTCCAACGCATTCGATGGGCACATAGTATTCCGATGAAAAATGACCTTGTCGCAATTTAATCAACATCCAGGTAATCAGTGACATGCCGATGATGATGTGAAGTCCATGAATTCCCGTTAGTAAGAAATAGATGGAGAAAAAGACATGGGGATTGGTGCCAGCCACGCCATCAAAAAAGTAAAATTTGCCAGGCAACATGCCTTCATGGATTTTATGCGAGTATTCAAAATACTTGATGACCAAAAAGACCGCAGCCAACGCAATGGTCACCATCAGATTGATCATGGATGCTTTGCGTTTGTTAAGCTGAATGTCTCGGATGGCCAGAGCCATGGTCAAAGAGCTTACAATCAGCACCACTGTATTGATGGTTCCCAAACGCACGTCTAAAAACTCATTGGCGTTTTGAAATGTTTCTGGATACCACGCCCGATAAATGGCGTAGGCAACAAACACGCCACCAAAAAGCAAAATTTCAGTGAGCAAAAAGAGCCACATGCCCAATTTGGCTGAATCGGACTGTTGCTCTAAGTCTGTAAAATGGTGTGCGAGGTATTTAGAGTGGCCCATGATTTATGCTCCTTTTCGTGCCAAACGGTCTTTTTGACGAATGTCGTAATCATACGGTCCGTAAGTTAAATCGGGTTTGGTTTCAAAGTTTTCGGTGATCGGTGGGCTTTGGGTTTGCCATTCGAGGGTGAGTGAATTCCAGGGATTCATGGGGGCTTTTTCACCTTTCCAGATGGACACCAAAAAGTTCACCAGAATCAGAGAAAAAGCGATCAATAGCACAAATGCCCCAATGGTTGACAGTTGATTAAAGATTTTGAATTCAGGATCGTACATCGCATATCGACGAGGCATGCCTTTGAATCCAGCAGCAAATTGAGGCATAAAGGTAAGATTAAAGCCGATAAACACCAGCACCGCACCCACACGGCCCCAAAATTCATTGTACATTTTGCCTGTAAACTTAGGCCACCAATAATGCAAGCCGCCGATAAAGGCCACCACGGTGCCACCAAACATCACGTAATGAAAATGAGCCACAACAAAGTAAGTTGCGTGCAAATGAACATCCGTGGCCAGTGCGCCCAGAAACAGTCCGGTTAGGCCTCCAAAAGTAAAAAAGAGGATAAACGATAAAGCGTAAAGCATGGGCGTCTCTAAGGTAATGGAACCGCGATAGAGGGTCGCCAGCCAGTTAAACACTTTTACGGCGGAAGGAATGGCCACAAAAAAAGTTAAAAATGAAAATACGATAATCGCAAACTTCGACTGACCACTGGTAAACATGTGATGGCCCCATACCAAAAAGCTAACGGCAGCAATGGCCACTGAAGAATACGCAATGGCTTTGTAACCAAAAATGCGTTTTTGGCTAAAGGTTGCAATCAATTCACTGACCACGGCCATGCCTGGTAAAATCATGATGTACACCGCAGGGTGGGAGTAAAACCAGAAGAAATGTTGATACAAGACCGGATCACCCCCCATTTCAGGGTTGAAGATACCGATGCCTGCCACGCGTTCAATAAGCAACAGCACCATGGTGATACCGATAACGGGCGTGGCCAATACTTGGATGACCGCCGTTGCGTACATGCCCCATAGAAACAAGGGCATGTTAAACCAGGTGATGCCCGGCAGGCGCAATTTGTGAATGGTCACAATGAAATTAAGACCCGTCAGAATGGACGAAAAGCCTAAGATAAACACTGCAAGACCAATGGCGGCGATGGGTCCGTCTATTTGTGCGCTGTAGGGGGTGTAAAACGTCCAACCTGTATCGACACCGCCAGAAAGAAGCACGTAAAAGGAAAAAATAACGCCGATGAGGTAGATGTACCAGCTTGCCAAATTCAAGCGGGGAAAAGCCACATCCAACGCACCCACCATTTGCGGCAGTACAAAGTTGCCGATGATGGCTGGGATCGATGGAATCACAAACAAAAACACCATGATAATGCCGTGCATACTAAAATAAGTGTTGTACGCATTTTGTTTGTCTGTTTCGCTGGCGCCTGCATCAACAAGGATGCCTGTCAGCTCCGGTGTAAAAAGTTCCATACGAACAAGCAGCGCAAAAAGACCACCCACAAAAAAGGAAGCCAGCACCAGCACTAAGTACATCATGCCGATGCGTTTGTGGTCTACGGTGGTTAGCCACGACCATATGCCTTTGGTGGCATTGAGATAGTTGGTTTGGGTGTTGTCTGAATAGCTCATGGGGTCTCCTAATTACTCCACAGTTTTAATAAATTCAATCAATGCTTCGATGTCTTTTTCTTTCAAGATGCCTTGGTATGAGGGCATGATTGGCGCATAGCCTTTCACGATCTTGGCTTGTGGCTCCAAAATGGATTCACGAATGTAGTTTTCATCGGCTTTGACACTTGGACCTGCTTCAAAGTTTCGGTCGCTTTGCCATAGGCCTTGCCAAGTGGGGCCGTTCATGGCGCTTCCATCGAGGCTGTGACACGTGTTGCAAGCGTACTTGTTGTAAAGTTTTTCACCATATTCAGAAAGCGGTACGCCATCTGCCGGGCCGCTGGATTCGGCCAACCAGCTTTCAAAATCTTGCTGTGACAACACGCGCACGGTGGTGATCATCTGGGAATGGCTGGTGCCACAGTACTTGGTGCAGTATAGCGGATATTCACCTGTTTTGGTGGCTTCAAACCAGCTAACGGTATAACGGTTGGGCAGGGCGTCCATTTTGGTACGGAATGCTGGAATATACATGCCGTGCAGCACGTCTTTGGATGAGATCAGCGTTTTCACAGCTGTGTTGACCGGAATGACAAACTCATTGCTCACAGCCCCGTTGGGATATCCAAAGGTCCAAAACCATTTTTGACCCGTGACTTTAATTTCTAGAGAGTTTTTGGGCGGGATGTTCATTCTCATGTATACATCGACCCCCCATACAAACATCACGGCCAAAAGCAGTGTGGGAATGGCAGTCCATATGACTTCAATGATGGTGCTGTGGTCAACAGAAGAAGTGACATCATCATCGGAACGTTTTCGAAACTTGATGATAAACGCGATCATGCCGATCGTAATCAATACAAAGAAAAATACACTGACATACATGATGAAGTAAGTCAGTTGATCCACTGAACCAGACATCGTGGATGCCGATTCGGGCATAATCCACGTAATAAACTCACGCATGGTGTTCTCCCTGATGGTCTTGGTCGGATGTTTTTCGTTCGTAGCGCCACATAAGCCCTAAGAACAGTCCCAGTGAGGCAATGGTAAACAACCCACCCAATTTCATAGCATTTACGGCAAACAGCACATAACTGCCTTGCTCCGCATCATAGCGGTAGCAATACAACAAAACTTTTTCGACAATGTTGCCTACATTGCCTTTGGACGCCTCTAGCACAGCAAAGCGCAAATCTTTGACAGCATAATCTAGGCCGTAAAGATTGCGAGACATGGTGCCATCGGGCGATAAAACATATGTCACCGCTGGGTGAGCATATTCTTCTATGACTTCATCATAGTAGTATGAAAATCCCAACTCTTCTGCGAGCTTCTTGACTTGATTATCAGGTGACACCCAAAAATGCCACTTTACAGGCTCATTGGCATTGACGCTGGGTAGGTCGTAAAGCAATTTGGCATAATTGCTCTTTTTGGCTTGCGCCACCTCAGCCGTCTCTTCTGGGTTGATGCTAATGGTAATCAAAGTGTATTGCTCGTCCGGAGACCATGTTGGCAACTTGGCCAACCCTTCGCCCACTGCATTAAGCACAAACGTGCAGAGCATGGGGCAACGATAATAAACCAAATTCAAAATAACAGGACGACCTTGGTTAAAGTAATCGCCAAGGCGTACTTTTTGGCCTTCTTCATTGATAAACGTATAGTCGAGTGAAATTTTTTCACCTAAATGATCCACCGTATCGATTTTTTCAAGACGTTCAGGCGTATGATCAATGACTTGCGCATCGGCTGAGTTCAACACGCCCAACAGCCCAAAACCAAACAAGCTTAAGCAAGAAAGTTTCTTGCGGTATGAAAACTTAAAAAGCATTAAAACTCGTTTTGCTCCTGCACCATAAGCTCCATTGCGCGGCGGACGGGCAAGCGATACTTGCCTTTTTTGGCATCCAAGACGCCGTAGCTTTGTAGGGTCTGCATTTCTTTTTGGCGCTGCTCTTTGGCCATGGGTTCTTCCACATCCAACACCTGTTCGTAATATTGTTTTTCAAAAAGAAGCACTTGAAATTGATCGACAGCCACCAAACCCAAGGCAATGATAATCGTAGGAAAAGCAATGGCCAACCATAGTTTGCTGACTTCTACATCGCTCTTTTCGTATCCATCTGCGTGAAATCCGCTCATAATCATCTCTCCTTAGTGGTTGGTAAAGCCAATGGACTCTTTCAAAAATGGATCTTTGATCGGGACCAGTGGGTGCTTTTTAAGTTTGCGAACAATAAAATGAAGGGTGAATCCACCCAAGGCAATCCAGGTGACCAGATCGATCCAGCTTAGATGAAAGTCATGCTTGTGAAAATTGGGCATGATGAGCCAGTGCATATCCACAAACTGCATGAACAAAAGCCAAATGGCAAAACCAGCCAGAATTTTTTTGGTGCGTTTTGAGCCACGGGGCATCAACATAATAAAGGGAATGACAAAGTGACCGATGGCCAGAAAGAGCGATACATATTTCCAAGAACCTTCCCAGCGATGCGCATACCAAATGGTTTCTTCTGGGATGTTGCCATACCAAATCAACACATATTGTGAAAAGGCGATGAATGTCCAAAAGCACATAAATGCAAACATCAGTTTGCCCATGTCATGGTAATGTTCCGTCGTGACCACACCCTCTAAATATCCGCAAGATTGAAGCATCATGGTCAGCAGTGAAATAAATGCAAAGAAGCTCATGGCACAACCTGCAAAATAATAAACCCCAAAAATGGTGGAGTACCAATGGGGGTCCAAGCTCATCATCCAGTCAAAAGCGGCAAAGGTGAGTGTCAAAGCAAAAAGAATAAGCCCTGGTGCGCTCACGGCGTGGCTTTTGCTATTGTCTGCGTAATCGTATGCTTGATCGCCCGCAACCGATTTTTTGTAAAGGGTTCGCGCCAACAGAGACCAGCAAAGCACATAAATAACAGAACGAACAATAAAGAAAGGCTGATTAAGGTACGCACTTTTATGTTGCAACAAATGGTCTGCAGCCACGGCTTCTTCATGGCTCCAGTGATAAAGACTGTGAATGCCAACAACGATGCCAATGAGCAGCAAAAGACCTAAGTAAGGAATGGCTGCCGCCATGCTTTCCATCAGCCGGCGGATCACAATGCTCCAACGTGCGCCAACCACATGATGAATCATGGTGTAAAATAAAGCGCCCAAAAGAATGCTAAGCCAAAACATGCCAGCGGTTAAAAAAGAAAAGAAAAACTGATCTTTGTTGATGATCACCGCTGCAATGCAGGCAAGGCTGCCCAATACGCCAATGGTGAGCCCATTGCGGAGCAAAAATGGAACTTTATCGAGTATGATTTGTTTTGAATCTAGTTTCATATTATTTCACCTTGTTTTTCATAGAGGCAGGAATATCGTTTTCAGTCGCGTTTTGGCTGCGCTGTAGGGCACGCACATAGTGAACGATGGCCCAGCGATCTTCTTCATTGATTTGATAGCGATAAGGCATCATGTTGCGCACACCATTGGTGATGACGTCATAAAAATGACCATCGGTTTTCCCACGCATTAAATCGGTGTGGAAGTTGGTGGGTGGCACAAAACCTTGATCACGCCCACGCAAGTAAACAATGCCTTGACCATCGCCGACGGATCCATGACAGGGACGACAATAAATATTGTAACGCTCTTGACCCCGCTCCATCACTTCAGTGGTTAGGGATAGGGGGTTTTTATCGACCAATTTTCCAGACTCAGTTTTGCCTTGATAAAAGGCCGTATCTGACTTTACATCGTCGCGGGCCACGGTGCCAGGCACGGGCATACGCATGGCGGACCCGTCGCTGAAAAAAGTATTTTTTTCGTAAGGCTCAAATTTTTCTTGATCATCCATGTTTTGATTTAAATGAATGGGCGGCTTTTCAGTAGGCATCTCTCGGAAGCATCCGGTCATTAAAATGACTGCGCCAAGGGTAAGGACAACAGAATGTTTCATGCTTGATCTTCTCCTACCCATTCGACACGAACAGGTGACAGGGTTTCCATAAAAGCTTTGGTTTTATCCACATCAAAAGTTGGATCGGCGGCTTCAATGACCAGCGCAAAGCCATCATCGGTGACCACTTCAATGCCTTTGGCAGAAAAAATAGGGTGATACAAAAAACCCAGTTTGTTAAAGGCAAACATGCTTAAAATGGTGGCCAAAGCAGCGCCCAAAATGGATAACTCAAAAGTAATGGGCACAAACGCTTGGTAACTAAAATATTCTTTGCCCGAAAGCACCAAAGGATAGTCAACAGCCGATGTCCAATATTGAAAAAACATCGCAAATGACCCCAGGCATAACGCGCCGATGGCGGCAATGATCCCAATTTTTGAGGGTTTCAACCCCATGGCATCGTCCATTCCATGGATGGGAAAGGGTGAATAGGTATCAAATTTTTTAAAGCCCGTATTTTTGGTTTTTTTGGCCGCGTGCAGCAGCTCTTTGGGCGTATTGAAATATGCAACCAATGCGTATGACTTACTCATGATGGTCTCCGTGGTGAGGGTCTGCTTGCGGCAAAACAGCTTTGACTTCTGAAACCGCAACCATGGGTACAAATTTTAAAAACAACATAAACATGGTGAAGAAAAGGCCAAAGGTGCCTAAAAACGTGGTTACATCCCAAATGGTGGGGCTAAAGTAGTCCCAGCTAGAAGGAAGGTAATCTTGAGACAGTGACGTAACCGTGATGACAAATCGCTCAAACCACATGCCCACGTTGACCAAAATGGAAACAATAAACATCACCGTTAAATTGGATCGCATCTTTTTAAACCAAAAAATTTGGGGCACAAATACGTTGCAGCTAAACATAATCCAATAGGCCCACGCATACATGCCGCCTGCACGTGCTTTAAAAATAAATGCTTCGTAGGGGTTGCCGCTATACCACGCAGTGAAATACTCGATGGTGTAGGCATAACCCACCATAAGACCTGTGGCCAAAAGCACTTTGGCAATTTTATCCAGGTGGCCCATGGTGATGATGTTTTCAATGCCATATGCTTTGCGGACAATGATCATCAAGGTCATAACCATGGCAAAACCAGAAAAGATCGCGCCAGCCACAAAGTAGGGCGGGAAGATGGTGGTGTGCCATCCCATCACTTGAGATACAGCAAAGTCGAAAGAAACCACCGAGTGAACCGATAAAACAAGCGGCGTGGCAATACCGGCCAAAATCAAATAGGCTTTTTCATAGTGTTGCCATTGGCGGTTGGCACCGCGCCAGCCCAATGAGAAAATGCCTGTAACGATTTTGCGCACGCGGCCTTTGGCGCGGTCACGCAGTGAGGCGATGTCGGGAATCAACCCCACATACCAAAACAACAATGAAACCGTGAAGTAGGTGCTCACCGCAAATACGTCCCAAAGCAGTGGACTGCGGAAGTTAGGCCACATTTCCATTTGGTTTGGAAGCGGTAGGGTCCAATAAATGACCCATACACGTCCAACGTGGATGGTTGGAAAAACAAGCGCGGCCATAACCGCAAAAATGGTCATGGCTTCCGCTGCACGGTTGATACTTGTACGCCACTTTTGTCGAAACAAAAATAAGATCGCAGAGATCAGCGTGCCTGCGTGACCGATCCCGACCCAAAATACAAAGTTGATAATGGCCCAACCCCACGCATTTGGAATTTGCACACCCCAAATACCAATACCACGCCAAAATAGGTACCCAACGGATCCCCCCAATAGCATCAGCAGAGAAAGGGCGGTCATAAAACCCAGCAGCCATATTTTTGGACTGGGCACACGCCATGTTTCGGTGATGCTGGAGATTTTTTCAGTGATCCAGCCAAACGAAGGATTGCCTTCAATCAGGTCGGGCTGCGCGGGTTGTTTGGTGGCTAATGGATGTTGATTCATGCGTGGCTCCCATGAGCTTGGGTTTTTGTCTTTGTGACCAATTCTGGGTTAGGGTTGCGAAGCTTGGCCAAGAAAGTGGTTCGAGGTTGATTGTTTAGCTCTGCCAACAATGCATAATCGTGGTTAAGCTTTTTAAGTTTGCTCACCTGACTATCGGGATCGTTGATATTGCCAAACACAATCGCATCGGCAGGACACGCTTGTTGACAAGCGGTCACAATGTCGCCATCGGCGATGCTGCGGTTGTCCACCTTGGCTTTGCTGCGTGCAGTTTCAATACGCTGAGTACAATAAGTACATTTTTCCATCACCCCACGGAAACGAACACTGACTTCAGGGTTATGGGCCATCTGCACCAAGGGATTTTTCTTGGTGTTGAGTGGAGATTCTTTCACATAGTTAAAGAAATTAAATCTTCGCACTTTGTACGGACAGTTGTTGGAACAGTAACGTGTACCAATGCAGCGGTTGTATACCATCACGTTTAAACCTTCATCATCATGAACGGTCGCATTGACTGGACAAACTTGCTCACAGGGGGCGTTTTCACAGTGTACACAGGCCATGGGTTGAAAGACCACCATGGGGTCTTCTTCATCACCGCTGAAGTAGCGGTCCATGCGCATCCAATGCATTTCACGGCCCAGCTTCACCTGTTCTTTGCCCACGATCGGAATGTTGTTTTCACTTTGGCAAGAAATCACACATGCATTGCAACCCGTGCAGGCATTCAGATCAATGACCATGCCCCATTGATAACCTGTTGAATAGTCATGTTCTTTCCAAAGTGATTTCAATGGAGGATGCTCCACCATTTCTTTGGCAAATTCGGGATGTTGTCGAAACTCGCTTAACGTGGCTTCGCGGACAATGGGACGACCTTCCATCGTGCCATGATCCTGAGTGGTGGCCAAATCAACTGACGTGGCCAATGCGTTAAGTGTTACGCCCGTAGCCAAAGTTTGGCTGTATTCGGAGCGCAGCGGATAAACATTGTACCCAACGTTGTGGCCAATGTTTCCGCAGACGTTTCGTCCATAGCCAAATTCCACTGTAATGGTGTTCTTGGCTTGACCCGGTACGATCCACACTGGAAGCGAAATGGTTTGACCATCTTTGCTTAATTCGATCATCTGGCCGTTGCTTAACCCTTTTTCTTTGGCCAAAGCGGGGCTTATCATGGCGGGGTTGTCCCAAGCAATTTTGGTGATGGGGTGGGGCAATTCTTGCAGCCAACCGTTGTTGGCAAAGCGACCATCGTACACCGAAGGTGAAACTTTAAATTCAACTTCAATGCCAGAGGGCGCAGTTTTGGCCGCTGAGGCGCTGCCCAAAGACAAAACATTGGTCCCCAAGCTGCGTCGTTCTTTCTGACGAATAAAACCACGGTGCAGCGCTTGGTTCCAATCCACATTTTTATGGGTGTCTTGAACCAGCTCATATCCGCTCATGGGAGAGAGGTGGGTCAAAATTCGAAGAATTTCAATGTGCGATTTAGAGTCAAATAGCGGACGAATCAATGGTTGCACCAGTGTTTGTTGTCCTTCTGGGCTGTAATGGTCACCCCAGCTTTCCAAATAATGAGAAAGAGGCAGGGTCCATGAAGCTTTTGCGCTGGTTTCGGTTGGACCTTGGTTGGCCACGATGACCGTGGTGGTTTGATCCAACGTGTTGGCCATATCCCACTGCGCTGGAAATGTGTAAATGGGGTTGTCGCCCAATACAACCACTGTTTTAAGTTGTTTGTTTTGCTTCTTGGTTTTCCACTGTTTGGCGGCGTTGGTGAATGCCTCAACTGCCTCGCGGTTGTCATAAAAAGATATGGTTTGGTCGCTGTTGCCCAAAGCGCGGTTGATTTGCGCAATCAGACGGTAGGTTTCAGTATCACCGCGGTCCAAATCAGCGGTAACGACACTTCGACCTTTGTTTTTTAATAGGTCTTTGGCAACGGCTTTTAACCAGTGGTCATGCTGGTTGTCGGTGGTGGATTTTAAAGCCGGCATGGATACCGACGCAGACAATAGTTGATACAAGCGTTTGAGCACTTCTTTGATCTGGCTGGCATCCACCGCCAAACGATGGTCGGCGTTGGCGCCTGTCAAAGTGTATCCTGCTTCAACTTGATACAGACGGTTCATGGTGTCTTTGGGTTGATGCACTTTTCTTTTGGCCGCATAATCTTTGGTGTTGCGAACTTTGTCTAAGTCAGTGCCCAAGAAATCGTGATCAAACGATACGATGACATCGGCTTCTTTTAAATTGAGACGGCTTTGAACCAAAGCGGGTCGGGTGTATGCACCACCACTGGTAACCCAGGTGGCTTTGGGATACATCGCCATGAATTCTTTTTGCAAGCGATCAAAGGTTGGAGAATTAAATTGACCTGAAATGACGGCCAAGCCCAAACCTTTGTCTTCTTTGTGTTGTGCGGCCAGGCTGCGCCATGCCGTTTCAAACTCACTCCACTTCTTGGGTGCGGTTTGCTCCGTGACGACACGATGTCGGTCTTGGTCGTAGAGGCCCAATACCGATGCTTGAGCCCATGCGTGTGCGCCCCCGTTGGAGGAAGGGTGCATGTCGTTGCCTTCGATCTTGGTGGGACGGCCATCGGTGCTTTGTGCCAGCAATGCCAATGCATGACCATCCATGTTCATGCTGGTGGCGTAGAATTTGGCTTTGCCCGGCGTGACGTTTTCCGGTGCTTTGACAAAAGGTACAATGTCTTCTTTGGGCATGCGGCATGCCGTTAGGCCAGCAAGCCCGGCAGAAGCACCCATAATTTTCATAAAATTGCGACGCGTGACCGGATTGGCCATTTGTTCGGCACCTTCTGGAAACTCTCTTTCAACAAACTGTTGATAGGCAGGCGTGTGATTTTTTTGATCTAGGCTGCGCCAGTACGTGTTTTTTGAATCTGTGGTGGTTTTATTTGAGCTCATCTTGAATCTACCTTCCCTCATATAGATATAGATCTAACGGTGACAAACCGAACATTCGACTTTGGGGTTAATGTTTTTTTCCACCATCACTTTTTGCGCATCGCGGAGTTGATTTTCAGATGGATGCCAATCAAAGCTTGTAATCATGTTGGCAGGGCGAATGTGTGGCGTGGGATTTCGGTGACAGTCCAAACACCAACTCATGCTCAAAGGCTCCACGCGCATGACTTTTTCCATTTTGGTTACGTTGCCATGGCAGCTCTCACAACCAATTTGCGCGCGAATGTGGGCGGCGTGGTTAAAGTAAGCATAGTCGGCCAAATCGTGAACGCGAACCCATTGAATGGGCGTGTTGGTCTCCCAGCTTTCACGCAAGGCTTCGAGTTTTTTGTTGTCTTTGCCAATCATGTTGTGGCAGTTCATACACACTTGGGTGGGGGGTACTTGGGCATAACGGCCGTTTTCAACCCCAGTGTGGCAATATCGGCAATCAATCCCCAAATCGCCCGCGTGGAGTTTGTGACTGTATTCAATGGGTTGAGTGGGGCGGTAACCAACGTCGGTGTATTTTGGAGAAAAGTAATACCAAACAAATAGAATGGCAAAGGTAATGCCCAGCACCTTACCTACGACGATCAAAGGCAACAACTTGTTGACTTTTTTAGGAAAAATCTGACTCAAAATGTAAACTCCATCCTCAAAAAGACTTCTTTTAAAAATCCGCCCCCTATTTACCCCTTTTTGCAGAAAAAGCAATGGTAGTGGAGGTGAAATTTGTGCTTTTTTGCGCTTTAAAGAGGTTGTTTTTTTATCGTGGGGCTCGAGGGGGTCCCTCTGTGCTAGTCCTCGCTGCGCTGCGGAGACGCACAGAGGGACCCCCTCGAGCTGGCGCTACAAAGTTTGCTGTGGTTCTGAGTGAATTATAAGGCAAACGCCATGGGCGTTTGTTTTTTTATTGGGAGGGGGCAAAGTGGTGGGTTAGCTGTGTGAAGCTTTCAAATACCAGGGTGGCGTTGCTTGCTTGGCCGAAGCCGTAACTGACATGCGCGAAATCGATGCCTGCTTGGAGGGCGGCTTGGTAATCGCCTTCTGTATCGCCTATATATATAGGACAAGTCAGGTTGTTTCGATCAACAATGGCCTGGATGTTTTGAGCTTTGGGCTTTCCGGTGCGGCCAATGTATTCATAATCTTGAATGCAACGATCGACCAAGCCTGTGACTTGATTAAAGCTTTGAAGGTACCCTTCCTGACAATTGCTTACCACAAACAAGGGATACTTTTGGGCCAGCTGGGCCAAACCGGCTTCCACGTTTTCATAAAGATGCCATCCGCCTTCGAGTATAAACTCATTTTCGCGCTGGAGAATATCGTGCATCAAGGCACGGGCTTGGTCAGTTGGCATATCTGCAAAAAACATGCTTTGAATTTCATCGTGGGTTTTGCCCATAATGCCTTGCATATCGTCAATGGTAATATTTCGGTAATCGATGTTTTGTTCGCGAAGCACGCAGTTCCATGTATCGGCACAGGCTTGGCAGGTGTTCCAAAAGGTACCATCGAGGTCAAAAATCAGTCCATCATATTTCATGCCATCGCTTGTATATGGAAAACCTTCAAGGTACAAGCAAGCCCATGCGCAAGTTTCAATCGGATAAAGTGCCACCGCCCCGCAAACCATTTGCTTGGCCACAAGCCGATCGCGTCGATTTAGAAATTGGCTGTGGGGTGGGCATGCATCCCATCGCCTATGCCAAAGCGCATCCAGACCGTCATATCATTGCGCTGGATCGCTCGGCAGTGCGGCTGGAAAAAATGCGCTTAGCCCTTCAACAACAATCCCCGTTGACCAATTTGTCGGTGGTGCGGGAAGACGCCGATCGATTTTTGGTGCACAGCGTGCCAGCGCAAAGCTTACAACAAATCTTTTTGCTTTATCCCAACCCTTATCCAAAAGAGGGTCAGGCCAACAAACGATGGCATCGTATGCCGCTGATGCATCGAATGTTGGCGTGTTTAAAGCCGAGTGGAACCCTTGTGCTGGCCACCAACATGCCGTTTTACGCAGAAGAAGCCAAGCATTACATGGAGAAACAATGGGCGCTGGAAGTGCAAGTCGATGAAGTGTTTCGGGACACCATGCCCTTTGCCCCACGCACCCACTTTGAACAAAAATACCTAACCCGCGGCGACCCCATATTTCATCTGGTGTTCCAGAAATCAACTATACAGATGGTTGAGCAACCAACCGACTAAAACAACTTGCGGCAAAGTGACCAAGGGTAGAAAAAGAGCAATTTTCCATGAGCCGGTTCGTTCTTTGATGCCCATGATTTCGGTGTAGTCGGTGGATACGCCCGCCATTAAAAAGGTAAAACCATTGCCCACAGCGCCCGCACGGGTAACCAGGTCGGCTGCAATGGGGGTGGAGCCTTCACTGCATACTTCAATGATGGTGGCAAAAACCAGGGTGAGGGCAAGGCCGCCGATTGAGGGGCCAAACCACTGGGCAAAGGTGTCCACAGGCACAAACGCGCGAATGGCGCTGGCAGCCACCACGCCAAAAAAGATCCAACGGAGAATCATCCGAGAATCTCTTAAGCCCTCAATGGCCACATTTTTAAAAAACGAAGCGTTGAATTGGGTTTGTTTTAAACCTTGTTTGGCTTGTCGCCAAAAAGAAAAGTCTTCGGGTATCGCTTGTTGATTCTCATTAGGCGGCAAAATTTCATGTCGAACCAGGCGATCGAACAAAAGGCCAGAGACAATGGCAATGATGGCGCTGCCCACAATAAAAATGAGGGTGTACATCGGACCAATCAAAGAGATTAAAATGATGGTTAAGCTGAGTGAATTCCACGGGCTGGCAATCAAAAAAGCCATCATTTGGCCCAGGCTTGCTCCCCGTTCATAAAGTTTGAGTCCCACCAGCAAGATGCCATGGCTGCACAAGTCCAGTAGCAAGCCTGCAGCTGTGGCTCTTAGAATACCTTGGGTGCTGCCCGGTTTTCCCAGTATGGCAACCACAAAGTCTCTTGGTATGCCTGTGAGCAATCCCACCACAAGGATGCCCAGCACCAGCCCCAACCACATTTTTTTCATGAGCTCTACGGTGGCATGGCCGTAAGTTTGTAAAGCATCGGGTGCAGAAGCGGGGCCAAAAAAATGGATGCAAAAGCCTGCGGCAACCAGCGCTACACTGCCCCAAAGAAGGACGTCTAGCTTTTTTTTGCTTTGGGCGGGTGGGCAGCAATCACTCATGTTGAGAGTATAGGCTGGAAGTTATAGATTGCGCAAGCGAGAGACAATTTTACTGACCCGCGCGAGTTTTTCCGGCGAAGCACCCACCAACATCTGTGTAAGGGTTTGGGCGGTGGCAATGGCATCTTGAACATGCTGGGCCCGCTCAATTTGATGGGCAATGCGCTCAGTTTTATCGGCTTTTTGTAGGGCTTCTTGCATTTCGCCCAAACGTGCGATGGCATCGTTTAAAATTCTAAGTTCTCTGGCTTGAATCACATGCGCCACCGATTTCCAAATGTGTTTGTCGACTTCATAATAATAGTTGCGGTCATTGGGAAGGCGAACCTTTTGTGCCACGCCCCAACGCAGCAACTCTTGCAATAGACCATTGACATTGCCTTTGGACAGGCCCAATGCTTCTTCGATTTGACTTTGATTCAAAGGCACACGTCTTAAATAGAGCAGGGACCAAACGCGTGCGACCAATCGTTTAAAGCCCCATTGTTCCACCAGCTCTTCAATGACGGCACAAAACAATAGCTCTTCTTGCGAAAGAGAAAGATCCTCTGGAAGCTGATTGCTGGGTAAGGCCATGTTTTTTGTTTTAGCAGGCTTGAGCATAAAAGACGACCCATTTTGTCCTAGGTCCACACCTGCCAAGCCTTTTTTTGTGGCTTATGAAGAGGTAAAAAATGTTTTTTCATCGCTGAGATTTCGACATTCTATGTGCCATCCGATAGGCTGCTAACCATGGTGAATGGAATGACCACCGTATGGAAATGGATGATTGTTCAACGGCTTTGGATGGCAATGGGCGCAGTTGGGCTGCTTGTTTTTTCCTATCGCGTGGCTGGGGTGGCTGTTTCGAGTTCCTTGGTTTTTTTGGTTTTTGTAGGCACTTGGTTTTTGTACCGCATGCAAAAACCCTTGGGACGGTGGTCTGGCTTTGGTCCAAATTCGCCATGGCCTTGGTTGTCCCGTTATGGTGTGGTCGCGGCGCTAGGGATTGCAGGCATTGGGGTTTGGCTTTTATGGAACCGTCCTGTACTGGTTTGGCTTTGGGCTTTTGCAATGCCAGCGGTTTTTTATGCCATGCGTTTGTCCATGGGGCGTAAAAATCTTCATGGACTGCGAAGCATCCCTCGCATTAAAATCGTGTTGGTGGCGCTGGTATGGACCTCCATTGCCATGTTGCCATGGGTGCAGTGGCAACATTTTCAAGAGTTTGAGACATCGGTATACGCAGCCATGATTTTTTGTTGGATTACGGTGCTAACCATTCCGTTTGACATTCGGGACCAGCAGCTGGATGTACCCTCCATGAAAACCATAGGCCAAACACTTCCCGCCCGCCACCATCCATGGGTGCTGATTGTGCTCACGCTTATCGCCAGCCGAGGGGCGTACTTTCTGTGGCAGCATCGTGTAATCACAGCCACGCTGCTTTTACTTTTTATTTTTATTCAAGTTTTGAGCTTGGCCTTGGCCTTGTACGCCAGTGGTCGACGTTCGATCTGGCTTTTTGAGGGGCTGCTCGATGGGATGTTGGTATTGATGGGGGTGGCTTATTGGGTTTACTAAGAGTGCTTATCTGGTTTGTTTGCTCGCGGTTCTGTTGTGCAGATGGGAGTACTTTAGGTAGCGTTAGGCCCTTTCAGGCAATGGCTCGCTCCGCTGCGCTTTATTTGCCTGAAAGGGCCTAACGCTACCGGGCCACCCATCGGTTTTTAAAAGCCAGTCATAAAGTATGTTAGAGGTGCCGGGAAAGCATGCCAGTATTATTTTTTATGTTGCTTTGAGCGTAAGGGTTTGAGCCAAAGTGTTAGGTTAAGTTTGAATAAAAAAGCTTTTTAACCACGAACCCAATCGTTGGATTGATCCCAAGCCGGAAAAAAATCGCTCCAGTAGTTTTCAAAGAAATCAGTTGGTTCTTCAAATTCTTCCAATAAGTAGTCAATCACACGATCAACAATCATATTTCCTCGTTTCATGCGAGAAAATTTATTTTTAATGGTCATGTAGTCTCCTTCGTTAATACGAATTTCGTACCCAATGAAGAGACGTTGATTCTGGGGGCACGTTGCATCAGTTTTGCTTACAATTTTCATGTTGAAAGCATCCACCGCAAATTTTGTTTTTGTATGATCTTGAGAGCACTCCAATGCAAGTTGATCGGTGGATTTAATGAAAGAACATTTCGCATAAAATTGAGGCCGATCATCCTTGCTTAACGGGTGCTGCATCTTGAGTCGATTGATGATGAACCCAGGTTGAATCACAAAGTGGACCAGTTCTGGGTCGTTGTCCATGGGTTTTGAACGAATTAGATTGGCTTTGTCAAAGCTTTCCATATCAAAGACGTCCAAAAAGCCAGCTTCGCTTTTTGGTTGATCAATCTTTTGAAACTTGTCGAATGACGAAAGCTTTTTCTCAATCATTGCTTTATTTTGGATGGAGCAGACTGTGTAACTGTTTTCGATATCAATCTCTGCGTGGCTCAGTGTGCTGAAGGCGCTAAGCCAAACAATCATGCACCCGTACAACATCCATTTATATTTAAACATCATATTCTTGTCCCAAGTCCTCTTCGATTTCATCGGTTGTTTTTGTTGGAGTGCCTGGATTTTCAAAGTACTCCTCTAAGTTGACGCCTAATTTGTCAGCGAGCTCTTCGGCGATGCGAATGAGGACTTCTAATTTTTCAACTGATTCGCCCATACCTTCTAGACTAACGGCCATCTTTTCCACATACACAATAAGTTCAAGCAAGCGATCTAGTTTGGCCACCGTATCCGCCATGAAACTCAATTGCTCCACAGCACTTTGAAACACTCTTTCAAATGATTGAATCCGTTTATCCATTTTAGATAAACCTTCCTCAGCCGTGAGATTGATGTCTTGCACGCTTGCGCTCATGGCTTGCATGCTCTGAGCCATTTTGGCCATATTTTGGTCCATGTTGGAAACGTGTTGATTGGTTTCCTCTAAGCAGCCTATAAGCAAGGGCACGCAAAGACTCAGCAGAGCAAATATGCGAAGAGAGGGGCTGTTCATGGATTCAATATATTCAAAAATTTTTGAAAGTTCAATGGCTATGTTTGCAATTATTTCAATATCTTATAAATATAGAGCATGGCCAAAAGGGCAAAAGTGAAGGAAACAAAAATTTGTAAAACCTGTGGGTTGCCTTTTGAAAATCGAAAAAAATGGGCTCAGCGGGGGCAGTGGGATGAGATAAAGTATTGTTCAGAGCGCTGTCGTCGTTCGAGTCAAAATGGACAGAAAGATGAATCATGAACGCATCAGATACAGCCATTTTCCCAATTTCATTGCCAGAAATTCAGCAGCGCATTGCCAAAATTGATCCAGCAGCCTATGCACGCACGCGCAATTTTTTGGATGGGGCCGTGACGTGGCTTAGCCCATACCTAACCCATGGCGTCATCAACACCAAACAAATCGCTGAGCATGTTTTAAAACATGCATCATGGGAGACATGTGAAAAACTCATTTTTGAATTGGCCTGGCGTGAATTTTTTCATCACGTTTGGTTGCACCATGGCAATGATATTTTTCAAAACATGGAAAGCGCTCAGACAGAAGCCTGCGAGCAGCTGCCTGCAGTACTGCTAAATGCCAATACGAACATTGTTGTCATGAATCAAGTGTTGCAAAAACTTTTTGATACTGGTGCCATGCACAATCATGCGCGCATGTGGACTGCCAGTTTGGCATGCAACTTTGCCAAAACCGACTGGAAAACAGGCAGTGCGTGGTTGCATTATCACTTGATGGATGGAGATTTGGCCTCCAATACGTTGAGCTGGCAGTGGGTGGCTGCCACCTTTTCCAACAAACCCTATTGGTTTAATCAAGACAACATCAACAAATACAGCCGTCAGCAGCAGCAAGGAACGTGGCTGGATGTGGACTATGAAAACATTGCCCATGCCACGCCACCGGCCACTTGGCAAACGCGTGAAGCTTGGCAAATTGACACCATGACGTGGCCAAAAAATATCATGCAGACGCTTGTCTTTACCCAAGATGTTTGCTTGCATCATTTATGGAATTTGGATCCCGATTGGCGCAGCAAACCGGAGCAGGGGGTGCATGTGTTATTGATTGAACCGGATCTTTTGGATCGATTTCCCATGTCGCCCAAAAGGTTGCAATGGCTGTGGTCCCTGGCGCAGTCCATTTTGCCAGGGGTGGAGCTTTACGTAGAAAATTTTAAGGATTTTCAAGCCAGGTGCAAAGGCAGCATTTATTACAAAGCCTATCCTTTGGTGGACCATTGGCAGGGGCAAGCAAACGCACGCACGTGGATGTTTGATGTGAAAGCCAAAAGTTTTCGGCGGTTTTATTCGTTTTGGAAACACCACAAAAAAACAACGTTTGGCGCTTGACACGGTGCCGATTTATTCGATAAGGATTGCGTTATGGTTCAAGCAGCTTATCCAAATCCTCTTATCATCATGCCCACGCCAATGATGAACCTGAAAAAGTCTTTTTAGAAGCGCTGGGTTTCTTTCGTCCACCTTCAGCTGACTCGATGCTTTTTCAGGAAACCACGGACGATCTCCATTATTTTATCCATTATTTATAGGCCATACATGCATCGTTTTATTTTATTGATTTGTACACTGATGTTTTCAGCATCCAGCGTTTTTGGGGACACAGCACCCACGCTCTCACCTGCTTGTAAACAGAGAATGATCGAACAAGGGTATTTGTACAGCAATGGACAAAACCCGATGGCCGTGCTGGATCAAACCTTTGAGTATGGCCGCCATTACAATGTAAAAAAAGTGGTAGAGGATTATCAAACTTCCCTTCACACGTTTGCACAAGGGCTATGGCTGACCAAACCCTTGCACGCCACTGCACTTTTTCTTAAGCAGTGTTTGGATCGGCCAGAAGCATGCCATGGACACTTTGCAGCGCATCCTGTGTTGTATGAGCCGCTTTATTGCCAGGCAGAAATCGTCAGCTTTGTGATGCAGGATGTACAAAATACAATTTTTATTGAAAAGCAGCGGTGTCAAATCCAACCCCACGCGTATTTTGATTTGCCGCTGATGGAAAATCAAAAATATAGAGATCAGTGTTTGCAAAAAGGAGCCACAAGTCGCTACGATTTTAAAACGTATAATCAGGAAATTGATTTTCTAGCCAACCAAAGTGAAAAAATTGAACAAGCTGTAAAGTCGGTGGCGCGCAACAGCGCTGACCAAGAGCTTTTTTATTATGCCTATGCCCATATGTTGCAGGATTTTCAAACAAAGCTTGCATCAAAGGCACAAAATTTTTCCGTCCATGTGCTGGGTTTTCAACAAGAGCTGCAAAGCTGTTCTCTAAGGGGAAACCTATTTACACAGCAGGTTCAGAAAGCTTCAATCAGCGTTGAACAGCAAACGTATTACAAACCACAACAAATTCACAATCAAACGTACGTCCGTCAACTTTATCAAGTCTATGCCCAGCAGCGCAGCCCTGAGGTGCCTACTGAACAAGATCAGACTTGGCAGCCTTCTGATTTGTGGTTGCCTGCTTCAACGGTTACGGTTCACATGTCGCGCAAAGAATTGGTTGAACTGGATTCTCAAATTCAGGCACAGATCATGCCAGCACCTGTATTGTTACCCGGAGATGAATTTAAACAAGAAAATCGGTACGCGAAATTTAAAGCCGACATTGCACAAGACATGCACCCTTGGGTTGTGGCGCATTTGGCCATGCAGCATATGCTCAATGATTCCTATCAGTCGGCTCTCGAGGGCGAGCACTATCAAATTCAATCATGGGAGCATTTTAAGAATGTGTTTCGTCATTTTGTCTGCGAGTTGGATACGCCATATTGTGAGGAGCATCGGTTTAAAGAACTTGAACCGATGCTAAAAATTCACCATCAAGCATACCAAGATCATCATTGGGATGCGGCACAATTGGTGCAAGATATAGCATGGCTTGGGCAAGAGATGACCCGAGTCAATCAATATTGTCTGCAGGAAGGGGTTTCCAGCCAAGAGTACCAGCTTTTGTCCAAGGCAGAGCTTCATAATTATGATCAACGCTTTCAAAATCGAACAAGTTCACTGATTCATCACCCATTTTTTGAAGTATTGATGGGATCATCCAAATTGCGAAAAATGCTGGGCGTCTATGACCATACACCTTTTGAGCGTTGTATGCAGGAAGGTACGGCTTTTGGACCGGTTCACTACAATGACGCTTTCTTGAAATTGCTTGAGCCATATCGGAAAGACAAACAATTTGCTCCTCTAACATTCAATGAGCACACTTATTTTGCCAGCAAAAAACCCAAAGAAATGTTTGCTGCAAAGCCCATGGCTCTTGACCTTGAGCAAATAAAAACGTTTCTGGAAGATACGAAAAGTTACTTGCAAACCATCACCGAAAAATGGCAAGTTGAGCATCGGTCGGTTGTTTCGCTTCAAAACGTTGATTATGAAAATTATCTAAGCTTTATCATCCAACATTTTCCCGTGCCCCTTGCCATGTATTCTGCACAACGCCCAAGCAGGGAGTATGGCCATTATCTTTGTTTGGCACTTCAAGATTATGACAGCCAGCAAATTCGAGAAGAAATTAACCGTGATCACCGCACCAAAGCAGTGATGGTGGCCTCCATACTTCTTGTTCCTTTTAGCATGGGAAAATCACTGTTTATTCCAGCCATGGTGCTGGGCTCTGGTTTGTACACGATCAATGGTGCATACAATTTGATCAACTTGTATGATCATAAAAAATTGATGGAAGCCAACGTAGCGACGGGTCAAATTGACTGGCAGGAAGCTGCTTTGGAATTGGAACGCTTGCGATCTTCCATCAAGCATGAGTGGACGTATCTTGTCATTGCCTCAGCCATTGGTGGTGCCGTATCTGGCAATCACGTGCTAAAGCAAGTCAAAGAGCTGTGGTTAAAAAGTAGCAAAAGTTACAAACAAATATTTGATAAGGCCGTCTTACGTTTGGAGGAGATGTACAAAATCGCAGATCCCTTGGAGCAAGTACACAATCTCCGGCACACCAAAGTTGGAAAAATTTTAAGGCCAAACCAAGAGGCAGTTCATTTCTTGGGGTCTCCGTCGCTGCGAACATCCATGGCGGATCGGTTGGCTGTAATGTTTAAGTCAAACCAGGGGTTGGACGATTGGCTGGAACAATTTCAAAAACACATCATTTCAAAGCAAACCGATCAGGCCATTGCCATGATTGAAAAAGATCTCCCCAATGTTGCCAAAGAATTTTCGCTCTCCGCTTTTCGCAATACGACTGCATTGGAACAATTGGCCCATCGCTATCCAAAAGCAGGACTGGATAAGGGTTTAAAACCTGAAACCTTTTTGCATGATCCGCTTTTTCGACATGCTTTGGGAAAAAAATTGGCCGATGCCCCTCATCTCAATGGCAATGTTTATTCGTGGTTGGCAGAGTTTGAGCGCTACATCGTAAGCAATCAAACGCGCAATGCGATGGCGATGGTTCAAAAAGACTTTCCTGGATTGGCCCGCAAGTTTCGACTTTCCACCGCTTCAAAGATCCCCCATCAATCGGCCAAACCTCTTGAGCGCTTGGCTTCAAATAAACCCAGTCTTCGCGTAAAAATGCCATCAAGTTGGAGATCAACATGGCAAAGCTTTATGAACGTATTGGAAAAGCATCCGCGTTTGGCACAAATGCAATGGAAACGTCTTGTGAAAGCACTGGACAAAACCCATCGCAGCCCACAACGCATATACCAAGCCGAAAAAAAACTGGTGGCCCTCATGGAGCGACTCGAGGTGGCAGCAGCCCAAAAACCCTCGGCGCTGCCCTGGTTTAACCCTGCACAAACCCAAGACATTGCAAGACGTATGGTTTATCATCGGAAAATTTCAGGTGTATGGGTTAGAGGACATTTAAAAAAAGGTAAATGGATTTCGTATACGCATGTCCGAAATCAGATTTGGGACTTTTTACGGCAAAAATCTCAGTTTGCACCTTTGCCAGACGATTTAATGGAAAAGCTAATTCATCCGTTGGTGCGAAGTCATTTGTTGGATGATTTGGACTGGCTAAGATTGGCCAAACAACTCGACCGTGTAACCATTCAAACCGAGGTGGATGTTCGCGCTTTCCGAGAAGCAGTGGATATGATTGGCCGCCATAATAAATCTTTGGCCGCCTATATTCGGCCTGGCCACACGGCATCGGCGAAACCAAACCTAGGACAATGGCTCAAAGGCAACCGCAAACTTAATCCCTATTATTATAGGCACCGAAGAAATTATCTCATTGATCATTTTGCGGATGCTTATCAAATGCAGCGCTACGCACGCTACAGAATGATCGATGCCAAGTACCAGGCTGCGGAGCGGCTGGCTCGATCACAGCCTGGTAGACCTTTGGCGCTTGAGAATGTGTACCGAGTCATTGATCAGGACAATCCTTTTGCAGCGCCCCTGCAAAGCTTGCAGCCCAAGCAAGTTCGGCAAACCTTAAAGCAAATGGAACAAACGGATGTCATTGTTTCTTTGCTACAAAATACAGGCCGTCGCGATACTTATTTGCAATTTGAGTGGCGTGGCTATCAAAAAGCGATGGCTTCTTTGGAAAAAAAGGTGGATGAGCTGATTGCGCAAGGGCAGGTATCCATGGCTCAATGGAAAGCGCCATTTCGAACTTTTGACTTTCATCGCAGAATTCGTGGTGAATGTGTTACGCCCACCTCGTCTTTGACCACCGTGGCCAACGCAGGGCTTGCAAAAATTATGATTTGGATGTCCACCCTCATTGAATTTAGCACCTACAGCACCATCCACCATGATGATGAACTGGACTACGAATTTGTTACACGCGGCCTGCATGAAGTGGGTATGCAGGGTGTTTTTGCCCCCACACTCCGATATTTGGCATTTACGGGTGTATCGCCCATCGCTTTGTATAAAATGCTTTCAGAGGCTGCCTTTTTTTCATTCATAGGGGCGCCCATTGAAGCATTGGAGTTTCAAGCGGGTGAGTCGCTGATATGGGGCCACGATGGAAAGTTGTTGCAAAACGACAATCTTAGAAAACAATTATTCCAAACCTTAGAAACGCATCCAGAACTAATCACCATGGCCGACAATCCATGGTTGGATTGGTCAGAACCTGCGTTGGCTCCGGTGCGAGAAAACATTCAAGATGTTTTGCAAAAAGCTCAGCGCATGTCACCGGATGCCACCGAAGATCAGTGGTTTGATTGGTTTTTGCAAAAAGAGCTCACCCATCAAATGCAAACCAATGAAGAGTTGGAAGATTATGTCGTAGATCAGTTCAGCGTATTTTTACAAAAACAGGAAGAAGCCGAAAAAGAAGTGTTAAAAGCCAAAGGTGAAAAAGACATATGGACATTTTTAACCCTCGGTGATGAGAGTTACCAGGCTACGGTGGATTATGGCGTAACCACCCCAGGTATTCAGTACTATATGTTTAACCGCGGCTGGATGGTGGTACCTTCGTTGGGCGCTAGCTACTTAACAAGTCAGGCCATTGTATCGCTGCTCTGCCGCCAACGTTTGAATCATCTATGGAATGTAAAAGCAGCAACCACTTTTTTTGTAGGCTCGTATACAGGAATAGGCCTTTGGTATCTCCACGCGCGCAATCAAACCATGGGTAAATAATTAGGCAGACCTTAGGAAGCCGTTTTCAAAGGTTGTGAATCGATGGGGTGATGGCCACGTCTGGCGGCAATCACATGATACACGTACCCCACAAAGCCACCAAACACAATGTAGGTGATCACCATGGCGGTGCTTCGAGATGCAATCAGCCAGGGGTAATAAGCATCAAAATAATAAAAATCGATGCCATACAAAATCAATCCAAAACCCATGCCACCGAGCAAACCGAGCCACTCGTTTACACCATGGAGAATAAAATTAACGATCAGTGCAAACACCACGCCCGCCAACCAAAAGCTGCCCACGGCATATGCCAGCACATCCCAACCAAACGTAGAAGGTGGCGCAAGAATCTCACCGCCCATGGCAAACGAAGCGGCCCAGCGAAGCATGATGCCAGGCGTGCCGCCATCCCAAAGTGGAATCCAAAATAAAATGAGCAATAAGTAGAGCGTACCACCCAGCAGCCCTGTTAACAAACAAGCTACAACATCAAATCGACGCAAATGGTTCAAAACGGCTCTTTTCATGATTATTCTCACTATATTCACGCCTTTGCGTCGATGCAACCTTGCTAAAGCTAGATAAAATAAGTGTTGCTTGTGTCATGATGCCTGGCAGTGTTATAATCTATAAGAAAAAACCAATGGAGGTTATCTGTGCAAGTATGTATTTTTACAGTATTTTGGGCGCTATTCGTTAGCTTTTGGGCGGGTAATTCACTTGCCGATCATCAGGATGGATCCGATGTATCCGCCAAGCCTTCAACTGACATCGCCAACGTTTATGCGTGGATGGAAGACAATGACACCATGAATTTAATTATGACCGTTCATCCCAATGCAGACACGGATTCAGAATTTTCTACCGAAGCCAAATACGTATTCCACATTAACAACAGTGCATCCTACGGCACCACTCAAACTGAAACCACCATTGAGTGTTATTTTGGCGAGACGGGTCGCGTGACATGTGAGAAGGATGGCTCTGGAGTACTTGTAAGTGATGTTAATGCGAATATCCCCGGCCCTTCAGGTGTGGGCAACACTGCTGGTACATTTCGAATCATCACCCGCTTAGCCAAGGATCCATCCTTTAGAGACAAAGCCAATTTCAACACAGCCCGCGCGGCACAACGACAAGACAACCAAGCGGCCTCCAATGATTCAGCACAGTGCCACGCTTTGCTCAATGCTCAACGTGATAGCTTGCTGGACACTTACACAGGTGAGGAGGAATCACCCGAAAACGCCTATCAAGACCAAAATATTTTGGCCATCGCTATACAAGCAGATACCAACATTGTGGGCGAAGGACCCGTTTATGGCGTGTATGCCACTACCGAAACATTTGACCCAACCACACTCACCCCGGAGCAATAAGCATGAAACGAAGCAAGATAATTTTATCCGCCATGATCCTTTTTAGTATAGCTGCGTGTAGCAGCAGCGATGATGATGTCACACCTCCTGAACCTGAAGGCCGTTTGATTGACCGCGCTGGCCGAGCTTATTTTTCAGAACTTTTCATCGGTACATTTCGCAGTGACACGCAACGAGATGATCAGCTCAATGATTACAACACCACATCATTGGAGGATGCATCCAGTGACTTTTTATCTGAGGTAAGCTTTAGCTTGGCATCGTATGATGGACTGCGCGATGAAGGTACCAATGGCAATGGCTGTGGCGACAATGCCCTAACCAATCGTTCGGATATTGCGGTTAGTTCACCGTTAGCCACCAATGCAGGCCGCTATGATGCTTTTGGGCAACTTTTGTTGGATGATCAGATTTACATTGATCGGAACGCAGGAAGCGAATGCGAGGTATATATGGCTGTAGAGCTAACGGCCATGGGATTAACTAATGATCCCTCTGGAGGAGATCCTAATAATGATTGCGGCGGCCGTAAGCCAATCGTAGATGTGATTCAGACTTACTATACAGTGGTAATGAAGGGCGCTTCGACAGGGGTAGATGCTATTGATGATGGTATTGGCGCACCATCAGCTGAGTTGGAAACCTTTCCTTTTTTAGCTGCTCCCGTCAATTAAAGGATCGAGAACATTAAAATACATTTTTTTAAAATTTAGTGATTTAATGAAGGATTATTCATTGAGTTGAATCGAAATGCATTCATCTTAAAAATTTTTTACCCTCATAAGACTTTTATACTCAATAAACGTATACTGCACCTGAATCGCCAGAGCTGGAGCTGTTATCATTTTGATTGCCATTGATGCCCATCGCACTGCTGTTTTCTTTATTTGCACCCACAGCCAATGTGGCCCCATCCCCACTTATCGATACTGCAGAACCAAACTCATCTTCAGAATCTGTATTGCTTGATTTTACGTATGTATGTTGATTCCAAATATGTGAAGAGCGTTCATATATGTATACTGCTCCAGATTCTGATGTACTGAAATGGTTGTTTTGATTGCCGTTTAACCCTATGGAACTACTACTTTCTAACTTTGCTCCCACTGCTAAAAAATCTCCATCATAATTTAACGATACAGAACTACCGAATTTGTCGCCTTCGTCAGTGTTGCTTGCTTTAATATAAGCTTCTTGACTCCAAGAGGAATTATTTTTCGTAAAAATGTATACGGCACCTGAGTTTGATTCACTATTGCTATTTTGATTTCCGTTTATATCAGTTGCGCTGCTGTCTTCATCAGAGGCCCCTACTGCAAGAGTATAGCCGTCACCGCTCAAAGAAAGGGAATATCCAAATCGATCGTTTTCCTCAGCATTACTTGCTTTGATATAGGCATCCTGGCTCCAACCAGATGCACTATTGGAAAAGATATAAGCAGCACCTGAGTTTACGCTGGAGCTATCAACACTTTGATTTCCATCACCGTTTATGCCAGTAGCTTCACTATATTCAAGGGGAGCTCCTACCGCCAAAGTATTTCCATCCGCACTCATTGAAACAGATTGTCCAAAATGATTTTCTGATGAGGTATTACTTGCCTTGAAATAAGCATCCTGAGCCCATACACCTTGATTTTTAGAAAATACATAAGCCGCACCGGACCAACCTTCACTCTCATCATATTGATTTCCATTTACACCAGTCGCGCCACTGCCTTCATGGATTGCACCTACGGCCAATTTATTGCCGGCACCATTGAGTGAAACTGAGGACCCAAACCGATCATCTACACCAGGATTACTAGCTTTAATATATGCCTCCTGTGACCATCCAAAATCATTTTTTATAAATATATAAACAGCACCCGATTGTGATGCATTGTCATTATTTTGATTTCCATTTATACCTGTGGATCCGCTATCTTCGTAATGGGCACCTACTGCTAACGTAGAACCATCTCCACTCAATGATATCGCATTGCCAAACTGGTCATTAAAATCTGAATTGCTGGCTTTTAAATATGCTTCTTGGCTCCATCCAGTATTTGTCCGTGTAAAAATATATACGGCTCCCGAATTTGATGAACTATTATCATCTTGGTTTCCGTTGATGCCTGTAGAATTGCTGTCTTCATAGTATGCCCCAACTGCCAAAGTGTTCCCATCGTCACTAATTGATAAAGCATGTCCAAAATTATCATTACCACCTGTATTGCTTGCTTTTAAATAATCTATGTAATTATTGAGCATAATTTGTGGTATGACAATGGTGTTCGAAGCGACGCATTCTTGAGAATTGCATGATTGTAAACGGTATTGTGCTCCGAAACTTTCATACAATGAGTTTTCAAGCATATATTCTCCAGCCTGAACGTTTGTAGCTATATTTTCCGACACTGGTTCGTAGGTTATTCCACCATCAAGTGATTCCTCAAGGTAATAAAACATAGCGTGTTGAGCATCAACCCAACTATACTGCATTGTTCTATAAGGTACGATAGCATCAAGATTCAACACTGTTGGCTGAATCGGAGAAGAACAGGTTAAAATCAGAGAATCATAATTTTGTGATGCAAAAGTCCCATCAGATTGATTTAATCCACAAACTTTATTGCCTGTGAAATTGAAAACTTCAAGTTCAAATGGATCTCCATCTTCATACCGGTTCGAAAAAACAAAATTTGTACTTTCAGATGTTAACACCACGGATTGACCTTGACGAACTTCAGTAAGCTCAACCTTGTCAACCAAGTCAACAACCGTGCCTGATAATTGATAACCAATGCCAAAAAGAATATTGATCGATGTCGGTAGTTTTTCCTCTGCTAAAGCCTTTGGCGAACCTGCTAAGAAAGCATCTTTAAGAAAGGTAAAGTTAATATCATTTACTGAGTCGCTCACATGATGGTCAATGGCTCTTCCAAGTAGGCTGAATGTTGCTGTTCTATTGGTATTAATTTTGATTTGAAAACTCAAGCCTGCTGGAATCATGTTTGAGTCTAGCGTATAGTGAATGCCTTCCTGAAGAGTCGCACCTTCAGCGATATCTTGATTCCATGACCACTTATCTAAAGAAAAATTTTGGCTTTGAATCTCACCACGGTTTTCTGGGTAGATTTCCTCAAAAGTAATTACTCGACTTGATGAAAATAATTCATCTGTATTGGTACTGCTGTTTGAACAACCAACCAAACCTATCAATAAAGAAAAAAGTAATAGGTTGTTCGCAGATGATGAAAATATCTTAAGAAAATTTGAAATGATGTTGGGATTTTTTTTCATGGATAAGCTCTTTTGATAATGGTTGTTTTTATCAATAATTATTTACGTTTTGATGATTTTTAATTTGAACAATTAATGTAATTAAACTTGTAAAACAAAAAAATCAAGTGCAATGAAGCTGGTCAAGAAACTTGATTTTTAAACGTTTAAGTATTTGAAAAAAAGAAAAAAATAGAAACGTAGTCATTGAATTAGTTGCAGATCTTCTGCAACTAATTCAATGACATATAAACCAATTTAATTTTTTGTAATAATTTTTACCCTCAAACCGAGTCGGTTGCAGTCACCTGTAGGCAAATAAAGCACAGCCCCGAAGGGGCGAGCCATTGCCTACAGGTGACTGCAACTGACGGATGTCGAGCCAAAAACTAAAGAAAAAAAGACCACCTAACCAACGCTATATGTGACACGTAAAACATTCACGCATGATAAAAAACTATGGGCCAAACCATCGAGCGAAAAAAGTGGGGACAGGGCTTTCGGTACCTGGATGCGCAAACCCGTAAAACCATTGTGTCCAAAAAACTCAAGTCGTGGATTCAAAGTTTGGCCATTCCGCCAGCGTGGACGGATGTTCATATTTTTGCACAGCAGCCGCGGGCAAAAGTTTTTGCTTGGGGACGGGATGTCAAAGGGCGCAAGCAGTACATATACAACCCCAAATGGCGCGAAAAACAGGAAAAGAAAAAGTTTGCGCGAATCATCGACTTTGCTTCTCGCCTTTCTCATATGCGACAAGTGACCGGCCAGCATTTGGCGCAACCCAATCTCAATCGTGATAAAGTTATGGCGTGCATGGTGCGCTTGATGGAAAATGCTTACTTTCGACCAGGCAGCGATTACTATACCAGCCAGAATCAAACCTACGGGCTAACCACACTAAGGTCTAAGCATTTGGATGTGCAGGGCCATAAACTTACTTTTAGCTATAAGGGCAAATCAGGAAAGACCCACACCAAAAAGATCAAAGACCGAAGACTGGCAGAAATCGTCAGAGAAATTGATGAAGTGCCCGGCTATGAAATTTTCAAATACTTTGATTCAGAAGGACAAAAAGTAGATGTAAAGTCTGACGATCTTAATCGGTACATTCATGAAGTCATGGGTGAGGAGTACTCCGCTAAAGACTTTCGAACCTGGGCCGGTACTTTTTTGGCAGCAACGTTATTAAATGAAATGGGCGTGGTGGAAAGCCAAAAAGAACAAAAAACAAAAATCAAAGAAGCCATCAATCAAGTTGCACAGCACTTGGGCAACACCGAAGCCGTGGCCAAAGCCAACTACATCGACCCCCGTGTGGTTCAACAATACGAGGCGGGTGTCACGCTTCAAAACTACATTGAAGAAGTCCTCAAAGAAATCGATCAGGACAACTTCACCAACAAAGAAGAAAAAGCCCTCCTAAAACTCCTCCAATCCATCCAATCCTAAAACCGCGGGCCCTGTACGAAAGGCACATGTCCCCACCTGCTTGGAAAAAAACAAAATTTCACATGCTAAACCTAAAGTAAAAAAAGAAAAAGCCGACGCCATGGAGCCGTAAGGAGGTCAAATTTCCCTTCAGCATAGCTGAAAAAAAATTATGACATAAGTGGTTTTAGCCGTTGCTTTAGTAACGCGGCTTATGCCAAGTTTCGTGCTCAAGGAGTGTGCGCGAAACTGGCCTAGTTCCTAACGTCACAAGAACCACTAAACCCAGTAAATAGACGAACTCTGTTCGAGTCCCCAGCACGTGCAATAATATAGAATAAAGATAAAGAGAAGCAACCATCTCCAAAAGAAGACAGTGGCGGGGCCGACGGGACTCGAACCCGCGACCTCCTGCGTGACAGGCAGGCGTTCTAACCAACTGAACTACGACCCCTAAATTTTGAAAGTTGGTTCTACCACATTCCGAAGGGGAGTCAAACAGGTTTTTTACGCCTTTTTTCAAGAAAGTCGCAGATTTACACCCGCAAGGGGATCTGATAATAATGAGTATACTCATGCCAAAAACAAAGAAAAAGTCCGCTTCTCGGGTTCGAGAAACCAAAAAGCAAGTTGTGAAAGACAAAATTTTGCAAGCTGCGCTGACGTTGTTTCAAAAAAAGGGCTTTGCGCAAACCACCACAAAAGAACTGGCCGCTCAAGCTGGCGTGGCTGAAGGCACCATTTACAATTATTTTGCCACCAAAGAAGACTTGGCGCTGTATTTCTATGAAAAAGAAATTGAGCAAGTTATGTCGCAGTATCAAAAAGATAAAACGTTGCAAAAAGCCCCACTCAACGAAAAACTTTTTGGTCTGATTCATATGCAACTTGAACAGCTGTCACCCTACGAAGATTTTATTCATGCGGCATTTATCAAAGCGTTGGATCCTCGATCCAAACTCAATCCGCTTAAATTAGACACCCAAGTTCACACCAGTCGGTACCTTCAATTTATCAAAGAATTGTTCGTGAAAGCCCATGAAAATGGAGAAATTCCTCCCCTGGGTGATTGGGGTGCTTACATGTTTGCAACCTACTATTATGGTATTTTGTATTACTGGCTCAAAGATACTTCCGAAGACAAGCAAAAAACCATGGCCATGTTGGATCGTTCGCTAACCATGGGGTTTGCTTTTTTAAACAAAAGCCCATGGACATGGTAAGCGCGGATGATCAGCATGATTCTGATGCCGCAAGTACGGAGGAAGAAGACTTTGATTTTACACAAGGGCAAATCAAACGCGCGTGGACCATGGCCAAAGTGGGATTGGGTATTTCCAATAGTTACATTGGGTATCAAATTCAAAAGGCGTTTTTAGAGCAAGACCAAGCAGCGAAACTGGCAGACCAAAAGGTGAGTGACCAGGCTGTTAAAGCCACACAGGCTCTTAAAGGCTTAAAAGGGCCTTGGATGAAACTGGGCCAGATGATGAGTATGCAGGGCCAATGGCTGCCTGAGCAAGCTTTGACGGAGCTAAGCACGTTACAAATGCATGCCCCCAGCATGAATCCGACCATGGCCAGGTTGCAGTTTAAAAAAGTATTTGGTGTCATGCCAGAGAAAGTGTTTGGCGAATTTGATGCTCAAGCGTTTGCCTCAGCTTCCATGGGGCAGGTACACCATGCAAAACTTAAGGATGGCACCCCAGTGGTGGTGAAGTTGCAATACCCCAACATTGCCAAAACCATCGAGCATGATTTGCAAGTGATTCGCACCACCTTCAAACCGATGATGTGGACCAAACATTACCATCAAGCTGCATTCGATGAACTTAAGCGCGGGTTACTAGAGGAGACAGATTACCTGCACGAAGCAAAGAATATTTCCATTTTTGCCAAGGGTTTTGAAAATTTTGAAGGCGTTGCATTGCCCAAAGTCCATCCAGAATTTTCAAACGCTAAGGTGCTGACCATGAGTGTTGTGCCCGGTATGAGTTTAGAAAAAATATTGGAAAAAGAAAAATCTCAAGCTTTTCGCAATCGATTGGCCCGTCAATTAATGAACATGTATCACCATCAAATCCATCGCATTGGCTATTTGCACGCCGATCCACATTTGGGCAATTATCTTTTTGATCCAGATGGATCAATTGGCTTGGTTGATTTTGGATGCGTCAAAGCCGTGCCCAGCGACATGATTGACGCTTTTGTTTCATCTTTAACGCTGGATTTGGATCAGGATCAGCGTCAGTACAAAGCCATGGTGGAAAAGGTTCATCGGAAATTTTCAGTTAATGAGCTCACAGAAGCTCAGCTAGAAGTTCATCGAGGTTTTTCAAGATTGTACGCCCAAATTTATCCTCGTTGGGATACCCAAGTAGATCAAGTGGTCGATTTTTCAGATGGTATGATTTTAAACGAATTTAAGCGGCTTTTTCAAGCGTCTGCAAAGGCAAAAATCCTTTGGCCCGAGTTGACTTACATTATGCGAGCTGAAATTGGTTTGTACAATTTGCTCTATACCCTGGGGGCGAAAATCAAAACCAGTCCAATTGTTAAGCCCTACATTCAAGCCCGCTTTGAAACTAGTGTACAAGAACTATCCTAAGTACGATTTTGCATATCGTAAAGACTGATATAAGCTGGTGTAGCATGCTCAAAGCAACCAAAAATTTGTTGATGGACATGGGCAAAGGTATTTTTGATAACCGTATTGTTCATCATGCAGCAGCTGTTTCATTTTATACGATTTTTTCGGTGCCGCCCGTATTGCTCATTTCTATTTTCATTGCCAGCTTGGTGGTGGATATGCACCTGGCCAGTGATTCCCTGTTTAATTTTATTGGGCAATACCTCAATGAAGACCTGGTGAAAGTACTGAAAGAATCCGCATCCAGTGCGCGCCGCTCAGAATCAGGACTGGTGGCGAGCATTACAGGTATTTTGTTGCTTTTATGGGCTTCCAACGCCATTTTTTCAGCCTTGCAAACGGCTTTTCGCGATATTTTTACCTTTATGGAAGACAATCTTCAAAAGAGGCAAAAGATATGGGATGTGCTGGTGTCTTTTATTATGGTGTTTGTGATTGGGTTTATCGTATTGGTGGCCATTTTAATTGATTTGATTTTTCACTTTATGATTGAAGAACAAGCCGAAGCACTGCTGGCAGCAGAATGGATGAATCAAATGATTAGCTTCCTGCTGTCTTACGGCATCAATGCTGGACTTTTCTTTGTACTTTATAAGTTATTGGGTGCGCGTGAGATGAAAAAAAGAAATCTGATCATAGGCGCATTGGTTTCTTCGTTTCTTTTTTCCGTGGGTAAGAATGTTTTGTTAAGCTATCTAACGCAGAGCAAATGGGCATCGCTGTATGGAACGGCAGGAAATCTAGTCATTTTATTATTGTGGATGTACTACAATTCCATTGTTGTTTTATTTGGCGCGCAAGTGGCAGAAAGCATTCAGCAGTTTAAACAAAATCATTAATCATTGGTACCATAAAGCAATGTTTCATCGTCGTCAGCTGCGAAGTTGTCATTTTGAGGTTCATACCAAGCCGCAAAGGCAATGGTCGATCGAAAGATAACCCCTTCAGTCGTTGAGTTGCTACTGACCAAGTTTAACAGCGTGGAGCGATCGATTCGTGCTTTCCAAGGGGTGGTGGAGGCTGTAGGTGGAGTTGGATCATTTTGGACCAGGGTGATGGTGGCCACCACGGAACCTGTTTGTGGATCCACCACTTCAATATCGCCACTTTCCAATGCGGCAAAGGCCACCCACTCAGCATAGACATTGATGGCGTATCGCTTGCGCATCATGGTAACTGGAAGAAAAGGCGCCGAACAGTTGCCATTGCTGTCCGCATTACTACGGGCAACGATGGGGGCTGAAGAGGTCACATGCACAGCCTCTGATTGGTAAAGTGTCACGTTGCCGTTACCTCGGGCTGAAATGGATTGGGGGTTGCCGATGTTGACAGTTCGGGTATCAAGCACATCGTTGGAATGCCTTGCGTTGACGACATTGCCATTGCTTAAAGAAGAAATTTGGGCACCGCTGATGCTGCCGGTGTAACCAATGATATCGGTGGACAGTGGCAGTAAAGGCATTGGGTCTTGCAGGTTGTTGCCCATGGGATTGCCACTGCTCGAAAACAGATAGGCAACCAACGTGCCTGTACTGTCGACCTCATAACTGCCATTGCCCACACTAAACGTGGTGCTTTGGCCAGCATTGATGGTCTGCGTAACCACAACCCCACTGGCATTGATGACATCAATGGTGGCATCTTCAAATGCGTAAACGCTTAAAATGTGATTGGGCGCGCGCGATCCATTGAATAAAAACTGTTTGCCCGCCCAGTCTTTGGAACTCCAAACCACGTTTGCTTTGCGTGTATTGCCCCCACTGCCTCTTCGACCCGCAATGTACAATGGTTTGTCCGATAAAACATAATCGAACTGCGTGCTGTTGATGCCTTGTGTTTCACCCGCGTCAAGCGTGTAGGTATTAATCAATAAATTGCTTTGATTGTAATGCTCTACGGTGGTTCCGTCATCAAATGCAACCATTTTGCTGGTGGTGGCACCCCCTGTGTTAAATGCGCCGTAATTGTCATTCCCACAGAAAAATAGGGTGTTGGGCAAGGTTGCGCCTGTATAGGTATTGGACCAAGGCGATATGGCCCCGTTGCTGGTGACGGTTCGCATTTGAAAATCGTAGACGGTATCAACGGTTAGCGTGTGGGGCGCAGCGGGTCCAATGGTTTCAAAGGTTTGTGTAGAGATGCCTGGGTCAAATAAAACAAAATTGCTTTCATCCAGGAGCGCCGAAGGTTTGTAACGGGTTTGATAATTGACAATGGTGGTGCCGTTTTCGTTGGGCTTGGTCCAACCAATGGATAAGTAATCACAACCTTTGGCAGAAATGTTGAGATTGCTCACCGGATCTGGCGCACTGAGCTGATAGCTGACCGGGCCGACGCATCCGGATGCATTGCCTGCCGCATCGATGGCTTGCAGATAGTATAGATAAGTGCCTGTACCGGTTTCAATGGTGTCGGATGCAAGACTCAGTGACGTTTGTGCAGGGTGGCCACCAGTATTGGCTGCAGGACTCGAACAAGTGGGGTCATTTTTAAACAGGGCGACCGAGGCCAAATCAGTGGGCGTGGTTGCCGTTATATCAAACAAAATGGGATTAAAATCACCCGGGGAAGGTGTGGATGGTGACAAAGACAAAGTGACGTTGGGTGCAATGTTGTCCACACGAACCACGGTATTTTGAGTGGCGGCCGGTGTGCCTGCCACAAGGTTGTCACCCAAGCCCTCTGGAATGCTCACGCTGTTGATGGTGCCATTGCCGCCAGTGACCGTTAACACAATGGTGGGTGTTTTGGTTGTGCCGTTTAACACTTGCACACTGTATTGCACGTCACCGGTGGTTTGCACGGTGACATCGCTGGCAGCCATTGAAGCCGAAAATACATCACCAAAATCAACATTGTATTCGAGGGTGCCCGTGTTGATGGCCAATTGATTGGGCATCGAAATCATGGAGTTGGGCGAAGCACCCAAATACATATAAAAAAGCGGACCCACACAATCGGATAAGTTGCCGGCATTGTCCTGCGTTTGCACCCAATATAAAAACACGCCATTTTCCGTCAGGCCTGGTGCAAACACAATGTCGTTGCCATTGCCATCGGGTAATAGCTCGCCCACTTCATTTGTGCAGGCGTCATCATCATACACATACACTGGATTATCGGACTCGCTGGTAGATAACGCAATGTAAGACCCAGACCCATCCGAGACATCGGTGATGACGGGCGCAATGCGGTCCAAACGATAGCTTACCGGTCCCAAACAAAGCGGATGATTACTTTCAGGTGAACCAACTTGCGCATAGTAGGTGTAAACACCGTCTTGCTCTAAGTCGATGGAAAAATCGACAGCATGGGCACGAGACGACGCATCGGCTAAATGAGGCAGTGCGTTTTGACAAGCAGGATCATCATGCAAAGTGGCTTTGTTCTCGGGAGACAAATTTTCAATGCGAAGAAGGATGCGTTCATCTTTGGCATGGGTAGATGAAGGTTGAATGAGAGTAAAAGTGCTGGCTGGGTTTTGTGGAGAAGGCTTAAAAACAAGTTTAGACGTAGGGGTGCCTGCATTGCACTGCCATAAAAAGCAACAGCAAAGCCACACAACAAAAATACAACCTCGATACAACATGCAACAACCCATGAGTAAATACAACCAACGATTTTCAAATATTTAGGATAAATACTGAATATCTCTACTATTTTACCATACGCACTCAATGGATTCTAAAAAATTAGGTAAAACCCCCTCAAAATGAAGAGCGAGGACGCCATATCCGCCGAAGGGCTGATAAAATCAACAGAGGCCACATTTGCTTTGAGCCAGCTCAAGCCCAAATGTGGCATAAGTGGTTCTAATTCCTACGTCATAAGAACCACTAAAACCCTAGCCGATCCGCTGGTAGTTGCGGGTACAAAGAAACTTTCAAATCAAGCAAGGAATAAAGAGATGGAGGGCGATGACGCCATACTCGCCGAAGGGCGAGTCCAATCAACAGAGAACCTTGGTTCGATCTGCTGGTAGTTGCGGGTACAAAGAAACTTTCAAATCAAGCAAGGAATAAGGAGATGGTGGGCGATGACGGGATCGAACCGCCGACATCCACAGTGTAAATGTGGCGCTCTGCCAGCTGAGCTAATCGCCCATCCTTTGACAATAGAGGGTCTTATTTCATACCCTCTGGGTAGGGTCAACCTTTTTTTACAAAAGGGCTAATGCATGGCTTTTTCATCTTTGACACCGGGTACATCCGCACCGGCTTCAAAGATTTCAAGGGCAAAATCGCCTTCTTTGTCCAGTAGGCTTTGGCCTGGTTGCAAATCCAGTGCGATTTTCAGTACCTCATCGGCGTTTTCCACGGTGTGAAAGGTCATTTCCTCACGAATGTTTTCAGGAATATCTTTTAAGTCCTTTTCATTATCCACCGAAATGATGATATCGGTCACGCCGCCACGATGGGCCGCCAATACTTTTTCTTTGAGTCCGCCAATCGGCAACACTTTGCCACGCAATGTGATTTCGCCAGTCATGGCAACATCTCTGCGCACGGGAATTCCCATGATGGCACTGGCCAACGAAGTGGCAATGGTGATGCCCGCCGATGGACCATCTTTTGGAATGGCCCCTTCGGGTGCATGAACGTGAAAATCAATTTTTTCATAAAAATGATCGCGCAAACCAAAGGCTTTCGAGCGCGAGCGAATGTAGGTCATGGCTGCTTGTGCCGATTCTTGCATCACATCGCCCAGTTTACCCGTAAGTTTAAGTTTGCCTTTGCCTGGTAGTACAGAAACTTCAATTTGCAACAAGTCTCCACCCATTTCAGTCCAGGCAAGCCCGTTGGTTAGGCCTATTTGGCTCTCTTTTTCAGCCATGCCGTATTTAAATTTGGGTACGCCGAGCAAATCATGCACTTGTTCAGGTGTAATTTCTGAATGGTGCTCACTTCCTTCCTCGACTACTTTTTTGGCAATCTTACGACAGATGGAGGAAATTTCTCTTTCAAGATTTCGAACCCCCGCTTCGCGGGTGTATCTTTGAATGACTTCCAATACGCCAGCATCGGTGAACGTAATGTTGTCTGGGGTTAAACCATTTTCTTTGACCTGATTGGGAATCAGATATTTGTTGGTAATTTGAAGTTTTTCCTCTTCGGTATACCCAGACAGATGAATGACTTCCATTCGATCCAGCAATGGGCGCGGTATGCCGCTGACGGAATTGGCCGTGGCCACAAACATAATTTTGGACAAGTCGTAATCTACATCCAAGTAGTGATCGCCAAAACTATGGTTTTGTTGTGGATCCAATACTTCAAGCATGGCCGCAGAGGGATCCCCACGGAAGTCCATCGCCATTTTATCAATTTCATCAATCAAGAAAACAGGATTGGACTTGCCCGCTTTTTTAATGGCCTGAATAATTTTACCAGGCATGGCGCCAATGTAGGTGCGTCGGTGGCCGCGAATTTCAGCCTCGTCCCGCATGCCCCCCACGGACATTTTGGCAAATTTACGCCCCGTTGAATCAGCAATTGAACGGGCCAAAGAGGTTTTACCCACACCCGGAGGCCCAACCAAGCAAAGAATGGGTCCCTTGATGCCTTTAACCAGTTTTTGAACCGATAGGTATTCCAAAATTCGTTTCTTGGCTTTATCCAATCCATAGTGATCACGTTCGAGCACTTTTTCGGCTTCTGGAATGTCGAGTTTGTCTTCGCTGTATTCGAGCCAGGGCAGTTCCATCATGTTGTCGATGTAGTTGCGCACAACCGTGGCTTCCGCCGACATGGGCGACATCATTTTTAATTTTTTGAGTTCTTTTTCAATGCGCTCTTTGGCTTCAACAGGCAGTTTTTTCTCTTTAAGATTGTCTTCAATCTCATTGATTTCAGATTTACCGTCTTCTTTTTCACCCAGCTCTTTCTGAATGGCCGCCATTTGCTCGTTGAGATAATACTCTTTTTGCGTTTTCTCCATTTGCTTTTTAACACGCGAACGAATGCGTTTTTCAATCTGCAAAATTTCTATTTCAGATTGCATCAGAGCATACAGCTTTTCCAAGCGCGAATGCGCGTCCGGTATTTCAAGCACCTCTTGTTTGTCTTTGAGTTTCAACGTGAGGTGCGCAGCAATGGTGTCAATCACACGCGATGGCTCATCCATGTTGGAAACCGACATAATCATTTCAGGGGGAATGTTTTTATTGAGCTTTACATAAGCTTCAAAACTTTTTTGAACTTGTCGAACCATTGCCTCAAGCTCTACGTCTTTGGTTTCAGGCTCCACCAAATCTTTGATTTCGCAAAAGAAGAAATCTTGGTGTTCAATAAATTGTTTGATTTTAACTCGCTTTTTCCCTTCCACCAGAACTTTTACGGTGGAGTCCGGCAAGCGCAAAAGATGTTTAATCTTGCCCAATGTACCCACCGTATAAATATCTTCTTCTTGGGGGTCATTGGTTTTGGCTTTTTTCTGTGCAGACAGCAAAAGGTCTTTGCCATTTTTCATGGCATATTCGAGTGCTTTGACCGATTTTTCACGGCCAACATACAATGGCACCACCATGTGTGGAAATACGATAATATCGCGAAGTGGCAGTAATGGCACCCGCGTCACTGTGGCTGGTAAATTGCTGGAAAGTGGTTTTTTGTCTTCAGTCATTGAGGTCTTGTCCTTGTTTGGCAGATATCAGTTCCTATATCTACCAATGTAGGCACACACCAAAAAAAAGCAAGACTCAAAAAACTTTGCTTCGACTTATTTGGACTTAAGCGCTTTCAGCTTCTTTTTTGGGCTGTTGATACACAACCAGAGGCTTATCGCCCTTTAATACAACGTCTTCTGAAATGACGCACTCTTCCACGTGCTCTTGAGAAGGAATTTCATACATAATATCCAGCATGATTTCTTCTAAAATAGAGCGTAAACCACGTGCGCCGGCTTTGCGGTCCATGGTTTTGGTCGCAATGGCGGAGATGGCCGTCGGGGTGAATGTGAGTTTGACGTTCTCCATATCAAAGAGTTTTTGATATTGTTTGATTAAGGCGTTTTTGGGCTGAGTTAAAATATCAATCAGTGCGTTTTCGTCCAAATCATTGAGCGATGCCACCACAGGCACACGACCAATAAATTCAGGAATCAAACCATAATTGGTTAAATCTTCATTTTTTACTTCTTGAAAGAGTTCGCCCGTGCCTTTGGGTTTGCTGGATTTTAGCTCAGCACCAAAACCAATGCTGGTTTGCGTGATGCGTCTTTCAATGACTTTGTCCAAGCCGACAAACGCGCCACCACAAATAAACAGCATGTTGCTCGTGTCTACTTGCAAAAACTCTTGTTGCGGGTGTTTGCGTCCCCCTTTGGGCGGTACATTGGCAACCGTGCCCTCAATGACTTTCAGCAGTGCTTGTTGCACGCCTTCTCCCGATACATCACGGGTAATCGAAGGGTTATCGGCTTTGCGTGCGATTTTGTCGATTTCATCAATGTAGGCAATGCCACGCTGCGCGCGTTCAACATCGTAATCTGCATTTTGTAAAAGCGTAACAATGATGTTTTCAACATCTTCCCCCACATAACCGGCTTCGGTTAAGGTGGTGGCATCAATGATGGTAAAAGGCACGTTTAAAATGCGGGCAAGGGTTTGAGCCAACAACGTTTTACCGCTACCGGTGGGGCCCAGCATCAAAATGTTGGATTTTTGCAGCTCAATGTCGCTGCTGGAAACCACAGGACTGTCAATGCGCTTGTAGTGATTATAAACAGCAACCGAAAGGACTTTTTTGGCATCTTCTTGGCCAATGACATATTCGTCCAATATGGCTTTGATGTCTTTGGGCTTTGGAATGGCCGAAGGCGCTGTTCCTACAGCTTCTTCGTTTTGGCCTTCTTCTTCAATGATGTCGTTGCAAAGTTCAATGCACTCATCACAAATGTACACCGTGGGGCCAGCAATCAGCTTTTTGACTTCTCGCTGTCCTTTGCCACAAAATGAACAATGAAGTTGGTTTTGGTCGTTGTTTTGTTCGGTCATGAAGTTACACTCGCAATGTCAGATCGTTTTTCAACTACGTGATCTATAATACCATACTCTTTGGCTTCTGCGGAGGTCATATAATAGTCGCGGTCTGTATCCTCTTGAATTTTATCCAAACTTTGTCCGGTATGTCGCTGAAGAACTTGGTTGAGTTCGTCTCTGATTTTTAAAATTTCTTTGGCCTGAATATCAATGTCTGTGGCTTGGCCTTGAAAGCCCCCCAAAGGCTGGTGAATCATCACGCGAGAGTGGGGCAGAGCAAATCTTTTGCCTTTTTGGCCTGCGGCCAAAAGCACCGCCGCCATGGACGCCGCCATGCCCATGCAAAAAGTAGAGACTTCAGGTTTAATATGCTGAATGGTATCGTATATGGCCATACCCGAATAGACCGAGCCACCTGGAGAATTGATGTACAATTGAATGTCTTTGTCAGGATTGTCGGATTCTAAAAACAACAATTGTGCCACAATGAGATTGGCTACTTCATCGTTGACAGGGGTGCTCAAAAAAATAATTCGTTCTTTTAAAAGTCGGCTATAAATGTCGTATGAACGTTCGCCACGATGCGTTTGTTCTACGACCATTGGAATCAATGAAGACATAAAACCCTTTCTAATGATGGTGCTGACAATAGGGTCAAGCCCAGATTCACTTCATGTTAGCTTCGCCAACAAGGAAATCAAGCGTTTTCTGCGATAGAAGCTGATAATGCAAGAAGTCCATTCGTCCGGATTTTTCAAGCTCCGCACGAAGCTCTCCTTCAGGCTTGTTGTACATGTGTGAAAGCTCATGCAATTTTGCGTGAATTTCTTGGGGCGTGACTTCAATGTTTTCTTTTTTGGCAATGGCCGTTAGCAGAAGCTGCTCATGCACGCGCCTTTCAGCCTCGGGTTTCATTTCTTCGTTCATCTTGTCTGCAGAAAAATCTTCCGGCAGGCTTTGGCCGCTTTGTACCACACGGTTGAAAAATTCTTGTCGCATGTTTTGCATTTCTTGCTCCAACATGGTGTCGGGCAGGGCCACTTTATTTTTTTTGCGCAAATGATCCAAAATTTGCGTGGCATGATCTACTTTTTTGCGATCTTCCAATTCAGAGGAAAGATCTTCTTTGATTTGTTTTTTAAGCGCATCAAGATTTTCAAAAGGACCCACTGTTTTGGCAAAGTCATCGTTAAGTTCAGGCAATTGTTTTTCTTTCACGCTTTTTAAAGTCAACCGAACAAACGTTTTTTGATCGTCTTTTTGGCCAGGCACATTCTCCAAGGTTAAATCTTGGGTATCGCCCACAGACATTTTTTGAATGGCTTGATCGACATCTTTGCGGGCTGATTCGTGTCCAACCATGTGAAGCTGTTCTTCAGCTTTGGGCGTCTCGGTCACATTGCCTTGGTCATCCAGATGTTCAACCAAAATGGAAGCATATTGGCCTTTTTTGGGGCTTTTTGCATCCAAGGGTTTCATCACGGCATGGTTGTCCAAAATGCGATCCAATACTTCTTGAATGGCTTCGTCTTTCACGTCTTCTTTGTTCTGTTTGACAGAAATGCCTTTGTAATCTTTGGGTTCAAAGTTGGGGCGAACTTCTAGTGATGCAGAGTAAGTTAAACCTTCGCCTTTTTTTCTTTCAGGCGGGCTTACATCCGAAATGGAAATAGCGTCTAAGTCATTTTCTTCCAAAGCTTCGCTCATGGTGGCGCGCATTAAGTTTTGAAAAACTTCAGCTTCAACTGAAGGGCCATACTTCTTCTCTAAAAGTGATTTGGGCGTTTTGCCTTTGCGAAAACCAGGAATTTGCGCATTTTTTTGAAGATCCACATAAGCCTCATCCATTTGGCTCTGCACCTGATCTTCATCAATGGTGACAACAATTTTCTTCTTAACGTCGCTGACGTGATCTACTTGTACTTTCATAGCGAAGCCTTCTACCCTAAACCCAACCAAACGTCCACCCCTAGCGCCCATTTACAAGCCCAAAAAGACCGATTGCGGCCCTACAAACCCAAAAAATACCTCGATTCACTTATTCCAGTAACCAAAATGGTAAGCCCCTGGAATAAAAAAAATGTTTGGCACCGACGGAGCCATGGAGTCGAAGGAGGTCAGATTATGCTTTGAGCAAGCTCAAACCAAATCATGACATAAGCAAAAACAAAAAAAAGAATGTTTGGTATTGACGGAGCCATGGAGCCGCAGGAGGTCAGATTATGCTTTGAGCAAGCTCAAACCAAATCATGACATAAGCAAATCTAAGGCCTGACGTCCTAAGATTTGCTAAACCCAACAAAAGCTCGAACAAAGTTCGACTCCCGCGAGGAGCCTCATAGAGCAAGGAATCAAAAAACTAAGCAGGAACAAAAAAAAGATGTTTGGTACCGACGGAGCCATGGAGCCGCAGGCGACCCAACAAAAGCTCGAACAAAGTTCGACTCTCGTCAGGAGCCACATAGAGCAAGGAATCAAAAAATTAAGCAGGAACAAAAAAAAGGATGTTTGGTACCGACGGAGGGAGTCGAACCCCCACGGGTTACCCCACTTGGGCCTAAACCAAGCGCGTCTGCCAGTTCCGCCACGTCGGCACATATCAAACAAGGTGCCGTATATATCAAATCGAATTGATTTGTCGACACTTAACTTTTATTCTTTTTCAGAGGGATTCTGATAAGATGGTGATCCATGAAGCATATGATGACCACCATATTAGCGTTTGTGTGCTTGGGCATTGGTTTAACGCTGGGCTACACTGGCAAAGAAATCTATGAAAAACAGCGCCCCAAAGCCAAAAAACAAGAGAGCGCATGGATTAAAGAGCTGCGGACGTATCAAGATGACGATTTTCTTCATTCCTATGAGGGCATCAAAAGCAATCTAACCAGCGCAGAGCAATTTTTGGGCGATCGTCTGGTGTCTTGCATTGACCAAAAACAAACACAGTCCAGCCAGCTGGCTGAGTTGCAAGAAAGAGTTGAGGATCAACAAGAGCGAATGGGGGATGCCTCTTTTATCGAGAAATTTTTGGGTCAGGAGCCAGAACCGCAATCCGGCATTGAAGGGCAGTTTGTCCCCCAATACAACCGAGAGACGCAGTCGCCAGTGCCCATTCAAGTTAGCGATGCGCGATATGCACAGCTTTTTCCAGATCAGCAGTTACAACATCCGGAAGAAGATCTGTTTGGGTTTGTGGCAGAGCCTGTAGACGACGTGCAAGCCTTTTTGGATCGCCGCGTTTGCAATAACCCAGCGTTAACTGCCTTAACCCCGTCTCGACGACAGCGTTCTAAGTTTTTCAATACCCTGCGGGCCTCTGTATTTGAAGGCAACGTAGCAGTTGATTCTCCCCAAGCCGAGCGAGGAGAGATTCGGGGCAGGGTAGAATTTCAAAGCCCAAGACACCGTGGACAGGATGCCATATACATCCAGCAAGGCCCCCTGGTGATGGAGACAAGGCTGGTGGATCCGAGAAGCGCATCGGTATGGCGCTATAGCTCTTGTCAGCCTTCGGTTGTATTGTTAAACGATCGGTGTAGCTGGAGCGATCAGTACATTTATGAGTACAAAGATTTTTATTATTTGGCAGCAGAAGACATGCTGGTGGCCAATGTATATTGCAAAAAGCAAAACGGCCAACAATGGAAACGCATGGGCACCCTCCAATTCGAACAAATCAGCGGCTAGTCTACCCATTTAAGATAAGCAAGATGATGATGAGTTGTGAAACTTGGTGAAGAAATGGATTGTAGAAAAATGGCGGGCCATGAGCCATGTTTGCGAAGCAAACCAAATAACAGTCGAACTCTGGTCGAATCCAGCAAGGAGTATTTGGTTGTTTGAAACTTGGTGAAGAAATGGATTGCAGAAAAATGGCGGGCCAGAGTGGACGAGTTTAGAACTTGGTGCAGAGCATATTTACCGGATTATAGTAGGCAGGTATCGCTTGGAATGATCTAGATGAGCCTTAAAGATGCTCTTTTAGCCCCTATTTTTGGCAAGTCTCAGGAACTGCTGAAGTGTCTTGAGTAATTGGACAGTTAGGAGCTTCTAAGTAAGGAGTAAAGCACGTGAAAAAGTTTGTGTCATAAGTTAAGTGGGTGGTAAAATGTCCTCGTGGCTCGAATGTTTTTAAGTTTTCTTTGCTTAGGGGTAACCTTGGGTATTTTACTCGGCAATTTAGCGGAGATGAAAGACCTTATGGAACACAATAACAAAGTGAGTTACGTGCAATCTGGTTTGAATAATACCATCAACACAACAACAGATGCAGAAGAAGACTGTTCGAATTGCAGCGATTCTGATCACTGTTATCATCACTGTAATGGTCTACACATCGTTATTATTTCTTCAACGCTTAAAAGTACAATTTCCCCTTTATTGACCTTTGCCATTCAACGCGTGGAGAAAAAACACCTAAATCCATTGCTTGAAATATTGGGGCAGCCCCCTCAGTTACTTTTTGCCTAATCAATAATTGCACAGCAAATATGTTCGTGCGCGCTACCTAAATTATAAAGCATTCGTTGCGTGTTACATCGACCAAATAAGGCATTATTCTTCTTTTGGTTATGTATGACATACCATGCAAAGAAAGGCGTTTTTGCCATGAAAACCATACTTATTTTGCTGATTGGATTGTTTTCTAATCATGTTTATGCTCAAGGGCACTGTGATGTAAAGGATCCTAATTCGTTACTTAAACGAATCAAAGAAACACATCCCTCTGTTCTGGAAGCCAAACTTCAGAGCCAAGCAATACAACGGCTTACGGATGTATCCAAGCAAAGGCCCAATCCGAACTTAAATGCAGAGGCGCTATTTGGAAATCCCAATTCTCAGTTTTCCGCAGACACTTTTTTCTCTCTGCAACATACCATTGAAGTTGGGGGCAAGCGGTCAGCTCGTATGAAAACAGCTGAAGCTCAGATTGAAGGGGGCCAATTACAACAAAGGAGTACGCAAGAAAAGGTCATGGTCAATACTGTTGTGCAAATCTACAAACTTAAGCAGATCGAAGAAATATCTAAAATGTATCAAGAAGCAAAACAAACCTTTCAGCAAATGCACAAACGACTGCAAGGACTACCCTCGAGATCACCTGAGCAACAAGTGGAAATGGATACGTTGGAATTGGCATCAAACGCATACCAGTTTGAGCTGATTCAGAAAGAATCTGAAAAAGCTTTGATTCAAAAGCACCTTGCTTATTTTAGTGGGTGTGAAATTTCTCCTGAGACGATGGTTCTTCCATCTCAGACTCATTTCCCGGTGGAAATAAGCAGCTATGGTGATATTTCAAATTCGATCCAAGTACTTGATGCTAAGCAAGGTCTGAACGTTGCATATGCACGATTAGAGCAGGAAAAATCAAAAAAATCCCCTAACTTGAGTATCGGCCCAGCTGTGGGGTATGGACGAAGTCAAGGGTCAGATTCAATGCTCTTTGGTGCAGCTTTAAGCATGCCTTTGCCCATACTTAATACAAACAAGGGGAAACGAGCATATGCGGACGCCAATGTTCGCACGGCTGAGCTTCAGCTAAAGAATGTTGAACGTGAAACGCAACTAGATTTAGAGATTTGGAAAGAACAATATCAACGTTACTACCACTCGCTTCACTCAACTGACACGCAAGATCTTATTGAGAAAAAACATGCACGCATCGAATCGTTATTTCAACGAGGCGTAGTTTCGACTGCACTTGTGATTGAGGCACACCGTCAATTGATTGACTTTAGTCAGGCACGGCTTTCATTTGAACTGGCTGCGGTTGAAGCACTTTGGAATATTTATCGCCTGACTGGCAACTTAGACAAGGGAGCACTGCAGTGAAAAATATACTTTGTAAAATGAAAAGTTTTACCTGGGTCATTGCTCTATTTGCAGTGTGTTTAACATTTTCTTTTAACTTTGCTGGGGCCGAGAGTGATGATCACAACCATGAACATGAATCTCATCAAGAAGATTCAAATCATGATGACGAGAGTGGAACCTCAAAAGAGCATGAGGAGCATGGGGATCATGATGAACAAGAAGAAGAACATGATGAGCATGGAGATCATGAGGAAGGCAGTCGTAAAGTCGGTGAAGGGAAAGCTGTTCTAGAGCTTGATAAGCAAAAAGGATTTAAACTCTCACCTGAAGCTTATCAAGCACTAGGTGTGAAACATCAAAGAGTTGAAAACGGACAGTTTCATATTCCTAAATCAGCGTTGGTCCGTATGAAAAATACAACGGGTATTTATAGATACAAAGACCAGTTTTTTTCACTAATATCAGTGGGCGTCCTAAATGAAGACAAGAACCAATACCATTTGAAAACACCACTTAAAGCAGGAGACCATGTTGTAGTTCAGGGTGTTGAGTTATTACGTGTAGCTGACATTTATTCTCAAGACACCTCAGAGTAAAGCCACGGACACTAGAAAGGTATTGCAAATGATTAATCGAATTATAGAATTTTCCGTTAAAAACAGACTCTTTGTATTTATGGTTGCCATCGCGCTGATGGTTTTTGGCGTCAAATCGTTTCAATCTTTATCCATTGATGCGGTTCCTGACATTACCAACACGCAGGTTCAAATCAATACACCCGTGGGAGGTTTAATCCCTGAAGAAATCGAGCGTATGATTACGTTCCCAATTGAATACAGCATGAACGGTATGCCTGGAGTGGAAAGTGTTCGTTCGATTTCTAGGTATGGCATCTCGCAAGTCACAGTGATCTTTGAAGATGGCTTTGATATTTATAAGGCCAGACAGCTTGTGACGGAGCGCCTCGGAACAATTGATTTACCTGACAATGTCACACCAGAAATGGGCCCGATCAGTACTGGGTTGGGTGAAATTGTACATTATTCGGTTGAGGCCAAAAAACCTGCAGATGACCCACAAGAACGCATGATTGAGCTTATGGAGCTAAGGTCCATTCAAGAATGGCAAGTCAAACCACGGCTGTTAACCACAAAGGGCGTTACAGAAGTCAATACAATCGGTGGATTTGAAAAACAATTCTTTGTTCAACCCAATATTGAAAAAATGACACGCTTTGGAATTCACATGGATGATGTTGAAAAAGCCATTTCGCAAACCAATGTGAATGTTGGAGGAAGTTATATCCAGCAAACGGGTGAGCAACTCTTGGTACGCGGATTAGGTCTTTTGAAAAACATTCAAGATATTGAAAACGTGGTAGTAAAGCAACTTTCCACACTGAATGTAATTCGGGTCAAAGACATTGCATCCGTTAAGCTAGACAAAGAAATACGTACAGGTGCTGCAACAGTCAATGGTGAAGAATCTATCATTGGGACCACTTTTATGCTGTTGGGAGAAAACAGCCGAACGGTCTCAATTCGTGTGGTGGAGCAGTTAGAAGAAATCAAAAAAACATTACCCAATTGGGTGGAGATCAATATTTTGTATGACCGATCATCAATGGTCAATGCAACGTTAAGCACAGTTGAACACAACCTTCTTTTTGGTGCAGCATTGGTCATTATTTTTCTCATGCTATTGGTGGGGAACATGCGGGCAGCATTGATTATTTCATTGGTGATTCCATTGTCACTGCTCATAACGTTTGTTTTGATGAAATGGCGTAATGTATCAGGAAACCTCATGAGTCTTGGCGCATTGGATTTTGGGATTATTGTGGATGGGGCCGTGATCGTAGTTGAAAACTGCGTGCGTCGTATCCACGATAAAGGGAAGCAGTTGGGTCGAGATTTGTCACGTGCTGAAGTGAAACAAGAAGTGATCAATGGATCAGCAGAGATTCAAAATGCTGCGATCTTTGGAGAGTTGATTGTCATTATCGTATTTATTCCTCTATTTGCTTTAACAGGCGTAGAAGGAAAAATGTTTACACCGATGGCTACAACCTTTGTGATGGCTTTGGGGGCTGCGTTGTTGTTATCATTCACGCTTATACCTGCTTTGTGTGGAACCTTTCTGAGTGGAAAAGTACGTGAAAAGAAAACACTTTTCATGCGCATGGTCGAAAGTGTCTTTGAACCTGTTCTCCATGGTGCATTGAAGATCAAATATGTTGTAATGTCTTTGGGGGTTGCAGTCATTGCCCTTGGCATTGTTCTCTTCTCGCAAATGGGATCAGAATTTATTCCAAAACTAGATGAAGGAGATTTTGCAGTACAATTCATACGGCCTGCCAATATCAGCACGACAAACTCTGTGGAACTTCAACGCATTTCAGAAAGGGTTATCAAGTCATTTCCTGAAGTCAAAAATGTGTTTGCTAGAACAGGAGCTGCAGAGGTAGCAACTGACCCTATGGGTGTGAACATTTCAGACAGCTACGTCATGTTGAAAAACAAAGATCAATGGCCAGGACCTATTCGTACCAAAAAGCAGCTGATTGAAGAGGTTCGTAAAAAACTTGAATTGACAGTACCTGGTCAAGCATTACTTATTTCTCAACCTGTTGAGCTTCGTTTCAATGAGTTGTTAGAAGGGGTTCGTGCGGAAGTATCAGCTAAGATTTATGGTGAAGACCTGGATCTTTTGATCGACTATTCCAAAGATTTGGCCAATGTGCTTAGTCAGATTCCTGGTGTTGGCGAGGCCGAATCAGAATCCAGCGGAAAAGCCCCCATGCTTCAATACTCACCAAAACATGATGTATTGGGAGAATTGGGTGTGAGCAGTCGACCCGTTTTGGATGTTATAGAAACAGCATTGGGTGGTAGAGAGATTGGACATATCTACGAAGGTGTTAAGAAATATCCCATCATCGCACGTTTGTCAGGTGATGAACGAAAGGATCTAAAAACCATTCGGAAATTACCTGTGGGGATTTCAGATGGGTACACAGTTCCCATCGAGAAGGTCGCACAAATTGATTATGTGGAAACCTTTTCATCTGTTTCTAGAGAAAACTCCCAACGTAGAGTAGCGGTTTTGATCAATCCTGAAACCAGAGATATTGAAGGGTTTGTAAATAAGGCACAGAGTCTTGCAGAGGAAAAAATTAAGATGCCCGAAGGTTACTTCATAGAATGGGGTGGCAGTTTTAAAAACCTTCAAACTGCGAAAGAACGTCTCAAGATATTGGTACCCTTAGCTTTGTTGACCATTATGATGATGTTGTACTTTGCCTTTCAGAGTGTGGGTCAAGTGTTTCTCATTTTTCTCTGTGTGCCGATGTCACTGATAGGCGGTGTGTTGGGTCTCAAGTTTATGGGGATGCCATTTAGCATATCAGCGGGAGTTGGATTTATAGCACTCTCAGGCATTAGTATCCTCAATGGCGTCGTGCTGGTCACCTACTTCAATCGCTTGCGATCAGAGGGACTAAGCCCAGACGATGTCGTGAAAAAGGGAACAATGGTTCGCCTACGACCTGTACTGATGACAGCATTAACAGACATGTTTGGATTTTTACCCATGATGATGTCAACGGGGTTAGGTGCTGAAGTGCAAAAACCCCTGGCCACCGTCGTTGTAGGTGGCATGTTTTCTGCAACATTATTGACACTTATTGTATTACCTACTCTATATAGTGTGTTTACAAAACTAAAAGTTAAAGAAGTTGTTGAGGATATGGCATGAGCCATATTCATAATGTTGATGCTTCCACCAAGAAACTCTATATCGCGGTTGCGATCAACATTCTTCTAACGATCGCTCAAGTTGTGGGAGGTCTGCTTTCGGGAAGTTTATCTCTCATGGCAGATGCACTTCACAACTTTAGCGATGCAGGGGCCATTCTTATTGCAGTAATAGCTAGAAAAATAGGTCAAATTCCACCAAACCCCACAATGACTTATGGTTATCAACGGGCTGAAACTTTGGGCACCTTGATCAATAGTGTTTCTCTGATCTTGATTGGGGTTTATCTCATATACGAATCTGTGGGTCGATACGCAAATCCACAACCGATTGAAGGTAGTGTGGTTATTTGGGTGGCAGGGATCGCCTTGGTGATTGACATCGCAACGGCATTATTGACATATTCGGCTGGGGCGAAAGACAATATGAATATTCGGGCGGCTTTCATTCACAATGTCTCAGATGCCATGGCTTCTGTTGTAGTAATCGTAGCAGGAATCTTAATTATACTTTATCAGTGGTATGTTGTAGATTTGGTCGCAACGATCGGCATTTCTCTCTATGTCATCTTTCACGGATTTGCCCTAATGCGAAAAGCCATTTTGATTGTCATGCAAGCTACGCCTGATGGCATCGATGTGAACGAAGTGAAAGAAGCTTTGGAGAAGATCCAAGGTATACAAAAAGTGTTTCACATCCATATCTGGCAGCTCGATGATCAGAGAATCTGTTTCGAGGGCCACGTTGTTTTCAGCTCAAGTTCAAATGCAAGTGACTTAAAAAAAATTATGCGAGATAGGCTTCAAACACAGTTTGATATTGATCATTCGACAATTGATGCGAATCTAGGATAGATAAACTAGAATGTCAGATTGTGGATGTGAAATAGAGATAAAAGATCAAAGTCAACGGGGTGTGTTGATCTGGCTCCTTTCGATCAATCTTGGAATGTTTTTCCTCGAGATTGTCGTGGGATGGTACGCAGAGTCCACCGCACTAATCGCGGATGCCTTGGATATGTTAGCCGACGCTATTGTATACGGCATTTCGTTGTACGCTGTGGGTCGATCTGCCCACCATAAGGTCAAAGCAGCATTGGTGAGCGGTTATTTTCAGGGCGTATTAGGGCTTACTGTTTTAATAGATATTGGCAGAAGGATTATCCTTGGCAGTGAACCCGAATCATTTTTTATGATGGGTATGGGGTGTTTAGCATTAATTGCAAATGTGATTTGCCTTCTTTTGATACAAAAACATAAAAATGGGGAAGTACATATGCGCGCAAGCTGGATCTTTTCTACTAATGACGTCATTGCAAATCTTGGAGTCATCGTTGGCGGTTTGCTTGTCTGGAAGCTTGGCGTTCGTTGGCCAGACATTATCATTGGAATGATCATATCTATGGTGATTTTAAGAGGAGCGTGGCTTATTGTTAAAGACGCTAGATCCGAGCAATGATATTTTCTAGAGGTGGATAACAACTCAAATATTGGACTTAATTTAGTAGTTTCATAAGTTCGTCTTTTTTGGGAAGTGGCATTGAGCATCCACCACCCTTAGCTTCTGATCCAAAGATGATTTTTTCACCATCTAGTAGTGTAGGAGATGAATAATTTTTCAATGGGTTAGCTTCCTCAAGATCATCTTGGCAAACAGATTCAAACTCCAAACCGTTTTGATTGAGTAGGTCCATAGCGGCTTGGTAGTTTGGACATCCATTAAAATAGATCAATTTGTATTTTGGCATAAAACGACCCTTTCACTTTTAATGTTCTGTGAGCAAATCTAGCGCATGTGCAAAACAAACATGCATCACATTGCATGGAGTTCTTGCCGTAACCTGTAGTTTAGATCAAATAATACGATGCCCGAAGTACTTGCACCAGCAAACCAAAATGTGGCCAGAGGTAGGTACACATCTGCACCCAATAGCATGAATGAGAGCACAGCCACCATGGATATGCTGGTATAGTAAAGCCACTTGGTTTCTTTGATCAAGCGCACTTCACTCTTTTTCAGAATGTATGCTGCAAAGACAGCTCCACTGCCAATGAAGATGGTTCCACAAATAAACATACATACATATTTACCAAACGTATGGTGGAAGTAGTGAAATAGATGAAATTGGTGTGTTAGGCTCAAGCTAAATTGTGGGCAGAATAATAACGTCAGTGATCCTATCATTGCGTGTACAGCCAATAATTTTGAATAGACTAGGCTATGGCCAGGGTTCAAATCTTTTTTTACATGATTCAATACATTTTTTTTAATTGTGTTAGATGCAGCGATATTGCTCGTTTCTTGGAATTGTTGAAAGTCTTGGTTCAAATCTGTTTTTGTCATGACTTTCCTCCCGCATATTTTAGACGAAGTTTCTGCAGTCCACGTGATACGATTTTTCTCACATTGGAAGGGGAGGTGTTTAACCTGTTGGAAATCTCTTCAAAGTCATGATCCGATAAATAACGCAGTTGAATCGCTTCTTTTTCATCTTTGGTGAGACTTTTCTCCTCACCAATGCTGATCGTAGTTTCAGATTCGGATGATTCAGAAAGCATATGGTTTTCAGATAACTCTACAAAATCTTGTTTGGTTTTTTTGTAATAGTCCAATAGCTCGCTACGTGAAATTGTGTATAACCATGCTAATACAGGGTATTTCGATGAATACCGGTCCTTGCTTTTGTGGAACTTGATAAAAATATTCTGAAACAGGTCATCAATGACATTCTTATCATGCACTCTTTTATGCAAGTACGCATACACCTTGGATTGGTGCCTATGAAATAATGTTTCAAACGCCATGTATTCTCCGTTTTGATAAAGCTCCATGAGCTTTTCATCGGCTATGTTGGAATAAGTTTGTTCCAATCTTCACTCCTTATTACGACTGTGACCTGGTGTTTGTGACAGAATATTTAAAAAAATAGCATGAAAATCCCATAACTATTTAAAAATACTACATATTTATAAAAATATCAGGTTTTTGTCACAAAACCTATAAACAAATCGTAATAAGCAACAGAGATGACTCAATTCATACAAAAGCGATGTGCCCCTTTTTTTGCACTCATTATGTTGGTTCCACTGAACCATGCACTCGCGTTTACATTTCAAGAGGCAATCCAAAAAATCTCTTCCCATGCATCTGTCCAGGCAATTGATGAAAAAAGCAATGCGATAATCCAAGAAGGCAGAAATCAATCAGCTTGGGGTGATCCCATGCTTAGGGTTTCAGCCAAGAATTTTCCTGTTGAATCACTCTCGTACGACCAAACTCCAATGACAGGTATTGAATTTGGAATTTCCCAAAATATTCCGATCACAGGTAAATATGGAAAAATTAAGGATGCCTTTGACCAATTGGCACATGCTACGAAGTATCAATCTGAAGATAAACAAAGACAGTTGATCCAATCTTTATGGCTTATTTTGATTGAAAATAGAAAAATTGAAGAGGAAATTGTCATCATTAAAGAAAACCTTCAATGGATTGGCAACATTGTAAAAGTATCTGAGAGGCTTTATGCGAATGGTTCTATCTCACAGCAAGCGCTTTTAGACATCAAGATCCGTCACTCTGAATTAGAAGCACAGCTAAGTAACAAAAAGTATGAATCGCAGGAACAATTGGACCTATTAGGGTACATTCTAGGTTTTGACAATGCTTCTTTGAACAAAGATACGGTTCCTTGGCACATACTAGACAAGATTGATGAAAACCCTATTGATACGAGGCAGAGATCTTTTGAGCATACCCTTTCATCAAAAGAGTCTATGCTACAAGCCAGAAAAAGAAATGTTGTTCCAGATTTGACTCTATCTTTAGGCTACACACTTCGCTCAGATATAGATCAGAATGGAGACTTTGTATCAGCTACGGTTGGCTTTCCTTTTCCCATATCGGGAAAAAAATCATCTAGTCGAAATAAAGCGGCCTATGAAAAAGCATCTGCTCAAAATATCTTAGAGGATTATAAAAACTTTAAAGAGAGTCGCTTACGTCAGCAGAAACATCAAATAGAAAAAATTAATGAAGAGTTAAAAATTCTTAACACACGTTCTATTGAATTTGCTAAAAACTCGCGGGAGGTCACATCCAAATCATATAGCCTTGGAAGATCAACCTATATTGAACTATTGCAATCTGAATTAAAACTTCAAAATTTACTCATCCAGCGTAGTCAATTGGATGGCAAATTACGATCAACAAAAGCAACGTACAAATTTTTAATAGGAGACAAACTTTATGAATAAATATGGATTGATTTTGATGATTGTTGCATCAATGCTTGTGAGCTGTTCGGAAAAATCACAGAAACAAACATCTCAACACAGCCAGGCGAGTATTCAGACTTATTACACGTGCTCCATGCACCCACAAATACATGAAGATAAGCCAGGCAAGTGCCCCATTTGCAATATGAATCTAACTAAGGTGCAAATGGATATGAATGAAAAGGGTCATGACCACTCTGATGGAGATCATTACACGTGTCCTATGCACCCTGAGATTCAGGAAGATAAGCCGGGAACATGCCCAATCTGCAATATGAATCTTATCAAAAAAGTTGTGGATTCTGATGAGAAGGATCAAACAAAATCAAGCATTACTAATGAAGCTGGAACAGTCATTGCGAATATTAAACTGCAAAAATCCCAACTAGAACATTTTAAACCTGCGTATTTTCCTGTTAGTACCATGATGATGCAAAAAAAAGTTCGTCTATTGGGAACGGTTCTCCAGTCCGAAGAGAAAGAGAGCAAAATCCCCGCTCGTGTAGATGGCCGCGTTGAAAAAGTGTACGTGCAATCCACAGGGAGTTTTATCAAAATAGGTGATCCTGTCGTTGACCTATACAGTCCTATTCTTATCACTGCGGGTGAAGAATATCTCATTGCGAGGAAGAGCTTTGAGAAAACAAACTCCAAGGAATTTGAGAACATGCTTGCCCAAAGTGAGGAAAGATTAAAGCTGTGGGGAATTAAGAAATTTCAATATGAAGCGTGGTTCGCAAAAGGCAAGGTTCCAACCAAGATAACCATATACTCTCCTACTGCAGGCATTGTTAGAAAATACAATGCATCTGTAGGTCGCTATTTTAAGGAGGGCCAGAATTTATTTGAACTTTCTGATCTATCGGATGTTTGGATTGAAATGGATGTATATGAGCATGATGCTGCTTTGGTTTCCATTGGTCAAAATGTTTCTTTAGAATTTACTGCCCTTCCTGGTGAAATCATGGAAGGTGAAATTGATTTTGTGAATCCTGTGCTAGACACAACTTCCAGAACACTTAAAGTGCGGACCACTGTTTCAAATGAAAATGGGGTCCTTAAACCTGGCATGATCGCGGATGCAACACTTACAGTAAAACTAGAGGGTCAACCGCTTGTTATCCCACGAAGCGCGATGATTGATACGGGGAAACGCAAGGTTGTGTGGGTACAAAAGGAAGAAAGTAAGTTTCAGGCCAAGGAAATTCATACGGGTTATGAATCTGAAGGATATGTAGAAGTTCAGCATGGATTAAAAGAAGGTGAAGAAGTTGTGATGAACGGTAATTTTTTACTGGATGCCCAAGCTCAGCTATTCGGTGGGTATGAGGACATGAAAGGCCAGGGCTCTGGTGGACACAATCACTAAAGATACAACGCCATGATTCAAAAACTCATAGAATCTTCTATACGCAACAGAACGCTTGTCGTTATTATTTTTGTTCTGATAGCATTACTATCAGTATTTAGCCTAAAAACTGCAAAAATTGACGCCATACCTGATATTGGTGAAAACCAACAAATTGTTTTTACGAAATGGGATGGAAGATCTCCTAAAGATATTGAAGAACAAGTCACCTATCCTCTAAGCATATTGCTTCAGGGCATACCAGGGGTTAAAAACATACGCGGCATATCTGCTTTTGGCTTCTCCACCATCTATATCATTTTTAAAGAGGACGTTGATTTTTATTGGAGTCGTTCTCGGGTGCTAGAAAAGCTCTCTACCGCAGGAAGTCAGTTGCCAGAAGAAGTGGTTCCTCAAATGGGACCAGATGCAACTGGGCTTGGTCAAATCTATTGGTACACCGTAGAAAATGAAGAAAACAGCCCACAACCAAAGTCTCTGGCAGAGCTTCGTAGCATACAAGACTTTTATGTGCGTTACCTTCTTCAAGGTGTTGAGGGTGTGAGTGAGGTCGCCAGCATTGGTGGTTTTGTCAAGGAGTACCAAATAGACGTGGACCCGAAAAAACTATTTGCATTTGATATACACTTTAGTGGGCTCATCCAAGCAATACAAAACAGCAATATTGACGTTGGAGCTGAAGTCATTGAGGACGGTGATCGAGAATTTATCGTACGAGGAAAAGGCTTTTTCAAAAGTTTGAGCGACATAGAAAATGTTGTTATTGCAGTAAAAAACAAGACGCCCATTCGTGTGAAAGACGTTGCCTCTGTTGGGTATGGACCTGCATTTCGCCGAGGTGCTTTGGATAAAAATGGCCAGGAGGCAGTCGGTGGAGTGGTAACCATGCGTTTTGGCGAAAATCCAAAACAAGTGATTGATCATGTCAAAGAGAAGCTCAACACAATTGAGCAAGGTTTACCCGAAGGTGTCAAAATGGTTCCTTTTTATGATCGTACCGAACTTATTGAAAACACACTTGGTACAGTATACTCCGCATTAACCCAAGAAATCATCATTACGATGATCGTGGTTTTACTTTTCTTGCTTCATTTTCAATCATCGGTACTGGTTTCACTCACGCTACCGTTTGGGGTTGGCATTAGTTTTATTTTGATGAAGTTGTTGAAAATTGATTCCAATATCATGAGCTTGTCTGGGTTGGTCATTGCGATTGGTTCCATGGTGGATATGGGCATCATCATGACCGAAAATATCTATTCCCATTTGGCTGAAAAACCACTTTCTAAAGGACGAGAACGTGTTGAGATCATTATAAAATCTGCACGTGAAGTTGGTCCTGCGATACTGACGGCTGTTCTCACAACAATCGTGACTTTCTTGCCTGTATTTGGTCTTGAGGGCAGCGAAGGAAAACTGTTTATTCCCCTGGCTTGGGCAAAAACATTGGCAATGTTTGGTTCAGTGCTTGTTGCTATTATTCTTATACCTGCACTGGCTGTTTTTCTATTGAAGGGTAACCTGCAACCCATAGAAAAAAACAAAGTTAGCTCTTTTATTACACGTCACTATCGTCCAGCTTTAATTTGGGTGCTTGATCACCGAAGAAAGTTTCTTCTTGCTCCTTTAGCACTACTTCTCATGGGTGTGATTGCCTTTTCCAATCTGGGCAAAGAGTTTATGCCGTCTCTCAATGAAGGTGATTTGTTATATATGCCTGTTACAACTCCAGACGTTAGTATGACAAAGGCAAAGGAGCTGTTGGCGTATACAGACAAAGTACTCAAAGCCCACCCTTTGGTAGAATCAGCCGTAGGGAAATTAGGAAGGGCGGAAACAGCCATTGACCCTGCACCGATTGCGATGTTTGAGACCGTAGTAAAACTCATACCCGAATCAGAGTGGCCCAAAGGAAAAGACATATATGATGTGATGGATGACTTAAATCAAGCCCTACAAATACCAGGCGTTGTGAATTCTTGGGATTTTCCTATCCAAACAAGAATTGGCATGATTTCAACAGGGATTAAAACACAGATTGGTATAAAAATATTTGGGGATGATTTACAAACATTAGAATCATTGGCTGCACATGTTGGAAGAGAAGTTGAAACAATAGAAGGTGCATATGGTGTGTATGCAGAGCAGATAACCGGAAAACCCTATATAGAGTTTGATATTGATCGTGTCGCAGCATCTAGATATGGAATTAATACCGGTACGATCAACAACATTCTTCAAACTGCTGTTGGAGGCATGACCATTGGGCAGTTTTATGAAGGACGTGAACGTTATCCCATACGAGTTCGTTACAAAAAAGAATTGCGAGACAGAATTGATGAGCTTAAAAGAGTGTTGGTTCCCAGCCCACTCGGTCAACACATCCCCATCAAGCAGTTGGCAGATATTCAAATTGTAACAGGTCCTTCTGCCATACAATCAGAAAATGGTTTGCTACGGTCAACTGTACTTTTAAATGTAAAAGACAGGGATTTGATTGGTTTTGTAGAAGAAGCCCAAAAACATATTGCAACAGCTATAGATTTGCCCAAAGGTTATACAATAGACTGGGCAGGGCAGTATGAAAACCAAAGCAGAGCCAATAAGAGGTTAATGTTGTTGGTTCCACTTGCACTCCTGATCAACCTCATCATCATCTTTTTTGGAATCAAAAACCTACGTAATGCGTCTATTATATTCAGTGCCATACCCATCGCCATGTCTGGTGGTCTTATCTTGTTATGGGTTGGTGGTTTCAATACATCTGTTGCTGTTTGGGTTGGATTTATTGCACTCTTTGGTATTGCTGTAGATGACGGGGTTGTGATGATGACCTACCTACAAGGAGCAGTGAAACAGTACAAACCAACCAATTGGCTGCAGCTAAAAGAATGTATTTTGGAAGCGGGTACTCGACGTATCAGACCCTTGATCATGACAACCTCAACGACGATTGTGGCACTGCTACCTGTGATGTGGGCCACAACAACAGGCAGCGAGGTGATGAAACCCATGGCCATTCCAGCCCTTGGCGGCATGATTGTAGAATTAGTGACATTGTTTATGGTGCCTGTCACATACTCTTACTTTGAACAAAGAAAACTAACAAAATCAATAGAAGGATAATGGAATGATGCAGGAAAATAGCAGTTGTTGTCACAACCAAAAAGATAGCCATAATCCTCCTCCTTCAGATCCAGATGCTGTTTATACTTGTCCCATGCATCCTGAAGTAGAACAAATTGGGCCTGGGAGCTGTCCAAAATGTGGGATGGCATTAGAGCCATTGGTCTCTGATGGGCAGGAAAATCATGAGCTAAAGGATATGACAAAGCGATTTTTCTTGGCTGCGATATTTACTGTTCCTCTATTTATCATTTCAATGGGTGACCTACTACCAGGCCAACCTATCTCCAAGCTCTTATCACCTTCATGGAAGGTAATGCTGGAGCTTATTCTTGCTACTCCAGTTTGCTTATATTCAGCATGGCCATTTTATGTTCGGGGTGTTCAATCTATCAAATTGAAACATTTAAATATGTTCACATTGATTGGCCTAGGTGTAAGTGTGGCATATTCCTACAGTGTTGTTGCTGCATTGGTTCCCGATTGGTTTCCTAAAACATTTAAAGACGTGCATGGTCATGTTCCTGTTTATTTTGAAGCTGCAGGTGTGATTGTCATGCTTATATTGTTAGGGCAAGTTCTTGAACTGCGAGCACGTGGCAAAACAGGAGAAGCTATTAGAAAGCTTTTAGGGATGGCAGCTAAATCAGCAAGAATTGTTTTAGAAAATGGAAATGAAGAAGATATTGCTCTAGAAAAAGTGAAAATCGGCGATCGTCTCCGTGTTCGTCCGGGTGAAAAAATTCCCGTGGATGGAATTGTCATCGATGGGAAAAGTTCTATAGATGAATCTATGATTACGGGAGAACCTATTCCAATTGAAAAAAATATTGGTGATCATGTGGTCGGTGCAACATTAAACGGTACGGGCAGTTTGATTATGGAGGCCCAAAAAGTTGGGGCAGATACACTCCTTTCTAGAATTATACATATGGTAGGGGAAGCGCAAAGAAGTCGTGCACCCATTCAAAAAATGGCAGATATTGTTTCAGGTTACTTTGTTCCAGCAGTCATACTTATTGCAATGGTCACATTTATAGTTTGGGCAAAATACGGTCCCGACCCATCTATGACGTACGCTATTATTAATGCTGTTGCAGTTCTTATCATTGCCTGCCCTTGCGCGCTTGGCCTTGCAACTCCGATGTCCATCATGGTTTCAACAGGGCGTGGAGCGATGCATGGTGTATTGTTTAAAAACGCAGAAGCTATTGAGGTGATGAGAAAGGTAAATACACTCGTTGTAGATAAAACAGGCACACTAACTGAGGGCAAACCCAAAATGATGCAAGTTCAAGCATATGGATCATTTGATGAGGCAACCTTGTTACAATTGGTTGCCAGTTTAGAAAAAGGAAGTGAGCACCCTCTGGCAGAAGCCATTGTCCGGGGAGCCAAAGATAAGCATATAGATTTTGTCGACGTCACTGATTTTCAGTCTGTTACAGGAAAAGGTGTTGTCGGCAGGATCCATAACCAAGAAATCGCCCTTGGAAACAAGGCGTTGATGGATCATAACGGTATATCGTTAGGACATATCATGTCAAAAGTTGAATCCCTTCAAAGCCAGGGACAGACTGTCATGTTTATATCTGTGGATCAAACACTGGCTGGCTTTGTTGGTGTGGCTGATCCTATTAAAGAAACATCTCTTGATGCGATTGAGGCAATACATAAGCAAGGTTTAGAAGTGGTTATGTTAACGGGGGACAACAAAAAAACGGCTGAAGCAGTCGCAAAAAAACTGGGCATTGATCGTGTTATCGCAGAAGTTTTACCTGAAGAAAAAGTTGAAGCCGTAAAAAACCTACAAAACCAAGGCAAAATCGTAGCAATGGCTGGAGATGGCATCAACGATGCACCCGCTTTAGCACAAGCCAATGTAGGCATTGCGATGGGAACCGGTACTGACATAGCGATAGAAAGTGCTGACATAACACTCGTAAAAGGAGATCTTAGAGGCGTCGTGAGAGCAAGAAAACTAAGCAAAGCAACCATGGCCAATATCAAGCAAAACCTCTTTTTTGCGTTTATTTACAACTCAGCTGGCGTCCCCATCGCTTCAGGGGTTTTGTATCCATTTTTTGGGATTCTGCTCAGTCCTATGATTGCAGCATTGGCAATGAGTTTAAGTTCATTTTCAGTCATCATAAATTCACTTAGACTCAAGAAGGTAAAGTTATGAGTGGTCTATTGAATGATCAAATATGGGGGATCTTGCCTATTGGTTTATTCGCAATTTATCTTACAACAGCAATATTCTACGAATATTTATGTGTAATTTCTTTGTTTGTATCTAAGATAAAAGCAGGGCACCGTAAAATCATGCTGACAATGGTAACAGGGATTATACTAGCCCATGCAACATCAATTCTGATCTATGCTGTCATCTATTGGGCATTGATCCATTTCGGATTATTTTCTGATTTGTCAGGCAACATTATTGATCACTTTCCAACCTATATCTATTTTTCTGCCACTACATACTCTTCACTTGGTGTAGGGGATGTTTTCCCAACAGATGGGTTGCGTTTTCTTGCGGGTATGGAGGCTATCAATGGCTTGATTTTGATTACTTGGTCAGCAGCGTTTACCTATTTTTCCATACAAAAGATGCGGGAAGCGCATGGTCTACAAGAAAACTACTGTAATAAATGCGCTGAAAAATAGTTGCGAATCGGACTTAATAAACATAACAATATCAGTTAGTTACGAAGGTGTTGATTTTGCCACCAGGGACAGTCTATCTATTTGTAATTTTATGGTGCGATGTAATTCAGTCATAACCAAGACACCACGAACTCCACGAAATGATTCATCTGACTCACAGAAACCACAGAGAAGTGAAGTCGATAAAGACCTTCCCGATTATCAAGTACGTAAACAATGGTTCAAACTAACCGGCGCGGAAGTGATATTATGACAAGAAAATAGTTGTTCCCACGAAGATGCGTTTATTGGTAAAATATAAATATCAATTAATAAATTTTGGACAAACACATGACCAATGTAATTTCAATAGACGATAAAAGAGAGTATGCCAAAGAAGTCGCTAAACTCACAGCACTGTTAAACCATGTGGAAAATGATCTCGAAACCTACATGATCAACCTACTAGCAAAAGGCAATTGGAAAAGCTGGTCTGCTAAACAGCCTGAAGGAACAGTATTCGAATTTACGCAGGAAATGTTCGATAGCACAGGCGATAAAAATGTCGATTTGCTCAGAGAATTGACTCGCAAAGTGATGGAAGTTCGAGATGGCTTAAATAAAATGTCTACAAAGGAACTTCAATAATCAAAGGTCTCAATGTCCCTCTAAATCCAGAGTAGACATGCATGCCCCCAAGGAGTATTTATAGATCTAATAAATATTGGGCCAATGCGCCCTGAACTATTGGAGTAAAGGAGGATGTCAATGATTCAGGCTGAATATCGTCGATTTTTGAAAACACTGAGTGATCATGAAGACTTGGCTGGAGTACGCAAAATTGCCAAACTAACACTTCAGCACCTTGATATATTGATTCCTCTTACGACAGCACATGGACAACGAATTAAAAAAATAAAAGAATTAGCCCAGACGAACTGGGAATTAATTAGTTCCGACATACAACCTCAACAAGAATTTAGTGCAAAACAATCATGCCCAATCACCCAGCTAAAAATCCTTTCAGTTGGTCCCTTCCGTGGTTTTAGCAAACAAGAAGATTTTGATCTCTCTAGTCAGTTGGTTTTAGTTTACGGCCCCAACGGAACTGGGAAAACTAGCTTTTGCGAAGCCTTGGAGTACGGCCTCTTAGGAAATGTTACTGAAGCAGAAAGCAAGCGATTCCAAAGGCAACAGGACTACCTAAAAAATGCATATACTAAAACTTTTTCACCACCAAGTCTTGTTGGGGTAGATAAGCATGGAGATGATATTTTAATTTCTGCAGACGAAACCATGTATCGCTTTTGCTTTGTAGAGAAAACCAGAATCGATAACTTTTCTCGTATTGCAGCTCAATCACCTTCTAAGCAATCTGAACTCATTTCAACTCTTTTTGGATTGGATGCTTTCACAGAGTTTGTTCGTAATTTTACTGATACTTTAGATGATAGATATATCGACCTTGAAGGTGTTAAAGCTAAGAAACTTGCGTTGAAGCGGGAAACCCTTTCAGGATTTAGACAATATCTTAAAACTACGGTTCCAGACGAGCTGCAAAGCATCGAGGACGATGAAAAGATGCTAGCCAATAAATACTGTCCAGGCTACTCGTTTTCACAAATGGTTGCTGAAATAGATGGATCAGGTGATAAAATAGGATTAATCACTGAGATTGAGGAAGAACTCCAGAAACTACTCCCTGCAAGGAGTAAAGTAACCTTGGCAGATCTTTCTAGTTTACAAATGTCTATAAAATCCAATATTGTAGAACTAAATAGTAAACAAGACATGTTAACCAGTGCAAGCCAACAGGTTTCTTTCAAAAAACTATTTCAGGCTGTAAAATCCTTAAAGGAAAGCAGCCCAGAAGAATGTCCAGCCTGTTTGACACCGCTTTCTAAAGTGACAAAAAATCCTTTTGATCACGCTGAATCTGAATTGATTAAGCTTCAGCATTTAAGTCATTTGCAAGAGAGTATAACAATGCTCAAAGACGATATGAGTATTTCTTTGGTCAAGCTAGCAGAGACCATTCAAATTTGTTGTTCCCATAATACTAATAATAATCCGTTATCAACCATTCAAGTTGAAGGTAAAGAGATTACTACTACTTCTTGGTGGGATGCCCTTCACCAGAAATCAGATGATGAGGTTACTATGTGGCAACATATCGAAATGCAAGTGAAGCAGCTTGAAAATAACGACAAAGAAATCGATAAATCTATAGAGAAGCGCACACAAAAACAGAGCGAACTGGGAGAATTTCGTGATTATTCTCAGCAAATTGTTAAGCTAAAATCCCGTAGGGAAAATGCAAAGAGCATGGCGAGGAAAGCTAAAGAAGCTATTGCAATATTCGATACTGAAAACGCCCAACTTATAACCGGTGTAGATATAGAAAAAAAGACTGTTGCTCAGAATAAGGAAATAGCTGATGCTTACGAAATATTCGTTGAGAAACTGAACAGTTATAAAGGTAGTCTTCCTGCTCAGCTGATAGAAGATTTAGGAGATAAAGTAGTAGAACTCTATAATGCGTTCAATCGAAATGACGAAGATTTTGAAAAGTTGTCCTCGGTACGTTTACCATTTCAGCAAAATGAACGACTTGAGATATCATTTAAAAATGAACCAGGAGAGTTTTTTGACGCTTTACATGTTTTGAGTGATGGTCATATCCGTTGCTTAGGTTTGGCTATTCTCATAGCTAAGAACATTAAGGAAAACTGTCCTTTTCTTATTTTTGATGACCCCGTTAACGCAATTGACGATGATCACCGGGGATCTATTAGGCGAACTTTATTTGATGACAATTTTCTCGAAGGCAAACAAATTATACTCGCATGTCATGGTGAAGAATTTTTTAAGGATATTCAGATCCAATTGCCGAAACAAAAGGTGGCCCAAGCTAAGTTGATTTCCTTTTTGGTAAAAAAAGGAAAAACAGATATCCGTATAAATTTCAACAGTCCACCCCGAAATTATATTATTTCAGCTCGTTCTCACTTCGATCAGGGTGAAATTCGTGTTGCCTTGGGTAAATCTAGGCAAGCTTTAGAATCGCTTGCAATAGGAAAGGTATGGCCTTATTTAAGAAAGCATGGGCAGGGAAAATTGAGCATTCAAATGAGTTCTGAAAAGTCACCCATTTTACTACGAAACCTTACTCAACAGCTTAAAAAAGACATTGTGAATGCTACTAATATCGCTGATAAAAATAAGAATGCTATTTTAGACCCTATTGAAAAACTACTTGGTATCAAAGACAACTCAAATGAATGGACATACCTCAACGATGGAACACACGAAAGAAGTGATCGAGAAGAGTTTGATAGGTATACGGTTAACCAGATCATAATGAGTTTAGAGTCCCTTTCTAGTGTATTTGATGAATTTGTTAAAAAATAAATAAGCCTGTTTAGGAAAGAGAATTTGTAATGAACGAAATAAAATGCCCCAATTGTAAAAAAGCCTTCAAAATCGATGAAGCAGGATTTGCAGATATCGTAAAACAAGTACGCAATAGTGAGTTTGAAAAAGAACTACATGATCGACTTGAGTTGGCAGAAAAGGACAAAGCTAGCGCCGTACAACTAGCGGAGGAAAAAACAAAGAGTGAGTTACGTACCGAATTTGTGAAGCTGCAGAAAGAAATGTCAGAGCTAAAATCATTGAAAGACAATGAAATCACCAGACTCAGAGCCAAAGTAGAAGCCTCAGATATCGAAAAGAAACTTGCACTTACAGAAGCTGTCAATAATCTTGAAAAAGAGCGTGATGCACTGGCAAATAAGCTTGAAAGTAAAGACACTGAAAAGAAGCTTCTGGAAACATCTCTCAAGAATAAATACGAATCTGAACTCAAAAATAAAGACGAGATGATTGCTTACTATAAAGACCTGAAAGCCAAGTTAAGTACCAAGATGGTCGGTGAAACCCTTGAACAGCATTGCGAAACAGAGTTTAATAAACTGCGTGCGATTGGCTTCCAGAGTGCTTACTTCGAGAAAGATAACGACGCATCAGGTGGGACGAAAGGTGATTACATCTATCGTGAAGCAGACGAAAACAAAACTGAGATCATTAGTGTCATGTTTGAAATGAAAAACGAAGGGGACGAAACAGCAACCAAGAAAAAGAATGAAGATTTTCTGTCCAAGCTGAATGACGACCGGAATAAAAAGGGATGCGAATATGCCGTTCTTGTGTCGCTACTAGAGGCTGACAATGAGCTATACAACACTGGTATTGTCGATATGTCACATAAATATCCTAAGATGTATGTGATACGACCGCATTTTTTTATCCCCATTATAACACTACTACGAAATGCTGCAGTAAATGCTATGCAGTATAAGGCAGAGCTTGCGGTGGTAAAGGCTCAGAATATCGATGTAACAAACTTTGAAAATGAGCTGAACGATTTTAGAGACTCGTTTGGGCGCAATTTTCGCCTAGCTTCAGAGAAGTTCAAGGCAGCAGTGGACAGTATTGATAAATCAATTGCCCAGTTACAAAAAACAAAAGAAAACTTGATCCGCTCAGAAGATAATCTGAGGATAGCGAACAATAAAGCCGATGATCTAACCGTAAAGAAACTCATCAAAAACAATCCCACCATGAAGGCAAAATTTGATGAGATAAAAGAGGAATAACCTTTTAGATTAATTCAGATGGGTTGATTTCAAGTGCTGATGCAATTCGAAAGAGTATTAGTATTGAAGGGTTGCTCTTACCTTTAATGATATCGTAGGCGTAGCCTTTCGAAATACCTGCCTCATATGCAAGTCGTTCAATGCTTACTTTACGTTTCATGGCTTTACTTTGAATGGATTTACCAACGCGTTTTATAAAAAGATCTTCTTCTTCATCCCGAATTGCTGTTTTTCGCTTTCGATCCACTAGCAAAATCTAGCATTTGACTCCGATATAGTAGTCCGATATAATGTACTTTCGGGTATTCCCTAAAAAGAAAGCAGGTCGCTAATGAAAGTAAAGCGTGCAGCTTTTATCAAATATAAAGCGCTTCTTGCAATATTGTTGATTGCTTTGACCTATGGATGTGAGCAAAATGAACAATATATAGAAAAAGTGAAGGGGACGTATATTGATACTTTGACAGGAGGGATGCTTATTAAGCATCTCGTCTCCGATATTGCAGGAATACAGGGTGCAGTGGAGTGGAAAGTGTTTAACCCCACTGAATATAAAAATTCAAAATGTGTCCAAGTCGATATTGTTAGGAATAAAAAGGTTTATAATCTGGTAAAGCTGCAGTTTCTAATTAATATCGATACTGATTTAGTGAATCTTGCCTATATGGCTGTTGACGAAAAAATACTTTCTTTTATAGAGTTTGAAGAAACTAGAGGAAAGATGAAATTAGCTGATTTAGAAAAGTGAATCAGCCCACTTCCATAAAATATAGTAATAAAATCAATATGTTACGTTTTTAATTGAAGTGCTAGCACCTAATAGTGTATTAAAATTTCCAAATCTTAAAAAAATACCATTTTTTTCCTGAATTCTAATCACATGTAAGTTATTGATATTATTGTATAATTAATATTTATATTTTCTAAAAATCAATAAAACACAATAAATACAAATAGTTATGCATCTTAATTTTTTTTAAGATGTCAGCATACGCTCACTTCAAATTAAGTATAATTTAAGGTGAGTTCAAAAGAATGCATAATTTGTTCAAGCCACGACCAAGAAAGTTGTGGTTGTAGAGCTAATATTGCTCGGTATATTGAAATACTTGGCAGTGCGCATTCAAGGGCTGTATTAAGTAAGAAAGTTAAGTCAAGTAATGAGAATCTCATAGATGGAGTTGCTTGTATTGATAAGATCATTCTTGCTTTTCAAAAGCCAATAGAAATGAGTGAGATTGTTGATAGAGCAAATCAATATGGTTATTCACATAAGAAGAAGATACTTAGAGGTGGCAAGTGGCATCTACAGGTAAGTGACGGTGATTCTACATTCTATTTTGACCTTTTTGGTTATCCTAACGATATTTCAAGTAGTGTCATTACCAATCCATCAAAGTTTCAATCTTTTGAGGAGTATCTTGCTATGATGACCAACCTTGTTGGAGAGAGTGCTCATGCAGCGACTCTTAAGAGAATTGATTTTGCGGTGGACTATCCAATTGAGTTAAATGATCTTTTAGATGGATTTGACTCGAAGTATAAGTCATTGGCAGCTGAGTTCGATGAGAAAAGTGGAGAAAATACAGGTTTAAGAATCGGGAAAAGCAATGAAGTGATCTGTGTTTACGATAAGGCTAAACGTGAAAAGCTTTCTGAAACTCTGACCAGAGTCGAAGTTCGACTTACGAAGAGTAAAGTAAAGGGAAAAACACTAAAGGATGTTTATGATTTAACGATGAATGAAAATGGATTTTCAAACGTTGTTTTACATGACCTCACTTTCCCGTTGGAAGATATTTCATTGACACCGACTCAAAAACGAAGAAAGCAAGAGTTGGTGACGCTTATACAGAATGGCGGGTATTGGCGTACAAAGAAACGGTTAAATAAACATGGTAATTTCAAAAGAGATTATGGACGTTTATTTTGCTTAACGCCATGGAAAAATCAGCCGAAAGAAATCCTCATGCGTGAGCTAGAGAGTTTCTTCGAAAGTTCAATCGATAAGATCAAGAAAGTTAGTTAGGGAGGAATATATGGAAGCAATAGCGTATGTAAGAGTTTCATCGAAGGAACAAGAGCGGGAAGGATTTTCTATTCCTGCTCAGAAGAAGTTGCTTAGTGAATATGCATTTAAAAATAATTTGAGTGTAAGAAAGGTCTTTGAGGAATCTGAGACAGCAAAAGTAAAAGGTCGTAAGCAATTTTCTAAAATGGTGGATTTTTTGCGGGACAATCCCGAGATCAAAATACTTTTAGTAGAAAAAACAGATCGGCTTTATCGAAATTTTCATGACTATGTCGAGTTAGATTTTGAAAGTCTTGGTGTAACAATTCATCTTGTTAAAGAAAATGAGGTGTTGTCAAAAGACTCTAAGTCTCATGAAAAGTTTATTCATGGAATAAAAATGCTGATGGCAAAAAACTATATTGATAGCCTTTCAGAAGAAGTTAAAAAAGGGATGAATGAAAAAGCCTGCCAAGGATTATGGCCAAGCTGTGCTCCGACCGGGTATATGAATAAGCTAGATGATAAAACGATTATTCCTCACCCGGATGAGTCGTTAATGATCAGAAAGCTTTTTAAGTGGGCATCTACAGGGCAATACAGCCTTCAGAAATTAAGCAAGAAAGTTTATTTCTCAGGTATGCGGGGAAGACGTGGTGGCAAAATAGCTAAATCCACCATCGCAAAGATATTGTCAAACCCACTTTACTATGGGGATTTTGTTTGGAAAAAAGTAAAGTACAAGGGGAAACATGAACCCATCATTTCTAAGCAATTGTTTGATAAAGTACAAATTGTCTTGGAAAAAACGCAAAAGCCTAAAGTGACGAAACATAATTTTACCTTTGGTGGCATTTTAAAATGCGGGCATTGTGGTTGTTCGATTACAGCTGAAAAGAAGACCAAGAAATCTGGGAAAACGTATACATACTACCATTGTACCAATGGAAAAGGCATTTGTGAAAATGTAAAATATTTGTCTGAGACGAAAGTTGAAAAGGCCCTGTCTGAGGCATTTAGAGCCATTCAGGTCCCCTCAGAGATCGTGGAATGGACAAGAGAAGCCTTGTTGGAAAGTTCTAAGGAAGAACGAGAATATCGCGAAGCAGAGGTGAAGAGACTCAATGCACGTTACGTAAAGCTAGAATCATTTATTTCAAAATCGTATGACCACATGCTTGAAGGTCGTATCAAAACCGAAATGTGGGAATCTAGAACCGCTGAATGGAAATCTGAACAAGAAGAAATTACAACACGCTTAAATGCGATAAACCATACAAACACAGACTATTTATTGGAAGGTATTCGCCTGATGGAATTGGCTTCAAAAGCGGCAGATCTTTTTGAACAGATGACTATTGAAGAGAAGAGAGAAATACTCAGTTTGGTACTATCGAACCCTGTCATAAAGAACGGAAGTATTGAATATCATTATAAAAAACCCTTTGCAATGTTCGCAAATGTTACTGATTTGAATAAATGGCGGGCCATGAGGGATTCGAACCCCCGACCACTGGTTTCGAAGACCAGTGCTCTATCCAGCTGAGCTAATGACCCGTGTTTTGAGATACTCGTATATCACATTTTTAATGAGGCTCAATAATAGATTGTAAGAAGCTGGATCGATGTGGAGGTCTCGCAAGCTCGACCCTATATTACTGCTCGCGCTATACAAAAGCAGTGCTTTTGCTAGTTTAAAGCGCTCACGATAGCTGAGCTAATGACCCGTTTAGAAGTAGACTTCATACCACAACCTTGATCTGACTCAATGCTAAACTACAAAAAGCTGGATCGATGTGGAGCATTCGCAAGCTCATGCCTATTTTACTGCTCGCGCCATGTGAAAGCAGTGCTTTCACAAGTTTGAGGCGCTCGCGATAGCTGAGCTAATGACCCGTGTTTTGAGATACTCGTATATCACATTTTTAATGAGGCTCAATAATAGATTGTAAGAAGCTGGATCGATGTGGAGGTCTCGCAAGCTCGACCCTACCTTACTGTTCGCTCCGTGTGAAAGCGGTACTTTCACACGGCTTAGGCACTGGCCGGTAGCCGAATTAAGCGGTTTTCTAGGGCATGGGTTTCATGCATCGAAAGGTTAAATTGATTCGGGGCTGTTTGATTTTTTTGGAAATTGGAAGGCTGTGCTGCCAGTGTTGTTGGGTTTCGCCTTCCATGGTGATGAGGCTGCCATGTTCGAGCCATAATCTTATTTTTTGTTTGGTCGTTTTGTGTTTAAAATCAAAATGGCGGGTGGCACCCAAACTCAAAGAGGCAATGGGTGCATGTTGGATCAATGTGCGCTCATCATCACTGTGCCAGCCCATGCCTTGTGCGCCATGATCGTATCGATTGAGCAGGCAAGAATTAAAGGTGGTTTGGCATGTTTTTTCCACGGTTTTTTTGATTTCTAGCAGTTCAGATGACCAAGGCAGCGCTTTTTTGTGCGTGCCAGAATATTTGTAAACAAATGGGGCTTCGCCATACCAAGCCACTTTTCGTTGCGTTACATGGTGTTTGCCATAGAGAAATACGTGGTCATTCTGCCACGCAATGGAAGATAAAAGTTTTTCAAAGTATAGACTGGCCTGGTTTGAAGGGATGATGCAACCATGGTTGTAAACTTGTCCATCACAAGGCAAACAATTGTTGGACGGTGGTTGAAAAGAGAAAAGCGTGGGGTGCGGGTTTGTGTAAGGCATTAAGTTTCATGGTCATCCGCGGCATGGTTGTTTGTTAGGCATTGAGATGCCTGTTCAACAATTTCTTTGTCGCGTGGGTCTTCTATCTGGAGAAGGGCCGCTTTTTGTAAAAACATCGCCTGTTGTTGAATTTGTTTTTTTAACGTTGAATCATCGCAGACCTGATGGGCAAGAACTAACTTTTCAAGCATGTGAACGGTGGTTGTGGTGTCAACACAAACATGCTGACGCATTTTATCGCAAAAGCGATCGACATAGTTTTGCTTTGAAATGGTGGGCATGACCAAACGAAGGTGCTCTGTGCTATCGACTCGAAAGCGATTGGGTATGCTTCGTTTGCCAAGGAGGATCAGTCCGGTTACCCAATGATTGATGCATTCCATGGCTGTATGGGGGTCATTGATGCCAGGCGATAAAGCTCTGGCAGCAATTTCAACCAATAGATCCAATGGAAAAAAGAGATCTTGCTCGGTTGATCGTTCTGTGCCCCAAAATAGATTGGCGCGAACTTGTTTGGATACCTTTTCCCATCGTTCTTCTGGGATGTCCGTTATATAAGCAAGCGGCAAATCAGGAAAAAGATATTGGCCGGGTTGAGCGGCAAGTTCGATGATGACGTGATACTTCTCAGCGATTTCGATCAGACGATCGCCATCGGCATAGCGCATGAAACCATTTTCTTTGGCGTAAAGGGCTTTTTGGTTTTGTTGAAATTGTTTGTACGCCAATTGAATTTGCTGGGCTTTGGCACTTTGGGGATCACCAATGTTTTCGGGGAAAATGCTATTTATTTTTCGAATTAGATCATCACCAATGCGGGCCACTGTGGCAGTGGTGCTAATCATGTTGGGTACATGGTGTATGAAGTAAATCAACACCGACACACTGAGCAAGGCCAAAACAATGGCCATAAAAATTGAAAGGTGTGGAATAAAACCATCGACGGCAAATTCTTGCTGTTTGGACTCAATGCTGGCGTGAATGGTTCTCAAAATAAGAATCGAATACACAAAAGTGGCAATAAACGTCCCCAAGGTAATTTGGTTGCCGCGGTCATTCATGAAACCTGAGAGGGTTCGGGGTCCTATTTGAGCGCTTGCGTGAGATACAGTCAGCAGTGTCATGGAAAATGTCACACCCGCCACGGTAATCATGGATCCGGCGATGGTGGACAAAAGCGCTCTGGCGCCATCGGGTTGATTGAAATAAAGAAACCGCACATCTTGTAAAAAAGTTTGCCCCACCCACTGGTCGATTTTGATCATGATAAAGGTCAGCACAATGGCGCCAAACGACATAACCGCGGGAATAAACCAATAGTTGGATTTAATATCGATAAAAAAATCTTTGACGGCTTTGAATAGTTTGAGCACACCCTATGATGCATCAGCTCTAGACAGTTGTCTACTATCCAGCGTTGTATCTTTGAGAAAACAGTCGCCTGTGGGATACTGAATGTAAATGATGACTTCTTCAATCAAGTCCGAGACCGTGGTGCTTTTGCACGGCATTGTTGGCGCCCGATACCAAGTTTGGCCTGTGGCACGAATGCTTCAAAAACTTGGATACAACACCCTTAATATTTCTTACCCGTCCACCAAGTTGGATTTGCAGGCGCTAACCAGCTGGATCGATAAAAAAATTAAGAGCGAAATCCAAAAAGCCGATCGCGTCCACTTTGTGGGATATTCGCTTGGCGGCTTAATTTGTCGTGCCTACATTCATCGCTATGGTCCACCCAATTTGGGGCGGGTCGTGCTGCTTGGCGCACCCAATCAAGGCAGTGAAGTGGCCGATAAGCTTCATCGGGTGTGGTTTTATCGCAAAATTTTTGGCCCCGCGGGCCAAGCGTTAACCACCCACAATCAGCAAACGCAAAACCTGTTGGGTCAAGTCGATTACGAGCTTGGTGTGATTGCCGGCGATCGTCCCATTGAAAAATTGGGCGACCATTGGATTGGCAAACCCAATGACGGCAAAGTTTCGGTGGACAGCACCCATGTCAAGGGGGAAAAAGATCACATCGTTTTGCCCGTGTGTCATGAAGGCTTTTGTTATTTTTCGAACGTGCGCAAGCAGGTGCAGCATTTTCTCGAGCATGGACAATTTTTACACGCCGATTCGAATCACTGAATGTTTTTAACAAATTAAGCTGATTTTTGTCCGAAAGCGGTTACAATATTCAGTAGTGATTGATGGCATGATGGAAAAGCTATTTAAGCAAATGCCCAAGGTGTTTGCTTCGGATTTGCACTTGTCGCCAGGCATGCCTGCCAAGATGCGTGTGCGTGGGGTATTGAAAGAAATTCCGGGCAGCACTTTCTCCTCGGAAGATATCAAAAAAATGATCGATTCCATTCTTTCGCCTGCCCACAAAGCCGCGTTTGAAGAAAATTGGGACTTGGATTTTTCATATCATTTGGAGGGTGTGGGTCGCTATCGAAGCAATATTTTCGTTACCCGCCTTGGATATGGCGGCGTGTTTCGCTACATTTCCGAAACCATTCCAAAACCCGAAGATCTAGGCTTAAACGACACCGTCAAAGAAATGATGCACCATCATCAGGGCATGGTTTTGGTAACGGGCCCCATTCGAAGTGGCAAAACCACCACCATGGCCTCACTCATTCAAATGATCAACCAAGTTGAGTCCAAGCACATTATCACCATCGAAGATCCCATTGAGTACCTTTACCCAAAATCCAAATGCCTCATCAATCAGCGAGAAGTTGGTGGGCATACCAAAACCACTGCGGCTGCCATGCGCGCTGCCTTGCGAGAAGATCCAGATATTATTTTGGTGGGTGAGATGCGCGATCTTGAAACCATGCATTTGGCCATTGGTGCAGCCGAAACCGGTCACTTGGTATTGAGCACCATGCAAACCAAAAGTGCGCACAAAACCATTGACCGCATTGTGGACGCGTTTCCGCCCAAACAAGTTTCCCAAATCCGCACACTGCTTGCGGGCTCGCTTAAAGGCGTTGTGTCTCAACAGCTGGTGCCTTCAGCCGACGGCAAGGGCATGACCCTCGCAGCTGAAATTTTATTAAGCAATTTATCTCTGGAAAATTTAATCCGTGATGGCAAAACGTTTCAAATTCCCTCGGTCATGCAAATGGGTCGGGCGCACGGCATGCAAGATTTGAATGAGGCGTTGCTCAAGCTTTGTCGTGAAGAAAAGATTCTGCCCAAAGATGCGCTGCGCACCTCCAGAGACCCCAAAGCGCTGCGGGCTGAATTCAAACAGCAAAACATCAAGGTGGAAGCATAATGGCCAAACTCGATCAACTGTTTGTGAAAATGAAAGAAAAGGGTGCATCGGATTTGCATCTTTCGGTTGGGTTTCCTCCTTTGCTTCGACTCAAAGGTGAGCTGGTGCCCATTCCGCTCAAGCCACTCAAACATGAGCAACTTGAAATGTTGATGTTTGAGGTCATGCGCGAAGACCAAGTGGAAAAATACAAAGAAGTATGGGATGTCGATTTTTCTTACGCGGTTGAAGGTGTGGCGCGTTTTCGGGGCAATATATTCCGAGACCATCGGGGCGTCGGCGCCGTTTTTCGGATCATTCCCACAGAAATTAAAACCATTGATGAAATGGGCTTTCCCGATGGCGTGAAAAAAATTGCGCAAATGCGCCGAGGTTTGGTGCTGGTCACAGGCCCCACCGGTAGTGGTAAGTCCACCACGCTTTCTTGCATCATCAATGAGATCAACATGAATTTGGATGGGCACATCATCACCATCGAAGATCCAATTGAGTTTGTGCACCCATCCAAGCGATGTTTGTTGACCCAGCGTGAGGTTCATTATCATTCTAAGTCCTTTGCCAGCGCGCTCAAAGCCGCCACGCGGGAAGATCCCGATGTGATTCTGGTCGGTGAGATGCGTGATTATGAAACCATTAGTTTGGCCTTAAGCGCGGCTGAGCTGGGTATTTTGGTATTTGGCACATTGCACACCAATGGTGCGGCAGAAACGGTGGATCGGATCATTGATGTATTTCCATCGGATGCACAGCCACAGGCACGATCGATGTTGTCTGATTCTTTGCAGGGTGTGGTTTCTCAACTTTTGTTAAAAACAGCTGATGGCAAAGGCCGCTGCGCGATTCAAGAGGTGCTTATTGGCAGCAGTTCGCTGACGAGCATCGTGCGTGAGGGCAAAACCAAACAAATCGAATCTTTGATTCAAACGGGCATCAATGAAGGCATGCAGTCCTTCGATATGGCCCTGATGAAAAATGTCAAAGCTGGTAAAATCACCAAGGAAGCGGCCCGATCCATTGCGCGGGATAAGGATAAGTTTAAATAAAATGTCACCGGTGGATGCTCACATCGTTTTATCTTTTTGGTTTGATCAAGCGCATCAACCGTATTGGTTTAAGCAAGACGATGGCTTTGATCAAAAACTCAACGCACTCTTTTTTCCTACCTGGCAAGCCGCTACCAAAGGTGAGCTATTTGGTTGGCGCGCCACTGCCCAAGGCCGATTGGCAGAGATCATCGTGCTGGATCAATTTTCTAGAAATTTCTTTCGTCAAGACCCAAGGGCATTTGCTCAAGATCTGGCAGCGTTGGTGTTGGCACAAGAGGCCATCGCTTCGGGCGCCGATCAGCAATTATCCACCGATCAACGCGCCTTTTTATACATGCCCATGATGCACAGCGAGTCCTTGAAAGTGCATCAGCAAGCCATGCCCCTTTTCGAGTCGCTGCCAAATAAAGAATATGGTGTGTTTGAAAAAAAGCATGCCGAGGTCATTGCGCGTTTTGGTCGTTTTCCGCATCGCAATGAGGTGCTTGGAAGAAGCTCCAGCACGGAAGAAAAAGCGTATTTGCAGGAAAACCCTCGGGGTTTTTAAGGATTTATCGTTTGACCACCAGGCGTTTGGTTCGGACATATTCTCCGAGTACAGCATGAACCAAGTACACCCCTTCATCTACGTTTACAGGCCATTCATACGCATATCGATTTTCTGTGCGTGCAAACGCATAAAAAGGCAAAAAGGTAATTTCTGAACCGGCTAAATCAATAATGGAAACCCCGGCATCTTTGTCGGAGGTTTCAAATGATTCAAGCACCATATCCAGGCAGTCGATGGTAATGGTAACTTGCGTGGTGGCTGGATTGGGGGAGAGGGTGAGTGTCATGGCCTTTTGACCATCGGTCAACTCGAAGGCTTCAGGAGGGTCAGAGATTTGCGCCATGCTCGGCAAAGACAATGTTAAAGATACACCCAAAACAACAAGCCCTATCGCCATTCTCATACTTTTGAGCATAGCGACAGGACTTGAAAAATCAAGATTTTTTTTGCAACGCGTTTAAGCTTTGTTTTCTTCTGCGGGGGCCTCTTTGCTTTCAGCCTTTGCTTGTGCGGCATCGTCTGCTTTGGCTTCGGCAGCTTCCTCAGCAGGGGCCTCTGGCTCGGCAGCTTTTTTGGGCTCGGCCAGTTTGATAAATTTACCTTTGGCTAGAATCTCTGCTTTGTCTTGGCCATTGATAAATTTTTTATCTTTGCCTTGCACAGCGTAGCGTCCATTGCGTTTCTGGTAAATGGTGTGTTCTTTGGTTTTTTTCACGACTTTCATCGGTTTACTCCCTTGGTTGGTTTCAATGTTTTTGTTGACCACCGCTTAAACGCGACAGCCGTAGATGGTATAACGAATCTATGCTTAAAAGTAAATGAGCGCGGGTTGAAGGATGATGAACTTTTTATAACTTTCAAAGACGTTTCGTTTTCAGCATATTGGGCTTGTGCTCGCTAGTCCTCGCTTGCGCTGCGGAGACGCTCTCACAAGCCCAATATGCTGACTGGCAAATCGAATTCTGTTTTGGTGTGAGATAAAATATGAAAACAAACGCCGTTGGCGTTTGTCTTCATCACCTTCTCCCCAACCTACAACAAAGAAGAAGTACCAGCCTGAGGGGTACCGTATGGGCGTCTCCGCAGCGCAAGCGAGGACTAGCCCATACGGTACCCCTCAGGCCCCTACACTCTAATCCTGAATTTAAGCGTCATACCCCCTTAAACAGAGGTTTTAATAAAAAACTTCGACCCACATCGTTTGATCCCATTATCTCTTGCTGCAATGCTCAAACCCATGTAAAAGCGGGCCCCTATGAATATTCGAAACGTCAGTATTATTGCGCACGTTGACCACGGCAAAACCACCCTGGTTGATTTTCTTTTAAAACAGGCTGGTACCTTTTCATCGCATCAAACCGTAGAAGAACGAGTCATGGATTCGATGGATCTAGAGCGCGAGCGTGGCATCACCATCATGGCCAAAAATACGGCCGTGATTGTGGGTGATACCAAAATCAACATCGTGGACACCCCGGGCCATGCCGACTTTGGTGGTGAGGTGGAGCGGATCATGAACATGGTTGATGGCGCTGTGCTGCTGGTGGATGCTGCCGAGGGCGCACTGCCCCAAACGCGCTTTGTTCTTCAAAAAGCCATTGAGCAAAACTTAACCGTTATCTTGGTGATTAATAAAGTGGACCGTCCAGAGGTGCAAGGCACCGATCGCATTCAAGAAGTTGTGAATGAAATTTTTGATCTATTTATCGAATTGGGCGCATCCGAAGAACAAACCGATTTTCCAATTTTGTACGCGTGTGGCCGTGATGGATGGTGCACATTGGATGATGCCGATATTCCAGCGCATCTATCGGGTGAAAAACCAGGCGATTTAAAATCTTTGTTCGATACCATTTTAGAAAAAGTGCCAGCACCCCGCGTTCAAGATGAGGGTGGGTTTCAAATGTTGATTTCCAATTTATCTTATTCCGAATACGTCGGGGCTTTGGCCATTGGACGGGTGAGCAGTGGTGAGGTGAAAAAAGGCATGCGTCTGATCCGCCACGGCATTGATGAGCAAGAGCAGCTCACCAAAGATACGTTTATGGTGTCTCAAGTGATGACCTATCAAGGCTTGCAACAGGTGGAAGTGCCTGTTTTGCCAGCCGGCGACATCGGCATTATCGCAGGCACTGAAAAGTTTAAAATCGGTGATACTTTGGCCGAAAACGAGTCCGTACCGGTGATTAAACGCATTAGCGTTGAAAAACCAACCCTGGCCATGATTTTTTCGGTGAACACGTCGCCTTTTTCAGGCAAAGAAGGGGAAGCCGTTCAATCGAGAAAATTGCGCGAGCGACTGCAGCGTGAAATTCGTGAGAATGTGGCGCTTCAATTTGAAGACACCGATCAGCCCGATCAATTTCGCGTGTTGGCCCGAGGCGAATTGCAGTTGGCCATTTTGATTGAACAAATGCGCCGAGAAGGTTTGGAATTTATGGTGGCCAAGCCTGTGGTAATGACGCAAACCAATGAGCAGGGCCAAAAGTTGGAGCCGATCGAAACCGTGATCATGGATATTCCAGAAGAATGCATGGGCGATGTTTCTCAATTGTTCCAAAAGCGAAAAGGGATTATGCAAAGCTACGAACCGTTTGGCACCGGCAGTGAAGGCAAACAGCGCATTCGTTTGGTGTTTGATATTCCAACCAAAGGGCTTTTGGGCACACGATCTAAATTTTTAACCGTGACCAAAGGTGAAGGATTGATGAGCTCTCAGCTCAAAGGTTATGAGCCTTCGCGTGGCGAGTTTTTGCATCGAACCAACGGGGCGTTGGTGGCCGACCGCGAAGGCAAAATGATTGAATACGCCATGCTTCATTTGGAAGATCGCGGTATTTTCTTTGCCGGACCTGGAACCGCTGTATACGAAGGCATGGTGGTGGGCCAGCACATCCGCGACAACGATTTAAATGTAAACATCTGCAAAGAGAAAAAACTCGACAACATGCGCGCGGCGCATGCGGAAATTTTGGTTCGTTTATCGGGCATCCGCTCCCTTTCACTGGAAGAGACCATTGAATGGATTGATGATGATGAATGGATTGAGGTGACGCCGAAGAATGTTCGGATTCGGAAACGGGAACTTCGGGCGAATCATCGGAGTGTGATTCGTAAAGGATCTTAACAGGGTTTTATATCAAGATCCGAGGCGCGGGGGCAGAGGCTTTGGCAATGGCTCGCTTTGCTGCGCTTTATTTGCCAAAGCCTCTGCCCCCGCGCCCTTCTATTATGATGTTCATATTTCTGGCTGAGCAAGAGCTTGGTTTTATGGACAGAACTCGATGAACGAGTTCTGTTTGTTTTTCGCAAAAGGGTGAATGGCAAAAAACCGCGTTTTTTTGTCAGAGGGAAAACACGAGTTTTCCTTGGATGCATCTGCTTGGCAGATGCTGATAACGATCGAGTGGTTAAAGAAAAGGACTCGGGCATCCGAGTCCTTTTCTTTTATAGAGTTTCTTGGAGGAGTTGGTGGGTTTGTTGTAGGGCGTTGGGGATGGTTGGGTTTAGAATGGCGCGGGTGCGGGTGGTGGTGTTTTCTTTGATGGCATTTTCCTCAATTTCGGTGATCAACTCTGACTCTGCAAGGGTTTCAAGCATGAGTGTATAATCAGGGTGAAATACGTTGAGGAGTATACTTTTGTTCAAGAAGGCTTCGGTGTAGAAGGGTTTACATGTGCTGCTTACATAGTGGGTGGAGTATAGGTATTTATGAACCAAAGATGTATCTTGAAATTTTTCGCATGCACTTTCAATGTCTTGACATCGACATTCATACAACGCTTTTTTTTCGGTTTCGTTTAGGCCGTAAGCGTGTGTGGTTTGAAATACTGCCACAAGCATGGTGGCCACGGTGATGAATCGAATCATATTTTCCCCCTGTTGATTTCTAAATATTCATTGTTCATAGCAATATCATCTGCTCAATGCTAGAACAAAATAACTCGTCGCATTATAATTATTGGCTTAAAAAAATGGTCTCACTGTGATGTAAAACGGGGTGTGTAGGTATTAGTTGTTAATATAATTAGATTTTTTGCTCAATATTGACTAAAAGCCCCTGGCTTATGGCGAAATCCCTACATTTCACTGTCATAATTTATGATGTTAGGTGGGATTCAAGTGTTGATTTTTTTTGGTCAAAGTGGTATGTATGCGCACTGTTTTAACGACATTGAACTAATTTTAAATTTATTGTTATTGGAAAAAATATGAGTAAATCAATTGTAAAACCTCGTTTTAAAACTCAGCGTCGTCTTGGCGTTGAACTTCCAGGCTTGGGTAAAGCTGGTGCATTAGAGCGTCGCCCTTATCCCCCTGGTCAGCATGGCAATCGCCGTCGCAAATTGACCAACTTTGGTCTTCAGATCGAAGAAAAACAAAAACTTTGTCAAAACTACAGCTTGCGTGAAAAACAGCTTCTTCGTTTTATTCGCCAATCCAAAGAAGGCAGCAGCGCCAACTGGATTGAGACGTTGGCTGGTCTTTTGGAGCGTCGTTTGGACAATGTGATTTTTCGCATGAATTTTGCGCCCAGCATCCGTGCAGCCCGTCAGCTCATTGGTCATGGTTTTGTAAAAGTTAATGGCAAACGCGTCGACATTCCTTCATTTGTTTGTGAAGTCGGCGATGTGGTGTCTTTGAAAGAAAAAGGCTACACCCACCAAAGCTATATGCATGCCAAAGACAACCCACGCATGGATACGCCACCGCACATCAACAAAGAAGTGCAAGATGGTATGGAAGTGGGCAAGATTACAAGTGTGCCCGGTTTGGAAGCTGTGCCATTTGAATTCTTTAGCAACTTGGTCACTGAGTATTATTCTATGCGTAAAGCGTAAATGATTCTCTTTTCAGTGATCTTTTTGATCTTCACAAAGCCCCGAACATACTGTTTCGGGGCTTTGTGCTTTTGGGGTAAAAAAAATAGGCGGGTGCGTGTTCTTATTGTACAAACCCAAGCCAAGGTGCAGGATGCAACCATAGGGTTCTAAGTTTAAAGCCCTTGCAATGAAGCAAACAAAAAGGAGTGAACATGCCAGTATGGATGATTGTCGTTGAGTGGGCGGCCCGTATCATTTTATTGTTGTTGGTTGGTTTATCGATTTGGTCCATTCAAATTATGTTGGAACGACGTTCGTTTTATCGCCAATTGCTGGATGACCTACCAGAAAGCAATTGGGATGAGCATTTGCGAGGCCAAGTGCGCGGAGAAGGTTTTTGGCATCGGGCCTATGCTTTTTTAAACAAACACCGTCAACCCATGGCGGTGGACCGTGCGTTTGAAACGTTTCATGCACAGGAAAACAAACATTTGGAAAAAGGACTGTCTGTGTTGGGTTCATTGGGCGCAACGGCTCCTTTCATTGGGTTATTGGGGACGGTATTGGGGATCATCAATGCGTTTGGCGATTTGTCCATGAACTCGCAAAATACAAACAAAATTATGTTTATGTTGGCCGAAGCGTTGATTTTGACAGCCATGGGTTTGGCTGTGGCGATTCCTGCGGTGTTGGCGTTTAACCATTTTAACCGCAAGCGCAAAGAGGTATGGAATCGGTTAACGGCCATGAAAAACACCTATCAAAACACATTGTCGGAATAGCACCATGGCCATGGGTTCACCGCAAGAGCAAGATGGAATTTTTGACATCAACATCACCCCCTTTGTGGATGTTGTGCTGGTGTTGTTGGTTATTTTTATGGTTACAGCACCCATGATGGTGCAACAGGCGTTAAAAGTTGATCTGCCCAAAGCCAGCACCTCCGATACCCTCGAAAGCAATACGTTGGCTGTGGCCATTACGGCCCAAGGTCAGTATTTGCTTAATGGGTCGCTTACAACTTTACAAGGGCTCAAAGCACAGGCTCGGCAAGCTTTTGAAAAAGACCAACAAACACAAGTAATTTTTGCAGCCGACCTTGATTCACGGCATGAAGCTGTGGTGCAAGCCATGGATGCAATTCGACAGGTGGGAATTGTTCGGTTTGCGTTTCAAGTGGTTTCACCTGAAGAGGAATAACGGTGGCTCGGAGCACCTTGCATTGGCTTCAATCCATCATGATGCATGTCTTGGTGGTGGGCTTGGTGGCCGTGTCTACGTGGATCACAGGTGGTGATGACCGATCTACAGAAACGTTGGTTGAGTTTGAAGTGATGGAAGTTGCGCCTCCCAAACCGCCCGCGCCTGTAAAGACAGAGCCCAAAGTGCAAGAGATACAAACCAAGCGTCGTGCGCCTGCGCCAGAGCCTGAAAAACCCGTTGAGCGTGTTTTTGGGCTGCAAAAAGACGCCGTCACAGCCGATGCAGGACCTTCGAACGTAACCGTAAAAAAAGGCAACACCTTAACCAAAGAGGTGGATGACAAAAAACTAACCGATGACTCGCCTCTGCCCGCGCCCAAACCAGAGTACTTGGTGTCTCAAATGCCTTTGTTGATTAAAAGCGTGCTGTCCGAAGTCCCACCACAGGCAAAAAAACAGGGCGTGTTTGAAAGCACGGTGGTGTTAAACATATACATTGATGAAAAAGGCAAGGTGCGGCGCGCGACGGTGTTAAATGACCCAGGTTATGGTATGGGTGACATAGCCAAAAAAGCCATGATGGGCTTTTTGTTTGAACCAGCCATCATTGACGGTCAGCCAGTGCCGACGGAGATAAGGTATGAATACGCTTTTCAAGTACAGTAACGGCATCAAATTTTTCCTAAGCGTGGCCATGCCTCTTTTTTGTTTCGCGCAAGAAGAAACCCAGCCGCTGATTTTGCCACCAGATGCCACCCAAGGCATTCAACAGCAAACACCCAAGGCACCATCGCCCACATGCGACGTAGACATCGAAGTATTGGAAAAAGGCACGCGCAAACCCTTGCCTTCAGTCAACGTGTATTGGCTACCCGATGGTGTAAAAGCGGTGACCGATGAAAACGCTGTGGCGACTTTTGAAGGTTTACCCTGCGGTGATCTGCAATGGGTGGTGAATATTGCCGGCTATGAGCGATTGGATGTTAAAAAAGACATAGCCAGCGATGCATCTTTTACAGTGTACGTGATGCCTGCAGGGCAACAAAATTATCGAACCGTGGTGACTGAATATTTGGATCGGGATGGATCCAAGCGAACCATTGCGCAAGAGGATTTTATCAACGCCGTGGGCTCACGTGGAGATCCCATCATTGCCTTGGAAAATGAGCCGGGCTTTGGGTCTTTTTCCAATGAAGGCGGCATTATCTTGCAAGGGGCAGATCCCGAAGACACGCGTTTTTACGTCAATGGTCATGAAGTGCCGCTCATTTTTCATAGCTTGGGTTTCTCTTCTATCTTTATTCCCGACTTTATCGGCTCGGTGGATTTGTTAACGGCGGGTTTTGGATCCGAGTATGGTCGTACCATTGCAGGTAATATTAACTTAACCACCAAGGCACCCGCGTCGGATCGGATCCATGCCCTGGCGTATGTCGATTTGCTTACATCCGCAGCCTTGGTGCAAGGCCCGATCGATCAGGACAAAAAGCATACATTTTCACTGGGGGGCCGGGTCAGTTACATTGGTCCGGTATTTAATTTGGTGACCAGTGAGGATGACAACGTCACGTTTAACCAGGTGCCGCAATTTTATGATTTGCAAGGCAACTATCAGTGGCAAATCAATGACCGCTGGAAATTTGATCTGCTTGGCTTTGGTGCCAAAGATCAGCTTCGTTTGCGGGTTAAAGACAGCGAAGATCCGCTGATTCGAGGGGACATTGCGTTTAAAACTTCATTTTTTCGGTTTATTCCGCGCATTCGATACACCGATGGCGAAAACGATCGATTCGAATTTTCCATGGCCCACGGCATTGATTACATTGATCAAAAAATTGATGACTTCTTTTTTGACGCCACCATTTATCAGCCCACGTTTCGTTCAGAATGGCAGCACGACTGGCACCCTCAATTTACAAGCATTGTGGGGCTTGACACTGTCTACACCGATTTCGATGCAGACCTGAATGTTCCCGCAGGCACTTTTCCCAACTCTGAGGATTCGGACGCCGTGCCCGGGGCCTTAAGAGATATTATCACCAAACGGATTCAGGAAAAATTTTGGGATTACGGTTCGTACGTTCGATTGAACATTCAGGACAAACAAGCGCGCTGGTTGATTTCACCCAATGCCCGTTTGGACTACTCTGAGCTTACAGAAAACGTAAGAATATCGCCGCGAATTGAAATCACCCGAACACTCAACAAAGTGTGGAAATTGCGTGCAGCCACGGGGGTGTATTATCAAACCCCGCAAGCGCCTGAAGTGGAAGCATCGTTTGGTAACCCCGAACTAAACGATGTACGGTCCTATCATTATGCGCTGACCGCTTTTTTTGACCAGCGCAAAGTTCAGGGCGATGGTTTTTGGGGTGATGTAACCGCTTTTGTTCGAGACGATCAAAACGTCGTGGTGGACACCAACGAGTTGGTTACACGCGATGGTCAGCAGGTGCCATTGCGCTACACCAATGAGGGCCAGGGATATGCGGTGGGGGGTCAGACATCCATTCAGTATAAAAAAGGAAATTTTCAAGGCGCGGCGGCTTACACACTTTTGTGGTCAAGGCGCAAAGAGCCCGGCACTGGCTATTACCCCACCGACGGTGATCAGCGCCACAATTTAAACATTCGGGGCCGATACCAATTTGGTCAATGGGAGCTGTCCAGTCGCGTTCGTTTTATCTCTGGCAGACGTGAAACGCCTTTTTTACGCGCATACTATGATTTGGACAACGATGTATATCTTCCCATTGAAGGCGAAGAAAACAGCGATCAGTTGCCCAACTTTTTGCAAGTGGATCTGCGCCTGGATCGAAAATGGGTTTACAACCGATGGATTTTGTCGCTGTATGTGGACGTTCAAAACATCACCAATCGCAACAACGGCTCTTCCTACGATTACGCATTTGATTACAGCAGCCGTACCGTTGAAGGTGGATTGCCCATCCTGCCAACTTTTGGCGTGAAAGGAGAATTTTAATGAAAAAGCTTCTGCTATGGCCCCTTTTAATCTGCCTTATCGCATTTTTTGGATGCGACCGGGTGGAAATTGATTTTTTTCAATTGGGCCCATTTCGCTTGATGGCATTGGTTATTGATCAGCCCGAAGTGGATGCCACCCAGGAAAACACCGTTTCGCTTACACCATGGATCAGCGACATCGAAGCCCAAGGCCGAACCCTCACGGTCAACATTCGTGGATGCTTGGATCCTGGCATTGGCTTGGGCATTGAGCCACAATGTGACGCTGACAATCCCACCACTCAAACCATTGATTACGCCGATTACAACACAGAAAATTTAGAAAGCTCTTTGTACACTGGCGCCATGCCCAGCGTTGACATTACCATTCCAGCGGATCTCTTGGCCGGTTTGCCACAAGCTCAGCAAGAGGAGGGTGTAGACTATTTGATTGTTTGTGAGTTTGAGGCGGGCACAGAAGTGTTTCGAAGTTTTAAACGAGTTCGCCTCTCCACCAATTCGCAGCAAGATACCAATCCCATCATTGAAACCATATTGATTAACGGCCAAGTCTCATCCGATGGCATTCCCGATGGTGCCCAAATTGATTTTACCATTGATCCAAACACGCCTCCTCAAAAATACGAGCGGTTGAACGATCAGGGCCAAACCGTTGAACGCACGGAAGAATATTTAATGACTTGGTTTGTGTACGGCGGTTTTTTATCGTTTTCACGCACCGAACCTGACTTGTCCAACGAATTTACACTGGATGAAACACTGGGGAACCAAACACTGGTGGTGGGTGTGTTGCGCGATGGCCGCGCTGGCAGCGATGTGATGATGGCAGGCCAATGAATCAAACGTGTCCGTTATGCCGCCAGGCAGATTGCCATCATTTGATTACCCTCCATGGGCATCACTACTTTCAATGCGGCGTGTGTCGATTGATCTTTATGGATCGGGCTCAATTGCCCAATCAAGAAGAAGAAAAAAAGAAATACGATCAGCACCAAAACAGCCCTGAAGACCAAGGGTATCGCCATTTTCTCAAACCAGCGATGCAAGCTGTATTGGATTTAAACCTTCCAAACGGCGCGAAGGGACTGGACTACGGATGTGGACCTGGGCCCACCTTATCTGTCATGCTGGCGGAAAGAGGGTATGAAGTGGATCTTTATGATCCGATTTATCAGCCTGATCAAACAAATCTTCAAGCGGACTATGCGTTTGTAACCTGCACCGAAGTGGTGGAACATTTTCATGATGTAAAAGCAGAACTGGATAAATTATGGCAACGGGTCCGTCACGGGGGCGTTAGTGTGATTATGACCCTGATGTTTGAGGATTCTCAAGATTTTGAATCATCTCACTATCACCGTGACCTCACCCATGTATCTTTTTTTTCACAAGCCACGATGCAATGGTGGGCAGCACAGCATAACGCAAAAATTGATTTTCCGTTTGCCAACGTCACGCGAGTGTACAAAGATTGAAGAACCTTGTATACGACTGGCTTTGATGCAAATTTCAATTGAAAAAACAAAGGCGTGGGTCATGGCCCACGAACCCATCTTGTCCATGGCTGCGTTTATGGGTGGTTTTTTATTTGATTTGGTCACGTTGGGCCGCATCGATCAAACCTTCTCTTTGTTGCATCAATTAATCCTACTTTTGCTTTTGATGGGCATACTAACCCTTGAACACCGACGGCAAGCCAAAATGCTTACATGGCGGCCGTGGTTGGCAAATCTTTGGGTGTACCACGAACTCGTATTGCAATTTTTAATGGGCACTTTGCTCAGCGCGTATACCATTTTTTATTTTAAGAGCACATCGGACGTTGCGCTTAACTTCTTTTTTATCACTTTGGTGGTGCTGCTTTTTCTCAATGAAAAAAAAGGGCTGGATCGAAGTCGATTTCCCATCCGTTTTTGGATGATGAGTCTTTGTATTTCCTCTTATCTTATCTATGTGCTGCCCATTTTGCTGGGGCGGATGGCCAGTTGGGTGTTTGCGTTGTCCATGTTTGCTTCGGTTCTGATGTATTTTGGCTGGATGAAATGGTTTTTTCATCGTGTCGAGTCCAAAAAAATTTTAAAAGAACCCAAAGTGTGGGCGGGGGTGGTGGTGCCGCTTTTGTTGGTGGGGTTGTATGCGATGAAATGGATTCCGCCTGTACCGATGGCAACATTAACCATGGGCATTTATCACGATGTGGATAAACAAAACGACCGTTATATTCTTACCAGCAAAGCACCTCAGACCTGGTGGCGGGTATGGGCTGATCCAAAAGTGTATGCCAATTCAGGAGAAAAAATTTACTTTTTTGCGGGCGTTTTCGCACCCACCGATTTTGAACACACCATGCACGTTCAATGGTTGCTAAAAGACATAAATGATCAATGGCAGCAAACCGACCAAATCCCCATTCATATCCAAGGAGGCCGGCAGGAAGGTTTTCGAGGTTATACCTACAAAGAGCATCACCAGCCAGGCCATTGGCGCGTGCGGTTGGTAACACAGACCGGCCAAGAATTGTCTCGCTATGACTTTCAGCTCTTGCCAGAAAACCGCTTAGAAAATCAAATTGAGTGGCAAACCATCCAATACTAGGCGTCATGAAGCATCTTGAAACATTGTATTTTCTCACGACATCCTTTACTTAAACACATGAGATGATGGGTTTCTTTCTTCCTACAATACGCAATCAGAAAATAAGATGGATATTGCTTTTGTTATGTGTCCTTGGCCTGCATGCTTGTGGCCCGCAGCCCACCACAAAAATTGCCATTGAAAACTGGATTTTATGCAAAGGCCTGGTTGACCATCCCAGTCAACCGTCATGCAAAAAAACGGGGACACCCAAACCATTGGATGCTTCCAATCGGTTGGAAGGGGTTCAATACACATACTTTGGCACTTACACCATGCACCAGGACCTTACCCGTGAGGCGCTGGTGCTGAATTTGGGGCCCATTGGCGATCAAGATCAAGTGTGGATCGGCGCTGAATACATCGGACAAACGCAGTATGGACGGTCTGCCGAAATCGGTGTGCACGATTGGCGCACCTATGATCTACCCAAAGCATTTTCAAGAATTGGAAAACATACCGTAAAAATATGGGTGAATCATGTCGGCCCGTTTGCGGGTGGGGTGGTGTATCAAAAACCAGCAGTTGAAAACAGTGTCAGCGCGTTTCATCAAAAAGCCATATACAATTTTTTCCGAACTTTTTTGCCGTTTGCTTTTGCCATCTCATTGATTTTTTTGGCGCTGTATCATGCTTTGGTTTGGTTTTTTTACAAGCTGGATGAAAAATTTATTTACTTTTCTTTGTTAAGCATTTCTCTTGCGCTGTTTATCCTTTCCATGTCTTTTATCCAAAGTTACATGGGCATTGCCTGGTGGTTTACGGTAAAATTGCATTATGTGTCTTCGGTGTTGTCCGGTTACTGCATTTTTCTCTTTTTTCAACACACCCAATTGCGCGTTTCTCAAACCGTGCATCAAATATTGCGTGCTGTGGTCGTGGGAGCTTTGGTATTTGCTCTGGCCCTAAGAGGCTCCAACAAACTGGCTTTGGTTTCCATTCATTTCTTCTGGTTGATGGTGTTCATGCCTTTGTTTTTGTATGCAGGGTATGTCAACATTCGTTTGCTCCTTAAGCACCGCGATTGGTTGTATTCGGCCATGTTCTTATCCTACGGTGTCATGGTATTTTGCATGGTTTTTGATCTGTACCAGCAATACATGGATCCAGGACTGATTAAAATTTCACCGTATGGTTTTACCTTGTACATCCTGAGCCTAAGCATGATGTTGGCACGAGAACACACCCAAGCCCTGAAAGATCAGCGTGAGAAAAAAGTGCTACAAGAAAAAGTCAAACTCGATCCCATGACCGGCTTGTACAATCACGAATCTTTTGCGATCAGGGTAGATCACGCCCTCCAACAAAACACGACGCCCCAGTCTGCACTGCTGATTTTAGACATTGACCATTTTAAACAATACAATGATGCGCACGGCCACCCCGCGGGAGATCGCATGCTGATTGATTTTGCAAGATGTGTACAAAATCAAATTCGAAGTGAAGACACCTTGGCACGGCTGGGTGGGGAAGAGTTCGGGATATTTGTCGATATGGCCCCCATGGAAGCGGCTTTTAACATTGCCGAAAAAGTGCGCCACGCCGTGGTGCAATACCCTTTTGAACATGCCTCTGCCCAAGGCTCACCCATGACGGTCAGCATTGGGGTTGTACACGCCAGCCAGATCACTGAAAATTTAAGTTATGCCACCATGTATGAAAAAGCCGATCAGGCGATGTATCAGGCCAAACAAACCCGTAATTCGGTGGTGGTGTATCAAAATGAGTAAGGAGTAAGGAAATTTATGAAGAAAAGTAGATGAGGGCAAAACCATCACCCAATGGGTGAGATCACTCTCCCATTGGGCTTATGGCCACAAAGCGCAGTTTAAGAATTGCGCGTGTGTTGGTTTTCAGGTTTGGTGTTGCCACCACGGCCTGGAGAGCTTTGGCTTTTGGATGGGCCGCGGCCTTTGGTATGTTGGTTTTCAGGTGTTGTGTTGCCACCACGACCTGAAGATTTTGGGTTATTCCCTTTTACACGTCCATCGGTGGATGGATTTTTGACGTCTCCTTTTGACATAATCTTTCTCCTTTTGTTGTACAGATGGCAAAATCTGATCGGGGGAATCATCATCACCATTGCTGTGGGTTCAACCCAAATGTACGAAAAACCACCCCTGAATAAATCTTACCTCCGATAGCCAGCGCATATCCAACGATAGGTGCCGCAAATGAAAGGCAACGAGCTTTTTATATAAATCTGGGGGCCAATACCGGAATCGCAATCAATCCATTACGATTCCGGTAATGGACCCCACATTATTTAATTTCTAATCAATCGGATACCCAACATGACTGCGTACGATAATATGGTATAAAAAATATAACCATGCAACCATTCAAAATCAGTGTTCTAGATCAAAGCCCTGTTAGAGAAGGAGAAGGCATCGCCCATGCCTTGAAAAATACAGTGAAGCTCGTCCAAGCCTGTGAACAATTGGGTTTTCATCGGTTCTGGTTTGCTGAACAACATGCCATGGGTGGATTTGCAGGCTTTTCTCCAGAGGTTATGATCGCGAGCGTAGCTTCTCAGACGTCCAAAATCAGACTTGGTAGCGGCAGCATTTTACTGAATCACTACAGCCCATACAAGGTTGCAGAAATCGTATCTGTATTGTCATCCCTGCACGGACCCAGGATCGACATTGGCATCGGCCGCGACTTGGGTCCAGATCAAGACTGTATCACCGAGATGGCATTTCCCAACCCTGTTCATGCTAAAAATGAATATTACGAACAAAAATTGGTTAAGCTTCTAAGGGCATTCGACTCTCAAAGCAGGCCAATGGAGTATGCCATGGTGGACCATACAGTTCCCACAATCGATTTTTGGATTTCGGGTACAAAAAAAACGAGCGCATTGCTGGCGGCAAAGCATGGATTGCCATACATCCATGGTATTTTTCCAGGCACCAGCCATAAAAACCCAGGCATCATCCATGCCTACCAATCAGAATTTGTGCCCTCTGCATATTTGGACAAACCGTATGCGATGCTGGCGCTAAACATTGTGTGTGCAGACAATCAAGCAGAAGCCAAAAAAATCGCTTTATCCGATGCGATGCTGCATGTTGATTTGCAAAACAACCCTGGCGATCGTTCCTTCAAATACAAAAACCCAGAAAGTTTTGACTTGGAAAGCATATCTGATGTTTCAAGAGAGACTTTTGAAAAACGAATGGCCAATATGATCTTGGGATCCCCCCAAGAATGCAAAGACCAAGTGGATGCATTGGTCCAATCGTACAATGTGGATGAAGTGATGTTGGTGAGCAATTGTTATGACAATACACTTCGTAAGGCTAGTTTTGAGAAGTTGGCCACGATTTACGCTTTGGAGTCTTAAATAAAGGCCAACAAGAGGTCTATCATTTTTTATCAGGTCAATGATTTTGAACACATAGTGATTTGAAAGGGGTCACTTACAAGACTTATTTGTGAACCAAAAGATAGAGCTGCTTGAGCACATCAATTGGGTAAAATCTTCCACCAAAATACCCATTTCATGTATGGTAAGTCGATCAATATGACATCTACACGTCATCATACCTATTTTAAGTTATTAAATTTAAAATATATTTTAACCTTGATTGACGATATATAACTGAGTTATAATGAAGAAAAGCATCCAAAAACTTACCTCAACAGCCCTACTTGCCAAAGTGAGGCGCGCGGCTGAAAAAGGTGACTACTTGGATACGACCCATGCGACTTTGCGAAAAAGCCAGCGCAAAATCTTACGTAGTGAGATGGAGTATGTGCTCGAAACTGGGTGGCATGAAAAGAAAAAGGATACACTGGATGAATTTTACCAAGTTTGGAACTATGCCATACGAGGTAAAACCATTGATGAGCGTGAATTACGCATTATCGTATCTTTTGAAAATAAGATGCTGATTATTACAGCTATTGATTTGACGAAGTAATGAAGAGAGCGAAAAAACATGAGCAAAAAGACAAAAAAAATCAAAACATGGATCGATGAAGGTTTTGGCTTTCCTGTTGTACTTCTCAATCCACCCATGATTGAAGTTCGTGGCGTTCAAACTCCTGATATTAATTACAAGATTTATGCAAAGTGTGTTCTTCATGCACTTGCCTGCAAACCAGCTCGGCTCACAGGTGCCGAGGTAAAGTTTATTCGCCAGCATTTTCAAAAAACACTTACACAGTTTTCAGATCGCTTTGGTCAAAAGTCCTATCAAGCTGTCATGAAATGGGAGGCTTTCAACAAGAAAGCAACCAATATGAACTGGACCACAGAGAAAGACATTCGACTCTTCATCATTAACCAGCTCAAAGCCAAGCCAAAAGCTTTTAAAGAACTGTATGAAGATTTAGAAGAGCCAAAGCAACCATCTCAGGAACCCGTCACGCTTTCGGCAGAGCTGTTGGCTGCATGAACACATTTCTATTTTGAAAAATAGCGAATCAATGAAAGATTATTGCATTATTTTTATCCATGGAGCTTGGCATGGAGCATGGTGCTGGAAAGAACTCTTGCTATCCTTAAAAATGCGTGGCTTTCGATGTATTGCCAAAGATCTTCCAGGGCATGGGCAAGACGAAACACCCTTAGAAAAGGTTTCACTAGAGGCGTATATTACTTCGGTAGAAGACATCATTAAAGCAGAAAAAAAGCCTGTCATTTTGGTTGGTCATAGTATGGGAGGTATGGTTGCAAGTAGTGTTGCACAGAGGCATGCGGAAAAAGTGTTGAAGCTGATTTACGTGGCTTCTGTTCTTCTTCAAGATGGAGAAAGCTGGAGTCAGATGAGAGATCAAAATAAAGGATCTGCTGTAAGCAAACATCTTCTCTTTGGTCCAGATCGTAAAAGTTTCAGAGTTTCGCCACAAGGAATTCAAGAATCTTTTTACCATCTTTGTACACCAGAACAGGTAGCTTTTGCGAAAAAAAATGTTTGCTGGCAAGCCAAAGCTCCTTTGGAAGAAAAAGTGCGACTGACAGATGGGCTTTATGGGAAAATACCAAAGTACTATATAAAATGCCTGCAAGACCGAGCATTACTTCCGAGTTTTCAAGATTTTACGATCACTCAACAATCATGTGAGAGAGTTTACGAATTAGACACAGATCATTCCCCATTTTTTTCCAAAACGGAAGAGCTGGCTTCAATCATCACGGAAATTGTAAACTTTAAAAAATAAAATCCAATACCAAAGTGAGTAACGCCATGGAGCGAGAACGACACAACAAACAGATGAACGTTGTTCAAATCCTAGATTGATCTTCAAAGTTTATATCGACACGCACGAAACAATGAGTTGCAAACGAGGATGGGGTGAGTAACGGGATTTGGTCAGATTTTCCCTGTCCTTTGGTAAGGAAAAATCTAGACATAAGAATCTGTACGGTCGCTATGCTCCCTACAGTTTCTAAAACCCTTTGCGTGTTCAAATAATTAGAGCTCTATATCGAGTCTTTACGTATATTGATTTTACGTGCTTTGAATGGGGTGAGTAACGGGATTTGAACCCGCGACCTCTTGGGTCACAACCAAGCGCTCTAACCAACTGAGCTATACCCACCATATAGATGTGTGTTTGAAGCCTTATTTTTCATCGTACGCCAAGGTTGTGACCCCTGGAATCGCTTCGCGATGTTTATATACTGCTGCTCGCATCCTCCAAAGCTTTCGCTTTGGGTGGATTTTGGCTGCTCACGAGACAACCAAGCGCTCTAACCAACTGAGCTATACCCACCATATAGAAGATGAATGATGCTTTTATACGATTTTGTAGCATAGGACAAGCTTGTTTCCGCTTGTCTGTTCAGTTTCATGTGAATCCAGCTTTTTACAATCTATACTTGAGCTGCATACAGTAGAAGGATATAGAAAGAACTCTTAAAAAGCGCCCGTAGCTCAGCTATCGTGAGCGCTTTAGACTAGCGAAAGCATTGCTTTCGCACAGCGCGAGCAGCCATATAAGGGTCGAGCTTGCGAGACCTCCATATCGATCCAGCTTTTTACAATCTATACTTGAGCTGCATACAGTAGAAGGATATAGAAAGAACTCTTAAAAAGCGCCCGTAGCTCAGCTGGATAGAGCAACAGCCTTCTAAGCTGTGGGTCACAGGTTCGAATCCTGTCGGGCGCGCCATATAAAAAAAGTAACAACAAGCATTTGAGATAGAGATTTGAAGATCGGGTAGTGATTCGAGCCTGAACAGGTTTTAGCCGTGCTTCGAGCAAAGCGAGTTAGCACGCAGCTTATGCCAGATTTTTGCTGGCGTAAGCCAGCGGAAATACTGGCCTAATCCTGTCGGGCGCGCCATATAAAAAAAGTAACAACAAGCATTTGAGATAGAGA
>CAZCBX010000005.1:12563-136567 GCA_964497185.1 uncultured Bdellovibrionales bacterium | reverse complement strand
GAGGGCACGCCATGGAGTTCGTGGAGCTTTTCTGGGGCAAGCCCAAAGTCCCACAGATCTACATTTAAAAAAAGAAACCCCGTAAATCCCCCCAAAAAGACCTTCCAACCACACAAAAAATCAGTTAAATAAAGAGTCTCAAACTTCCATGAAACAAACCACTTCCCCCATACTTTCGATCGCGGAGGCGTATCGCGGCAAAACGTTGTTGGTAACCGGTGTATCTGGTTTTCTAGGCAAAGTTTGGTTTAGCATGTTTATGAAAAATGTTGATGATTTTGCGCATGTGTATGTACTCATTCGTGGCAAAGGCAGCCAATCTGCGCAGGATCGTATGCATGGCATGCTGAAAGACTCTTATGCTTTTAAACCATGGCTTGAAAACAGTGCGGCCATGCGTGAAAAATTCGCTCAAAAAGTAACCGTCTTGCAAGGAGATATTTCTCTGGCTCGATTGGGCATCGATGCCTACACAGCCAATCAACTTTATGAGCAATTGGATATGGTCATGAATATTTCAGGGCTGGTGGATTTTCGCCCTTCTCTGGAAACTGCTTTTAACATTAATGTCAAAGGGATTGAAAACTTGGCCACGTTTGTTCGTGCCTGCAAACGCGCAAAATTTTTGCATGTCAGCACCTGTTATGTTGCCGGTAAGCGAGAAGGCGCTTTGGAAGAAAGGTTGTATGACCGAACACCCAACAACCAGCCTCTGGATCCGCTCAAAGAAATCGAATGGATGCAATATGCCATTGCCAAAACGTACGAGACCTTCAATGGCAAAGAAAAAACACAAGAGATTTCTCGCATGGTGCAAAAGCGTTTTGAAAGCAAAAATAGAACGCCCAACCTAAAACAATTTCAGCGCAGTGTAGAACAAATTCGTCAGCGAGAAATTGCCATGGAACTGATCCGAATTGGAACCGACAAAGCTGAAGCTTTGGGTTGGCCCAATACCTACACCTACAGCAAAGCCACAGCAGAAGCTTTGCTAAACAGAGAATTTTCGGATGTTGATTTTTGCATTGTTCGTCCCGCCATTGTGGAATGCGCTTCGCAATATCCGTTTGCTGGGTGGAACGAAGGTTTTAATACCTCTGGGCCTTTGGCCTATTTAATGAAGGGCTGGTTTCGACATTTTCCTTCTGAAGAAGATCACCCCTTTGATGTCGTGCCCGTTGATTATGTCGCCAAAGGCTTGATGATTGCGGGCGCATTGAATTTGCTTGGTAAAGCCAAATCGGTGTACCAAATATCGTCTTCATCCGTTAAACCCTTATCCATAGGCGATGCCGTCACTTATATTTCTGAATATTATCAAGATTATTTTCGCACGCACGGTCAAACGATGAAGCAAAAATATCTATCTCACCGTAGAACCATTGCCTCGTTGCGAGACCATTTGTTTTCATCGAAAAATTTATTAACCATTTTCACCGCCCTCGAAAAACAGACTGAAGTGATTCAGGATTTTCCAAATTCTTTTCAAGAGTTTCTTAAACCCTTGGTGAAATGGATTTCTCGTTCACGCCGGAATATGGAGCAAGTGGAGGGTTTGTTAAGCGTGTTTAAGCCTTACATTCAAGACTATGTTCAAATATATTTAAGCAAACATATTTTTGAATACGAAATAAAAGAATCTTGGTGTCAATACGATTTACAAAACTTGCACTGGGATGATTTTTGGATCAAATGCCAAATGCCTGGTTTACACAAATGGTGCTTTCCTGTCATCGAAGGAAAACCTGTCGAGCTACTCAACTCCGATGCGCTTGTTCCCAAAGCGTACGAAAACACTTCAACCCAGTCTTTGTCATCATGAGTTTTTGCGCACAAATTTTTGAACATGCACGAAGCAGTCCAGAAAAAATCATCATTCATGAGGTGCATGGCAACACAGTTGTACCGCACACTTACCAAGAGTTAACAAATTTAGTCGTAAGCTGCCAAACTACGTTGCAGCACATGGGCGTAGAGCCGGGTCAACGCATTGGATTGCTTGGTCAAAATTCATTAAAGTGGATTGCTTTAGACTTGGCTTTAATTTCTTTGGGTTGCGTGACTGTTCCATTAAACAGAAAACGATCTGCGCAGACGCTTTCCTCTATGATGGATGAAGCCAAAGTTTCCCACCTTATTTTTTTCGATCAAGGCCTTGCCGATCAAATTCAAACCATCCGAACCAATGATGAGATTGAATATCGTCACGCTTATGATTTTTTTCATGTCCTCGAAGATGAAGAGGCGCTCATTCTTCCAGATTTTTTACCCCAAGATTTAGCCACCATCGTATATTCCATCAAACCCGGTGAAAAAAACAAAGGCGCAATTTTTACGCGCCAAGATATCGGGATTTTATTGGAGCAATCATTGAATCGATTTGGTTCGTTATCGACAAGAGAGCAAGACAGCGTGTTTCATTTTTTACCACTTTGTTATGCAAGTTCTCGAATTATGCTGTGGACGCTACTGTTAAAACAAAATCCCATTTCTTTATCCACTGATCTAGAAAATTTGGAGCAGGAAGCTGCAGCGGTTAAACCTCATTATTTTTTAAGTGGTCCCAAAGCCATTGAAAACATGTATCAATCTGCGCAACGTCAAATGCTCGGCGAAGCTTCATCCATTCAGTTTTTATATAAAAAGACGCGTCAATGGCATGAACAGAAAACACGGGGTACATTAAACGCATTTAAAAAATGCTTGCTATGGGTTTTACAGAAAACTTTATTGCCGAACCTCCACCCCAACATTGGAAGCCAGCTCGACTTTGTACTGATCGGCTCACAGCTAAACCCAGAAACCCAACAGTGGTTTGATATGTTGAGCATACCGGTTTATCCCATAAATGATTTTTTCAATATTCACGGCATGCAAACATTTGACCACTCGCATATTGATCAAGCAAGTTTATAACCGTTTTGCTGTTTCATAATTTTCTGAGCCCAGCTCTTGCACATACACATTTCGAACATCCTCTGTGAGCTGAGCAATGTTATCTTTTGTGTAGCCCTGTGTTGAAATGGGTGGGCAAATTTTTAGCGTAACGGGGCCTGGCTTCAACATAAACTTTCGGCGTTTGTTGTAACGGTGCATGCCGGCATCTAAAATAAGTGGCAGAATGTCCGCTCCCAGATCAATGGCCATATGAAAACCGCCTTTTTTAAATGATCCCAATTGGCCATCTCTGCTGCGCGTGCCTTCGGGTGCAATTAAGATGCTGATGCCTTGGCGAAATTTTTCTTTGGCCACTTCCAACGCTTTTAATGCGCGCGGCGTATCGCCACGAGGAACAATGGGTATAATGCCGAACTGACGCATGAGCGTTCCATAAATGGGAAGACTCAGATTGGCCTCCTTTTGCAAACCGGTTAACTTCGTATGCAGCGCGTTGTATATGACAACATGATCCATGACGTTGATATGGTTGAATGTCAGAATGTATGCCTTATTTCGGTCTAAATTTTCTAAACCTTTGACGGTCAAATCAATGCCTGACCAACGTGTCATGTATTTGGACATCGACCAAAAATATTCAAAAGGATCGGTCTTTGGCTTAAATTTTAAAACAACGGGATAGCTCAGCACATAGTACATCATGGTGCCCACCGTCATTGCCCAATGGTAACATGAACGTAAAAACCGAATCGCCATCATTACTCAACTCTCAAACTGCACGTTTTTTCTTGTTTTTTTAATGACCAATCGGTCCAATAGACCTGGACATATCCATGCGAGGAAAGGCAAAAACTGATAATACCAAGGAACAAAAAGTTCATTCTTATTTTTCTTCATGGCATTGGCAATCAAGCGGCTGCATCGGGCCACACTTGTACCCCGCTCATGTTGAGCCGAAACGCGAAGGTTTTGGCTGCGAATGCCGTTTTCTCTTAAGTTGGTTCCTTTCAACCAAGAAGGATAGACAACCAAAACTCGAACTTGATTTTTCAATTCCAAACGCAGCGCATTTAAAAAACCACTAAGCGCATGTTTCGATGCTACGTATCCAGTGTGATAGGGCACGCCAATTTTACCCTGCAACGAGGAAATGCCAACAATCTGACCGCTGGTTTTTTTTAAGAGCGGTAGGGCATGTTGCACGCATTGAACCTGAGCCGTAAAATTGACTTTCATGAGTGTTTCAATGGCCTGCGTATCATCCAAATCTTCAAAATTGGCCCACATGGTTTTGCCTGCATTGAGCACAAGCACATCCAAATGAGACATTTCATTTACCTTTTCAAAGAGCTGCGCTAGCGCCTCTGAATCCGTAATGTCGGCAGCATGCACCTGAATTTGATCTGGGTGCGCACATTGGGCTTGGGTTTCAAGCAACGCTTTGTGATTGCGCGCGGTTAAAAAAAGCTTGTATCCCTGCTGATTCAGCTCTTTGGCCAAGGCACGGCCCAGCCCCGATGAGGCTCCAGTAATCATCGCTACAGGATGGCTCATCATGTCTTGGGCAGCTGGGCATTGTATTGCGCCAACATTTCTTCTGATAGGTTCCATTCAACCAGAGGCTTTTGTGAAGGAATAATTTTACCGGGATTCATAATGTTCTGAGGATCGAGTGCATCTTTGATGCCTTGAACAGCGCGCACGCCCGTTGCTGAAATATCTTTTTCCACCCACGGTAGATGCTCCGTGCCGACTGCATGGTGATGCGAGAGTGTACCTCCATGGTTTAAAAAAGAATCTTGGGCCGCTTTTTTGATGTATAAATATTGTTCCAACTCCAAACCCTCTTGCTGCTCACATGCAAACGTAAAATACAAACTGGCACCCGAGTGATACGTATGGCTAACATGCGCACCCACAAAGGGTTTATGGCCCGTGGCCAGCGCGGCTTGTTCAATGTTTTTCATGGTGGCGTGGTAGAGTGGTAGCACATTGTGCCAAACAGTGGCCGTCTCGCTGACATCGGCCATAATGTTTTTATCCATCACGATGTCACGAATGTGGGGAAAATCATATTTACCTTTTTCAAAAGACCGTCCTGGATCTTGCCCCAAACACACGGCTCCGTGCTTTTTATAAACGGCATGCACGTGATTTTTTTGTTGAGCCACAAAACCAGGTGAGCCTTCAAAAATGGTGATCATCAAACAAAGTTTATCGCGGTCAAAACGTTTGATTTTATCCAAATAAAATTTAACCAGCTTGGACGCCACATTTTTTAAACCTTTGAAATGGGTTTTGTAAGCAAAAGACAAAGCGGTTTTCATGGGGTCGTTTAACCGAGAGACAACAGGCGCAACGCCTTTGCGTGTGCATTCTTGCATGGCACGAATGCCGCTTTCCCAGTCCGGAAAAATATACCCATACGGTTGCCGACTTTCTGGCAATCGGTGAACCTGAATGGTGACTTGCGTAATGATGCCAAAAATGCCTTCGCTGCCCACGCACAAAGCATTGACGTCAATGCCATTGGAATTTTTAGGCACAGCTCTGGTTTCAATGGTGCCTTGTGGGGTCACCATTCGCACAGACAAAACCATATCTTCGATTTTACCGTACTTATCGCTTTGCATACCCGCTGACCGAGTCGCGACCCACCCCCCCAATGTAGAATACACAAAAGAATCCGGAAAATGTCCCAGTGTTACACCTTGCGCTTGAAGCTGCTGCTCCATGTAAGGACCCATCACCCCTGCTTGAATGGTGGCCACCAATGAATCATGGTCCACGTTTAACACCTGATTCATTTCTTTCATGTCGAGCGATACGGTGAATCGATCCCCGCCACGATTGGCTTCCAAACACCCTGCAATGTTAGAACCGCCCCCAAATGGTATCACCACAACATTGTTTTGCTTGGCAGCCTCAACCACCAAGGCAACTTGTTGCTCATTGTGCGGATACACAACCATATCGGGCGCTGCTTCAATTTTTCCTTTGCGCATACGTAGCAGATCGCGAAAGCTCTTGCCGTAGCTATGCACGATTCGCTGTTTTCGATCCGTTTTGATTTGCTCTGACGAAAATAAAGATAACAAGGCCTGATGAAAAGCAGGGCACGTTTTGGCTTCTGGCAATGCAAGGTCCTCCATACTGACTGCTGGGGTATCTCGCAAAGTGTCAATATCCAAAACTTGTTGAACAAACGGAATCAACCCGGGTTTGGCAGATAGATCCAGGCTGGTGCCTTCTTTGCCCCAACCCCACCATTTCATATTTGTCCAACGCTCATTCATGTTGTTTGGTTTCCTTTTAAATCGTGTATACGTTGTTCGAGCTCGGCTGTCACTTTTTGATACGCCTGGGTGGATGGACGATCTTCTGGAGAAGTTGGCTGGTAAAACATTTCAGAGGCGATGGGTTTGCCAATGCGCACATGAAGCCGGCCTGGTCGAATCCAAAAATTGCCCTTAGGCCAACGCTTGAAGGTGCCCTCTATATAGGCCGGTACAAGAGCAAGACCCGTATTTAAACTGAGCATGCCGGGTCCTTTTTTAAAAGGTTGCATTTGGCCTGTGCGTGATCTCGTGCCTTCTGGATACACTATGATCACTCTTCCGGGTTGCTGACAGAACAGCGCACAGGCTGCAAAATAAGTGTGCAATGCTTTTCGCCCTGCTTTGCGCGATCGGTCCAGCGGTATCAAGTTCATCATGGCCGTTAAGAAGAATTTTCGAACTTTATGGTCAAAAAAATAATCTTTTGCCGCCACCATGGCACATTGACGAAAACTCTTACCGGTGGCAAGCATCAGAACGGCACTGTCCATGTGGCTATTATGGTTGCTGCATAAAATATAGGACTGTCCCTCAGGCAAGTTTTCCTGACCTTCGATGGTTAGAGGACAGTACCAGCGCATAACAAACCGGCAGTGCAAGCGAAACAATCCTTTGACAGCGCGGCCTAGCCATGAAGAAGAATGCTTGAGATAGTCGTATTTGGAATCCAATATCTCAGGTGTGGGAAGTGGTGTATTGATCATGAAGATGCTTCTGTATGATGCGGTGGTTTACAAGTAGTGGCCCGCAGGCATCATCATAAATATCTAATTTGATTCATAAAATCAATTGCATTTATCACTTCACACTCAATGGCTTCTAGGCACCTTTAAACGCATCTCTTAAAAATACTGTTAACGAAAGGGCCAAAGTACGATATGGAAAGACGCTTATGCAGTGGTATCAACAAAAAGTTGCCGAATGTTTCGCCCGCGCGAGTCAAGAACCGCTTGAGGTTGTATTGCCTCTGGTTGAATCGCCGCCGCAAGATGACCATGGCGATCGCGCTGTTGCATGTTTTCGATTTGCCAAAAAGCATAGCCAATCCCCACAAGCACTGGCAGAACAATGGGCTCAAACCATTGTAGAAAATGGCCTTCCTTCAGAGATTCAAAAAGTCAAAGCGCAGGGCGCCTACATCAACTTTTATTTTAACAACGCATCTTTTTTACCCGCTGTGCTCACCTCCATTGTGGAGGGTCGGGATCATTTTGGAAAGCAACCCATCGATAAAAAACGAAGAGCCGTGATTGAATTTTCTTCGGCCAACATCGCCAAGCCTTTTTCGATTGGCCACCTCCGGTCCACCAACATTGGTGCGTGTTTGTCGCGTATTTATACGTTTAAAGGCTGGTCCATTCAACGGATCAATCATTTGGGCGATTGGGGCACGCAGTTCGGAAAGCTTATTGTAGCCTATCGACGGTGGGGCAGTGCAGACATGTTGGATGAAGATCCCATTCAAGCCCTTTTTAAATTGTATGTGAAATTTCATGAAGAAGAAGCCCAAGACGCCACGCTGACCATGGAAGCACGCGAAGCCTTTGCCCTGCTGGAAAAAGGCGACAGCGATGCGCGTGAATTGTGGCAGTGGTTTCGTGACTTGTCTCTAAAAGAACTGGATCAACTATACACACGTTTGGGTGTCGAATTTGACCACTATTGGGGCGAAAGCTTTTACATCGATCAGCTGCCTGATCTGATGAAGGATTTACAGCAAAAAAACCTCCTTCAAAAAAGCGAGGGCGCTTTGATTGTTGACCTGAAAGAGCAAAACAAAGGCGTGGCCATTCTAAAAAAAGGCGATGAAAGCTCGCTGTACCTAACCCGCGATCTGGCCGCAGCGATCTACCGCTTTCAAACCTTCGATTTTGAAAAAATGGTGTATGTGGTGGGCAGCGAACAGTCTTTGCATTTCCAACAGCTTTTTGAAATTTTGCGCTTGGCCGGTCATTCTTTTGCCGATCGATGTGAGCATGTGCCTTTTGGACAAATTACGTTTGGCATGGAAAAAATGTCAACCCGCAAAGGCAATGTCGTGTTTCTCAAAGATGTACTTCAAAAAGCGTCTGAAACCGCGCTAGAAATTGTGCGTGAAAAAAATCCATCGCTTGAAAATGCTTCTGAGGTTGCAGACCAAGTGGGCTTGGGCGCCATTTTATTTGCAGACTTGTCTGCACGGCGCATAAAAAATGTTAAATTTAATTGGGATGAGATTCTGAGCTTCGAAGGCGATACAGGGCCTTACCTTCAATACACCTACGTGCGAACCCAAAGTTTAATCACACGCTATGGCCAGCCCATTGAGGCGCCCACAGACTGGACTTTGCTCGATTCGCCTCAAGAACAAAAGTTGGTGCGTACCTTGGCCAAACTGCCGATGACCTTGGACAAAGTCATTGAAGAAAATGAGCCCTTTTATTTGGCCAAATACCTCATCGACACCACCCATGACTTTAACCGTTTTTATCAAGCTTGCCGCATCCTCGATGAAGAAGCATCGGTGGCGCAAGCCAGAATGTATTTGGTATCGGCCACCGCGCAAATTTTATCGCAAGGCATGCAGCTCTTGGGCATTCCTACACCCACTCAGATGTAGTCTGACTCTAGCCAGCGCTAGACAAAATCATGATTGAAAAGTGCGCGCATCCACCTTATTTTTCCACAACAAATCCACATTTTTTTCACTCTTTCAACAGATTTATCCACAGTATATTCATACAAAATTTTAGCATCACCCACAGCCTTTCCACTGATTGCGCACAAGCCTTCCACAGTTTTTCCACAGACCCTTTGAAAATCAGTGGTTTTTGGTGGATGAGATTGGCTTTTTGAAAAGAAAAGCATACATACATTCCATGCAGTACATGGGTTATTCACTACATCGAAATGCGTCCCACGCCACCCTATGGGATATGCAGGAGGCACATCGTGCACAAATGCTCACCAGCAAGGTCGATCCCCATGTTTTTTTTGTGGAGCATCGCCCCACCATCACGTTGGGTCGTGGTGAAAAAGGACAGAATCTGCACCAATCCGAAAGCTGGTTTACAGACCATGGTTTTGATGTGGTGCGCGTGAACCGGGGCGGCATGGTTACCTATCATGGGCCAGGACAATTGGTTGTGTACCCCGTGATTCGCATCAGCGACTGGGGTTGGGGGGTCAAACAATACATTGCTGCATTGGAGCAATCCATGGTGGACGTGTTGCAACACTTTGACATTCAAGCAGCACGGTTGGATCAACATCCAGGCACCTACGTCCAGGGCCAGAAAATTGGCTCGGTGGGCATCCATGTACGCAAATACATCTCCATTCACGGGCTTGCCCTGAACGTTCACCCTAACCTCCAACATTTTGCCATGCTCACGCCTTGCGGAATTGCCAGCATGCAAGCCACCTCCATGGAAGCACAAGGTGCGAACGTTTCTTTTGATCAGGTGCAGGCAGCGTACATGGATGTTTTTTCGAACCTATTTTCTTGCGCCCTGCTTCACAAACCCTACACGCAAGAAGGATAAATCATTGATGGACTGTTCCAAGTGTGGAACTTTTTTTTGGGTGGCTTTGAGCCAAGGATTGGATATATAGATACGCATGGCCATTCAGTCACTCAAAGGCATGCCTGACATTTTGCCCGATCAATCGCGATTGTGGGTGCATGTAGAAAGCCAGCTGCGCAAACTCGCCCATCAATTTGGCTATGAAGAAATTCGAACCCCCGTTCTGGAGGAGACCGCTCTTTTTTCCCGCAGCGTGGGAGAGCAGAGCGATATCGTGCAAAAAGAAATGTTTGCTTTTCAGGACCAAGGCGGGGTGAACATGTGCCTCCGGCCTGAGGGGACAGCCCCCATTATGCGCAGCATGCTCCAACATCACCTCGCGCAACAGAAACCACTGCAAAAACTATTTTATATAGGGCCCATGTTTCGCCACGAACGTCCACAAAAAGGCCGTTTACGGCAATTTCATCAAATGGGCATCGAAGCCATTGGTCAAAAAAGCGCCAGCATCGATGTAGAAGTGATCACCGTACTGATGACCATTTGCCGAATGTTCGATTTACCCAATCCCGTACTGGAGCTCAACAGCTTGGGCGATCCTTCTTCCCGCAATGCCTACCGCCAAGTGATCCAAGATTTTTTTCGCGACCACATGAACCTTTTGTCGGACAATGAAAAAGTACGACTGGAAGAAAACCCCATGCGTTTGCTCGATAGTAAAAACCCAAAGCTGACGCCCCACCTCTCTCAGGCCCCAAAAATTTTGGATTATTTAAATGATGCATCCAAAACTTATTTTGATGAAGTCTTAGCTGGCTTGGATGCGTGTAAGATTGCCTACACCATCAACCCCTCCATTGTTCGTGGACTGGACTACTATGGCGACACGGCTTTTGAAGTCAAAGTTGATGGACTGGGTGCACAAAGCACCGTGGGTGCCGGTGGTCGGTACGATCATTTGGGGCAGCAGTTGCAGGGCAAGGATCATCCGGGTGTCGGATTCGGTTTGGGCCTTGAACGACTTTTGCTCAGCATGCCCTCATTGCAGTTAAACGAGCCTGACACATACGCATTTGTGCCCTTAGATAAAGCATGCACCCGTGCGTGTATGGCCCTGGCGGCAAAGCTTCGCACCAAACTACCCCATGCCGTTGTGCATGTGTTGCATGATGTGCCAAGTTTAAAATCGGGGCTGCGTCAGGCCAATAAATACAACGCCACCCATGCCCTGATTATGGGCCCAGATGAATTTCAAGCCTCGCAAATCGCGTGGAAAAATTTTGACAATCAAACCCAGCAAACCCATGGTTGGGAAGAATTTTTAACAAAGGTGTCCCCATGACCATCTCGAACCTGTACCGAACCCATACATGTGGTGAAATTGATTCAACATTTGCTGGCCAAGACATTGTGCTCAGTGGCTGGGTGGACTCCCGGCGTGACCACGGGGGCTTGATATTTATTGATTTGCGGGATCGCTATGGCATTTCACAAATCGTTTTCAATCCTGAAACCGATCCGAAAGCCCATGAAACTGCCCAAAGTGTTCGAAATGAATTTGTGATTCAGATTCACGGCCGTGTTCAGCCACGACCCAAAGAAATGATCAATCCTCATTTAACAACCGGCACCATTGAAGTTGCAGCCACACAAATTAAAATTTACAACCCGTCCAAGCCACTGCCGTTTCAAATCGAAGACGAGCCCAAAACATCAGAATTGACACGCCTTCAATACCGGTACCTGGACTTACGCCGCAAGCCTCTGCAGAAAAACTTACGCATTCGCCATCAGCTCAATCATGCCATCCGAACCTATTTGCATGACCAAGACTTTTTAGAGGTCGAAACCCCCTATCTCACCAAATCCACCCCTGAGGGTGCCAGAGATTATGTGGTGCCCAGTCGCGTGCATGAAAAACAGTTTTTTGCCCTGCCCCAATCCCCCCAGATTTTTAAGCAAATTTTAATGATTGCCAATGTTGATCGTTACTACCAAATTGTCCGATGTTTTCGGGACGAAGATTTGCGTGCCGATCGACAACCTGAATTCACACAACTGGATGTGGAGATGAGTTTTGTCACACAAGAAGATGTCATGACGTTGATGGAAGGCCTCATGAAAAAAATCTGGCAAGATATTCTGGGCGTGGCGTTAACGGCTCCTTTTCCACGGATGTCTTATGCACAGGCCATGGCAACCTATGCTTCCGATAAACCAGACATGCGCTATCCATATCCGCTGGTCGATGTATCCAGCGTGTTTGCCACCACTGATTTTAAGGTTTTTAAAACCGTTGTTCAAGAGCAAGGCGAAATTCGTGGCCTGCGCCTACCAACCGGTGATCGACTTTCTCGAAGTCAAATCGATGGCCTCACCAAAGAAGTTCAAAAATTTGGGGCCAAAGGTTTGGTATGGATTCGAAAGAAAGAAACCGGACTGAGTTCAAGCATTGAAAAGTTTTTACGGCCCGATGAATTGGAAAACGCCGCCCAGGCCCTTGGCCTGGAAGCGGGGGATGTGGGCTTATTGGTGGCCGATCAACCATCCATTGCACGCGCAGCGCTGGGTGGCATCAAAAAAGCTGCACTGGAAAAATGTGACATTGGACCTGAGACGCCCTGGTCTTTTTTATGGGTCGAGTCTTTTCCCTTGATGGAATACAACCCGGAGGCACAGCGCTACGTATCGCTGCATCATCCTTTTACACAGCCCCATCCTGAGGATGTTAAAAAAGTAATGGAGAGCAAAGATTTAGAAAATGTACGTTCCAATGCATACGACCTGGTCCTGAATGGATTTGAAATTGGCGGGGGTTCCATTCGAATTCACCAAAATGACATTCAAGCTGCAGTTTTTAAAGCATTGGGTTTGAGCACCGAAGAAGCCAAAGAAAAATTTGGGTTTTTTCTGGACGCCCTTGAATATGGCACGCCACCTCATGGTGGTATTGCATTGGGTTTGGACCGCATCGCCATGCTTTTGGCTGGTTGTGAATCTTTGCGTGATGTCATTGCGTTTCCAAAAACGCAAAATGCCAGTGATTTGATGGTGGACGCCCCAGGGCCCATTGATTTGGATCAACTTTTGGAGCTCCATCTTTCGTACCGTACCAAGGGCGATGAAGTATAAAGCGCCAGACACCCTTGTGGCCTTTGAGGTCGAAAAGCATTTTTATCAAAGTGGTTACCCAACCATTGCCGGTGTAGATGAAGTCGGTCGGGGTTGCGTTGCGGGTCCGGTGGCAGCGGCGGCAGTGATCTTGGATCCAAATCAATGCCCTTTTGCAGATCAAATTCGAGATTCGAAAAAAATTTCAGCAAAAAAACGGGCCGCTTTGTACCCCCAAATCAAGGCCCATGCACTTGGGTATGCCATTGTCATGATTGAACCCCGCATCATCGATCAAATCAATATTTTGCAGGCATCGCTGCTGGCGATGAAACAAGCCATCATGCAACTCAGTCCCTCGCCCTCGCTCTGCTTGGTGGACGGCAATCAAAAATTGGATATGGATATTGCGCAGCGAACCATCATTAAAGGCGATGATCGTGTGGTTTCCATTGGGGCCGCATCCATTCTGGCCAAAGTGCATCGTGACCAGTGGATGATGGAACAAGATCGTCTTTATCCAGCCTATGGCTTTGCGCAGCATAAAGGATATGGCACCAAGTTGCATCGACAAGCCGTGCAGCAACATGGCCTCTGCCCCCTACACCGGAAATCGTTTTCTTTCGGATAACCTCTGCTGTGAGCCCATCGTCGGCTTGTTGAACGCATCACCTAGAGGATGTGAAGCTTTTGGATGTGTGATAGGGTATTACGCATCGTGCTGATTAAATTTGACTATTTGATTCTCCGCCCCGTACTGACCCGACTTTTACCTTCTGCTTGGCTCATTGGCTTTTACTCATGGGCACGAAAAAAAATTATGCCCACCCTGGCGCACTTCAGTGCCAAAGGCGTTGTACCTACTGTCCCAGTTCAATGCATGGGCCTTGAGTTTCGAAATCCTTTGGGTGTAGCCGCCGGCCTGGACAAAGATGGCAGCATGCTTGGCTTTTTATACAGGCTTGGCGCTGGGTATGTGGTGGTTGGCACTGCCCTCCATCGGCCCCATAAAGGCAATCCTGGCACGCCATGGTTGCCTTTATCAGCGTCTCACGCTGCCATCAACGCCTTGGGCCTGCCAAGCCCAGGTATTGATGTGATCGTCGAAAACATTCAAAAATTCAGAGTCCAATACAAGCCCCACGCATTTCCAATTGGTTTGAGTGTGATGGGCCACCCCTTGGATGACGACCAGGCAAAAAATCATGGCATTATCACTTGCATACAAAAGGCTCAAAACCATGTCGATTTTATTGAAATCAATCAAAGCTGCCCCAATGTGGGTGAGGATTTAACAAAGCTGGATGTGCCAGAAGCGTGTTTTGAATTCGATCTTCCCATCGTGCTTAAACTACAGCCCATGAAACCCAACTCTAAAATCCTCCAACTTTGTGCGGAAGGCAAAATCGACGCTTTGGTCATTGGCAATACAACAAAAGACTATCAGGTCGATCGGCTGGCAACCGTGGATCAACGCCATGCAGAGTATTTTAGATATAAGCATGGCGGGGGACTCAGCGGCGCGCCCCTGCGCAGTCAAAATTTATCTTTGCTGGCTCAATGGAAAGACGCCCTTGCACAATGTCAAGCCGCCACACACCTGATTGGATGTGGGGGCATCATGCACCCAAGCGATGTTCAGGCGTATCTTGCTTATGGCCCACTTTGCCAGCTCTACACCGGTGTTTGGTCCAGTTTGGCTACCCAGGGGGCTCGAAAATCATGGGCTTGGCTCCTCTCTGATTTATAAAGGTATGTTCTAAAAAGTTCTGAAGCGCTGACCTTGCATGATGGCAGTAGCATGGTATGAAATATCCATGAATCCGCATGAACTCGGTCGCTTAGGCGAACAACAAGCCGCCGCTTTTTTAAAAAAGAAACGACTTAAAATCGTGGCCCAAAACGTTCGTCTGCCCCGAGGCGAGCTTGATATTGTAGCCCAAGATCAAGATTGTTTGGTGTTTGTCGAGGTAAAAACCATTCGAAGCAACCAGCATTTTTCACCCATTGATCACTTTGACCATAAAAAACAAAAAAAACTTCGTCAGCTTGCCCAAGCATATAGTGTAAGATTACCTCAAGAGATGGATCAACGGGTTGATCTTATTTTGGTAGAATATCATGACCCGACATGGAAAATTGAACACCTTGAAAACGTCCTCCCATAATTCGAACATTTCGATTTCAGATATTCTGTCTTTTCCCAACCGCATTCAAAACACGCTTATTTTTTATTACTTGTTTCCCGTTTTACTTATTTTTATTTTTCTAAGCGCATTCTTTTATATTTCAACCAAAAATGCGCTGGATGATGAACTGGGCAAACGCCTAGCCACAACTGCGGAGATGAGTGCCCTACAAATCAAACCTTTTCAACTCTTGTCACTGCAAACGGCTGGTACCCAAGGCCAAACTTATCAAAATATCGAAGAGAAACTACAGCGGCTAGAAAAGCGCCAGGATATCGAACGTATTTATATTATGGATGTCAATGGTCAAATGTATCTGGACACCAGTGGCGCTGACACACAGCTGGCTCCCTCTTTCGAGAGATTTGCACTTCACCAAACTGAAATAGAAGCTGTTCAACCTGGCATGGCCCAACCATCTGTTTTATTTAAGGGGCAAGATGGTCAATTCTATAAATCTGCTTTTGCCCCCATCGTCGATCCAGATCAAAATGCAGTGATGGCCATTGTGGGCGTGGATGGAAACGCATCCTTTTTTAAAAATCTCCGTGCGCTTGAACGAAGAATCATTGGAGCGGGTATTTTCTTTATTTTTATAATTTTGGTCATTAGCTATCTTCTATCTCGGAAAATTGTCAATCCCATCGACCATTTGGTGTTATCGGCCCAGCGCATTGGTGACGGTCAGCTCGATCATGAAATTGAAATACAAACACAAAATGAAATTGGTTTTTTATCCTACGTCATGGACGAAATGAGACAGAAAATCATCGAACGTGATCAAAGTCTGCAAGTGATGCTACGGGGGATTGCGCATGAGGTTCGAAATCCATTGGGCGGTATTGAATTATTTGCCAATTTATTAAAGGAAAGTTCATTGGATCAGCAAGATCAACAATCCGTTGATAAGATATTATTTGAAACCAATAACCTTAAGAAATTGGTCGATGAATTTTTAAACTTTGCGAGAAAACCTGCCTTACAGCTTTCGACCATTGACATGCAAGAATTTTTTAACGATTTATTTTTCCATTGGTCCGGTATTTTTGAAAAACAAAAAGTTCAAATAAACAAAGAAATCGATGCCAGGGTGAAAATTGAAGGCGACAGACACCATCTTGAACGCGCGCTACATAATTTAATAGAGAATGCATTGGATGCCATGGATAAACAGCCCAAGCAACTTTCTTTTCTTTGCATCTATGGTGAGAAAAATGTGACGCTAGAAATTCAGGACTCTGGTTCTGGCATCCGCGCGCAAGATAAGGAAAAATTGTTTCAACCCTTCTTTACCACCAAAGAATATGGAAATGGACTGGGATTGGCCATGGTTCAAAAAATTATTGCAGCCCATGGTGGAGATATCGAAATCGAGTCCAATCAAAATCAAGGCACATTGGTGCGCATTCTCCTTCCGGTGAAACAATGACTTACAGCTTTACTTTATACAGAGGATCGTCATGGCCCATATACTAGTAATTGAAGACAATACGACCATGCGTGAAGGCATTGTTCAAATTTTAAAAAAATTAGGCCACGAAGTGTATGGTGCCAATAGTGGTCGAGAAGGCTTGGAATACTTTCACGCCAGTGGACCTGAATTCGTGATCACCGATTTAAAAATGGAAGACATGGATGGCATGCAGGTCTTGCAATCGATCAAACAACAGGCACCCCAGACCACCGTGATGATGATCACTGCTTTTGGCACCATTGAGATCGCAGTTGAAGCCATGAAACATGGAGCATTCGATTTTATTGCCAAACCTTTTCCACCCGATCTCTTGCGCGTCAAAGTACAAAAAGCACTGGAACTTGCACAAGCCAAAGCTGAAAATGCATATCTGCGCGATGAGCAAATGAAGAAAATCCAAAAAACAGTGTTTGGACAATCTCCGTGGATGAAGAAAATGCAAGATCAAATGGAAAAAGTTGCGCAAACCGATGCGCACATCATGATCACAGGAGAACGAGGCACGGGTAAAGACATCTTTGCACGAACCCTTCATCAGGCCAGCTATCGAAAAAACAAAGCTTTTATCAAAATTGACTGTTCTGCTTTTACAGAAGAAGAATTGCAAGTTGAATTATTTGGCCTTGCTGTAAGCGCGACCACCAAGCAACGAAAACTAGGGAAAATCGAGCTTGCTCAAAATGGAACCCTTTTCTTGGATGAAATATTATCGCTACCCCAAACCATTCAACAAAAGCTTCATCGTATGCTTTTGGACCGCTCATTTGAACGCGTTGGAAGCGATAAAAAAATTGCCATCGATGTTCGAATCATTGGGGCAAGCCAACCCAATATACAAGAACATTTAAACAAAGATTTATTTCGTGAAGATTTATATTACGCCATTTCTAGCGCACTTTTTCACTTACCTCCATTACGCGACAGAGCCAAAGACGTGCCCGACATGGTCCATTTTTATTTGAATAAATATAAGAAAAAATTTGGTAGAGAAGTTACCTTAACGCAAGATGCCCTCCTTGCACTACAGATGTACCCTTGGCCTGGCAACATTCGAGAATTAGAAACCATGATGGAACGACTGGTTGCATTGGGTAAAGAAGTCATTGAGCCTGACGACATCCCCCTAAAAAGCAATGTAGAAAGCATTCCTACTTATACAAAAAATAAAATGCTACCGCTTCATGAAGCCATAAAACATTTTGAAAAAATGTATGTATTGGAAACCCTGCAAAAACACCGTGGCTCTGCAGCAGCCGCTGCCAAATTTTTAGGGTTAAAAATCAAAGAGCTTGAAAGCAAACTCAAGGAATTGGGAATTGATGCGCTGTAAGAGCCCATATTGGATGTACATGATCTGCATTGGCATTGCGTTGATGGCTGCTGACTTGTATGCCAATGAACCCTATCATGAAAAAATTGAACAGTTGCACGTTCAAAGTAAACAGTTTCATGAAACCCAAAAAAAATCTCAACAACTGCAAAAACGACTTTCTGAGATGGGCAAAGAAATACGAAAGCTGAAAGATTCGAAAAATGATGATTTTTTTAAAAGCAATGCCCTACAAAAAAAGATGCAAGAAGCACAGCAAACCTCGAAAGAGTTACAAGGGTTGTATAAAAAACAATCACTTCTTCAAGGCGCCATTCTTAGACAGAAAAATCAGCTTTTAGAAGAGATTGAACTTAAATTGACACAAGCTCATTTACAATCAGAAACTGAAAATGCGCGCATCATGAAAGCTTATATTGCGCTGCAAGAAATACTCCCTACCCAAACTTCCAGCACACAACCCTCTCAACCATTTGAGTTTTCGCTTTCGACTGAAAAAACTTATGATCGCGATGAAATCAAAGACCAAATCGTTGTACTGGAGGACCTTCAATTTCACTTAAAAGGATTAATTGACCATATTGAGCAAGAAGCCACTGTTCAACGTCAAAAGTCTGCCTTAAGCAAGGAGCTTGCTTTTCTCATCAACGAAGAACAGTTTTTCGGTGAACAGGGTTTTATTCAGGGTAGAGCGCGCAAAAGAGAATTAGAAGCCAATGCCGATATGGAGGGTGAAAATACAGAAATGCCTTCCGAAATTCCTGAGCCGCCCACTGAACCCGTAGATCCTGAGCCGCCCATTGATCCTGAACCACCGGTGACTCCTGAAATTGACCCCGACACTGACTTGGGGCTTGAGCTTGAACCCGAGGTCGATGCCATTGATCAAAACTTTGAAATCATTGATCCCAAACTTCAAACTCAAATGATTGAAGATATGTTTATATATGCACCCAATGCAGCCATGAAGGATGACAAGGGTGACATCATAACCAAGCCCACAGACTTACTTGTGGCCAACCCTCAACAAATATCCAAAAATATTCAAAATATGCAGCGCCTCCAAAACGAGACACAAACTGATTTTATTGCGCGGAAATTAGCCTACCTACAAACAATTTTACAGAATTTACAAAATCAGACTTTGTTCCTACGAAAAAAACTGGAGAACTTATGAAGCATTTCATCTTTTTAATCATTCTTTGCATCAGCTTTTCGTCTTATGCTTGGAATTTTCATTCAAAAACAGGCTTTGAATACGATTCAAATGTGTTTAAGAACTTTGAAAACAGTGAAGGTGATTTTCTTTTTCGCGCGCTGCTGCATGGTGATGGATCTATTTTCCGATCACGCAATACTTCTCTTGCGCTGTCATACAACTTGGGTGGTAAGAAGTTTTTTCAGGAAGACGCTCAGGACATGCTTTTGCAATCCGCTCAATTACCTTTTTTTATACGCGTGAATGATAAAACTACTTTACTTTTGACCACCCTGGGCAAACATCAAAACGAACGCAATGAGCTTGATCAAGATGGCCGCGATGTTAATGAAGACTATTGGTCCCTTACGCAAAGTTTTCGCTTGCAACATCAATACAATGAAGACCATCAGCTTTTATTTTCCGCATCGCTCACTTATTTTGATTTTATACCGCGAAACTCTTTTAGCTTTTTTTCTGAAATTCTTTCATGGGAATTTCAAAAGCAAATTAAAAATGATATTTGGATGACCGCTGGCTACGCGCTTTCGCTGCAACAGTTTCGTCAAAACAACCGAAAAGATCGTGAGCAACAATTTTCAGTCGGCTTTAAAGCGCTGATTATTCCCTACATCTCACTTCGATATGAATATGAACTTAATGAATCCAACAATGATCTTTTTGACTCCACCAACCATCGCGTGACTTTTTTAATTTCTTATTTATTGGGTGAGAACGAAGTTCGAAAAAAAGCGCCTCTTTCTTTTCATTTAATTAGCACGTTGCAAATCATCAATTTTCCAAGCGTTAATGGATTTACAGTCGAAGGCGAGCGTGTGCTTCTATCGGGTGCAGAAGATCAAAATTTCAACACCATCACGGCCAAGGTGGCCTATCACCCAACTGAAAAATGGGCGCTGGAAACCAAATACTCTCGCTTTTCCAACGAGCTTTCTTCACAGGAAATTGATTTTGCACGCAACCTTTACTACCTTGGTTTTCGTTACGAATTATAAAAACCTATTGCGCAATCTTTGCTTTCATTTCTTGAATGACGGTTTCATATTCCTTGTTATTAAATATGGCAGAGCCCGATACAAATACGTCCGCACCGGCTTTGGATAGTTCTTCAATATTGGAAAGCCCCACACCCCCATCAATTTCGATGAGTATGTCTGGGTTTATACGCATAAGCTTTTTCTTGCACGTCATAATTTTTTGTTTCATCTCCGGAATAAACGCTTGGCCTCCAAAGCCCGGATTGACCGTCATCAGCAAGATCATATCGATATCATCCCATATGTGATCCAGCACAAAAAGAGGTGTTGCTGGATTTAAGGCCAAACCTGCTTTGGCGCCCCCTTCTCTGATCATGCTTAAAGCTCTTTGGATGTGGGGTGTTGCTTCTGGATGAACAGAAATGATATCCGCACCCGCGTCTATGAATTCAGGGATGTACTGTTCGGGTTTTTCGATCATCAAATGAACATCCAGGGGTTTGTCTGTGATTTTTCGAATGCTTTTTACAACGGGCGGTCCAATGGTTAAATTGGGCACAAAATGACCATCCATGACATCAACATGAACCCAGTCTGCGCCGGCTTTTTCAACTGCTTGAATTTCATCGGCCAAATGTGCAAAATCTGCTGATAAGATAGATGGAGCAATTTTTTTCATTGTGTTGCCTTTCGAACCCAAAGCGTATCGCCAGGATAAATGACTGCGCCAGCTGGTGGATTGGTTTGAACCAAATCTCTTTCACTTAAACCGCTGGCCCACTGTAGAGATATATTTTTATCTTCAAATTCCCTTTTATAAGTATCACGATATTGGTTGGAGCCAAACTCTTTCACGATCCAACCTTCACCACAATTTTTTTTGCTTAACAAAACACGGATCACAGAATTTATATCATCATGTGTAAGCGCAATGATGTTTTCAGGCTCTGAAGGTTGACAGGTTTCAAACATTTCAATCTTTGCATTCATTTTTTCAATGGCAAAAACGGCATCTTGCCAGGGCTTACCTATCCACTCCTGGGTCCAATTATCCTTTAATCCTTTTGAAAATGTAAGATGAATATTTCTTCCTTGCACAACGGTACCACCCGATGCTGGTTTTTGTCGAATCACCCTTCCTTCATTAAACTCAATGCTGAACTCATCCGGCGCTCTTTGAATATTAATTCCCAATTCGCTGGCTTTTTCGCGCGCCTCTGTTGCCGTCATTCCTTCGAAATTGGGAACAACAATGTCTGAAGCATCTTGCACCCACAGCTGTAAAAAAAATAGAAATGAAAGTACCAGCACACTCAAGAAAAAAAGCAGATGCGCCACAATGCGGCTCGCTTTCATTGCCATCTTTGCGCACCACTTCGATCACCATTTAAGTAATTCATAATGGGCCAAACCGCTTTACCCGGTTTTTGCAGCCGCACGATGGAAATCCATTCATCTTCTGTGGCCACCCATAAGGCTTTTTTATGACGTAGCAAGGTGCCCGGCGTTTGATTGCATATTTCTCCCGTTAAGGAGGTTTCGAGAATTTTTATTTTTTCTTGGTCTTGAAATGCAAAAGCCCCAGGAGAGGGGGAAATAGACCTTATAAAATCATGAACTTTTTGCGCCGATTGATTCCAGTCGATATGGCCATTCTTGATATCTATTTTGGGCGCGTAGGTGACTTTATCGGGATCTTGCCGTGTCCATTGTGCCTCGCCTTGCTCAATTTGCAGCAGCGCAGATTCTAAAAACTGTGCACCCAGCTTTGACAGCTTTTCGGTCAATGATCCAAGGTTATCGTCAGGTGCAATGAGAACTTTTTTTTGAAAAAGTACATCCCCCGCATCCATTTGGGCTACCAGACGCATGATAGAAATGCCTGTTTCTTTTTTACCATCTTCAATGGCTTTTTGAATGGGCGATGCGCCTCGGTATTCAGGCAGCAGAGACGCGTGGATGTTGATAATTTCATAGGGAATATCCAACAACCATTGGGGTAAAATTTTACCATAAGCGCAAACGACAAAAATACAGTCTTTCAATTTTTGCCACTTGGACTGATCCGCTCTTAGAATTTTTTCAGGCTGCCAATGATTTAAGTCATGGGCCATGGCGCATGCTTTGACAGGACAAGCTTTTATTTTTTTACCACGCCCTGACGGCCGGTCAGGTTGAGACACCACGAGCTCGATGGTCCGCCCTTGAGAAAGTAGCGCTTGCAAAGGCGCTAGGGCAAATTCAGGTGTGCCGAAATACACAATGTTTCTGCGCATGATCATGTTGCAAGCGCCTGTTTTTTTAATTTTATTTGTTTTTTACGATAAAGACCTCGTTTTAATGAACTGGCATGGTGTACAAGCAAACGACCTTCCAAGTGATCCATTTCATGTTGGATACAGATTGCCAACAAACCATCGGCTTCCATTGAAAAATCATTTCCCGAAGGGTCTTTGGCCTGAAGCCATATTTTTTCATGACGCGTCACCTCCAGATAAAAGCCCGGCAAACTAAGACATGCTTCTTCTACGGCTGTTTTGCCCTGACCTTCAACAATGCGAGGATTGCATAAAACGTACTGTTTGGTTTTCTGTTGCTCCTTGGGCACGCTGCCAACGATGATATTCAGTAAGACACCAACTTGTGGCGCTGCCAAGCCAATGCCGTTGGCGTGGTGCATGGTTTCGAGCATATCTTTTGTAAGTTGTTGGATGCTTTGGTCAAACTTCGAAACAGGTTTTGCTTTTTTCAGCAGTCGAGGATCCGGATAGGTAAGGATGTCTCGAAGGGCCATGAAAATTAATCCTTTATGCGTGGTTTTCGCTTTTTGGATGAGACAATGCTTTTTAAAAAAACCTGCAAATCTTGTTTTCGAACTTCTGATAAATCAACAAATTGAACGCCAATGCCTTCATCAAAATGAACCACGGCCAGCTCTCGGCTTTTTCGAAGATGAACCACCTCGGCCTTTAAAACAAATTTGCGCTTGGAGGTTGGATGAATAAGAACCACAGACAAAATATCACCCAGCTGCATATGGTCCGTTTTCATCCTAAAAAAAGCACCACCTTGGCTCAGATTCTCTGATAGAACTTGCTGAGCAATTTCTTTGTTTTTAATTTCAACGTCAATTTGAGTGGTTGCACGTGGATATTTTCTACATCCAAGACCTTTGCCTTCAAATACTTCATCTAAAAATTTATCAAACTGTTTGGTTTTCTTCGCTTCAATTTTCGTAAACTCGATGGCCACCCCCTCGGGTTGACCGATTTGATTTGCTTTTTCAACACGCACAACAAACCCGGCAAATTTGACTGGTTCTAAGTCCTCGTGGAGAGAAATCAAGAGTTGAACCGAATGTCCCAAACGTGGTTTCCATTTGCGGGTTTCAATGAACAAGCCGTCTTTGCTAATATTGCCCACGTACACTTCTTCTCGCTCGTCTACGCCCAAGATTCGAATATTGACCCGCGCCTCAACGCGTGCACGACTCCGAACATCAATATCTTTCATTTCTGCATTCATATAAATCCACTTATCTTATTCACATTTTGACCATTCACATGGGTCCAAATCAGTACGTGCGTACCATATACAATTACATACAAGAAGGAGCTAAACAGGCAAGCTATTTTGCGCCCGCCCTTAAACGCGCCAAAATGATTCTATAAAAAAACCCGAGCTGGCTTAAGGGCCGGCCCGGGTTTTTGATCATCATCTAAAAAAGAGCTTAATTTTGCTCTGAGGTCTCTTCTTGAACCTCTTGAACAATTTTAATTTCAACGCGACGATTTTTGGCGCGGCCTTCACTCGTTGCATTGGTAGCAACGGGCATGGTGTCTGCATAGCCACGGGTGGTCATGCGCGCACTGCTTACACCGTTCATCTGCAAATAGTTACGCACAGACGCAGCACGCTGCTCTGAAAGTCTTTCGTTAAGACTTCTTGAACCTGTGCTGTCGGTGTGGCCTTCGATGGCAAGAATGTTTTCAGGATATTGGCTTAAAACATTCGCAAAATCATCCAATGAATCTTTGGCGTCCATTTTTAAAGCAGCACTTCCAGTGTCAAAAAGAATGCCTGAATCAAAGCGAACATTGATTTGGTTGTTGGCAGTACGCTCGATTTCAGCATTTTGAACTTGTTCTTTTAGCTCTGCTTCTTGGCGATCCATTTTGGCTCCCACAGCTGCACCGGTCATACCGCCTGCAACGCCGCCTACACCAGCGCCGATGATTGCGCCTTTTTTACCGCCAATTAAAGCGCCAATACCTGCACCCACACCTGCACCTGCACCTGTTCCAACAGCTGCGCCTGTGCCTGACTTGGTTGCACATGAAAACATGGCACCCATGGATACACACAATGCCAATGTCATTACTTTTTTCATTTGTTTACTCCTTTTAGAAAAATTTGTTTTCTATACAAAACCTTATTGTTTTTGACCCTACCACACTTGATGCCCTGGCAAGATTTATTTTGAGAAATTTTACCCGCAGTTATGGTTCGGATGTTTCAATGCGTTGAAACAAGGCCTCTCCCTTTTCAATGCTTACACCCACTTTTAATTGAGGCTGCAGAGCCAATTGAAAATAATTTACTTCGGCATTGGGCGTCAAAGCTACTAACGAAAGTTTCTCACGCATGGCTTGACTAAACGTAGGCATGACAGGGGCCAGCAATATCGAAACCGTAGCAATGGTTTCCAACAGCTCATTCATCAATGTTTGAAGCGCTGGCTTTTGATTTTCATCTTTGGCCAAAGCCCATGGTTTTTCAGCTTCAATGTGTTGATTGGCTTTGCGAACCATGGCCCAAATGGCGCCAAACGCTTGATCGAACTGCATCGCTTGCATTTTTTCATGGTAGGCATCCACATGCGTTTGCATGGATGCCAACCATGCATTGAGCTGATCTTGGTTGCACGGCGGAAGCACACCTTCAAAATATTTGTTCACCATGCTGGTGGTCCGGCTCACCAGGTTACCAAGCTCATTGGCCAGTTCGGTGTTCAAACGGGTAACAAAATGCTCCTGACTGAAGTTGCCATCTTGACCAAAGGTAAATTCACGAAGCAAGAAGTAACGAAACGGATCTGCGCCGTACTCATCTACAAACTGAAAAGGATCAACAAAATTGCCTTTGGATTTGGACATTTTTTCGCCTTCCACTGTCCACCAACCGTGCGCAAAAACCGTTTTGGGCAATGGCAAACCAGCGGATAACAAAAAGGCTGGCCAGAAAATGGCGTGAAAACGAAGAATGTCTTTGCCCACCATGTGTACGGACGCAGGCCAAAAGGTGTTCATTTTTTCTTGATTCTGTCCAAAGCCCAAAGCGGTAATATAATTGCTTAATGCATCCATCCATACGTACATGACATGCTTGTCGTCCTGAGGCAGAGCGATGCCCCAATCAAAAGAGGTGCGACTGATGGATAGATCTTTTAACCCTTGCTCGATAAATCGACGCACTTCATTGCGCCTCGCTTCAGGTTGAACAAATTCTGGATGTTGATCCAAATGCGCCAATAGTGCATCTTGATATTTGGAGAGTCGAAAATAATAGGTGGTTTCTTTAAGCCGAATGATGTTGGGATCGGCCTCCAGTTTTTCCAGACCCATTTCCTGAACTTGTGTTTCAGTCAAAAACTCTTCGTCGTTGACGGCGTACCATCCCTCATATTGACCCGGGTAAATATCGCCATTGTCGAAGCAGCGTTGAAAAAGTTCCAAGGCACCCTTTTTATGACGCATTTGCGTAGTGCGAATAAAATCGTCATGAGAGATATTCAATACCTGCCAGAGTTTTTCAAAGCGCTGGACCACACGATTGGCCAAATCAATGGGCGTTTCTTCGTTTTTTGCGGCGGTTCTTTGAATTTTTTGCCCATGTTCATCGGTTCCGGTTAAAAAGTAAACTGGCTTGCCCATCAATCGGTGGTATCGCGCCATGACATCGGCTGCCACCGTCGTGTAGGCATGACCGATATGTGGATAGTCATTCACATAATAAATAGGGGTGGTGATGTAAAAAGGTGTGTTGTTCATACAAACGGCTTATCTGATGGTTGTGAGTCTTATCGCGCAAGCATGCAGCGCGGGTTTTAAAAACGAGTCAATATAGCGATTATTTGGGAATTCGTCCACTCAAGACTTCTGCCCAATCCCGCGTAGCTTCAATGCGCATCAGAATGATTTTGAGCATGGCCGTAATGGGCACCGCCAAAAACATGCCGGGCACACCCCACACAAGGCCCCAAAAAAGCAAAAACACCAGCACCGTTACCGGGTGTAGATCCAAATTTTCGCCCATCCATTTGGGCTCGATGACGTTGCCAAGCAACAGTTGAATGCACGCAAGCAGAACAACAATGATAACCGCTTTGGCACTGATGCCATACTGAAGCAAAATAATCGGCAAAGGCACCACGGTGGCAATCAAAGAGCCCAAGCTCGGAATGTAGTTTAACAGCACCGTGAGTACGCCGAATAAAAAGGCCATTTCTACATGGAAAAAAGTCAGCACCAACCACACAAGGAAGCCAGTAATGAGCGACACAGCCGTTTTAATCGAAATGTAGCTAGAAATTCCGCGGTGCATTTCCTGCAAAAAAGAGTTTTCGATTTCTCCCTTTCGTTCACCGATGATCATAAAAAAAGTCATCAACAACACCAAAAAACTCGTGCCCAAAAAACCAACCAAAGATCCTGTAAGGTTTTTTGCATAATCGAACAAAGGCAATTTGGTAAGATTGTCGGAAAACTGATTTTCCCATTCAAAGCCATACGTCAACGCCTGGCGCTCCACCCAAACCAAAAACTCCATAAAACGAGCCTGATATTGATTGGCGCCGCGAACAAATTCTTCCACCGATGAAATCATGGAGCCAAAAAGGCCAACAAACAGCAGGCAAAGCAAAAACAACATAAGCGAAACCGACACCCATTTTTGAATATGCAAAAAAGACCGAAGCCAGCGCACCCCAGACGACAAAATGGTGTACAAAAAAAAGGCAAAAACAAACGGAACCAAAATGGTCCGCGTATAAATCAACGCACCCATCAACGCCACACAAGCCAAAATAATAATACAAATGTGATTGATTCTCTCGACCGTCGTTTGCTGTGGCATGAAGCAGAAACTATCACCAAGATATCTTTTCGACAAGCTCCGTTCGTTGCAGAGAATCTGTTTAACGTCCGTGAGGCCTTTGGGGCTGGCGTTTGTTTCTACACCTATCATCCACCTTCTCTTCAAATGAGTGTCGGGTGCTTTTTGGGCTTGAAGCGAGCGTCTCCGCAGCGTAAGCGAGGACTAGCGAGCTTCAAGCCCAAAAAGCTCAAAACGTAACGCCTATAAAATCAAAAAGCCCAAGGCAAAAGACGCCAATGCCCCCTAGCATTTTTTAAAAAACTGATATATAAGTCGCCATGGCACAGATCACCGAAGCATATTCTTTTCAAGACGTTCTCCTCAAACCCCAAGCCAGTCAAGTATATCCAAAGGATGTACACGTTGGCACCCAAATCAGTCCCAGCATTACGTTAAATACCCCTTTACTTTCAGCCGCAATGGACACCGTTACAGAAGCCCGCATGGCCATTCGCATGGCTCAAGAAGGCGGTTTGGGCGTCATTCATCGAAATTTAACCATCGAACAGCAAGCCGCCGAAGTAAAAAAAGTTAAAAAATCAGAAAGCGGCATGATCAGTGACCCCATCACCATCACATCAGACCAACAAGTGCATGTGGCCATCGAATGGATGGAACGTCACAATATCAGCGGCATTCCCGTCGTGGATGATGGCAAGTTGGTGGGCATTTTAACCAACCGAGATTTGCAATTTGAAACCAATTTGGACCAACCGGTGTCCAATATTATGACCCGCAAACTCATCACCGCCCCTGAAGGCACCACGCTGGAACAAGCCAAAGAAATTTTGCACGAACACCGCATTGAAAAGCTGCTGATTGTGGGCGAGCAACAGGCTTTAAAAGGCTTGATCACCATTCGAGATTTAAAGAAAAACATTGAGTTTCCTCTGGCTTGCAAAGACACGCAAGGACGCCTCATTGTAGGCGCAGCCGTGGGCGCGGGCCAAGGCCATTTTGAACGGGCGCAAGCCCTGATTGAAGCGGGTGTCGACATGCTCGTCATCGATACCGCCCATGGTCACTCCCAAGCCGTCATTGATTTTGTGGCCCGTGTCCGTCAAGCCTATCCAGAGCAAGAAATCATGGCAGGCAACATTGCCACCGCTCAAGCCGCGCGCGCCTTAATCGATGCCGGCGCCAACTGCATTAAGGTGGGCATCGGGCCAGGTTCCATTTGCACCACGCGCATCATTGCGGGCATTGGTGTGCCCCAACTGACCGCCATCATGGATGTGGCAGAGCAGGCCAAAAAAAGCAACATTCCCGTCATTGCCGATGGCGGCATCAAATATTCGGGCGATGTGGTCAAAGCACTGGCCGCTGGAGCCAACGCGGTGATGGTGGGTTCTCTTTTTGCAGGCACCGACGAAGCGCCGGGCGAAGAAATATTGTACCAAGGCCGAACTTACAAAAGCTATCGGGGCATGGGCAGTTTGGGCGCGATGAAAGGCGGCTCGGCGGATCGGTATTTTCAAAACAAGGCCACCCGCGAGAGCAAACTGGTGCCCGAAGGGGTTGAAGGTCGGGTTCCTTACAAAGGCGCGCTGTCGGTCACGATTCATCAGTTGGTTGGGGGCCTGCGTGCTGGGATGGGTTATACAGGCGCCAAAGACATCCACAGTCTTCAAGAAAATGCGGAATTTATTAAAATCACCGAAGCTGGTTTGGCTGAAAGTCATGTGCATGACGTAAGCATCACCAAAGAAACGCCCAACTATCGAGGACGCTAACCCATGATACTCATCATTGATTACGGCTCTCAGACCACGCAATTGATTGCGCGGCGCATTCGAGAGCAAAATGTTTTCTCCACCATTGTGCCTTTTGATGCCGAGGATTTGTCTGAATACAAAGATCAAACCGAAGGCATTATTTTATCGGGTGGCCCCCAATCGGTGTACGAGGATTTGGCGCCTTATTTTCCCAAACAGCTCCTTGAATGGCAGGTGCCCATACTGGGCATATGCTACGGGGCTCAATTGCTCAATCGCCACTTGGGTGGTGGTGTCACCCCCAGTCATCAGCGAGAATTTGGCCGCGCCAAGCTTTCTTTAAGTCATGACCAAAGCCCTTTGTTTGAGCAGATACAAATGGAGTCCATCGTCTGGATGTCCCACGGCGATAAAATTACCCATTTGGCCGATGGCTTTGAAGTGGTGGGGACCTCACCGCACTCTCCCTATGCCGCATTTGAAAACGCCGAGCGAGCCATGTATGGCGTGCAGTTTCATCCAGAAGTCACCCACACAGACATCGGCAAACAGCTTTTGATCAATTTTGTCCATGTCATTTGCCAAAGCAAAAGCCAATGGACCATGGCCAACTTCATTGAAGAGGAAACCCAACGCATTCAAGAAACGGTGGGCTCACAAACGGTGATTTGTGGCCTTTCAGGTGGTGTTGACTCATCGGTGGTTGCCACCCTTTTGCACCAAGCCATTGGCCCGCAGCTCAAAGCCATTTTTGTCGACACGGGTTTGTTGCGTAAAAATGAACGCGCACAAGTTGAACAAGCATTTCGGCAACATACTGATTTTGATCTAACCGTCATTGACGCCAAAAAAGAATTTTATCGTGCCCTGCAAGGCGTATCGGATCCCGAAGAAAAACGTAAAATCATTGGTCGTGTTTTTATTGAAATTTTTGATCGCGAAGCCAAAAAATTTGATAACGCGACTTTTTTGGCTCAGGGTACGTTGTATCCAGATGTCATTGAGTCGGTTAGCACCCGTGGTCCTTCGGCCACCATCAAATCGCATCACAACGTGGGCGGCCTGCCTGAAAAAATGAATTTGCAGCTGATCGAACCCGTGCGTGAACTCTTCAAAGATGAAGTGCGCTTGCTGGGCCAAGAATTGGGCCTGCGCGAAGAATTTGTACAGCGCCACCCTTTTCCCGGTCCTGGGTTGGGGATTCGCATTCTGGGCGAAATCACCCCAGAAAAAGTGACCACCCTTCAAGAGGCCGATGCCATTTTTATCGAAGAGCTTCATCAATGGGACTTATACCAAAAAACCTGGCAAGCCTTGGCGATTTTGCTTCCAGTGCAATCGGTGGGCGTGATGGGCGACGGCCGAACCTATGAGAATGCATGTGTGTTGCGCGCAGTCACAAGTGTGGACGGGATGACAGCAGACTTCGCACACCTGCCTTTTGACTTTTTAAGCCATGTGTCCAACCGGATCATCAACGAAGTTAAAGGCATCAATCGCGTCACTTACGATATATCCAGCAAACCGCCAGCCACCATTGAATGGGAATAAAGTACAAAAATTTTTAAAATTAGAAATTCAAATTATTTTATAAATAATTGAAAACAAAAGATAAATTATAAAATTGGTTTTAATTCAAATTAATACATTGATATAAAATTTTCATTTCGCTATACAAGCCCGATGACCCCAGGGGCCAAAAAAAAGCAAAAGATTGTATCGTTGAAATTTGGCGGCACATCCATGGGCAGTGCGGCTGCCATTCAAGAGTGCGCCAAAATTGTGGACCAAACCGCACAAACCCACCTCTGCGTGGTGACCGTATCGGCGGTGTCGGGTGTGACCAATGCACTTTTGGACATGATTGATTTGGCCAAGCGGCAAAAACCACGCCTGGTGGCCAAACGTCTGGGGCAACTCGAACAACAGCACCGACAGATATTGGCTCATTTCTTCCCTGAACCTCAAAAAGCAGAAGCGGTGTGGCAAGAGGATTTTCAACCCATTTTGGATAAACTTCGGGCCATCCTTCATGGCACGAGTTTGGTGGGCGACTTAACCCACAAGATGCAAGCCAAAGTTTGTTCGTTTGGGGAAAGTCTTTCAAGCTTTTTTTTGGTGTATGCGCTCGATCAATTGGGCCGTCCACCCCACCGCGTCTTATCTGAAAAAATCATTCGAACCGACAGCCGGTATTTGGAAGCAGAGCTCAACTTAAAAACCACCGCACAGGCTTGCCGAAAAATACTGCTTCCTTTGCTTAAACAAGGCATGGTTCCCATTGTTACTGGCTTTATTGGCAAAGACACCCATGGCGACACCACATTGCTGGGCCGTGGCGGCAGCGATTACACCGCCTCAATTTTAGCCGTGGTGCTCAAAGCCAGCCAGGTTCAAATATGGACCGATGTCGATGGCGTGATGTCTGCCGATCCACGCCTGGTTGGCAAAACGGTTTCATGGTCGAAAATGGGGATGAAGATGATGAGCGAAATGGCTTACAGCGGCGCCAAGGTGGTGCATCCGCGGAGCTTGTCGCTTGCCGTATCCAAAAACATTCCGGTCTACATTCGCAATACCTTCAACCGATCGTTTCAAGGCACGCAAATAGTTTCGCAAGAAGTCAAAAACGTAAAAGGCATTGTCACCAGCGACGACAACATACTGCTGCACATTGACAATCCAAATATGTTAGAAGAAGTTGGCTTTATTGCCCGCGTGACAGAAATTGTGGAAAGCTTTGGCGTGGCCATTGATGTATGTTGCACGTCCGAAACCTCGTTTACTTTTTCAGTGTTGGCCAAAGATTTTCACACGCGCATGGAAAAAGCCCTGCAAAAAATTGGACAGGTCAGACGCATTGACCACGTGGCCAAACTCAGTTTGATTGGCCACGACATCACGCAAGATCCAAAAATTTTCGAAGACATTTTTCGCATGTGCAATCAAAAAAATGCCACCATCGCTTCGATCAGCGTGGGTGCATCCAAACGCAACATCACCTTGATGCTCGATCAAAAAAGCAAAGTGCCCATGCTTCAAAGCCTTCACCAAACCTGGATTCAAGCCCAAGGACCAAACTCATGAATCAAGTGTTTGTACCTTCGCTGGCGCAGGCTCAAAAGGCCATTGCAACATGCGGCAGCCCTCTTTTTTTAACCAACCAAGCAACCCTCATCGACCGGGTGACCCGTTTAAAAAAAGCCTTTGATGCCAACACGCGCGTGTATTATGCGGTGAAAGCCAATTTTAATCCTTCCGTCGTCCGCCAGCTCAAAGAGGCCGGTGTGGACGGCATTGATACCGTATCCCCCTTTGAAATTGCATTGGCCAAAAAAAGTGGCTTCTCACAAGACCAAATTATTTATACAGGCAATGGGGCCAGCAATGATGAACTTCGCCAGGTGGCTGCCCAAAACGTTTTGTGCAATTTGGGTTCGCTTTCGGAGCTGGATCGATTTGGCACTTTGTTTCCAGGCGCGCCGGTTTCGCTGCGTTTTAATCCGGGTATCGGTGACGGCGAGAACAAAGATGTCATCACCGCTGGACAAGACTCCAAATTTGGCATCATTGCCAGAGACATTGAACACGCCAAAGCATTGATCGACCGCCACCAGCTCCAACTTAAGGGCATTCACTGTCACATTGGTTCAGGGCTTTATGATACCGATACATTCGAAAAGGCCGTGTCTCAGATTTTTGCTTACGCCCAACAATTTCCTGGTTTGTCGTTTGTAGATTTGGGCGGCGGATTTGGTGTTCGTTACCAAACCGAGGCTGCGCCCATCGATATCAATGCTTTCGGTCGCGTTATTGCTGAAAAATTAAGCGATGCCCAACAAGCCAACGGCCAGCCCCTTGAAATCCGTTTTGAGCCGGGCAAATACCTGGTGGCTGAATCCACGTGCCTTTTAACCACCGTGACCACCGTCAAATCAACCTTAACCAAAAATTTTATTTGTTTGGACACTGGGTTTCATCATCTGATTCGACCGGCCTTGTACAAGGCTGAACATGAAATCATCAATCTGAGCCATCCCAACGGTGAAATAAAAAAAGTCACCGTGGTAGGCAACGTATGCGAATCAACCGACATTTTTGCTGATGATTTGTCCATCGCTGAGCCCCGTGAGGCAGACATATTGGCCATGATCAGTGCCGGCGGCTATGGTGCCTCCATGAGCAGTTTGTACAACCTACGCCCCTATGCCGCAGAAGCCACTGTGCTGACCGATCAAACGCTGCTGCAAACCAGAACGCGCCTTAATTTTCAACAAACCCTTGATGGCTTGGGGTTTGTATAGTTGTTTTTGCAGGACAGGCATGATTGTATATTGCCATCATGATTCGCATCCCTGTGCACATCGTATCGTTCTTGGTTGAGAACAGAGCCATGGTCGGTGTTGTTTTGCACCTTGCTCTAAGCTTTATCACCACGTTGCATATTTTATACGACAAGCGCCACAATCCATCCATCATGGGTTGGCTGGGCATCACGTGGCTCTCTCCTTTTATTGGCGCAGCCATTTATTGGGCCGTCGGCATCAACCGCATCCATCGCTCACAGCTTGTGCGTAACCGTCCCCTTCGTCCAGACCTGCCTTCACCGCTTCCCTCCCATCCAACTTTGCTGGATCGATACATTGCCAACATTACACACACTGCCAGCACGGCTCAAAATAAAATTCAAGTCATGCTTCATCCCCAACAAACTTTTGACCACATGCTGCAAGCCATTGGGCAAGCCCAGTATTCCGTGACACTTTGTACCTACATCTTTGACATGGATCATGTGGGCCATCGGTTTGTCGATGCGCTATACAAAGCAAAACAGCGCGGCGTATCCGTTCGCATTTTGGTGGATGCCATTGGTGCGCAGTATTCAAAAACATCCAGCCTAAAAGTGCTTGAAGAAAAGGGCATTCCAGCCAGAGCTTTTTTGCCTTCCCTTTGGCCTTGGAAAGCACCGTATTTTAATTTGCGCAACCATCGAAAAATCATGGTGGTGGATGGTCAACTTGGGTTTGTGGGTGGCACAAATATTCGAGCCGACCATTTAGAGGACAAAGCCCATCATCCAACCATGCAAGATCTGCATTTTCAAGTAGAGGGACCGGCCGTCAATGATTTGCAAGCCATATTTCGAGACGACTGGTTTTTTACCACCAAAGAAAAACTACAGGGCAAGGTGTGGTTCAATGCACAGCCCACACAGTCAAAAGTGCGATTGCACGTCATTGAAGATGGTCCAGATGAAAACTATGATCGATTGCGCTCTGTTTATTTGGCCGCCATAGCTCGCGCCCAAAAGTGCATCCGCATTGTGACACCCTATTTCGTACCCGACGAAACCATCATGGAAGCTTTAATCATCGCAGCCAAATCGAATGTTCAAGTGCAAATTGTCGTACCCTCAAAAAACAACTTAATGATGGTTCAATGGGCAAGCCAAGTGCCATTAACCGACTTGCATATACAAGGCTGCGAAATATATGAATCCGATCCACCGTTTGATCACAGCAAGTTATTTTTAGTGGACGACCAAGACAGTTTTATTGGCTCTGCTAACTGGGATGCCCGAAGTTTTGTGCTGAACTTTGAATGCGCCATTCATTGCAAGGACGCTGATTTTTCCAAGCACATGCATGCGTTGGTGGATCAAAAAATTAGAAAAAGCCAACGGTTTGAATCCCCTTATTCCTCTTTTCGCTATTCACCCAAACGCTTGCGTGATTTAAGCGCTCATCTGATCAAAGGATATTTATAATGGTGCGCAAAAAATGGATTCGCGCCGTGGACGCCAACAACGCTTTGCATGAGTATGGACAAGCCAAACAAAAACTTTTAGAAGACTCAACCTTTTCCTTTTTGGTTTGGAATGTAAACAAACATCGCATCGCAGGACTTAGTCATATTTTTGACCAACTGCCCACCGACCCTGATTTTTATTTTTTACAAGAAGTCAGTGTACTTGAACATCAACCCGACGTTTTTGCCATGCGTGATGCTTATCACTGGGTCATGGGCAAACATTTGTACCTACCCTCAAGCAAAAAAATATCCGGCGTAAAAACAGGGGCCACCTACCACGCTACGCAAATGGAAGTGCTGCATTCGGCACACACTGAATCCCTGATCGCCACACCCAAAGTGGCCGTATTGTGTACCTACCCCATTGAAGGCACGCACCAAAGTTTGCTAACCATCAATGTGCATTTGCTCAACTTTGTCTCGCTGGCCGTTTTTGCCAAAGAGCTTCAACTTTTAGAACATCGCCTCGCCCAGCATAAAGGCCCCTTGTGGCTGACGGGTGATTTTAACACCTGGTCACGCGCTCGAAAGGCGTGCCTCATGGATATGATCGCCAAAAACAACATGCATGAAGTGGCTTTATCTTCTCCCTATCCGCATCGTTATCTTGGCAAACAACTAAGCTTTGTTTTTACCCGCGGCATCAACGTTGAACAAACCGAAGTGCTTCGCACCATCACCCTATCGGATCACTACCCTCTGTGGGGTCAAGCAAGATTAATCCTGGATGCATCATGCGAGCGTTCTTAGAAAACATTCATTCACATATTTTTTCTTCCTGGGGCATCGTGGCCATGATTTTTTCAGGCGTGTTGCTTCTTGTATCGATGGTTGGCGTGCATCACATGGTGTATCGTTTACCGCACGACTATTTTGTACGAGACCACCCGCCAAAAAATAAACTTCGCCGCGTGATTCAAAATCTGGTGGGTGGCATTCTCATTGTGCTGGGCTTGATCATGCTGATCACCCCCGGCCAGGGCATCCTAACCATCTTGATGGGCGTGATGCTCACCAATTTTCCCAAAAAAACCCAAACCATCAAAAAACTCTTGCACCGAGGCAAGCTAAAAAACACCCTCAACCGCCTCCGCCAAAAAGCAGGACAAAAACCATTTGTTTTCTAAACGCCAGCCGCTGCGCTCAGCTTAAAACACAATGAATGCAGGTGCTTTTGTGGCGTAATTTGGTATGTTTCAATCATGATGGATCACAACGTCTGGATGATACTGTTATTAACCACGGCAGCCGGTCTGGCTATGCCGCTGGGTGCTTGGATTGCTTCCATAGAAAATTTTCAGTCAAAGTGGCTTGAGGATGAATTTCGCCATACGGTGTTTGCCTTTGGCGGTGGCGCATTGATTTCAGCTGTTTCGCTGGTGCTGGTGCCTGAGGCTTCCAAACATTTATCCATTGTGGAATTAGGCTTTTCGTTCTTGGCGGGCGGCCTATTCTTTTTTTGCTGCGATAAATTTTTAAACCAAATTGGCAGTTCTTCCTCCAATCTGGTGGCCATGCTCTCGGATTTTGTGCCCGAATCGCTTGCCTTGGGTGCAGGTTTTGCCAGCAAACAAAGCTTGGGACTGCTTTTAGCCGGCTTGATTGCCCTGCAAAACCTCCCCGAAGGGTTCAATGCCTACCGAGAATTAACGCAAGACTCACGCCATCAAAATAAAACCATTATTCTCATGCTGACAATTTTTGCGCTACTTGGGCCACTGGCTGGCTTGATTGGTTTTTTTTATTTGTCAGACGCCCCCAAGGCCATCGCTTATGTCATGAGTTTTGCGGCCAGTGGGATTTTGTATTTGATATTTCAAGACATAGCACCCATGAGCCGCCTCGAAAAAGCATGGTTACCCGCTTTGGGCGCCAATTTTGGATTTTTACTCGGCTTAATGGGCCACCAATTTTTGCAAAGTTAAGCGCATGGTGAGGTATTCAATAAATTAGTTGACGTTTAGGTACATGCCCCCCGGAATCAAGTTTCATTCTTGAACAAAGTTTTGGTTTTTTCTATACTTGCTTTGATGAAAAACCAACACATTATGCCCATGATCATATGGGGCGCTTTTTTCATGACCAATCTTATCTTGACGTTTGTGCTTCATAACATGCAGCTGGAAGCAGGATCTGAAGCATTGGAAACCTTTAACATGGCGCCTTTATATATTGGTGCTGCGGGTGCTGTGGTTGCGGGCTATTTGATTCCACGGATGTTTTTGGCCAAAGCCCCCAAACCCAAGGATGGTCAGGATCCACCATTTTTTACAGCCCTTGTCATTCGTCTGGGCTGTTTTGAGGTTGTTGGTATTTTGGGATTTGCAACGGCTATGAACCTAAAGAGCATTGATGAATTCTACCCCTTCATGCTCACATCCGTCGTTTTGATGATTCTTACCTTTCCCACGGCACAAAAACAGCAGGATCGTCGGCTCTAGCATTGATATTTCCTGTTGGGCCACATTGATTTCGAATAAGTCCGTAAACACCTGATTTGTGCCCGTCATACATGCTGTGATCTTCGTGACTCTTTTGATTTGATATTTTATGTCATTGATTTCACTGTGCTTTGACATATCGCATTTGAAAAAGTCGCTTGGCATCCAATATTGGTGTTGTTTCCGTTGGGTGATCCAGGTAGAAGAATAAAATATGTCGTTTGTTCACTTGCACAATCATTCTTCGTATTCGCTGCTCAAAGCGATGCTGACCTTTGATGAAATGTGCAAACAGGCCGCTGAGTGGGCGATGCCGGCGGTGGCTATGACCGATTATGGCAATTTGCATGGCGCGTATGAGTTTTTTCAGACGGCCAAAAAGCATGGCGTTAAGCCGATTGTTGGCTTGGATATTACGCTGGTCGATGGGGATGCGCGGGAGCGAACCAAAAAATATCCTTCGTATGCGTTGGTGTTGCTCGCTGAAAACAATGAGGGCCTGCGCAATTTGTATCAAATTTGCTCCAAGGCGCAGACCGAAGGGTTTTATTACAAACCCCGAATTGACTGGACCGATTTAAAGGCTCACGGCCGGGGTTTAATTGCGCTAACAGGCAATCGCTTTGGCATTCCAGGCACATTTTTGCAAGATGACCGGCCCGATGTGGCGCAGGCCAAGCTCAATGAACTGATCGAAGTTTTGGGCCCAAATCAAGTGTATTTGGAAGTGATGGATACGGGACTGCCGATTCAGAAAAAAATCAATGAAGGCATTCGCACGCTTTCTAAGCAAATGGGCTTGCCCATGGTGGCCGCCAACGACACCCACTATTTGGTGCAAGAAGATGCCAAAGCCCATGATGTTTTGCTTTGCGTGGGCAGCGGCAAGTTTTTGCACGAAGAAAACCGACAAAAATTTCCAACCGATCAGTATTATTTTCGATCACCCGATGAAATGGCTTCGTTGTTTTTTGAGTTTGACCAAGCGTGCGAAAATACCTTGGCCATTGCGCAGCGGTGCAACATTGAAATGGATCGCAAGGGGTATTTTATGCCCCAATACGAAACCAAGCCCGGTCAGACCTTGGATGATGCGCTAACCGAGATGTCGGTGCAGGGCATGCACAAACGCTTGGCCCAGCGCTTTGCCCTGGAAAACATACCCGCCGACCAGCAACCCGCCATGGAAAAGATGTATCGCGCCCGCTTGGATGAAGAATTGGGTATCATCATCAGCATGGGCTTTTCGGGGTACTTTTTGATTGTTCAAGATTTTATCAACTATGCCAAAAACAATGGCATACCGGTGGGTCCTGGTCGTGGTTCTGCGGCGGGCTCGCTGGTGGCTTATGCCACTCAAATCACCGATGTGGATCCCATACCTTACAATTTGCTTTTTGAGCGTTTTCTCAACCCCGAACGCATCAGCATGCCGGATATCGATGTGGATTTTTGCCAGTACCGCCGCGATGAAGTGCTTAAATATGTATCTGAAAAATACGATGAGCCCGGCATTACCGGCGCGCGCATGGCCCAGATATGCACGTTTGGAAAACTGCAACCCCGTGCCGCGATTCGTGATGTGGGACGCGTGATGGGCGTGCCCTACGGTGATGTGGATAAACTGGCCAAACTGGTGCCTTCGGTGCTCAACATTAGCATGAGCGAAGCGTTTGAAATGGAGCCCAAATTCGCGCAATTGCGACAGGAAGACGCACAAACCGACGAGCTTTTAACCATTGCCAAACGTGTGGAAGGGCTACATCGTCATGCATCGGTGCATGCCGCTGGGGTGGTGATTTCCGATGCGGATCCGTTGTTGTCTCATTTGCCGCTGATGACGGGGCAAAAAGATGAGATGGTGACCCAGTGGGATATGAAGGCCGTTGAAAAAATCGGCTTGGTGAAATTTGATTTTCTGGGTTTAAAAACGCTTACGCTGTTGCAAAAAGCGGTGTCTTTTATCAAAGAGTCCTGTGGGGATGATGTGGATCTGCTATCCATTCCCATGCACGATACCAAAGTGTTTGAACTGCTTAGCCGAGGAGAGACGCAAGGGATCTTTCAGCTGGAATCTTCGGGCATGCGCGACTTGGTGATTCGGTTAAAGCCTTCTGGTTTTGAAGACATCGTGGCCTTGGTGGCGCTCTATCGTCCCGGTCCGTTGGGCTCAGGGATGGTGGATGACTTTATCAACCGCAAACATGGTCGCACACAAATTCAGTATGATTTGCCAGAACTCGAAGAGATTTTAAAGGAAACCTATGGCGTCATTTTGTACCAAGAGCAAGTCATGCAAATTGCATCGAAGCTGGCCAGCTACACCTTGGGCGATGCGGATTTGCTTCGCCGGGCCATGGGTAAAAAAATCAAAGAGGAAATGGATCAGCAACAGGAAAAATTCTTGGCAGGGGCCGCAAAAAATGGCCATCCAAAAAACAAAGCTGAAAAAATATTTGATTTGATGGCCAAATTTGCAGGCTATGGTTTTAACAAATCTCACTCGGCCGCTTATGCGCTCATCTCTTATCAAACCGCGTATCTCAAAGCCCATTATCCCGTTGAGTTTATGGCTGCCTGTTTTTCATTGGACCGCAACAACACCGATCGCGTGGTGTCACACTTGGCCGATTGTCGTGCGTCCAACATTGACGTATTGCCCCCCGACGTCAATCAAAGCGCGCTGGACTTTATGGTGCGCGACGGCAAGATTCGCTTTGGCTTGGCGGGCATCAAAAACGTGGGCGAAACAGCCATTGAGTCGATGATTGAAGCCCGTCACAAACAAGGCCCCTTTACCAGCTTGTTTAATCTCTGCGAGAGAGTGACCTTGCGCCAGGTAAACAAAAAAGTGCTTGAATCGCTGATTAAATCGGGCGCCCTTGATGACCTTGCCCCCAAACGCGCGCAGTTGATGATGGATGTGGAAAAAGCCATTGAATACGGCTCGAAAACGCAGAAGGACAAACGGGTGGGCCAGGACAGTTTGTTTGGTTCCAGTTTGCCTGCTCCCAGCAGCGACGCGAAAAACATACCCGAATGGGATGAAGGCACCCGTCTGCAATTTGAAAAGGAGTCGGTGGGTTTCTACATTACCGGGCATCCCCTTTTAAAATCGCAACATCACCTTACGCTATACACCAATGCCCACACGGCCAATTTGCTTGAAAAGCCCCATCAGTCCAGCGTCCGTTTGGGTGGATTGATCAGCACCAAAAAAGAAATTACCACCAAAAAAGGCGCGCGCATGGCTTTCATCACCATGGATGATCTGCATGGAAGTGTAGAAGTGGTGGTGTTTCCCAATTGTTTTGAATTGGCGCAAGAAGTTTTAACGCAAGATCAGCCCATTTTTGTGGTGGGCAAGCTGGACATTCAAGATGAGCAGGCCAAAGTATTGGCCGACCACATTTGTCTTTTGGATCACGCCGATCAGTATTTTGATGGCAAGGTTCACATTCAGTTGGATGCATCGCAAATGCAAGCCGATGGGTTACAGCAGCTCAAGGATTTAATTGACCGCCATCAGGGCAGTTGTCCCATTGTTTTACACATGGAGATACCGGGTAAGTCGAAAACGATTTTACCCCTATCTCAAGCGTTTAAACTCAAGCCCACGGTGGATGTCTTTGAAGCCATCCAAAACCAACTCGGGCCGCAAACCAAAATTTTTCTTCAATAATTTTTTTGCATGCCCAGCCGCCTTTGACTATGGTACCCATAAAGAAGCTGTACATCAGGTTATCCTGTCAACATCCTTCGAATGGACTGCATTCATGAAATATTTTTGGGCACATATCATTTTGGCTATTGTCGGGTTTGGCTTACCTTTTGCCACCCTGGCTCAACCGACCAAAGGCGAGCTGGACTTGCAAGCTTCGTTTGGCTACACACACCTCGATGATTATGGCTTGGCCAACTTGGGTGCCTCCTATCGCTGGGCGCTGCAAACCTCTTATCGCCTTTCATCAAACTGGGCGCTGGGCGTTGGCTACAGACAACAATCGGGGTTGAGTATACTGGACGATGATGCGGTGGTTCGCACCGTTGAGCTGGGCCCCACCTATTTGTTTCATCCTGAAAAAAAACATGGTGCCTTTGCCCAAGCCACCGCAGGGTACCAATGGATTCGGCTGGATCAAATTGAAAACATCACGGGCGTATCGGTGGGCTTGGGCGGTGGGCTTCGTTCACAGTGGTCCAATCTTATCGCCACCTATGTTGGGGTTGGCTTTGACCATGTATGGGTGGGCGACCCAGTGGACGAGGGCCAGAGTAACTTCAGCGGCTGGGTAGGTTTTTCGCTGACATTGAATCCAAAACAATATGAGCCTCGTTCCAAAGTACGCAAAGCAAGTTTTGAAACACCCGCGCCCAAGGCCAATCGCTGCCAAAACATGACCGAACAACAGCGCGCAACAACGCCCTCTTGCCAAGCGGACGAAGATGGGGATCAGGTGATGGATTACATGGACTTATGCCCTTCTACGCAAGCCGGCGCCGTGGATGATTACGGTTGTCCCCGTCAGCATTTTGCCCGTGGCATCATTGATAACATTAGCTTTGAGCCAGGCAGCGCCCGCGTGACGTACAAATCGCTCAAAACTTTGAAAAAAATTAGCAAAGCCCTCATGCAAAACAAAGCACCGCTTCTTTATACGGTGGAGGGTCATACGGACAATTTGGGTGATCGGAAAGCCAATCAAGCCCTATCACTTGCGCGTGCCAAAACAGTGATGAACATTCTCACCCGTCATGGTTTGGATCGCCACCGAGTGGACGCCATCGGCTACGGCGAAGACTATCCCATCGCCACCAATCAAACCCGCGCAGGTCGAGAACAAAACCGCCGAGTCGAAATCAAATGGCTGGTCGCCCAGTAGCGATGTTGCAACTGGACGTTTGATCAACTCCAGCCCCATCTTCACTTAGGTCGAGGACACGTACCAGAGGTACATGTCCCCAAACCTCTAGCCAAAAAATGCTTGGCAGCGGCTGTAAAATTCTTCGGTTAATACTTTCAGTCTCCCTACACCTTCGGCCAATGTGACAGTCTGTATTTTTCCATCTTTGAAAGCGCTCATTTTGCCCCAGTTTTGGTTTTTGATGTTTTTGGCGGCTTCTAGGCCAAGGCTGGTGGACAATACGCGGTCCATGGCGGTGGGAGTGCCACCGCGTTGAATATGGCCCAGTGTGGTGCTTCGGACGTCACGGCCTGTTTTTTCTTTGATGAGTTTTTCGAGCAGATCGCCAATGCCACCCAGTTTAACATGGCCAAAACTGTCCACGGCTTTTTCACTTTGCGAATTGATTTTTTCACCGTTGTGAACGATGGAGGCCCCTTCGGCCACCGCAATGATGCTGTAATTTTTACCGCGCTGTTCATTGGCTGCAATGATGTTACAAATTTTGTCCAGCTCCATTGGAAATTCAGGGGTGATGACACAGTCAGCCCCACCGGCCAATCCGGCATAAGCAGTCAACCATCCTGCATGCCGGCCCATAATTTCCACCACCATCACACGATCATGGGACTGCGCCGTGGTGGTTAGTCGATCAATGGCCTCGGTGGCAATTTGCACTGCTGTTTGAAAGCCCAAGGTGATGTCCGTGGCATCCAAATCATTGTCGATGGTTTTGGGAATGCCCACGATGGGCAGCTGCTTTTGTTCATAAAGCTTATGGGCCACACCCATGGTATCTTCACCCCCAATGGCCACCAGCGCATGCAATGGCTGGGTTTCAAATGTTTTGACAATGGCATCCACGCCACCATCGGTGTTAAAAGGGTTGGTGCGTGAAGAGCGCAAACAGGTTCCACCTTCTTTAAGCAAATGATCCACTTGTGACCAGTCCATGGGCATGACGTCATTGTCGATGGGCCCCCGCCAGCCGCCCTTAAAACCGATTATTTCATAATCTTGGGTTTGAAGGCTGCGCACCACGGCGCGAATGGCTGGATTCAGCCCTGGACAATCGCCTCCGCCTGTTAAAATACCTACTTTTTTCGCCATGACTGCTCCTTTAACTTTGCTTCTAATAGCTTAACTTTGTACTTATACTTTGCACCTATGTAGTGGTTTTTTGAAAAAAATCCACTTCTTCTTCCAGCCATTGACCATAGGCTTGTGACCAATGGGATAGGGGCAGCGCGATACACTGGGGCACATCGTATGGATGGTGATCTTGTAAAAAATTTTCGAGGGTCGCGTACTGACTTTGGCGACATTTGATGGAAACCTGCACTTCTTGCTCTTGGCAGAGTTTGCCCTTCCATGCGTATATGGATGTGATGTTGGGGTGAATATGCACGCATCGCCCTAGGCCTTTTTCCACCACTTGACGTGCAAAATCCTGAGCCTGCGTTTGCGTTGGAAACGTCGTTACAACCACAAGAAATGCATGGGCATCCACCATGTGGACACCATACCTAATTTTCGGTCAGTTTGACGACTTTTTTCGCGTGTAAGCCCTTGGGCCCTTGAATATAATCGAACTGAACTTCTTGGCCTTCACGCAAGCTTTTGTATCCATTTCCTTCAATGGATGAAAAATGGACAAATACATCTTGCCCATCCTCATTCAGGATGAATCCAAAGCCCTTGGTGTCGTTAAACCATTTGACTTTACCTTTAATCATTCTTTCTCCACTATTAAGAATATTAATATTTTCGCATAGAGTCAAGGGTTATTTTTTTAGCAGGTTTGCTGCCTTAAAAATCAATTTTTCGCGTCATCACAAACGCGTCGCGGCCGTCCGAATAGTATCCCACACGCCTGCCTTTAGGCTCGAATCCATGGCTGGCATACAATGCGATGGCTGCTTTATTATCCACGCGAACTTCCAAAAAGCAATGTTTGGCCCCCATCAAACCGGCCTCTTTTAAAACGTGTTCCAGCAAATGGCTGCCTAGGCCTTGGCCACGATGCTCAGGGTCGATGGCCAAGTTGACCAAACTCATTTCATCCAAAACCACGCTGTAAAATCCATAGCCACGAAGCTGGTGGTTTATAAAGATTCCCCAGCCATAAAAATTTTTCTGGGACAAAATTTGGGTAAAACTCTCAAAACCCCAGGGATTGGGATAGGACTTTTTTTCAATGGCCACGACACTTGGCAAATCCTGGGTATGAAGCACTTTGGTACTGATCCCTGACACCTGCATCCGTCCTTTTCTACCTCAAGCAGCAGGCCCAATCGGATACAATTTCCATTTTTGACGTCGGAGCTCTTGTCGAATCCAGCGCTGAAATTCTTGTTTTAAAAAACTTTGTTTGTAATCTGCCTCCACCACATTTCGGATGGACTCCAGCGGTTGATCCAAATACTTGTCACTTTTATTCTCTTCATAGTGCTCTTGAATTTTGCGGGTGGTCACAATGGGTTGAAAGGGTCGATGGGTTTGCAAAAACTTTTCCAATGCGTGCCGGTCTTCGGTCCAGTGATACACGCGTGCCTTGTCAATGCCCCACTGTTGAATGTCAGGATTGGCTTTTTCAGCCTCCAGCCACTGCTGATGCAACACTTGCGCTTTGGGCCGCCAGTCCTCTTCTTGAATTTTTAAATCAATTCGGTTGTCACGAAGGTACTTTTGCACCAGCAATTGTTCCAAATAACCATCCCTTTCGGCTAGCAAATGGGCTTTTTGCCACGTTTGACTCTCTGGCTCGATCAACGTGTCGTTTTGATACAAATTGCGCAGCAATGCATAGGCCTTTACATCAAAAACGGTTTTGACTTGATTTTTGGAGGTCATGGCTATTTGATCCTGATACGCAAAGGCGCTTTGGATCATCAGTAAGCAAAACAGAAAAGTGCTAGGAAGCCTCGGGCTTTTCTTCTGTTTTTTCTGCTGTGTGTTCTTTGCCATCAAACCGATACACCGTGCCTTTTTCGTCCACCACCGTTAGTAGGTTAACCGGTCGTTTCCATAGGGTGAAAATATTTTCAAGGGTAGCATAAGCCCAATCTACCTTTAGGTCAATGCCCTCATGGCGATGCCATAGCAGAAGCTCGGTTCGATTTTCGTGATTGGCATCTTTCACAAACACATAGGGCTGACCGCGATTGGTCAGAGAAAATAGAATTTTCTTTTTCACGGTCTGGAAAGCACGGGAAAAAATTTCATATTGGGTGGTCGCTGGGTTGTATTCAAACGAAAACAGCTTATGTTTTAGGCAAAAATCTTCAGTAAGAAACTCATCCACAAACATGACATCGTTGTAGACTTTGCGAACCTGGAATATTTTCTCTAAACCGAGTCCCGCTTGGGTATCCCAGTTCGCCTTTTCTCGAATGTCGTCGCATTGATGGTAATCCGCGCCAAACTGGCCTTTGTTCCAACGCTGCTCAATATCGCGAAACAGTTCAATGCCCAATTTATAAGGATTGAGCTGAGCACCACTGGTGGCAAGCGTGCCTGAATGATGATCGGCATAATCGATCAGCTCAGAGGCACTTAATATATTGCGGGTCATCATTTTAGAATGCCAGTAGCTGGCCCACCCTTCGTTCATAATTTTGGTCTGGGCTTGGGGGGCAAAATAATAGGCTTCTTTTCGAACGATGGACAACACATCTCGCTGCCAGTTTTCCAACGGTGCATGCTCCATCAAAAAACCCAAAACATCTTTGACCGGCTCAGGAGGAAAAACTTGATGGCCCGATTGCTGCTCAATAATTTGCTGCCTCTGCTCTTCCAAATACTGGGGTGGATTAATGTATCGGTCCATGTACCCTTTGCTTTTCATTTTTTGGGGCTCTTGGGGTGGCGCGGGTTCGTGGCTTTTTCGTTCGATAAATACGCTATGGGGATCAATTAAATTGTCCATCGACAAACATACGTCTAAAAAGGATTCCACAACATCGTGGCCATATTGATCAATGTAACCACGAATGCGCGCCGCATGGTTGGCGGTTGTATCCATCATTTTTCGATCGGTTTTGGAAAACCAGTAATTGTTTTTAAAAAAGTCGCAGTGGCCATACACGTGGGCCATCACCAGCTTTTGATCCACGAGCGGATTGGACTTGAGCAAATAAGCATAGCAAGGGTTGTTGTTGATGACCATTTCGTAAATTTTGGACAGGCCGTATTCGTATCCTTTGGCCAGCTGGTCGTATTCCATGCCAAAGGTCCAATGGGGGTATCGTGTTGGAAATCCGCCATAAGCCGCCACTTCATTTAACTTCTCGAAATCCAACATTTCAAAAATGGTGGGAAAAAAATCCAACTTGTAGCCAGCAGCAAGGCTTTCAATCATCTCTTGAATTTTGGCTAATTCAATGGGGAGATTGGCCATTTATTTGCCCTTTCCCAAAAACGTTTTGATGGACTCGTAAATGTCTTCTTTTCGATCAATTTTGGACGTGATCAAATTGTCGGCTTCGGCCAGTTTGTTATCCAAATCTTTGAGAAACTGCCCCGATCCATACTGCGATTCGACCTGCCCATAACAAAACAGATTGATATACGGCAAAAACTCTTTTTCAAGCATGGTTATGCATTTGGCGGTGTCTTCACTGGACCAATTGTCCCCATCGGAAAAATGAAAAACATAGGTGTTCCATTGATCGTGGGGATAATGATGCTCCAGAATGTTTTTGGCCAACGCATAGGCCGATGAAATAATGGTACCACCCGACTCACGGGTTTTGTAAAACGTTTCCGAGTCCACTTCTTTGGCTTGTGCATCGTGAATGATGTATCGCGACTCAATGTCTTTGTATTGCGAACGCAGCCAGGTGTCGAGCCAGAAACTTTCCGTGCGTACAATTTCTTTTTGTTCTGCGCCCATAGAGCCCGACACGTCCATGATGTAAACAATCACAGCAGACGTGGTTTTTTCTTGTTTGATTTTGGCACTTCGATACCGCATGTCATTTTTGATGGGCACCAAGATGGGATTTTTCGGATTGTAGGTGCCACTGACAATGTTGCGTTTTAAAGCTTCTCTGTAGGTACGGCGAAAATGTCGAAGCGAATTGGGGCCTTCGCTGTTCACACTGGTGTAGCGGTTTTTTTCACTTTGAATCTGCGTTTTTTGACCTTTGGGTTCGATGTTGGGTAGCTGGAGCTCTTCCGATAAAATATCGGCCAGTTCTTCCAACGACACATCCACTTCCATGATGTGTTGGCCTGCTTCAGAACCGGCTTGACCACCGCCATCCTGAGGCTTGCCCTGTCCTTGGCCCACGGGTTGACCCTCTTCACCCTCGCCTTGACCCACGCCACCTTTTTTTTCAAAATCGTGTTCAAAGTGAGGCAAGTTGATGCGCGGTAAGGGAATGGACACAAAGTCTTTGCCTTGCTTGCCCAACATTTCACCGTTGGACATGTATTTTTTTAAATTTTGTTTAATTTTGCCACGGACAATTTTTTTAAATCGATTGTAGTCCGATTTAATTTTTTTGGATTCAAAAAACGTCATGCTTTCGGTGCTGCTTTTTTCTTGGTATCTCCACGGGCAAAAATAGACGCCACAAAATGCAAGACGTCGGTGGCTGAGGTTTCATCATAACCATAGTGGTTCATCAAGCGCTGCTTGACCACATCAATTTTGGCCTGCGTGTCTTGATCCACCACACTGGACACCAAACTGGTCAGCTTGATGGAATCTTTTTGATCTTCAAACAGTTTGAGTTCAAGCGCTTTGTGCAGTCGCTCGTTGGTTCGGAAATCAAACGATTTGTTGTCTACGGCCAAGGCGCCGATGTAGTTCATAATTTCTTTTCGGAAATCGTCTTTGCGTGATTCTGGGATATCAATTTTTTCCTCAATCGAACGCATCAATCGTTCATCGGGCTCTTCGTTGTTGCCTGTATAACTGTTGCGCACTTTTTCATTCTGCGTGTAAGCTTTGATGTGATCAATGTAATTGGCACAAAGCTTTGCGATGGATTCTTCATCCGCAGAAATGGCGCGCTGTACTTCATTTTTCACAATGTCTTCGTATTCCTGTTTTACGACATCAATGAGTTCGCGGTAGCGTTTTTTCATGTCTTCGTTAGCCAGCAGTGAATGATGTTTTAAACCCGCTTCTAATTCGTTGAGCACCATAAAGGGGTTGATGCTTTTTTCGTTGCGGTCATCCACCAGCGCATTGGAAATTTTATCCTGCACATATCGCGGAGAAATGCCCTCCAAGCCTTCACGAATGGATTCTTTGCGCAATTCACGAATGTTTTCTTCCGTGTAACCTGGCAATGATCGCCCATCGTACAATTTCAGCTTTTGAAGCAAGGATAAATTGGCTTTTTTGGGCTCTTCCAACCGCGTAAGCACGGCCCACATGGCGGCCATTTCAAGGGTGTGGGGTGCAACATGTTTGCTTTTGATTTTTTTGCGATTGTAATCTTTTTTATAAATTTTAATCTCTTCGCTCCACTTGGTGATGTACGGAATGTCAATTTTCACCGTACGGTCGCGCAGCGCTTCCATAAATTCGTTGCTTTGCAGTTTGCGATATTCAGGTTCATTGGTGTGGCCCAAAATCACTTCATCAATGTCGGTTTGTGGAAATTTCTTGGGTTTAATTTTGTGCTCTTGCGAAGCACCAAGCAAGTCATACAAAAAAGCAACATCCAGCTTAAGCACCTCGACAAATTCAATGATGCCCCGGTTGGCGATGTTGAATTCGCCATCAAAATTAAAAGCGCGGGGATCTGAATCAGATCCATAATGGGCGATGCGTCGGTAGTTGATATCACCGGTTAGCTCGGTGGAGTCTTGGTTTTTTTCATCTTTGGGTTGAAACGTGCCAATACCGACACGATCGCGTTCGGATAAAATTAAGCGTCGCACACGCACGTGCTCAATGACTTTGCTCCAGTCACCGTCATAATGCTTCATCAGCAAAGCAAAAATTTGTCTGGAAGCTGGGTTTAATTCGCCTTCAATTTTGATGTCGTGCGGACATGCATCGGACTGATTGAGTTTTTCTTCAAGTTCGGCACGAAATTCATGGGGAATGAGCAAAAGTGGATCTTGGTTCATGGGACATTGCAGCTCTTCGGTGTCCATGATCATTTCTGGAAAATCGTCTTTTTTGATGACCCACGTATAACTGTACAAGGCACCTTCTGAAGTTTTGGAATAAGCTTCCAGTCCCTTTTTTAAAAGCCGCGCCACTGTGGACTTCGAAGAACCCACCGGACCATGCAACAAAAGCACACGTTTTTCTGTGCCATACCGTTTGGATGCACTTTTTAAAAAAGACACCATTTTTTGCAGACTGATGTCCAAACCAAAGATGGCATCTTTGCCATCGTCAATCGGATCGGCAAAAAAATGATACCGTGTGATTTTTTTCTTGCCATCGGTGTAGGTTTCACTGCCATACGAAACGACCATGTCATACAAACGCTGAAAAGAGGACCGAGCGATGTTGGGATTGGCCAATACCTTTTCCAAATATTCCGAAAACGAACCCTCCCAATGCTCTTGTTGATATTGCTCTTTGTTTTGCTTTTCAATGATGCCTGAAATGAAATTTGATGCGCTCAACGCTGGCCTCCTTATAATTTACACTGATCCTTTCTATATTATACCATGGCTGTGCCCATGCAGCGCAGCCTTTTTTCAAAGTGCCTCTCTGGTATGCTTATAATGCCCATGCGCACCCAAATGGCATTGGGCGACCCTAAATGCTAAAGTGTATTTTTGATTGGTATTTTAAGGAAGAATGCATCACGACATCATGGGACAAAGAAGAGATCAGCGTTGTTTGATTTGTATAAAATGATTTTTTCCATGACGCTGGTCATGGCTCAATGGAAGCTTTTTCTTATTTTAAGCCATGTTGCGTAGACAGGATTTGAAGTTGTTTTTCTCGCTCGGCCAAGCAACGCTCAGGATAATCCGTGATGATACGAAGCTCGGTTTTTCGAAATTCTGGTTGGTAGGCCATTGCCATAAGGTTTTTGATTTTATTCTTACCATTCACCGTCCAAACACCAGTGGATTTTTCTTCGCTTAATCGTGCTTGCAAATCTTTTTTGGTCGTGGATTTACCCATGCAAAATGCATACACGCCCAACACGCCACCTTTGCAGAAATTGGCAGTTTCAAAATGGTTGGGGTCTTGGTAACCCCATTGATTGACATCATGACCACTGTGATTCAGTGTTACATTTTGCACCAGGTCAACGGTACAGTCTTCTTGATATTCTTCCACACAGTACAAATGATTGGCATGAAAACTTAAAACCTCAATGTTGTTGGGGTATTTTTCATGGAAAGCGTAGATCAATGCCAAACTCTGTTCATTTGGGGTGTCCTTAAATTCAAGTGAAAGGCGAAAGCCTGAAAAATGGGGTAAGATTTCGCTTTCAATGGCCGATAAGAGCATCGATAAGGTTGGCAAGGCTTCACCATTGTCTAACTTGCACTTGTTGATTTGTGCCATGGACAACGTGTAAATTTCTTGGCCGTTGTAAGGGCATTGGACTTTGTGATCTGCGGTGGATTCTACGTCAAGCAAGTTAATTTTGGCATCGTGGTAGACAACACCCACGCCATCTTGGGTATGGTGAACATCATAATCTACACCATCGGCCGGTAAGGTCTTGGTTGCATCACCTACAGTGACATTTAAGTCGAGCGTTTTGATCAAAGCTTCAATGGAATTTTCTGGAGCGGCATTCTCACCCGTATGAATGCCGCGATGAGCGACGCAGAGTGCGTAGGGGTGCGCCTGTAATGAAATGCCGATAAGGCATAGGATCATACAAAATTTTCGCAGGATGGTGTTTGGGATCATGGGTTTCCTTTCTAAAGAGTTACAACTAATCATTGTTGTATACCTCGTGCGCTTATGGACCTAACGGTCCCAAGACATGGTGTCTCTTTGCACCGTTGCTCTAATACAAGATGTGTTAGGCCGAGTAGAGTCGTGTTCATATCGATACCACATGCCATCTTTTTTAGATCGTTGCTGGGCCATTGCACGCAGTTTTTCTTCTCTTAGCTGTATACAAGTCGCAGGGTCGTCGGAGATGATGCGCAACTCAGTAAGTATGGTGCTATCCTCATAAGCCAAATCCACCAACGTTTGAATCTTATCTTTGGCATTGACTGTCCATAAACCAGTGGGCATACGCTCTTGCAATCGAAGTTTTAGATCTTCCACAGGGGTTATAGCTGCAAAACAATCGGCAATAAAACTGGACTCAGAAATTTCGCCGATGCCGTAACAAAAATTGACGTTGGGAAACCTGTCTGGCTCTTGGTAGGTTGCGGGAATAAACATATCGGCATTGAAAAGCGCATTTTGAACCATTGGAATAGGGCTGCCCTCTTGATAAGCGTCAACTACGTTTAGAATGTCGACAGCAAAGCTTAGAATCTCAATGTTTTTTGGGTGGTTGTTATAAAAGTCATGTACACGCGCCAAACTATCAGGGCTTGGTTTATCTTTAAACTCAAGGGACAATCGGAAGCCTGGATTGCGTGGCAAAATTACTTCTTCAATCACTTTCAGCAATGTAGATAACCGCGGCGCCGTTTCCCCATTTTTAAGAACGCATGCCTCGAATTGCGCTGCAGTCAAAGAAGCGATTTCCTCTTGATCATGTGGACAATGAATGCGTAGGCCAGTGGCTGGATCAGTGCTCCACATTTGAATTTTTTGGCTCACGATGGGGTCATGGTACACAAAACCTATTCCATCTTGGCTATGATTGACATCGTAATCGACACCATCAGCCGGCAAGATGATGGTTTGATCATTCACCTCAACTTGAATGGATAAGGTATCGGTCAATGCTTTCAATGAGTTTTCGGGTGCGTCATTCTTTTTTGCATGAATGCCTCGGTGTGCCACGCAAAGGGCATACGGATGGGCCTGTGATGAAAAAGCAAGCATCAAGAGGATAAGAAAACTTTTCTGAAAAATAGTGCATGGCGTCATATCGCTCATCTTTTATCATGGGTAGATCATGCACTGCAATGGTTTTATTGGCTTAAGCATACGACAGATATTTTGGTGATTTTTAATGTTAACTATCTAAAATTTTTCGTTTTTTTCTCTAAAATGCTTACGTAATGAAAAATATACGGTCATCATTGCTTTTTAATAGACAAGCAGATAAGTCCAAGCTTCATATGTGGGAAACTATTTGGGGCGTTAAAACGGTTGCCATCTTTGATGTATGGTCCATTGAACATTTGTTGTCGGGAATTTCCGTCGGCAGCTTCGTAATTGTGCAAAACCGTAAAAAATTGCAGGGCCTTTTGGATCATTCGCCCATTCACCGGCGCATGGATTATTTCTTTTTGCTATTTTTAGCTTACGCGTGGGAAACCCTAGAGCATTATTTAGAGGTAGGCCTGTGGGGTGACAAAGTCGAGTATTGGTTTCAAGGTGTGGAATTTTGGGCCAATCGACTCATCTCAGATCCGCTGTTGTTGGTCATCGGTTACTGGGTAGCCAAACGGTACGTCCATGCTGTAACGCCGGCACGGCTTCTATCCATGGTTTGGCTTTTGGTTCACCTATTTGTGTTTCCACATTCGATGTACCTTCATGAACTTTTCTAAATTTTCGTTTATCCTGCGTGCATCCACTTTCATAACGCTGGCTTTCCTTACGTTATCCATACTCTTATTTCCAAGGGACACATTGGTCTTGGGTAAAGCTTTGGTGAATCAAATGGGTATGTCAGGCCTCTTTATGATGGCTTTTGTTATGGATGTAATCATCAACCCCATCTCGCCCGACCTTTTGGTGTTTGGCAAAAGCGGCTTGCAAAGCATTCACCCAACCTGGCTGATTGCCCTGGTGGGTGGAAGCGCAAGCGTATGTGCGGGCATTGTGGGATACGGCATTGGCACGCTGATTCAAACCAATCAATTGATGGGCATGATCGGCGCCAAGCACTATCAAAGTACCCACCGTCTTTTTAAAACCAAAGGTCACTGGGCTGTATTGATTGGCGCCCTTTCACCCATCCCGTTCAGTGCTGTTTGCTGGTCAGCTGGGTTTTTTCAGATGACTTTCCGAGTTTTCTTTATAACCGTCCTATGCACCCGCCTCCCTCGCTTTTTGGCCATGGCATATCTCGGGTCGTTTTTTATATAATGTTTTAATTCAAAATTTAAACCCGCGATCCGAATATCCATTTTCTTTTTTGAGAAACAGACTATATTGCCAGTGAGTTGCTTTTAATTTTTTTAATGGAGGATTTCGATGAAACACACTGTACTGGGTTTTTTAATGGCATTGTGCATGTTTGGCATTCAGGATGCGGACGCCAAATCAAAGAAAAATACTAAGCCATCCAAAGAGGCGGCCATGCAAGAACAAATGGCCAAAGCCATGGCGCTGACGGTGCCAGGGCCGGAACATGAACAACTCGACGTGTTTGTGGGCAAGTGGAACTATCGAACCCAGTTTTGGATGGCGCCCAACCAAGAACCCCAAATCATGGAAGGCACGGCCGAAAATCAATGGATCTTGGATGGAAGATTTATTCAGCAACACGCCAAAGGCAAACCCGTGAAAGGTCAGCCCACCTTCGAGGGCATGGGCAAAACAGGTTTTGACCGGGTAAAAGGCACCTATGTTTCGACATGGGCCGACAACATGTCCACCACGCTGATGACGGGCACATCCTCTTTTGATGCCAAAAACAATCGCTTTACCGAGCAAGGCACCTATTCATGCCCCATCACCGGTGGCACCAAAAACTATCGCGGCATTTGGACGTTGGTCAGTGAAGACATGCACACCTATACTTGGTTTACCAAAGACCTAGAAGGCCATGAGTACAAAGCCATGGAAATTGCCTACCAACGAATCAAATAATCATCATCCATCTTATCACTGCTTGCGGGGCCGGTGCTCCGTGCCCGCCCCTGCAGTGATAAACAAAACAGTGGCCTTAGAAGATGCGTCGGCCTTCCAAGCCATCGACCTGGTATCGTTTGGTATAGCTTTCATACCATTGTGGCTTGCCCGTAAAATCTGGCTGCACCATGGCTTTGGCTTATCACCCTAAATGAACGGGGTTTTTCTCCAGTTGATTGGGACCTGTTGGCATTAGATAAAAGAAGTGATGCGCAGTTCGAGCTGCATTTGTTGACCCAGGGGACCCAGATAATCTTGCAAGATTTTTTCGGTTTCGCCTTCAAAACTCTCTTTTAAAAGTCGAGGAATGCACAAGGTGATGTGGTCGGCTTTCAAACGCATCAAGGTCGGCGTCCAATGGGTTAAGGCTTTTTTAAGGGTTTGATCATTGTACTGACGCCAGCTACCCAAGCCCAACAGCACCACTTTGCGGGCCTGAAAGGAGGATGGAAGTGGCATTAACGTGGTTTCGCCAAAATGACCCATGATGGTTTGGCGGACCATGTTGTGCGAAACAAAGCCATGCAAGCGCCAATCGAGCATGCCGGTGACACTTTTGGGTGCGCCCAAATCTTCAAAGAGCGTGGTGCAGAGCACTTGCGTGGATAACTCTTCGACGAAATCGATTTTTTCAATGGGCGCAATGGTTAGCATGGGGGATTATGTATGATGTTCTTGTTGAAATATCAAGTGTCTTGGGTTTCTTGGGGGTTGCTTTTTTTGTTGTTTGAAGGTGCTGGGGGGGGGCCCGTGGGGCCTTTGCATTCGCTAGTCCTCGCTTGCGCTGCGGAGACGCTCATGCAAAGGCCCCACGGGCTGGAGTGTCATCATGCATTGGGGATGGGGTGGTAGTTGTAAGGACAAACGCTGGTGGCGTTTGTTTTTGGATAAACACTATGGTTTGGGAGCTTTTTGGGCTTGTGCGAGCGTCTCCGCAGCGCAAGCGAGGACTAGCGAGCTTCAAGGCCAAAAAGCTTAACCATAAGCGCCGTATAAAATTAAACGATCAAAAGCTGCTGGTATTGCCGAAGGCCTATTTTACAAGGTGGCGCTATAAAAGATTTTAGTGTTCGGCGGGTCTGTTTTTTTTGGCGATGGAATCCAAAATGCCGTTGATGAATTTGGGGGTGTTTTGTTCGCCGTATTTTTTGGCCAGTTCAATGGCTTCGTTGATCACCACCGATACCGGGACATCTTGCACAAACAACAGTTCGTAGGCGCCCAAGCGTAAGATGCTGCGATCGATGCGTGGCATGCGGTACATTTTCCATCGTTTTGAATGCTCAGAGATTACATCATCGAGTTTGTCTAAATGCGTTTCGACCCCCTGCACATAAGTTCGAATCATGGGCATTTCTGCGTCGTGCAGCTCAAAATTTTCAGCAAAAAAGGCCACAGCTTCGTTGGCATCCAACTCGCTCTGTTCTTGTAGATACAACACCTGCATCACCTGCTGGCGCGCCACACTGCGACTACCCATGGCTGACTTCTTTCATTTGGACAGCCAATTCAATGGCCGCTTGGGCTGCTTCAAAGCCTTTGTTGCCTAAGCTTCCACCGCATCGATCTTTGGCTTGCTGATGGTTTTCTACCGTGATGACCCCCAACGCTGTGGCCACCTGCGTGTCGCGACCCACCTGGTCGAGCGCTTGGGTAACCGTTTGGGCAATGACTTCATAATGAATGGTTTGCCCTTTGATCAAACATCCCAATGCAACGATGGCATCGATTTTTTTAGACCGCGCCAGGCTCGCTGCCATTTGTGGCAACTCAAAAGCGCCCGCTACGGCGTGCCCAGAAATATGCTGATCTTGTACGCCCAGCTCCATGCAGCCTTGCTTGGCACCTTCCACCAAGACATCCACATATTCATGATGCCAGCGTGTATAAACCAAAGCCACGCGCATGTCGGGCCAGGCCCGAGCCGTGACCGCGGGCATGGGTTGGTTTTGCTCTGCCATGTTAATCCACCACTTTCAACAAATGACCCAGCTTGTCTTTTTTGGTTTGAAGGTACGCTTTGTTGGTTTCGTTGGGTTGGATTTCAATGGGTTTTCGACCCACCACTTCTAAGTCAAAACCTTCCAAGCCTTTGAGCTTGCGTGGGTTGTTGGTCAGCAAGGTCATCTTGCCCACACCCAGCGACTTTAATATTTGTGCGCCCACGCCATATTCGCGCAAGTCATCTTTAAAACCCAGCTTTTCATTGGCTTCCACCGTGTCGTGCCCTTGATCTTGAAGCGCGTAAGCTTTGATTTTATTAACCAGCCCAATGCCTCGACCTTCTTGGCGCAAATACAACAACACGCCCGAGGGGGCCTGGGCAATCATTTCCAGGGCTGTGTGGAGCTGGCTTTGACAATCACAGCGCAATGAGCCCATGACATCCCCGGTAAAACATTCCGAATGCACGCGCACCAACGTGGGCGTGTCGGGCGTAATGGTGCCGCGCGTGAGCACCACATGCTGGTATTGATCCAACTTGGATTCAAAAACCTTGATGGTAAAATCTTGTCCAAAATGACTGGGCAACGGACTGCTGGCCACTTCCTCGACCAAACTTTCGTGTTCCAACCGATAAGCAATCAAATCAGCAATGCTGACGATGGGAATTTGAAATTTTTCGGAAAAACCTTTTAAATCGGGCAGGCGGGCCATGGTGCCATCTTCGTTCATGATTTCGCAAATTACGCCTGCAGGTTTCAAACCGGCCAAGCGAGCCAAATCCACCGAGCCTTCGGTTTGTCCCGCACGCACCAGCACGCCGCCTTTTTTGGCACGCAGTGGAAATACGTGACCAGGACGGGCAAGGTCGGAAGCCGATGCATCATCGGCGACCGCGGTTAAAATGGTGTGGGAGCGGTCATGAACCGATATGCCCGTGGTCACGCCTTTTTTGGCTTCGATGGACACCGTAAAGGCCGTGGAAAATTGCGATGTGTTGTCCGAGACCATGGGGGGCAACCCCAACTGATCACACCGATCGGGCGTCATGGCCAAACAAATTAACCCACGTCCGTGGGTGGCCATAAAGTTGATGGCTTCGGGCGTGGCGTGCTGAGCGGCCACCACCAAATCCCCTTCGTTTTCGCGGTCTTCGTCGTCGACCAAAATCACCATTTGACCCGCTTTGAGTCGATCCAGTGCTTCTTCAATGGTGTGTTTCATGATGGTTCCTTTGTTTGTTGGTTCAAATTGTTGGGCATGTGGTGGGCGAGGTACTGCTTTGTAACTTGGCTAATTTGTTTGGCCATCATGTCAAATTCAATGTTGACTGAGTCACCCACTTTTTTATCAGAGAGGTTGGTGTGTTGCCACGTGTGCGCAATGATGCAAACCGTAAGCATACGATCTTCTAAGCGATTGATGGTTAAACTGATGCCGTCGATGGCAATGGAACCTTTGGGCAATACATATGGACGGTGATCGGCAGAAAGCGCAACGTCGATTTCATAACTTTGTTGATCGCCCAGCTTTTCGATGCGGGTGATGGTGCTTTTTGTGTCAATATGCCCCGACACCATATGCCCATCCAACCGGTCGCCGATGGCCAGCGCGCGTTCAACGTTCACTTTTTGCCCCACTTTAAGCGCGGCCAACGTGGTGATGGTTTGCGTTTCAGGATTGACATCAAAACCCAAAAGCTGATCTTGAATGTCCACCACGGTTAAGCAACAGCCGTTCACGGCGATGCTTTGTCCTATATGAATGTCTTTGGTTGAAAACGGCACATGCAACACGAGACGGGAAGCTTCCAAACTTTTTACTTTTGCTCTGTGCTCAACGATTCCTGTAAACATATCAAAGATCCTTTACCCGAGTGAAGCGGTCCATGGCGATCCACGAAAAACCACATCGGTGTCGACCCTTATAACAGATTTCGCTTGCAGTGGAAAGTCCGCTAAGTCTAATGAAATAAGGTCTTGAGAGGGATAGGAATCCTCTAAAGTCACGGGCGCGCGATAGATGCACCAGCGATCGATGAGCTGGGATCGTGCAAAAGATCGAATCAAACGCGCCCCACCCTCCAACAAAACATGACCGATGCTTTTTGCATACAGGGCGCTTAAAATTTGATCCGGTACAAACCCCTCTTGGGTGTAGGGTAGGCCAAGGCAAACCACCTGTTGATGCTTTTGAAGCCATGCTGGCAGCCTTTGCCCTTCATTATGCAGCAAATACACTGGGTTGCCCGTTTGAAATACGGGCATATCGGCCTGCGCCTCCAAATGAGGGTCCAACAACACCGCTGAGGGCAGTCGGTCCTGATATCGCCCTCGCACATGCAATCGAGGCCGATCACGCTGCCATGTGCCCTTGCCAACAATGACGGCCTGAGCCTGCGCGCGCAGTTTCATGGTGTTGGCCTCCAGTTTGGGCGTGGACAACATAAGGCGCTCTTGCACATGCCCCATATAGCCGTCTTGGCTGACCGCCACTTTTACATCCACAAAAGGTCTTGAATGGGTGAGTCCATGAATAAAAGGTGCGTTGAGGGCATGGGCCATGGTTTGCATGCAACCCACATCCACTTTCACCCCGGCTTGTTTGAGCTTGGCCAAGCTTTGACCTGCCACTTTGGGATTGGGATCTTGCATGGCCACCACCACGCGTTTCACCCCAGACGCCAACACCGCATCAACGCAGGGTGGGGTTTTGCCATGATGGTGGCAAGGTTCGAGCGTGACGTAAAGCGTGCCACCTTGCGCGCGTGGGCCGGCTTGACTGAGCGCAAACACTTCTGCATGGGCCTGACCATAGGCAGGATGATACCCTTGCCCCACTAGCACCCCTTGCTGATTGAGCACCAGCGCGCCCACCATGGGGTTGGGGGCCACACGTCCCAATCCATTGCGTGCCAACACCAGCGCACGTTTCATCCAATATCGATCTTTCGACGCCATGACCCCGTTATACACGAATCCGCAGCGATCAGCTCGCTATAATATATTGGGCAGCTTGCCCCACACCGCTTCCAGGCGCTTGTCGCGGCCACAGCCTCGGCGGTAGAATTTATAGCGCAATTAATTCCGAGGACACTTGCCGTAATCGAATTAAATTAAGTTTCAATTACGGCAGGCGTCCCCGGAATTGGTATGCAGCTAGGCAGCGAGTTTTTCGCGAGCTTCGTGTAAATCATACTCTGCTTGCATACGGACCCACATGCCGGCAGAAGTTTCTAAGACTTTCTCTAGGGTGATCGCAAAACTAGGAGATATGCCTCTTTTCCCATTGACGATTTCGTTAATTTTTCTAGGAGAACAAGAACACATTTTTGCAAGTTGCGTTTGGTTTATGTTCATTTCTTCCATGTATACTTTTGAAAGGACATGTCCTGGATGCATGGGTTTGGGATTTTTAATCATATTTTATCCTTTGTGGTAGTTCTCAATTTTTACTTCGGAAAAATCACCGTTTTTAAACTTAAATGTGATGCACCAAGGCAACTTGATTGTTACGCTCCAATATTCTTTCCGGTCTCCTTTTAGTTTATGCAACCTCATATTGGGTGGTTGACCTTTGATCTTTAAATCATCTAAACTTTGCGTTGCATGCATGATGGTTAGAAGTGCCTTGGCTCTCATCCACATTTCTTTTGGGAGGGATTTGGAACGGTTGGTTTCCCAAATATCGCGTGCAATCTTGTTTGATAAATTAATGATCATTTAGTTCTTTATTACATTAAACCACATAATGTAATAGCCCGTCAAGTCTAAATGAGGGCATGCGTCCGTGGAATGATTACCGTTGTGCGGGTTACTCACCGTGAAGTGTCCCCTTATGCGCACGTTATAGGACGTTGGGTAAGTCGCTCCATACTTGTTGTAGGCGCTTGTCGCGGCCACAGCCTCGGCGGTAGAATTTATAGCGCAATGGGTTTTTGATGTAATAGTCCTGATGATAGTCTTCGGCGGGAAAGAAAGTGGTGTAGTCCCATACTTGAGTTTGAAGGGTGCCTTGTTTGGCAAATTCGGGCGCTTGTTTTAGTTTTTGGATGGAAGCTTGCGCGGCTTTTTTCTGCGCATCATTGTGCGCATAGATGGCTGAGACATACTGCGCGCCTTTATCACAAAACTGACCTTGGGCATCAAATGGATCCACATTTTTCCAAAAGACGGCCAAAAGCTGCGCGTAAGAAATTTTGGTTGGATCGTAAGTGACTTGAATGGCTTCCACGTGTTGGGTGGTGCCGCTGGAAACTTTTTTGTAATCGGCGTTGGCTTTTGTACCTCCAGCATAACCAACTGTGGTGCTGATCACGCCTTGATCTTTAAGTTTGTCAAACGGCGGCTCGATGCACCAGAAACAGCCGGCTGCAAAAGTAGCCTGGGCTTGTTCTGCGGATCTGTCTTTTTCAGATGTTTGGGACGCAGGCTCGGGTGTTGCGCTGTTGGTATTTTGTTTGGCATTCGTTTGAACGCATCCACCCAAACACAGGCCCATTAAGCTTACCAAAATAAATTTTTTCATGCGTGCTCCTTTTTTGAACGTATGTAAAACAAAACGCAAAGATTCTCAAACGCGAGATGTTTTTTAAGCACGCTCCACGCTACAGCTCGGGATACAACGGAAACTGGTTGCAGAGCTGCTGTACTTTTTCGCGGGTGCTTTGCACCAATGTGGCATCTTCGATATGGGTGATGATGCCCGCAATCATTTGTCCGATGTGTTTCATTTCTTCCACACCCATGCCACGGGTGGTGATGGCCGGTACACCCATGCGAATGCCGCTGGTGATAAAGGGGGACTGATGATCAAAAGGCACCATGTTCTTGTTGGTGGTAAACCCCGCTTCTTCGAGCACCTTTTCACATTGTTTGCCCGTTAAATCAAAAGGGCGCAGGTCCATCAAAATCAAATGGTTGTCGGTGCCGTTGGAGGTCAAATGCATGCCATTGGCCTGAAGACTCTCGGCCAATGCAGCACCATTGTCGATGATGTTTTGACAGTAAGTTTTAAACGATGGTTGCAACGCCAAGCCAAACGCAACAGCTTTGGCCGCAATGACGTGCATCAGAGGGCCACCCTGAATGCCTGGGAAAATGCCTTTGTCGACTTTTTTGGCGTGCTCTTTTTTGCATAAAATCATGCCCGAGCGCGGGCCACGCAACGTTTTGTGGGTGGTGCTGGTGACAAAGTCACAGTGGGGCACCGGATCGGGATGCAAACCGGTGGCCACCAAACCTGCAATGTGCCCAATGTCTGCCAATAGGTACGCGCCCACTTCATCGGCAATGCTTCGAAATTGTTGAAAGTCAATGATGCGCGGGTACGCACTAGCCCCACAGATGATCATTTTGGGCTGATGGTCCACGGCCAATTTTCGCACCTGATCGTAATCAATCTGCTGATTGTCCTCGCGCACCCCATAGTGCACAAAATTGTAAAGCTGTCCGGAAAAATTGACGCTGCTGCCGTGAGTTAGATGCCCGCCATGAGACAAGTCCATGGCCAAAATCGTATCGCCGTGTTGCAAGAAGGATAAATACACCGCCATGTTGGCCCCAGAGCCAGAATGGGGTTGAACGTTGGCGTGCTCTGCACCAAACAGTTCTTTGGCGCGGTCGCGTGCAAGGTCCTCAATGTCATCGACCACTTCGCAGCCACCATAGTAGCGTTTGCCTGGATACCCTTCAGCATATTTATTGTTGGCGGTGGTGCCTTGGGCTTGCAATACCGCAAGGCTGGCGAAGTTTTCAGAAGGAATCAACTCCAACGTATCTCGCTGGCGCTGCGTTTCTTTGACAAGCAAGTCATGGAGGGCTGGATCAACTTCTTGGATGTGTTTCATGGCAAAAAACCCTTTCTGATGAATCGGTAAAATTATTCAATTTTATCGAGCCGACGCTGATGTCGTCCGCCTTCAAATTCTTCGTTGAGCCATGCATCGACCATGGCAAGGTTGGTGTCTTCGGGCACCATGCGTGCACTCAAGCAAAGCACGTTGGCATTGTTGTGTCGTTTGGTCATTTGGGCCATTTCCACCGAAGTGACCAAGGCTGCCCGTATGCCTTTGACTTTGTTGGCCGCAATTGACATCCCAATGCCGCTGCCACAAATCAAAATGCCTACATTGGATGATTGTTCCAAAACAGCTGTGGTCACCAGACGGGCAAAGTCTGGATAATCCACAGACTCCGTTGAAGTGGGACCCACATCTTGCACGGCGAGTCCTTTTTTTTCCAAATGTTGGCGAAGGGCTTGTTTGAGTGCAACCCCCGCGTGGTCAGAGCCGATGATCAGCGTCATCTAGGCGTGCCTTTTAAAAATCAGCGTGCCGTTGGTGCCGCCAAAGCCAAAGGAGTTGGACAACGCAAGGTCAAATTGCAAATCTTGGGCTTGATTGGGTACATAATCCAAATCGCATTCAGGATCAGGATTGTCCAAATTCATGGTGGGCGCCACTCTTTGATGTTGCAGCATTTGCACAGTGAACACACTTTCAATGCCGCCAGAACCACCCAACAAATGACCGGTCATGGATTTGGTGGAGCTAACCTTTAACTTGTCTGCGTGCGCGCCAAATACAGTTCGAATCGCCATGGTTTCATATTTATCGTTGAGAGGCGTGGATGTGCCGTGGGCGTTGATGTACCCAATGTCTTCGGGTGCTATGCCCGCATCTTCAATGGCGTTTTGCATGGACAGGGCCGCACCTTCGCCGCCAGGAGACGGGGCCGAAATGTGATGGGCGTCACTGGAAACACCGTAACCCAAAACTTCACCCAAAATGGTGGCGCCACGCTCTACTGCATGCTCCCATGCTTCCAGCACCATCACACCTGCGCCTTCGCCCATGATAAACCCATCGCGATCACGGTCAAAGGGCCGAGAAGCTTTTTCGGGCTCATCGTTGCGCTTGCTCAAAGCGCGCATGGCGGAAAAACCAGCAATGGTTAATTCAGAAATGGTGGCCTCTGCACCGCCGCAAATCATGGCATCGGCATAGCCATGCCGGATCATGCGTGCAGACTCACCCACCGAGTGCGTACCTGTGGTACAGGCGGTTAAAATACACAAGTTGGGGCCCTTGGTGCCGTAGCGCATGGAAATATGACCTGAGGCCAGGTTGCCGATCATTTTGGGAATAAAAAAGGGAGACACGCGCCGTGGACCACTCTCGATAAGCTTGCGATGGTTGGCCTCCAACTCTGGAATGCCCCCAATACCCGTGCCGACCAACGTACCAATGCGCGCGGCATTTTGGTCGGTGACTTTCAAGCCCGCTTGCGACATCGCTTGATCGGCTGCCACCACGGCAAACTCTGTAAACGTGTCCATTTGCTTGCGCAGTTTAAAGTCAATTTGCTCGGATGGATCCCAATTTTTGACCTCGGCGGCAATCTTGGTGGAATGCTCGCTGGCATCAAATTTGGTCAGCGGACAAACTCCAGATCGACCCTCCATCAGGGCGTTCCAGTTGTCGGACAAGCCAATGCCCAGAGGTGTAACCAGGCCCATGCCTGTAATGGCAACTCGGCGTTTCATAGGCAAAAATGCTACTTATTTGTTTTGATTAACGTAAGCAATGGCATCGCCGACGGTTTGAATTTTTTCGGCATCTTCATCGGGAATTTCCATTTCAAATTCTTCTTCCATGGCCATCACCAATTCTACAATGTCCAATGAGTCTGCACCCAAATCATTCAAAAATGATTTTTCTGGCGCCAATTCAGACTGTTCTACATTGAGTTGTTCTGCAATAATTTCTTTTACTTTGTTATCGTAAGACATAATTTCTCCAAGAAAAAGTTTAACACTTCACGCTAGAACTGCGTTCTATCACACTTGCCAACCCCCGTCTAAAAAAATACCCACCCCCACCTCAAACATATAAGCCCCTCACTACCAACCCATAGCCAAGCAACAAAGCCAACCCAAAACACACATCCACCCCCCACAAAATTTTTTATTTACCGCCAATAATAAAATAAAAACGAGCTGAGGGATTTTTCTTTCTGTTGAGGCCGCACTGAGCGAGCACCCGCAGCGTGCTCAGGCACGTGAGGACAGCGAGCGAGGGAGAACGAAGACAGAAAGAAAAAGACCCAGCTCCCCGTTACGAAGCAAGAAACCTATAAATGCATGCCACCATTGACGGCGAGGGTCTGCCCCGTAATATAACCACTTTCTGGGCTGGCCAGAAAGCCAACCACACTGGCGATTTCTTCGGGTTGCGCATAGCGCTTGAGGGGAATCATGGCAAGCATGGCTTCTTTTTGTGCGTCGGTGAGGCTGTCGGTCATTTCTGTCTGAACAAAACCAGGCGCGACCGCATTGACTGTAATATCGCGGGAGGCGACTTCGCGGGCCATGGATTTGGTAAAGCCTATCAAGCCTGCTTTGGTGGCGGCATACACGGCTTGTCCCGCGTTGCCCATTTCACCCACCACGGAGGTCATGGAAATAATGCGCCCATGATTTTTGCGTTTCATCATGCTTTTGAGCACGGCTTTGGTGCAGAGGTACGCACCTTTTAAATTCACGTTGATGCTGCGATCAAAATCTTCATCTTTGTAGCGCATCAGCAAACCGTCCAGTGGAATGCCTGCATTGTTGATCAACACGTCCACGCCGCCAAACTCTTTGACAATGGCATCGATGCCGGTTTGCACCTGATCGGCTTGGGCTACATCAAACCCATGGATGCTGGCCGAGCCTCCGTTGGCGATGATTTCATCACAAACGGCTTGGGCAGCTTCTTCCTGGCTACGGTAGTTGATGCAGATGTGATGCTTTTGATCCGCTAGCTCCAATGCAATGGCTTTGCCAATGCCGCGGGAAGCACCTGTAATGAGTACAATGCGTGAATCCATATTGGCTTACAAATCCAAAGGAACTTCGATCACTTCTCTGTCTTTGTAATATCCGCATGCTTGGCAGACATGATGAGGACGAACCTCTTCGTTGCATTGAGGACAAACGCTTACGGTGGGTGCACTTAAGCTATGGTGACTGCGTCGCATGTCGCGGCGAGCTTTGGATGTTTTCTTTTTTGGAACGGCCATGATGTATCTCCTGTTTATTTGTACCATCTATATTTAAACAGCCGATGGAAAACTTTGCCGCTTTGCTTGACTCGTTTTGTTGTGCGTCGTTGATGCGGCGGGGCTATTGAATTTTTTTGATGGGGTTGTATATCACAGATTTTCAACTTTTTGTTGAAAAATCGCGCCTTTTTCACACCGTTGGGCATGAGCTTGCAAATTCATGTTGGCTCCGCATCCATCACACAAACCCTGACAGCTTTCACTGCACAAAAACCGCATGGGCAGATCCAGCAGGATTTGCTCTCGGAAAATGGCATCCAGCTGTAAAATGGGTGGAACGTACGCGTACACTGATTCTTCATGGCCTTCGCCGCAAGTATGCAACTCTTGCGTAGCTTCTTCTTCGACTTGGTGCGGTACGCACGTCCATACTTTTTCAAACGGCATGATCTGTTCAAAGTCTTCCAAACAACGATCGCAGCAAGGGGTGGTGTTGACGCGGGCACGCGCCTGAATCCAAATATCTTCCTCGCTTCGTCGAAGGACGGCCTGACAGGCCACGGGACGTTTAAAAATATGAAAACTGGAAGGGTGATGGGCGCAGGATGGATTCAACATCGCTGGATCGAGCTCGAAACCGACCCGATACGGCTTAGCGTTCTGAATTTGACGAATGTCAATCCTCATCCCTACTGGATGATTGTACCGCAAGCAGGGCTGCACCCGCAAAGATTTTTTACATTATTCAGCGTTGGCGGCGGCTTCTTCTTTTTTGGGCTCTTCAACCGTCATGCTGGTCTCCACAAAAATAATGTTGGCCACACAGGCAGTGATGTCGTCAGCCAGGGCTGCTGTATCTTTCTCCATTCGGTGAATAAATAGATGGTAGCTTCCCGCTGGTACGTCTTTTAAAGGCACTTCGATGTTGCCATCTGCCGGTGAAGGCATTTGCATTTCATAACGCTTGCCGTCTCCTTTGGCTTGCATGTTGTTAAACATGACATACACTGTACCTTTGCTTGAAGGTTGGATTTGAAAAGTGGCCTTGTCGCCGGCTACGCCTTTGACCACCGGAATGGTTTTGACTTTGGTGCTCAAAATTGGATCGGGCAGGTCAAATATGTGACCGCCTTCGCCGTCCAAAGTCACCATCACTTTTTGATAGACGGGGGCTTCTTCATCAAAAGTTTTGACGGAACAAACCGACCCTTGCGATTTTCTTTTTTCGCCGCCATCGAGTTTAAAAATGGTTTGACCATGCAAGCCGCGAATCTGGGTCAATGCATAGGGCTCAGGTTCCACATCTTCTGCAGAGCGAACAGCCGCCACAGTATGATGCATGCCTTTTACGCTGTCTGCTTTGTCAGCTTTACCCTCTTCTTTACCCTCTTCACCTTCTTTGGCCTCTTGACCTTCGGTGCTTGTTGCGTTGTGGGCTGCAACAGAAGCAGCTTCTTTGGTTAAAAGAAGGATGTCAATTTCAGCCACTGGGGGTGAAAAAGTAATTTCACTGTATTTGACTTCTGGGTCAAAAGCGGTGTGACGCAACCCCATCAATGTATACAGGTCAAAATCTTTCTCAAAAGGCTGCTCGGACAAAGCGGCACTGGCCAAGACATCGACGTGGCCTGCATTGTGCTGCTCCAGGTTGGTGACGATTGCACCGTTCTTACATTCTTTGGCACTGAGCGTGATGCCTTGGTCGCCAATAATCTTGGCTGTACCTTGACGGTCGGCTTCATCGGCTTGGTTGACCATGGACGCACAGTTCGCCAGGCCCAGTACCAACGCCAAAGCCAACAAAGATTGTTTGGTTTGATCCATCATGGTTTTTGTTTTTGTGTTCATAGTCTTTCTTCCTTATCACATTTTAAAAGCTAAATGAGGTTTGCACGAAGAGATAATTGGCGGGTGTCCACTCATCGGTGCCATTGTTGCTGGTCATTTGCCAGCGATACCAAAGCTTACCCGATACATTGTCGGTGATTTTTTGCGAGTAGGCCAAGGTTAAACGGTTTCGCTGATCTCTTTTAAGCTCGCCACTGTCAATGGTGGTGGCTTGATAACCGCGCAGACGAAGCTGGTTGGTCAAAGAAAACGAGCCGCCTTCCCATGGGGCATCTTGGGACAAAGACAACGAAATCACGTGTCCACGCCAGTCCAAACTGCTATCGTTGGTAAAAGTGTACAACACCGGATTGTAGGTTAATCCTACGCCTGTACCCGATGGGGCTTTGTAATTTCCGCCCAATACTAGCTGATTGTTGACCCAGTAGGTGTTTTCAAACAAAACAATGTCATCGTTGGAACCGCCCAAACCTGGATCCAAACCAAAGTTACCTTGCTGAATATCATCGGCGTCGGATGGGATGCCTTGGCTGGAAGACAAAATGGCGCCATCAGGCAATACAAAGATGTCCGCAGCAATACCAAACTTGGTGGAGAATTGGTCGTTGACTTTGTAAGTCATGGTGGCGGAATCTGAACTTAAGATGGTGAATTCTCGATCGTTGGGGTTGGCGCGCAAGCTGTAATTAAAGCCAAAATCCAAACTACCGGAAAGGTTGTCTGAAAAATCATAGCCCAAACCCAGCGCGGTATCGTGTTCAAAGTAACGATCGGTGCCGTTGGTTTTGTCCAAAAATTCTTGCCAAATAAATGTGTATCCCAAACTAAAAGCCACGGTTTTGCCACTGGCGGTGCCAAAATCAGCCGACAGCGAAGCCGACGGGCTAAAAGTGGTGTAAAAGCGGTTGCCTTCTTGATAGCCCAACGGTTTTAACGCCACCGCGGGTGAAAACTTAAATACGGTGCCGGAAGCCGTGGTGGTTTCGGAAGCCACAGGCTGAGGCGTGGCAGCGGGTGTAAGCTGCTCATTAACGGGTTTGGGATCGCCCAAGGGAATCATGGGTGTGCTTTCCACGGTGGGTGTGGGTGCTTCAATGACTTCAATTTCGTAGGTTGGCGTCTCCAGCAGAATTTCTTCTTCAATGGGCTGGGCGCTCAGTGCCAGGGGAAGACCCAATAACAATGTCAAAAAAGGTAAACGTTTCATATCTAAACTCCTTGGTGCAACGTTGCGTGGGGTAGAAGCCACCAATGTTCATGGGGCATTCTTCGCAATTTGCCAAAACATCAGGCACGAGGCCTGCTTACGTTAAGAGGAGCAAAGTCTATGCCAGGTCAAATATATTATAAGTTATTGAAAATACTCATATTTAATTACAAGGGCTGGTCCCATGCATGGGGCTTTTGCGTCCGATTGGGGCATGCATGTCTACATGCAAAGCCATGGAGCGGACATCCATCATGCTCACAAAAGGCTTTTAACTCACGCTTCCAGTTGTTTTTTGAGGACATGATAGGTGTCTTCTACGGTTTCTGGCAGCACTTTGGTTTGGCCAATGACCGGCATAAAATTGGTGTCACCGTTCCAGCGCGGCACCACATGATAATGAAGATGGTCCGGAATGCCCGCTCCACCAGCTGTGCCCACATTTAAACCAATGTTAAACCCCTGGGGATGGTATTGCGCGGTCAGGGCGCGTACGCACTCTTGCATCATCATTTGCATTTCCAACATGGGCTCGGGTGTTAAAGACAACAAATCGTTGGTATGGGCAAAGGGTACCACCATCATATGGCCTGTATTGTAGGGATATTTGTTCAGCACGATGTAGGCATGCTGACCACGATGCAAAATTAAATTATTGGGTCCGTCTTCTTCTTTTAATAGGCTACACAACACGCATCCGCTCTGTCGTCGACTGCCTTTGATAAATTTCATGCGCCATGGGGCAAAAAATTGCTTCATGATGATTGTCTAATGCATCCAGCCAAGCCTGACAAGGCTTGTTTGTTAAAACATTTTGTATTGCATTTGAAACCACTCAGGCCATTTGGTTGAAGCGCCTGTGAGTACTTCTAAAAATGGTTTTTGTTCTTTGGGGTAAATAAACACATCGGGTTTGTCTTTGAGTCCCGCTTTGTTTTTGGCCCAGTCAATGGCGTCGTACAAATTGCCCATTTCATCGACCAAACCATGTTCTTTGGCTTGTTGCCCGGTAAAGATGCGGCCATCGGCCAGTGGTCGAACCACTTCTTGATCCATGGACCGGCCTTTGGCGACAGCCGTAACAAATTGATTGTAAATGTCATCAATCAGACCTTGCAACACTTTGCGCTGCTCGGGTGTCATGTCTTGAAATGGGGAACCCAGGGCTTTGTTTTTGCCGGAGGTGATAATTTCCCAACGAAGATCAAACTTTTTAAGCAGTTCATCAATCATAAAATATTGGGTGATGACCCCAATGGATCCTGTAACGGTTCCGGGGGCGGCCATGATGTAATCGCAGGCCACCGCAATGTAATATCCACCACTGGCGGCCGTATTGCCCATGGAGGCAATGACGGGCTTGACTTTGCGGGTTTTGATAATTTCATCGTGAATTTCTTGTGAGGCCGCCACCGCGCCGCCCGGCGTGTCAATGCGCATCACGATGGCTTTGATGTTTTCGTCTTCGCGAAATTTTTTGATGGCAATCACGGTGGGCAAGCCATCTGTAATTTGGCCTTCCACTTTGACTACGGCAATGTCACCCGAAGGATAAGAGCTGGACCCAAAAATGGCCCCAATGATGACAAGCAGCTCAATGGCAATCATCGCCATAAAAAAAATGGCCACACCCGAAAAAAACTTTTGCGTAAATTTTTGCATACGTACTTATACCTCAACTCGGTCCTGCTTTGCGAGAAAAACCACGCAGCGATGGCCTCGATCCGTTTTGCCAAACAAAAAAGCCCCCTGATCGTTATGGATCAGGGGGCTTGGCAAGCATTGAACCTTGCGGTCGATGCTTACGGTTGTTTATTTTTTGAGTTTGTTGGCCATCAAATCACCCAACGTTGGTGCGGCTGTAGCAGCTTGCTTTTTGGCAAGGTTGGCACGCTCTTCTTTGGATAGATTTTTCATGGACAAGGACAATTTGCGATCCTCTACATCAATGGACAACAAGGTGGCTTTGATTTCATCGCCTTCGTTGTACTTGCTTGCAGGGTCATCGACGTCCATTTCTGATTTGTGGATCAGACCTTCAACGTCTTCGGCCACTTTCACAAACGCACCAAATTCGGTGAGCTTGGTGATCGTACCTTGCACTTCACTGCCCACTTCATAGGTAGAGGCAATTTGTTTCCAGGGATCTTCCGAAGCTTGTTTGATGCCCAAAGAAAATTTCTCTGCGCTGGGGTCTACGTTGAGAACCACGGCATCAACTTCGTCGCCTTTTTTATACATGTCGTGAGGATTTTTATTCTTGGTGGACCAAGAAAGATCCGAGACGTGCACCAAACCATCGATGTCTTTTTCCACTTCGATGAACAAACCAAAGTCTGTGACGTTGCGAACCACGCCTTTGACTTTCGTGCCTTCTGGATATTTATCCACCAATACATCCCATGGGTTGGCTTGCGTCTGTTTTAGACCCAAGGACATGCGTCGGTTTTCTTTGTCCAGCTCCAACACCACGGCTTCGACTTCATCACCCATGTTTAGGATGGCCGAAGGGTGCTTAACGCGTTTGGTCCATGACATTTCAGAAACGTGAATCAAACCTTCTACGCCCTCTTCAATTTCAAGGAAGGCACCGTAATCGGTCAGGTTAACCACTTTGCCTTTGACGCGAACGTTTTTGGCGTAGCGAAGATCGGCGTCTTTCCATGGATCTTCGGTGATTTGTTTCATGCCAAGCGATACGCGCTGTTTTTCTTTGTCGTATTTCAACACTTTGACCTGAACTTTTTCACCCATGCTCAGCACTTCGCTGGGATGGTTGATGCGTTTCCAAGAAATGTCTGTAATGTGCAACAAACCGTCGATGCCACCCAAGTCAATGAAGGCACCGTAATCGGTGATGTTTTTGACGGTTCCTTCGATCAAGCAGCCTTCTTCCAAAAGCTCCAAGGTTTTTTCACGAAGATGGGAACGCTCGGCTTCCAAAATGGCTCGGCGGGACAACACAATGTTGCCGCGAAGCTTGTTGAATTTAATAATTTTAAACTGATAGGTATTGCCCACAAAAGTATCGAGGTTTCGAAGCGGCACCAGGTCTACTTGAGAACCAGGCAAAAAGGCTTTTACACCGATGTCTACGGACAAACCACCTTTAACGCGATCGACCACTTTACCTTCGATCACTTCGGAGTTTTCACAGGCTTCGGCAATTTCGTCCCAGATTTTTAATTTATCTGCTTTTTCTTTGGACAATGTGACCAAGCCATCGGAATTTTCGATGCTTTCCAAAAATACGTCAAACTCTTGTCCTTCTTGGACTGTGACTTCGCCGTCTTCGTTTTTAAATTCGGATAAGGGGATTAAACCTTCGGATTTATAACCGATGTCTACGGTTACAAAGTCTTTACCGACTTTGATGACATTGCCAGAGAAAATTTCTCCGACTTTGTACTGTTTTTCATTTTCAAGAGAAGCCAAGAATAACGCTTCGAAGCTCTCGGGGTTGGGGTTGGTTGATGTTTCACTCATAATAATTGTTTATTTCCTTTCTTACACTGGACCTGATGGCACCAGCGCATTGTCGCGTACCATAGTAAAAAACGCATCAAAAAGCAAAGTCTTTCTTGACAAAAGCCTTAAAAACCATGTATACCCACCCAACTATGGCAAATCATGCATCAGCAATTAAACGCAATCGTCAAAACGACAAACGACAAACCTACAACCGTTGGTGGAAAAGTCGTGTGCGCGAAGCCACCAAAAGCGTACTAGAAGCGCCTGCTGGCTCAGACGATGCAAAAACAAAACTTAGCCAAGCCATGAAAGAAATTTCAAAAGCCGCAAACAAAGGCGTATTGCACAAAAAAACCGCATCTCGCAAAATTGCCCGTTTGTCCAAAGCCGCAACCCGCGTGCAGGCTTAATTTCTTACTCAAGCTTCGACGCTATATTGAACCTTTTAAAAAAGACGCTTTCTTGCGTCTTTTTTTTATGCCCTAGCCCTGGATTAGAGGGCAATGATCCGGCGCACGCAGTGCTCCAGCAATCTGGGTTGCGGCAGCCCAATGGATTTGTAATCATGGTCCAATTGCTGCAATAATTTCAACGCGCGTTTGGCCTTGTCTTGACCAAATTGACGCAGCTGTTGCTGGTAGCGTTTAAGCACAAACGGCGGCACCCCAGCAAAAGACGCCAGTTTTCCCCCCGGCACCCGACGCGCCTGGCCTTCATGAACTTTCATTAAAATGCGCAAATGACGTGCCAACATGCTGGACACCACAAAGGGACTTACCCCCGACTCGAAAAGAAAATGCAGCGTTTGAATGCTTTGGGCAAACCGACCTTCAATCACGGCATCCGTGCAAGCAAAAATATCGTCGCCGCTGACCTTGAGCACCATCGCAAACACATCCTCTTTGTTGATGGCTTTGCGTGGATGAATGTACAGGGCCAGCTTGGTCAGCTCTTGGGATAAGGTCGATACATCGGTGCCCACACAATCAATCAACAAAGGCTTGGCCTCGCGCTCCACCTGCACCCCTTGGATTTTGGCCAATCGATCCACAAACCCACTCATTTGAGCCAGCTTGGGCGCCTCAAAAGACACGCTGGCCGCTTGTTTAAGCAACGTTTTGTAAAATTTTTTGCGTTTGTCGAGTTTGTCCAGCTTCCAAATCACATAAGTGCCCGCCGTGGGTGAAGCCACGTAGTCTAACACTTGAGTTTGGGCCGCTTCGGGCAGTTCTTTGTTTTGATCCACCATCACCAAGCGCTGCATGCCCATCATGGGATACGTATTGAGAAAATCAACAATGTCGGCGGGTGGGTGTTTTTTGGTTTCAAAAGAAGTGTGCTCGACCGCTCCTTGCAAAGCCTGTTTGGCTTGATCCAAAAATTGCCCCGCCTGAAAAGGCTCGGAGGGTAAAAGTACCGTAAAAGGCGCAAGATCCATACGCCAACCCCTATCAGACCGCTGCGCGCCAACCAAGCAAAACTCGCGGCCACGTGCCCAAAAACGTCTGCAATGAGCAAAAAACAGTCACTACATTTTGCATACCTGAGGGGCTTTTCAATGATTTCAAATACTTACCCGCAAAGCCCGTTGGCATGAGACTTGCTCTGTATATAGGTATGAAAACAACCGACCCACGTCTGTCAATTTTTCATCTCGCTGCAGGTGGCCTATGGATTCCACCTGTGGAAGAGTCCGATCACCCCACCCCCATGGTGGAATTGGAAATTCCTTTGTTTGAAGAAATCGACCCAAACAACCCCACTGAAACCGACACCGAAGAAACCCCCCGCGGCGTATGGACGGTGGATATCTAATACATACAATACTTTATAACATCCCACTTGTTATATAATTAACGCTTGAAGTAATTCAGCATAAAATTATATAAGGAAGCATTATGCTAAAAAAATGCTTTCCTCTAAATTTATTAATATTCGTAATGTTGCTGGCACAAATTGGATGTTCGTCCGATACAAGAAGCAATTCTCAGCAGCTCACCAGTGCTGATATCGTTTTTCAAGAAATTCATCCATTAAACAACGGTACAATTGAAAATCAAACCTACACGTTAGAAAAGTGGGTATGGAATGAAAATTTTTCCTATCCTTATGTACTTGAGCAAGGAACTCACTATACCATCGATAGCACTAACATACCTGATGGCCTTAACTTTGAAATTGAGCTCATTAATAAAAGAGACGCATTGCTAACCTTTTACGGTAAAGCTCAAAACCATCATGTAAATGACAGTACAGACGGAATTCTAATAAAATTCCTCCCAGAAGTTTTTTTGAATGAATCTCCGAATGCTTTAAAAACAGAGCAAACAATATTGAATGCGGGAATACAGTTTGGTGTTGGATATACTGTCTCGGGCACTTTGGATATTTCTCAAGACACCATTGAATTACGTGAAATGACAACCAATGAATTAATTGAAATCGATCCCGGAAAAACCGAATTTAAATTCTCAAAGATGTTGGAAGAAGGTGAATATTATCTAATACAAATTGAAAAACATCCAGAAGGTAAAGTGTGCCAGTTTGACATCGCTGAGGGTTCTATAGAAAATACGAACATACAAGATTTACAATTAAGTTGTCACACACCCAGTTGGAAGCAAAAAACAGCTCTAGATAATATAGATTATATTGGATCTATGGCAGCAGGGGGCCCATGGGGGAACTTTGATAACCTGGATAGTAATGATTATTCTGTAGAATCAGCGCCTGAAAGTATTCATACTTCTTTTAATAAATATGGAGATTTCATGGTTTCATGGCACGACATTGTGCCTAGCCAGAATGCCTTTAACTTCGAACCAAATGGATTTGGACGAAATACCATTCGCAATAAAACTTTTCATTCTAATACAAACTCTTTCGGACAATCTACTGAAGTGGGCACTTATTTAGCCAATCCAAATTTTTATCCTTTAGATTCAATTATGGGAATCTCTCAGATCAGCGAAAACAAAGACATTCTATATTTAGCACGGCAAAAACAAACGCCAACTTCTGTGTTTTACACCTACCAAACAACATCCAAAAACAAAGTTTGGGACCTACCCACTTTGGGTACAGATTTTTTATCTAACGCAAATCCAAGTTATGGTGAGGGAAGACAAGACTTATCAATGAATAAAACTGGTAATTATCTAAGCGCCTGGATTGACCAGTCAACTTCACTGATTCATCTACGCTCTTCCATTGATAAAGAAATTGTAAGTGCTCAATTCAACGAAACCAGTCCAATTAATTTTATAAAAGTTTGCTTTTCTAATAATAATAATGGACTGGTCATATACAGCACAATAGAGGACGAGATAAAATTGGTGTTATTTGAGAATAATAGTTTTTCAGATTCTATTACTTTAAAAAACTCCGATCTCTCTCTAGGAAAAGTTGATGCGGACATGAACATTCACGGCGATTCTTATATTGCTTATTATACTAGCAACGAATCAGTTCCAAAAATTTATCAGTTTATGCGAAGCAATGGTCAATGGATCATTGAAGACTATGAACTTAATGGCTATAATATTTCTTCCGATTTTTTTGTGCATATGTTGGATACAGGAAAAAGGCACATCAACTGGTTAAAAAAAAGTAGTAATAATCATTACTCAAAAACTTTTTCTGGAACCACCGAAACGAATTCAAACTCTATATCCTTGGCAACCTCCGGAATTACGCACCACTATCAATATATTATTGATAACAATGAAAACTATATTTTATTTCATGGAAGTTTCGAAAATGATTCGAATCCCTCAACCTATAAATCTACTATTTTTAATAATGAAGGTATTATAAATAATTTCACCTTAGAAAATACAGTATCTAATTACTTTCCAGGTTATGACCCTTATAATGCCGTTTTGAAAGTCAATAACCTTGGAGAGATTACCGTTTTATTTAGTTTGTATCAAAATGATGAAAGTATTTTGCTCTATTTAATAGAAAAGAATTCAGAAGATATATGGACGACTCCCAATAGCATTTTTGACACTGTGACTGATATTAATTTAGGAACCAAGAATATCTACTCTGGATACTTTAATATCATAGTCGACCAATTTTCTTCAAAGAAAGCATTGGTCTGGCGTGAAGCTTTTAATTATCCAAACGATATTTTTGGCCCTCGAGTCCATTATGTAAAATTTTTCAATTAATTTTCAATCTCGTTGGCCATCGGCGTTGAGCCGAATCAAGTAGGTTGCGGGTTGGCCGTTGTATTGTGTAAAATTGCCGCCCACATAAATATCGCCGGATTGATCGCCTGCGTCTGCCAGAAATGATACTTCGTCGTTAAAGCCTGTACCGGTGTCAAAGGAAGCGTCGATGGCGCCATCTGCGTCAAGTCGAACGATTCGGCCAACTGGTTGTCCGGCGTAGCTGGTAAAGGCGCCCCCCACATACACCTTTTCTCCCATGGCCAAGACTGAAAGTACGTTGAGGTTAAAACCTGGATTGGTGCTGAAGGTCGGATCAGGACTTCCATCGGGTTTAATTTTTACCAGGCGCTGTGCCATTTGTCCTTTGTATGCGGTAAACCCGCCTCCCACCAATACATTGGATGCCTCATCAAAGGACAGGCTGTTGATGGTGTCCGTGGTAAAACCGGTGGTTGTGTTAAAGGTTGCGTCCAATGTTCCGTCGCTATTCAGGCGTGCCAGTCCACGGGCGGCTGCGCCGTTATAGGTGGTGAAATTTCCGCCCACATAAAACTGACCGTTGTGGGCTCGCAGCACATTAACCAAGTCATTGAATTGCGCGCCTTGATTGAAGGCTGTTTGCAAATTGCCCATGGCATCCAGTTTGGCAATTCGGTTGACGGTGGTGCTCGCATAAGTGGTAAAGCCACCGCCGAGCACAATTTCTCCATTGGGCAACGACACCACATCGCGCACCCGATCGCCAATAAAATTGACGTCTTCAATGATAAAGTTGCGGGTGCCATCGGGCTGCACTTGAATCAAGTCTTGGTTGCTAACCGGACTTTCATACGCGCCGTTGGACATGGTGAAAAAGAATTCACCCGACTGATCGGCTAAGGCCACCAGGTCATTGACTTGAAATGTGGGGCCGTTCCCAATGTTAAATTCTGAATCGAGTGTGCCATCGGGCATCAGACGCAAAAGCCGTGTTTGAGATGCGCCGTCAAAGGTTGTAAAATTGCCTCCAGCATACACCCTTCCCGATCCGTCGGACATGGGCAAAATGCTGGTTACACATTTTCCGCTGGCACATCCGCCCAACGCGTCGGTAAAATTTTGACTGAGTTGCACCACTTCAATGTTGATGGCGGTCGTGCCTTGATAAGCAATGGCGAAGGTTTCAAGCGTGGCGTTTTGCACATACACTTGGCCGCGGGAATTGGCTTGCGCAATGGTGACCAAGGCATTGGGCTGGGTGCAGGCGTTATCTTCAAATAACTGGGCTTGGCCGGTGGCCGTTAAACGAATGTCGGTGTCTTGTTCGAGATCCACCGGCTGTCCAAATTCGCCACGTCCCAGTATATCGTAACGAATGCATGCATTGGTATTGACCTGGTCGGCCCCTTGAATCAACACGCTGGTGACCGTGTTGGAAGGTAGCGTGATGTCTGAATTGTTTTCAGACGAGCAAGCCGTCAAACCAAATATCATTGCAAGAATGCCAATACATCGAAAGATCATCGTTAATCCAATGCACCTGTTTCAGTCAGCCGGACAATATAATTGACTGCTTGACCGTTGTATTGTGTAAAATCGCCGCCAACAAATATATCACCCGATTGATCATTGGCTGATTGAACTACATACACTGGACCATTGAAACCTGTACCCACATCGAAAGTTTCATCGATGGTCCCATCGAACGATAGGCGAACAAGTCTTTGGCCGACTAATTCTTCACCATTAAACTCTGTAAAATCGCCTCCTACATAAACCGTTTCATTGTCTGTGACGTGCATTGTAAATACTGTTGCATCAAATCCAGTTCCGATGGCAAAAGTGGTGTCTTCATCACCCGTAGCTGTCAAACGAATAAGCCGATCACGGTTTTCGCCTGCGCCAACATTGAAAAAAGTTCCTCCAACATACAATCGACCCTGGCTGTCTTGTTCTATAGAATACACACGGCCATTTATCGCCGGTGGATTAAAATCTGTGTCCAGAAATCCATTGTTTTCATTGATGCGAATAATATTGGAAGAGATTTCATGCTGAACTCCGTCGTTGTATCCAAGAAAGCGCCCCCCTACATACAATTGATTGTCAGGTCCTTGCAGAAATGCATGAACTTCATTACTAGAATTAAAATATGGCGGGATGTTGTCGGATAATTCTTCATCGCCACACAATGCTTCAATGGATGGTACATTTAAAAAATTAGCATCAAAATTTAGAGTAAGTGACATTTTGGTAATGGCACTTGATGCGTAAGATGCATTGCATAGGCGAATTTCATTAAACTGGCCGCCCACCATAATTTTATCGTCTTGTGTTACAAGAACTTTATTAATTTTCAGTGATACAAAATCATCGCTGGGTGGAGAGTCTAGTGATCCATTGCCAAAGATTTTGACCAGTTCTGGAGTGACGCCACCTTGAAAACGGTTGAAGTTACCCGCTACATAGATATCATTGGAAAAATTGTTGGCGTAGGCCAGATCATTGACCAATAATGTGCCTGAGGCACGTCCAAAACCTTCACCAATAGCAAAACTGGTGTCCGCACTACCCTCTACCAGCAACCTACCCAAACCTCCATATTGCACCGAGCCCATTTGCGTAAAGTCACCTGCCAAATAAACTGAGCCTGATCCATCACGTAAGGGCAAAATGTCTCGAACCAAACCGTTTAGCTGTTGGGCACCTTGATCTGAAAATTTCGTTACTTCAATGTTTTTTACATTTTGACCTTCATAGCGAAGTTCAAACGATTCAAGGGTTGTATTTTGAAGATACATTTTTACATTATTTTCACCAGAGGCTACCGTTAGATTGCTGGTGGCCGTTTCACAGGCCTCATCTTCGTAGATCTGTGCATCCCCCGTACTGATTACTCGAAGTTGTGTTTGTTCTGCCGCAGTTAATGTTTCACCAGCATCATTGATGGGACGAATGGTGTATGAAACACATGCTCCTGTATTAATTTGATCTGCTCCCGTAACCAAAACCCCCGTAATCTCATCTTGAGCGCCAAGCTCCGTGTCGCTGGGCGATACGCATTTGGATAAGCATGCCGCCATGGTGAGTGCAAGGATGCAAGTTGATATTATTTTTGATTGATTCATACAGCGGTACCCCTTGATGTTAGACTCATAGTATAGCGGAAATCGACGGCTTGCGTAAAATGGTTTCTTGGAGAGGGATTTTGTCTTGCTCGTTTTTATAGGGTAGAGTGCTCTTTATGAAAAAATTCATTCTTGTTGTGTGCCTCTGCATTGGGCTTTTCTCGGTGTTTTCGAAAGCGTGGGCGGATCCGGGCGATTATGCGCTGCGTGGCGTGGCAGGTCCCAGTTTTAATATTGATGGGTGGGAAGATCAAATGCGCGTTGGGGGCGAGTTCGCTTATGATCTTGGCTATAGCATGAACTTAAGCTTGCTGGGGTTGTTTGGGTTAAGCGATGAGTTTCGTTTTCAGCTCATTCCTGGTTTTAGTTACAACTACATGTATTTGGGCCCTGCTGTCTTTCATGCACTGGTGGGTGTGGGTTATGGCCGACTGGCAAATCAAAACACCATGGACATGCGCTTTTCAACAGGCGTGCGGCTGCCACTCAATGGCAATGTTGAAGCGTACAGCGACATCAACTTTTTTGTTTCACCGCTGGGCACGCCAGGTACGCCACGAACCTTTGATTGGCTTTTGGGCGTTAGCTTTAATTTTTAATCCTTAAAGCCGCTAATCTTTTTTATTTTTTCTGGATTGCGCGCGGTATTCTTTGCGCTTGCGGCCTTCTTCAAAACGTCTTTTTTCTTCTTCTGTTTGTGGCAGAAGCGGGGGCACTTCCACCGGCCGACCGTTTTGATCAATGCATACAAAGGTTAAAAAAGCTTCAGTGGTTAAAAATTGATCGCCGGTGAGGGGATCTTCGGCTGTAACTTGTACTTCCACTTCCATGGAGGTTCGACCCGTGTAATTGATGTGCGCATCCAAAATCATCAGATGGCCCACGCGCGCAGGCGCGTGAAAATCCACGCGGTCGATGGATGCGGTCACCACCGGTCTGCGTGCATGACGAAGTGCACACACGGCACCCGCAATGTCGATCCATTCCATGACTTTGCCACCAAACACCGTGCCCAAAGTGTTGGTGTACCCTGGAAGCACATGTTCAATTTTTTGAATGCGGGAATTGTCTACGGTTTTGCCTTGCATGGCGTTTAACTTATGTGAATCCTGGAAGGATGCAACGCTTTTGTGATACATGCATCGCATGGATTTGTTTACCCCCAAGAGTGATACAGCGTCGCCCTTGGCCGATCGCATGCGGCCGGTCACGTTTGATGATGTGATTGGTCAGGATCACCTTACGGGTGAAAAAGGCTTGCTGCGCAAAGCCTGTGAGGGTGGGTTGTTGTATCCGTTTGTTCTTTGGGGGCCACCCGGCACAGGCAAAACCACCCTGGCCAACATTGTGGCCAAGCAGTCCGAGCTGGAGTTTTTTCCGTTTTCGGCCGTGCTCTCAGGCATGAAAGAAGTCAAAGACATCATGGCACGTGCGCGCAAAATCAAAAATATATCAGGCAAAGCCACCGTGGTGTTCATTGATGAAATTCATCGCTTCAACAAAGCGCAACAGGACGCGTTTTTGCCGTATGTGGAACGCGGCGACATCATCCTGCTGGGGGCCACCACGGAAAATCCCTCCTTTGAAATTCGCAGCGCTTTGTTGTCTCGCTTGCAGGTGTACATCACCCATCCTTTGGACCATGAGGCCATTGCCCTGGTGTTGGACCGCGCCATCGCCAAAGACCCCTGGATTGGCAGCCTCAACATCGATATTCCCACCGAGACGCGCGCCTTGATTGCCGAAAAAAATCCAGGCGATGCTCGCAGTGCGCTGACACTTCTGGAAACAGCGCTGAGCACCCATACGGACACCACGCTCTTGCCCAAACACGTGCTGTCGGTGATGCAAAAGCCCGACATGTATTACGACAAAGATGGCGAACAGCATTACAACATCATCTCGGCGCTGCACAAAAGCATGCGCAATTCGGATGTGGATGCGGCTCTTTATTGGCTGGCGCGTATGTTGGAAGCCGGCGAAGACCCATTGTACGTAGCCCGGCGCCTGATCCGCTTTGCATCTGAGGATGTTGGGTTGGCCTCGCCTCAAGCCCTGAGCATGGCCGTGGCCGCCAAAGACACTGTACACTTTATCGGCATGCCCGAAGGCAAATTGGCCCTGGCACAGCTGGTGGTGTATTTATCGACGGCGCCCAAGTCCAATGCGGTGTACAAGGCCTACAAAGCCATTGAAAAAGACATTGCCCAAGGCCACGTATATCCAGTGCCTTTGCAAATTCGCAACGCGCCCACCAAGCTCATGCGCGATTTGGATTATGGCAAAGGCTATCAATACGCCCATGATCACCAAGACAAAATCACCGACATGGACTGTCTACCCGAACCTTTGCTGGGCCGAACCTACTACACGCCCACCCAACAAGGTTTTGAAAAAAACATCGAAGAATGGCTAAAAAACTGGAAAGAATTGAAGAAAAAGTAGTATTTTTGGCCAAAAAAGCGCTTTTTTCATTAATTTGAATAAATAACCATTCATTGAAATGGGGACTGACACCCAAGGTGTCTGTCCCCAACTGAAAAATGCAGTTTTTATGATTTTTTAAGTAAAAATGGTCGTTTTTGGGTGAAAAAGCGGCTTTTTTGCCTATTTTTTTACCAAAAGCACGTTGGCCATGACCAAAATGCCTTCGCCGCGCCCCAACGCTCCCATTTTTTCCGGCCGGGTGGCTTTGATGCTGATTTGCTCGGGCAAAACGCCCATTTGCTCAGCCAAAGTTTGTTGCATGGCTGGAATGTGGGGCCGCAATTTGGGGGCCTCGGTGATGATGGTGCTATCCATGTTGCCCAACGTCCAGCCCCGGTCTTGAATGTCCTGATACACAATGCTTAAAAACTCCAAGCTATTGCGGTTTTCATGAGCCGGATCGGTGTCTGAAAAATATACGCCAATGTCTCCCAGGCCCAAAGCGCCCAAAAGTCCGTCACATACTGCGTGGGTTAACGCATCTGCGTCGGAATGGCCTTGCAAGCCATGGGTGTGCGCAATGGTCACGCCGCCCAAAATAAGGGGGCGACCTTCCACCAGTGGATGGGTATCAATGCCTTGGCCGATGCGAAAAGGGATGCTCATGTTTGATTCTCCCATTGGGAAGACACCCATGTTAAATCCTCTGGATAGGTTATTTTGATGTTTTGGGGATGGCCTTGCACCACGCGCACAGAAAAACCAGCGGCCTCCATCACTTGGGCATCATCGGTGGCGTTTTGCGGCTCGTTTTGAAAATACTGCTCGTACGCACGGCGCAGGTCTTGTGTAAAAAATACCTGGGGCGTAAGCATGGCCCACACGTTGTCACGGGGCACGGTGGTTTCAATGACGCCATCGGGCCCCACTTTTTTAAGGGTGTCACGAACTGGCAGTGCGTTGACGGCCCCACTGTAGGGTGGCTCGCACATGGCCAACGTTTGCAACACTTCTTCACGACGCACCAGTGGACGCACGCCATCGTGAATTAGCAGCTTGTCGCTGTCATGGGTGAAAGCTTGAAGCCCTTCATACACCGAATGGGCCCGCGAGGCGCCGCCCAACACCACCCGCACGTTAAGGTTGGGTGCCAACGCGCTTAAACGATTGGACCAACGTGTCTGCTCTCCGGTGGTTGTGTTGCTGGGCAACACAATGATCAACTGTTGCCATGCATGACTTTGCGCAATTTTTTGCGTGGTGTGTTCAAGGACCGTAAGTCCTGCCAGGCTATGATACTGTTTGGCAGTTTGCGAGGCAAATCGGGCCCCTTGGCCTGCAGCCACAATCAGCGCGCTGGCGCTCATTCGGAAAAATAGGCTTGAATTTTGTTTTCGATTTCTTCTTCCGAACAGCCTTTGGCCATGGACAACTCTTTGACCAAGAGAGATCGGGCTGTGTCGAGCATTTTGCGCTCACCAAACGACAAGGTTTTGGTTTTTTTCAATACGTACAAATCCCGCATGACTTCGGCGATTTCATACACCGAGCCGGTTTTGATTTTTTCCATGTACTCACGGTAACGGCGATTCCAGGTGGTGGTGTCGATGACCACATCTTGGTCTTCAAAAATCTTAAATACTTTGGCCACTTGGCTTTTGGTGATGATTTCGCGAATGCCGGCGGTTTTAATGGCTGTTTTGGGAATCATCACGGTCATATCGCTGTCCAAAATGCGCATGATGTAAAACGTTAAAATGGCGCCCGATATTTCTTTGTTTTCCACGCGTTCAATGCGTCCCACGCCATGGGCCGGATAAACGGCAATGTCGCCCACCTCTAAATTGGTTTTAACCTGGGTGCGCATCACGGTTTTCTTTTTGGTGATTTTTTTACGCTTGATCACAGGGCGCAAAGATTTGCGCTTTTTGGTGGTTTTCTTTTTGGTCGTTTTTTTCTTGGCGGCCTTTTTCTTGGAGGAAGCTTTTTTGGTTGGGGTGCGACGGGCCGCTTTTTTGGTCGTGGCTTTCTTTTTGGTCGATGTGCGTTTGCTTGTGGCTTTGGAGGACGCTTTTCGCGTGGTTTTTTTCTTCTTCACCGAGCTTTTTGCAGCTTTTTTCTTGGAGGAAGCTTTTTTGGCTACCTTTTTGGAAGAAGCTTTTTTACTGGACGTCTTTTTTTTTAATTTTGTAGCCATGGTTGTCGTAAAGAATTGATATATCAGAAAAATATACACCCGTATACATGAATTTTTGTGGCGGCATGAAAAATGTCGTGGTGATTTTAGACAGTCTTGACGGGAAAAGCTTCAAAATAAATGCCGCGGAACCAAAAGCCCCGCGGCGTTCTTTGGAGAAAGAACATGAAAGACATCCTCTGCTAATACAACCACAGAAATGTTTCTCTCACATTTGTAGTATTGCAGAAGCCGCTGAATTTTGCTGTCGGGAGAAACCCTAGAAACATGCCCCAAAAAAGGCCGACACTGTGGATTGTTTTTTATGGCATTTCAATTGGTTAGCCCCAAACACACCAACAGATGGACTTAGCCCCATCCACACCTGGGGATAAATTGTATGGCACCATATATGGTCATTTTGACGCTGTGGATAACTTTTGACCCAGCCCCACCAAATCATGCCAACCCTTTAATTTTTAAGCGTTTTCACTATCCACATATGTGGATATAAATGCAATATAGGGCAATGTATTTCACATGGTCAAAATGGCATCCAACAGCTGGTGGGCTGAGGCCTGGCCTGTGGCTTGGTCCATTTCGCGCAAGGTGGTGGGACAGGTAATGTTGATTTCAGTGACAAAATCCCCAATGGTGTCCAAGCCCACGAAATACAGCCCATGTTGGATGCAAAACGGTGCGATCGCCTTGCAAATTTCTTGTTGGCGGGCGCTTAAAGGCTCGATGTTGGCCGTGGCACCGGCGGCCAGATTGCCACGATGATCTTCTTGCGAAGGCATCCGTACCACTTTATGTGGCAGCGGCTGCCCGCAGAAAAGCAAAATGCGCTGATCGCCTTGCGCAATTTCAGGCAGGTATTTTTGCGCCATGATGGTTTCTTGGCCATTGTGGGTCAGGGTTTCAATGACCACCTGGCGATTGCGGTCGTGCGCGTCCACCACAAAAATGTTTTGTCCGCCCATGCGGTTGAGCGGTTTAAACACGACTTTGCCATGCTGATTTAAAAACTCGTGCAGATGTTTGGCATTGCGTGAGGTGAGCGTCGGCGGTGCAAATTGCGGAAAATGATGTACCAAAAATTTTTCATTAAACGACCGAAGGCTGGTGGGGTTGTTGCAAACCAACGTATCTTGCGCCACCAAGTCCAGCGCATAGGTGGCGTAAACGTATTCCATATCAAAGGGCGGATCCTTGCGCATCCACACCATGTCGACATCGTGCAAGCATATTTTTTGAGGTGTTTGCAGCTGCACCTCGGGCAAAGGCGCATCGGTCCATTGCGTGCTGCGCGCCCACCCATAACAACGCCCGGCTTCCACCCACAAATCTGACAACTCCAATGAAAAAACCTCCGCCCCGCGATCCTGACACGCCAGCATCAGGGCAATGGTGGAATCTTTTTTCCGATTGAACGACTCAATGGGATCAATGATAAAAGCGACGGTGCGAAGAGTTTTTGGAGTGGTCATTTTTATTTTTGTATCAAGAAGTTTTAAAATGCGACACTGATTTTATGCGATTTTGTTTTTCGGTTTTAAACTGGTTTCTTGCTCAGCTTTTGGGGCTTGTGCTTGCTAAGTCCTCGCTTTGCTGCGGAGTCGCTCACATAAGCGCCAAAAGCTGTATCGACAATTTGAGTTTGTTCCATGGTGCGATGGATAATGATAATAAAGTCAAACGCCAAAGGCGTTTGTCCGTACTACTTCCCCTACCCCCCTGTATGCATGCGGCGTGAGCCCGTGGGATCTGCATGAGCGTCTCCGCAGCGTAAGCGAGGACTAGCGAATGCAGACCCCACGGGCGGCACAAATCTCCCATCCCCCACAAAAACCCAAAACAAAAAAACAACCATTCAAAATACTTCGACATCTTCCTTGATTGCTATAAAACATACCTATGCCCAGCTCCATCGATCAAGAAACCAGAGCCCTGGATGAAACGCTCAAAAACTTGATTGGTCACATTTGGCCCATGGATTATCTGCTACCCACCAATATGGATGAGGAAAAAGATACTTTTTTTGCGGCCCTGAGTGAGAAGCAAGCTTACAATCCTCAGTTTGAATACCCTTCGCCCCCCGAGGATGTGCAAAACATTCTTGAAAGCCTTCGCGGCTTGGCTGTGCCGGAGGGGCCTTTTGCATTTTTGTACCGAAGCTGCATCGGCCGCTACAAACTTTATTTTCAAATGATCGCCGATCGAACTGCGCTTTCGTTTACCCAAAAGGCCATTGAGTTGTTTGGTGTGCCTTCGGCCAGTTTGATTCAAGAAGCGCATCAGTGGGTAAAAAAAATTAAGCCGGTTCGTCATGGGGATGCGTATTCAGGCATTCGGGTGGTGATTGAAAGAATTCGTGAACGTCTCACCGCTGAACGCATTGAGGGGTGGTCGGTGGGTGAGGGCAGCTCGCATATTTGGCTGATGGACACCCACCCTTTGCAAAAAAAGATTTTGGTGCCGGCGGGATTGTTGGTCAATGAACATTTGATTGAAAAAATCATCCAGCGTGCTGTCGAGGTGGATACCTACCGCGCCAAAAATGCAGCCCGGCAGTCGCTGCATGTTTTTCGCCACGGAACCATGGGATGGGAAGAGGCGCGCGCCGCGCTCACCTTAGAACTGGAGCGGCGGCAAGGGCGTTTGCAATTGTATTTTTTGCGCAACGCTGCCGGCGGCCTTCTGGCTTCATACTATGCGTCGACCCATTCATTTTATGAAACATTTCGTTATTTGCGCACGTTGTTTACCGATGACAAAGCCTACAGCCTGACCCAAAAAGTCAAAATGGGTCTGCACGATACCAGTGAAAAAGGTGGCTTGTTGGCCGAGCATCTTTCTTTGCAGGGCATGAAAAAATTACAAAATCAGTCCATGCAAGCGCTGCACGCGTTGTATGTGGGGCAGGTTGCCATTGCCCACGTTGAACCCTTAATGTCGCTGCTGCAAAATCAAGCCATTGCCGATCCGGCTTTTATTCCTTTGCTTTTGCAAGGCCGTCATTAGCTGCTTGGGGTGGCAGGCGGCATGGGCGGTCGAACATCCACCACGCGGGTATAAAACATTAGATCGTGCAGCGCCTTGCCATCCACACGCCATACAATCAGCGCAAAACCCAAACCAAAAGGCAAACTCGATATCCATTTGCCCACGGTTTCGCGAAAAAAAGCTTTGGCAAAACTCACGTGCAACCCTGTTCGGGCATCCAGCACTTTTAAGCCCATCATTTTTTTGCCGGGGGTGGCGCCGTGATGGTGATAAAACCAGCCATAATATCCATAGATGGCGGAAAACTGGATCAGCCATAAAATAAAATAAGCTGTACGTGTGGTGGGGCTGCGGGGGTTAAACTCCTCGGGGGCCAAACCCATGGATTGCAGCAACAAAACCGCAGGGTACATCAACAACGAAAGCAAACAAGCATCCAACAGCGCGGCCAAAAACCGGCGGCCAAAGCCACCCGGCTTTTGCATCGAATCGGTGGTCATCGCAGAAACTTTGTGGGTCATGATTTTGTATATACCCGAAGTGCCATCATCACGCCAATCCCTTGACCCTGGCTCGACGCAAGAACTCCTCGACACCGATAAAAATGTCGTTGACAAGGCCTCTAAACGATTTTATAAGCGGACCTTACCTAAGTATTCCCCGGTAGCTCAGTCGGTAGAGCAAATGACTGTTAATCATTGGGTCGGCGGTTCGAGCCCGTCCCGGGGAGCCATACTAATCCTTAAGGCTTTGGGCATTCGGGGTTAACCCTTACCTTAATAGCGAATCCCTAAGCCCCAATCGAAATCCTTAGTTCGAATCTACCTCATCGATTTTCCGTATTAGGCCTGATAGCATTTTGCCGATCTCGCACATCCCTTGGATCATTTTCCTGTATTGTTGCTCGTCCATGCCGTCAAAGTTTTTCACAATATCAATACACGCTACGCACTCAAACAATGACCCCTTTGCAATTCTAAAATAGTTGAGCTTTTCTTTTTTTCCAAATCTTGAATAACCTTCTGCAATGTTAAGTGGGATGGAGAGGCTGGCCCTAGTAAGCTGATCTGCATATCCTTTAACACCATTTTTTTTGATGCTCGTTGGCAATCTGCCGACACACCTTAACCAGTTTTACCGACCTTCGATACACATCCCAGTTCTGAAATTCAAACAGATGGGTTTGTTTTTTTGGACTGTGATCCACCTTTGTGTTCAAATGATTTTAATTTTTTGTACTCAGGTTGCATAATTTCTCCTTTTTAGTGTTTAAGAGATTAATCAATGCAATCTAAGTGCCAGTTTTGTACCCAAGCCCTGGATTTCCTATCATAAGAAGTTTCTACAAGGTCGCGTTGAATGGATGAAAGAAAAATCTATTTTGACCCTTTCTTACCATACTCAACGGCCTTAGCCCTCACCTAACCAACGATAGATTGAAGTTAGGGGGGCGTTGGGTAAGTTGTGGGGGTAGCAACGATCAACGTTGAATAGGAGAGTTTATGAAATTTTTTAAAGAGTCGGCTTTTTTCTTGATGAGTGGTTTGCTGGTGATGCCAGTGATGGCCGACGATATTGAATTGGTTGAAGAGAGCGATACGGTAGTGGTTGTGGATGATGACAAGCGCACCGATTACCAAGAGCGCATTGAGGCCCGTATGGATGAAGTGATGCAAGACCTTGCGGTTTTGGAAGCCAAATCCAAAGAGTGGGATCGATCGATTCGACGGGATTTTCGCGATATGCGCAACGATGTCACGGATGACTTGCGCGGTTTGCAAGATCAGTGGCGTGACTTTTCCAATAAGACCGATGCCCAATGGGAAACGGCCAAAAATAGATTGGACCAGTCGTGGGAAGATTTTACAACTCGCTACAATCAGCGAAAAGAACAGCTTTTAAATAAAACTCAATAAAGGAGATTACAATGAATGAAGAACAAATCAAAGGTAACTGGAACCAACTTAAAGGTAAAGTTCAAGCCAAGTGGGGTAAATTAACCGACGATGAGGTTGAACAATTTAAAGGCAACCGAGACCAGTTTATCGGTACCCTACAAGAAAAATATGGCATCGAAAAAGAAGAAGCCAAAAAGCAATACGACGATTTTATCGGACAAGCTTAAACAAGCCCTTAAGCTTATAATTGCAACCCTGGCAAAAAGGCTCCCTTGCGGGAGCCTTTTTGTTTTTGAAACCAATTTATATTTCCGTTACAGAAGAGCGCCGCAGCGATAACAATGTTTGGCCTTGATGGAATGGCCTTCCACACTGCAAGCTGGACACGCAATGGTGTTGTGCATTTGATGCTCGGCTTGCGCCAACTCCACCGAAATGATGCCGGTGGGCACCGCCAGTATGGCATACCCCATGATCATCACCACGCTGGATAAAAACTGACCCAGCGGCGTGCTGGGGGTGATGTCTCCAAAGCCGACGGTGGTCAGCGTGACAATGGCCCAGTACACCCCCATGGGAATGCTGCTAAATCCGTTTTCTTGCCCTTCCACCAAATACATCAAAGATCCGATAATCAGCACCAAACAAATCACGCCACCCAAAAATACGATGATTTTTTCTCGGCTGGCATGCAGGGCGCGGATCAGCACGCGGGATTCGGTGACAAACTGAACGAGCTTAAGTACCCGAAATATGCGCAGCAGACGCAAAACGCGAATGACCAACAGAGATTGGGCGCCCACCACAAAATAGCTGATGTAGGTTGGCACGATGGCCAGCAAATCCACCACCCCAAAAAAACTGGTGGCGTATTTCATGGGTTGGCGAACCGACAAAAGCCGCAACGTGTATTCAATGGTAAACAATGCCGTAAACACCCATTCTGCCACGCGTAAGTAGCCGCCATAGGCTTGTTTTACGCTTTCGATGCTTTCAAGCATAACCACGGCTACGCTTAAAACGATGGCCCAAAGCAAAAGCACATCAAAAAACTTGCCGCTGGGGGTTTCGGCCTCAAAGATGACTTCGTGCATTTTTTTCTGCCAAGGCTTCATGGTGTTTGTAGTGTGCATAATCTTCGGCCAAAAGACAACTGCAAAGATGGTTTACATCGCTGTGTTTTTTCCGTACACCCCTTGTATGCTTCACGCGATTGGTTGGAAATTGTTTTTGAGTTTGGTGTCCATTGGACGCCGGCTATGTGGCAATCGTGGGCCGCGCGTATGGCACTTTGCATACGGTGCCAACCTGGGGACCGATATGTGGGAACAGCGCGGCCTTGATGTGGCCGAGCATCATGATTTTGTTTTAGAAGATCACGTGCTTGCTTTTACCCACCCCAGTCCTTATGAAGGTCATGGTTTTGCCGATGTGTTGCCCAAAAATTTAAGTCAGGTGTACGGCAAACTTTTGCTGATTTCTGTATGGGATATGTGGCGACTGGATGCCATGGAGCTGGTGCCTTTTTTCAGACGGCACCGAAAAATTTGGCTACATCAAAATTCAAAGCGCCTGTATTTTTATCGCGGTCATGTTGTGGATCGAACGATCAAACCCACCCACACCTATGTTGAGCGGATGAAACAGGCCTATCAAGCTTCGGGCCTGCGTCTTTTGGAACACGAGCAGATTTTACAGCAAGTGTCGGTTTTGCCCCGCGTGCCCAAACAGCGCCGCGCCTTTGTATTTTGCCGGCCCAAAATCAACGCACCTCGGTACAATGCCTACTTGTCCAAATACGATCAGAGCATTGGACGCTTGGTGCGCCGATGGTATCCCCATCGCTTAAGCGGCGATTCTTAATGTTTTGCCAGCCACGTTGCTTGTAAAGATTTTGCATGCCAAGGCAGGCCTTGGATGTCGATTTGATATTCAGGCAGCCAGAGCGATTCTTGCAATGACAGTTGACGGTTGGAAAAGTTGCGATGGCGAAACTGTAGGGTGAGTGCATCGGCGTTTTGTGCAATGAATGGGTGCAGTGTCAACTGATACACCCACCGCGACTTGTCATCCAGTTGGCGCTGCACCACATACACAATGGGTTTGTCTTTTTCATAAGGACGGGTCCAGTTTGAAAACGTTTCCTGATTTTTACGCCATCGAATTTCAGTGGGCTGGCCCATTGATTGGTCAAGTAAGTAGGGTTCTCCCTCCTTGGTGCAAAGCTGAAGTTGCAACTGAACAGACATGTTTTTTTTGGTGGCGTCCGTAAAATAATCCATTGCGGGTACTTCCGTCGCTACGGCCTGCATCACCGCTTGCGCTTGGGGCGTTTGATAAAAAACAAAATTTTGTTCCAAACATTGCACCTCCAACGTGGGGGAACTTGGGGTGGGTATAAAACAAAATTTCTGCTGATGTGCATCCAATGCTGCATTGGAGGGCATTTGAACAAAAGGCGTGTGAGACGTAACAACGCCTGCCAATGAATCACCGTGTTTATCGTACCATTGATACGCGACGGACAGCTTCCGCTGTTGCGCCAGGGGCCATACGGGGTGTGAACCTGGTGTTATTTTTTGCTGGTCCACACTGAGCTGCACGGTTTCGGGTTCGATGCAGGTGACACGTAGCAATGTTTTGGGCGGTTCATCCTGGGCGTCTGGCTGCTTGAATAGAAAGGCCTCCCCTGATTTTTTTGCATAGAGACCCATGCCGTTGGTTTCATCCAAAACAGCGGCTATGTCAGGTGAACTGCTTTGTATTTGCGGGGCAGCGCCGCCGTCCCCGCCTTGCATGTGCAGAGGCACCCGCGTGCCAAGTGCCATGTTTATCTTGGTGTCGTCTTTTTGTCCGCTTGCTTTGAGCCGCCATGGCTGCCTGGCAATCAACAAACGATCGACCACTTTGGTGGCTGGGTTGAGCATGACCATGCAGATCAATGCCAATAGAACAAATGCAACCATCAACCAAGTCATGGTTGTTTGCATTGACCTCGTTTGATGAATGCTTCAATGCTCTGGCGGTATTTGCCATTGGCCACATTGCCCACATTGATGTGCGTTTTTTCTTTGACCCTGATCATGCACGTATCCTGGGCCAAACGTGATTTTAAACGGTGCGCTTGCTCAATGGGTATGATGGGATCTTGCTCGCTGTGCAGCAGCAAAATGGGTGGCAATGCGCCCACTTTATCCACCACATGTCGCATGTTGTATCTGGAGGGCAGCAATACATGGCCCAATGGTTGAAAGGCCCAGCTAAACCAGTGTTGGCTGAGCATATCCTGCGCCGTGCGGGTGAGTGAATCCATTCCGCCCTCAATGATCCAACCTTCGATGGGTATATCCTCATCTTCAAGCTGCACCAGCGCTTGCGCTGAAACCAGTGAGCCTAGGCTTTGTCCATACAGCCAGATGGGTTTGTTTTGCATTTGATAAAGGTGGGACACAAAGCGAACCACCTTGGATGCATCGTTCATGATCGAAGACAGTTTGTCTTTGCCGCCCGATTGGCCATAGCCACGGTAATCAAATGTGACCACATCCAAATCATGATTAAGCATCCATGCCACCGATTGATAATGACTGGTCATGTTTTCGGCGTTGCCATGAAACTGCAACACCACGGCCTGGCTGTTTTGACTTTTGGCGCGAAACCACCAGGCATGCAATTTTATGTCATCTTCCACATGAATCCAAAGCTCTTGGGGTGTTTGAAACACCACTTTTTTCGGCTCGGAATAAGTTAAGTCCGTCGGCTGCGTCACCATCGACGCACAACCGCCAAACATGAATGCAAAGGCCACCACACTGAACGCATGAATGAATGTTTTTAAAAATACCATAACCAATTGACTCCCCATTGTTGTTGATGAAACTGGTGTGCGTAAAACGGCCGAAGCTGATGGCGCGGATGAACGTCCCATGCAACCGTTACAGTCGTTTTCCATTCATGGTCCAACGGACCCCATACATCATAGGTGTATTGTGCTTGCGCTTGCAAGCGAATATGGTGTGAAACATCCCATTGCGCAATACCGATCCACTGTGGTTTGGCGGACAGGCCCAGTCGATTCCAGGGGGCGATGCCGATTTTTGCATTGATTAAGTTGGCAAAAAACAAGCGGCGCCCATGCACGCGTGCCAATGTAAGACCTGGGCCCGCCTGTAAAAACAATTGTCCACAATCACGGCAGTCCTCGGACTGCAAGGTTTCGTATCCGGTGGATACATTCCATGACAACCGTCGATCATGACGGCGATAGGGGTAGAGCGAAATAATTTCCAATATTTGCAAGCGATCCAAACGAAGCTGCGGATCGTCCACCCGGTAACGAACCAATCCTCGCAGCATTTCTACCTGCGCCAGTGCATCAAAGCCGACGGGCCGATCCAATAAATCATGATACGCACCTCGCACCTCCAGCTGCGCATAAGAAGTATCGCCAATGGCCCGATAGCCCAGCGACAACCGCGAGGTGCCATGGCCCTGCAATGGATCGGGCGGCGGTGTTTTTTGACCAGCAAGCTCTGCTGTGGGCGGGTATTGACTGCGCTGCAATAACAATTCTTTTTGCCATGGGGTTCTGGCATGATGGTGTTCCTGCCATGCGTGATACAAAAGGGCAGTGTCGAGCATAGCTGCCATGGTTGAATCGTCATATTTCTGCGGCTCCATGGGTTGTTGGTCCACCATCCATTGGCGCCAGTTTTTTTGTTGGCCGGCTGTTAGTTGTCGATGCGCGTGGTAAAAACGCTTTTCCAACGACGGTCGGTACTGAGGCGCACCCACCCAATTGGTTTTCTTTTTTAACACCCGAAGCGTGTCCATGGGGACAGTAAAAAAGGGCAGCTGTGAACGAAAATGGCTTTGACCGTCTACAGCTTCCAACAACATCAATAAAAAATATGAGCAGTTTTCATCCAAAAAGTAATATCGAAAATACGTGGCGCCCATTTCCCACAAATGATCCATCAATATCTGTTGCTGTGCTTCGGACAGCGCCAGCGGATACTCCCATACATCCCTGGACTCGATGTGATTGTACTCCTGAACTTTGTGATAAAAAGGAACCGTGGAAAAAACGCCCGGATAGCCACCAAACAAACCTTTGATGGTGTAAACCAAGCCACCGTCTTCACCACTGGTTTCAGCCGCAAAATTAATCGTGTAGTGCAATAAATCGGGATAGCGACCGGCTGGCCCCTGCCGCTCCAGGCGTAAAAAAGTGTGCCCAAACATGGAGGCAGGATTGTTGGTGTAGCTACTGGCAAAATCTAGCCAAACGGCCTGTGTGCCAAGCTGATTTTTCCATGCATGAAAGGCTGGACAGTCAAGCGCATCATGCGGTGGCAAATCATCCCGTTTAAGCCGCTCACGCAACCATTGATAACGAAGCGGAAAACGACAGCGTGGATCTGTCAGCGGGTCCGTCACCGCAGGAACACGCATCAATTGATTTTGATTGGCACGCAATTCGGCCAGCGGGGAGTGTCGGCCTTCTGGGCTTAGAAAAAAACCTTCTCCATCGGCCAGGCTTTTGATCTTCTTTGCTTTTGATTCATAGTGAAGCAGCAAATGCCATTGTGGATCTTGGGCCAGTTCAGCCAAGTCCACTGCGTGCGTCAGGGGCGCCAGGAAAGTCAGCGCAATGAAAAACGCATGCTTGAAACCAAGCATGCGTTTTTCGAAATCTGTGAAAATTCGTTTAGAGTGTTTCACATGCTGTGGGCTGCTTGGCCAATGTTACTTGAACATTGTTTAAGAAAACCGATGCGTTTTCTGCAGATGCCAATGAAGCATAGTTGGCTTGCATGGCTTGACCAAATGGCTGTGCTTGACAACCCATCAATGTCGCAAGACCAGCAAGGGTTTCGCCTTGACCTTGAGCAATGTCATTTTGCAATACATCGTAGTTTACTTCTACATATGCTTCGGTTTCTTTGTCCAATTTCACCAAACCATTTTCGGTACAGTTGGATGTACCGGTTGAAATACCAAATGTTTGGTTACCAGAAGTACCATTGGTGGTGGCTGCCAACACTTGATTGACTTTGGTGTTGTTGTCAAAAAGCATGCTGCCTAAACCACATCCGGCCATGCCATAGGTGCCATCGCCACGCACGTCATCGGCAACGTCATCGACCACATCATCGGCAAATGCAGGAACGTTAAAAAGCAGGGCACCCAGTGCCAGTACAGTAAATAGTTTTTTCATGTTGATCTCCTTATATTCATTAAAAAAAATCGATGGTGTTTCGATCAAAGTATATTGGCTTAGCGTACACCAAAGCGGGGCACCCCACCACCTTTTAGCGCGCCAATGCTTGAAAAACCTAACTTTCGTCGAATTTTTCATGGCCGCACGGCCATCCATGATTGGGTTTATAAGTTTTGATTTTCGATAAATATTCCTTTGCTCACCTTGCTAAAAAAGTTTTGATAAAATGTTTCGTCGCCCACTTGAACCGTTTGACTTACGCCGCCTCGGTTGTTGACTCTCTTTTGAATAAAATTCACCCGCACGCGCATTTGTCCATTGTAGGGCGTGACGTTGGCCGAACATTCGGTGACTTGGGTGGTGTCATAGGTGGCTTCAGGTCCCATCATAAAACGGCTAAAGCCTGCCCCAGATATGGGTGCTTCTTTGGTGGCCACCAAAAGACCCAATTCCGTATTGGCCTGTTTAACAATGTAGCCTTCATCTTGAAGCACATTCATCACAGCTTTAAGTGCGCGTGTGCTATCGGTGATGTTGTACATTCGTGTTTGAAATTGACGAATTTGCATTTGGGTTTGCGGTGGTTTGGCTGGCGCGCAGTGAGATAAAACCAAAGCCATCGAAATAAAAAGTAAAGTTGTTAAACGTGTCATGGTGCTTGTTCCTATGTTTTTATTCACCCATTAAAATTGGCTGCTGTGGTATTTTAAATCGCTGACTTGCTTTTGCTCATCAAATTTAATCACCACTGTCAGCGTGCGCTGCGTGGAAGCGGCATAACGTTTGTTTTTACCGGTGTTAAAAATGAGCAAATTAAAATTGGTGCCACTGGAAGATTCCGATACCTCGGTGGCCATTTTGTCGTACACCCATGATTCTTGTCCATTGGCATCTTGGGTTACGATGTTTGGGCTGCCAAGGGCCACGGCCACATCTGCTTGTGACATGCCTATTTGAATGTTGCGCTGAGCCGTGCCCAATGTCATACGCTGGTCTTGGGAAGAGTGAAGGTCGGATTGTTTGGCGGAACAAGCTGTAAAACCAAAGCCCAAGCCAAAAATGATCATCCAAGTGGTCAAAGAAATCCATGCGTGCATTGTTGTGTTCCTTTCAGTGTGGTCAACTTCCATGTTGCAATGTACCGCAGCTATACACAGAACCAAAGAAAAAATCCATGTGGCTTTGCGTGTGGGGTGAAAGTTGTTTTTTTGCTTCGCCATGGTAGATCAACATCATGCCTCAACCGCGTTCACTGCCAGATTTGCAACAAACCATTGTGGCTTGCCGCAAGTGTCCTAGGCTGGTGGCATGGACGCGGAAAATCGCCCAGGAAAAACGAAAGGCCTTTCAAGAAGATACTTACTGGGGCAAACCCGTACCCAGTTTTGGCGATCCAAAAGCTGAAATTTTAATTGTAGGCTTGGCTCCAGCCGCCCATGGCGCCAACCGAACAGGACGCATGTTTACCGGTGATCGATCGGGACAGTGGCTTTATCGCGCTTTGCACCGTGCTGGCCTTGCCAACCAACCCAGTTTTGAACGCGCCGATGATGGCTTAAAACTAATCAATACCTGGATCACCGCCATGGTTCACTGCGCACCCCCTCAAAACAAGCCCACCGCAGAAGAAAAAACCAATTGCCTGCCTTACTTTCACCAAGAACTCACCCTTCTACCCAACATCAAAGTGATGATCGCTCTGGGCCAAATTGGCTGGGATGGCATTTACAAAACACTCAAAGCCAACCCGGTTCTGGCATCCGACAAAGCGCCAGCCAAAAAACCCAAATTTGGTCACGGCGCTTCTTACAATTTTGGCCCTTATCATATTGTAGGCTCCTATCATCCAAGCCAGCAGAATACGTTTACCGGTCGGCTGACGCAAGACATGTTCGACGCCGTATTCACCCAAGCCCAACAAGCCACAGCCTCTTAATCACTCCATCCACCTTCCAACCCTGCGTCCCCAAAGGGACAGTCCCTTTGGGGACGGAGGTCGGAGGTGTGGGCTGGGTGTGCAAAATTGATTTAAACAGAGAGACCTTGCGTCCCTTTGGGGACGGAGGGTCTGAACGAAAAATTGGGGACAGACACCCAAGGTGTCTGTCCCCAATTTTGTTTGGATGCAAAAAGGCCCTGTCTCTTGGGAAGACAGGGCCTTTTAAACGTTTTCTAAATCGTAAACGAATTAGAAGTAGTAATGTGCACCAGCGTTGAATACTGCGCCGTTGCCACCACCGATTGAGTTAAGAGTCCAGGTCTCAGCAGCAATCGCGTAGTTGAAGGTCAAGCCCATTTCAGCTGAAAACTCAACTGCAGGAGCATTGGCCAAGGTGAAAGAAAAACCCAAAGGTGCGTTGATGGTCAAAAGACCGTCTTCATCAAATGAAGCACCAGGGCCTTGGGTGAAAGCATCACCAGCCCAGTGGTAAACTACGCCCAAACCGGTGTAGAACTCAGAGTTTTCCATTTCAACGATGTCATATAGGTAACGAGCACCAACTGAAAGACGGGTTGAATCGTCTGCATCGGATAGATCGAAACCAATGATACCTTGGATGCTTGAGTTAGCAGCCAAACCGTATTTTACTGACCATTGACCAGTGGTGTTACCAGCGCCCAATGAAGTTTGATAACCGATACCGAGTTCGCCGGTGCGGTCCGTTGCATTTGCAAATGATGCCATTGCTACGATTGCAAAAGCAGCCATAAATTTTTTCATATTATCCTCCCAATATATTGGATTGAACATTTATTTAAATAAAAAGAAGAGAACGATCTCCCCTTAAGTTCTGGTTGAGTTAATCAAGGTTTTTTTGTTTTGTAAAGAAATCAGCATGATTTTTTTCAACCATTACAGGTACTTTGAAATGGCATTTTCAAATGACGTAAAGCGAAATGGAAAAAACGCGTGGGCTTTGCGCACGTCCATGCTGACATCCATGGTGATGAAGTCCAAGCCATCCCTTGTAAGAATAGGCTTTCCAGGCAGCTTCTCCAACATTGCGGCCACTGTTTTTAGCCAAGCCATGGGTACCGGCACCAATATTCGACGACGGCCAACTTGAGCCAAAAGCGTCTGAATCATTTTTTTCATACTCAATTCTTCGGGGCCGCCCAATGCATATATTTCAGAAAAACTTTCTGATCGATTCAAAGCATAGCCGACTGCTTTGGCCACATCGTCTATATATATAGGACGCAATGTTTCTTTGGCCTGACCCAACAACGGAAAAAAGAAGGGCACGCGGCTGGCATGCTTGAGTCGATTCAAACTGACATCCGTGGGGCCATAAATCCATGACGGCCGAAAGATGGTCCACGCGTTGGTGGCATCTTGAATGGCTTGCTCGCCTTTTTCCTTGGCTTGAAACCAGGGCTCGCTTCGGCCTTGTCCCGCACCCGCGCCACTGATGTAGATGAGCCGGCTGATGTCAAGCTGCTTTGCGGTTTTGGCAATCAAGGCTGTGCCCTCTGCATCGTAATGGTGGTAAGTCCACTGCTTGGCTGGATATTCAAAAGGCGCGCCGGGAAATTGGGCTGCATGGATCACTGCATCGCACCCTTGCATGGCGCTGTGCAATGAATCACTGTCAAATAAATCTCCCTGCACATATTCAATGCCAGGGGTTCTGCGTTGGAGGGGCACGCTTGCCGGGTGACGACTGAGCACCCGCACCGATTCTTTTTGCGCAATCAGCTGGCGTGCAATGGCGCTGCCCACAAAGCCCGTGCCGCCCAAAATTAACGTTTTGATCATATCGTCGCTATATCATACTTATGGCCAAGTCATGCGCGATCCCACCCTATAAGGCTTTAAATGCAACCATTGTATGTTTAAGTACTTGTTATTATTTAATTTTTCATTAATGCATTACGTCTATTTTTTACTGGAAATCAACCCCCGTTTGTATATATAAAAGAGAGAGTATATGTTCTATCGGGGTCTACACCATTGTTTATGGATGCTTTTGGTATCCACATGCGCACTGACAGCGTGCTCATCCAAAGATCAACAGAAAACAGCCGACGCTGAAACTTCCTCAACCACGTCGATCACCACCGCGCCCCCTCCCAAATCAGAGCCAGAGCCCACACCCGACGCCTCTTTGCGCGCTTTGACTGAAACGGATTTGGCCCTTTGTGAATCGCTCAACGATGGCGTGAATTATGCTTTGCTCAATCACATTGAGTACGGGCCCAGTGACAAAACGGAAGTTTTACAAAAAGGTTTTGCACGGTGGATGAAACAAACCCAAAAAGACGGCGATCGTGGTGCAGCGGTTTCGGTGGATTTGTCCAGCCTGAACACCATGTGTGCTCATTTTATGGGGACGTCGGAGCAGCTCTTCCAAGAGTTTTCTGAAGAAACCGACGAGGCCATCAACCCATTGGATTTTCATACCTTTCAAACCAATTATTTACTCGAATCCATTTTGCAACAAATGGATCCTTTTTCATCCATTCACATTGACACGGACTCTGCTAAAAATGAATCCGGGTATTCTCTGCCCATACCGCTTTATCACCGATCGGATTACAACTGGCGAAAGCCTTCCTATTTGGTGGTCAACCCTTCCTACAACGGCGACTTGGATCTACGCATTCAACCTTGGTCGGTCATCTTGGGCATCAACGACATTGATATATCCCAACATTCTTTTTCCAATTTGCGCGATAAACTGTTCAGCAATATGGGCGAAGAAAGCCAGGTAACCTTCACCCTGCCCGGTGGGCAAACGCCGCAAACTATTCGCATTGAATCGACCGTTCGTGACCTTGAATTGCCGTATGTGTTGGGCCACGCCATCAACGATCGAACCGTGTATGTGAAAATTCTCAATGTGGACAATGAAGCCAACCACGATCTTTTGCATCGCCTTTTATCGTTAGGCAAAGAAACGCCCACCGATGTTATTCTTGATGTACGAGGCAATCCAGGGGGTGGGGTCGCGTTTGCCAAAAAAATGACGTCTTTCTTTTTGCCACCCAAATCACCTCAATTTGTGTTGGAATTTGCGCACTACAATGCTGAAAAGCAAGAAAAAGAATTTACCCAAAGTCTTGAAACCTACACCGATTACTACGCCGATCCTGTGTGGGAACGTTTTGGCAAAGTGTTGGTGTTGATGGACCGAACCAGTGCCAGCGCCAGTGAATTGATCGTTTCCAGCTTGCAATCCAACAAGCGCGTATTTGTGCTGGGCGAACGCAGCTTTGGCAAATTTTTTGGGCAGAACACACAGCAAATCCATACGGGGGCTACCCAGATACTTTTTCCCATTAAGCTTACACAGCTTCGCTCTTTTGGTTTTCAGCAAAATGAGCAGGGACAGTGGTCCTTCTCCACATGGCAAAATGGCCTTACCCCCGATGCAGAAGTACTGGATCCTGTTTTGGAGCATTTGGAACGCAACCGAGAAGCGCTTACGTATGGGCCCGCCTTTCGCATGAGTGATTACGACTTTCGCTTAAGCCCAAAGCCTCGCCAACCCATCACCTTTGAGCCAGAAATATTGGTGCCCACGGAGCTTCAAGTGCTTTCGGAAGAAAAAGACTGGCTTGGCCAACAGGCCCAACAAATCCAAAAAAACACCCCTTCTTGTGCCCAAGACGCGTTGCCCGACACTCCAAAATTTCGAGAAGAAGATGAATGCATTTATCAAGTTGGACTTGAATTGATGAAGCAATGGCAAGCCGGGCCAGACGCCACTTAGCCACCAACCTTTTGCCACTTCGCTAGGCCCATGGTATGTATAACCATGCGTAACCTCCATCCCCGACGCGAAGGAAACCAAGCCATGAAAAAAGTAAGTACAACCATCTTGTTGGCCCTCACATTGGTGGCATGCCATTCTCAAAAAACAACCAAACCTTCCATGGCGCGTGCATCCTCAACGGAAGTTCGGTGGGTGCAGGACATGTTGGATCCAGCCAAGGCCAATGCCATTGGCGACGGCATTGAAGCTTATTTGCTCAAAGCCTATCCCCTGTATAAACAAAACGAAGTGGTCCATTATGTCAAAGGCGTGGGTGCGCATGTAGCCATGTTTTCAGCCCGGCCGCATCATCCCAAATATGAATTTTTTGTGCTCGATACGCTGGAGTGGATCAACATTGGATTGCCTGGTGGCCATATTTTTATCAGCCGTGGGCTGCTCAAAGAAGTACAAACCGAAGATGAGCTAGCGGGTTTGTTGGGCAGCAGCATTGCCCATGTAACCCATCAACATTTGTTAACCTGGATGTCCGAAGATCAACAATTGGATTTGCAGCAGCCCAACGAAATTTCAGATGCGGCATGGGCAGCGACATACGACAAACTTCGCGTGTATTGGTTTGAAGCCGAAGCGATGGATCAAGCGGATCAAAGCGGCATTGTTTATGCCATGCATTTTGGTTACGACCCTGCCGGTTTGCAAAACATTCTAACGCGGTTGTATGACCAACTTCAAAACAAGCCCGATCTTCAAGAAAAGGGTGGCCTGGGCATCAACGCGCTGGCCCACCGCACCAGCATCGGCACCATCCATTTGGAACAAGCCAAAGCGCACCAAGACGTATTCAAATCCCGCGACGGCCGTTTCGAGTCCATTCAAGAATATTTATAATATGCCCCAACCACCCAAAAAATCCATGCACGCGCAGCATTCAGCCCGCACCAAAAAAAATCAAACCCAAAACCGCAGCGCCCAAGAAGATCGCGCATCCAAACAAGCCAAAGATGCACTGGAAGCACTGTTTACCCCCGAGATGGATCCCAAAGCCAAAAAGGCCTGGGCTACGCTGTCTGATTATTCAGGCGCGCAGTGGCAAGCCCAAGCACTGACTTTCATTGATGAATATGGGTACCCCTCGGATGCTCAACTTTGCGTGGCGCTGGTGGACTTGGAAGATGTGCAAGCTTTGCAAGGGTTGTTTGCGTTTGTGCAAACACAGTGGGCCGATTACTCCCCATCCAATCGGGAAACGTTTGAAAAAAAACTAAGCGTTGCCGCCATGATGGCCATGGATGATGACCTTATGGATGCAATGGAAGCTTTCAAGCGTACGCTTGGCTCATGATTCACCTCCATCGTTTTTCCACCCAAGCCAAACTTTTTCAGCAAGCATCGGCCACTGCGCTGCCATCCTCCGCCTGTTGGGTGGTGCATCCGCATGCTCAACTGCCCTGGCAGCAATATGTCAACCAGCCTCACATTCTAGCCGATGCACTGATTCAGGCATGGCAAGCATATGAACAGCAATGCGTGGCGCATTTACACCGAATGATTGCGCAGGATCAAGCACCCATCGTGCAGGCCATCGAAGCCAAAGAAGCATTGGCCCAGCAAGTGTGGGCGCTTGCACAAAATGCCCTGTCACCCATCGACGCTTTACAGCAGCAGACGGACCCCTGGCTTGCCCGATACAACCGATGGTTGTCACGTTTGCCTGCGTTTGATCCACCCGATGCCATTTTTTCCGATGCGCCCGCAACTTGCCACTGGGTTGGTTTTTGGCCCATGCCCGCCATGCTTCAAGCAACCCTAGAAACCACGCGTTCAAAAACAGAGCATCACATCTGGTGGGTGGACCAAACTCATGAACCTACCTGGCTCAAAGAACTGGCACCCAAACAGGACGGCACGTCGTTGTCCTTTTTTCCCAAAGAAGTGGATGCGTACCATTACACCCACGTGCAAGAAGGTTTGGATCATGTGCATGCATGGCTCCAATTGCCCCAATGGTCGCCAGAGCGCCGGTTGGGTGTGGTGATTGAAAGTCCGGTAACGCGCGCATGGCTTAACCGACAAACTTGGTTTGACCAGGCCGAGGGCTTGCAACTTCACCCTTGGCACCAAAGCGCAGTTGCTTGCCTGTTGCCCCTTTTACAAACATGGGTGCATGCCCAACCGAGGGTGGCCCCATGGATTGATTGTATGAGTCAATGGGCTTTGACCAACCCAGAAAAGGCGCACGCATGCTTTGCTTATTTGGTTGAACACGAGGTCATGGACCGCGAGCACCTCACGTACTTATCCAATCGACAAGATTTTCCGGACCTGGCGCGCGACTGGCTTACATTGGTACGCACCATTGAAAATCATGCATTGCAGCCCTCGGCCATTGACCAGGCATTGGACGCCTGGATGCAAGCATGGAGTGATCCCAACGATGTGTGGCACACCACTCTTCAGACCATCCGCGCACAAGGGCTCCCATTTTTTGGCCATGATGAAATTGCTTGGCATCGATGGCTTCGTTGGCTTTGCCTTCAAGAACAACGACCCGAAAGCATGACGGCACGCTGCCACATCGGCACCTTGGCCTATGTGGCGCAACAAAATGTAGACCACGTATTGCTTTTTGATCCTTGGGTGCAGCCTCTTTTTCAGCAAACCGCTTCGCTTTTCCCTGCCAGCGGGGCTTCTTCTTTTGCCATTGCCAGTGCGCATCAACAAGTGGAAGCAGCACTCATTGGTTTTCAGCGACAAGATGCAAGCTTGGTGTACATTCACCCGCACAGTCAGCAGGGCCCCTCGTTGTTGCGACATCCGTTGGTGGACACGCAGCCGATTGGGTTTACCCAACAACGCGCGCGGCTTTTTGAAGCCCAGCCCCATGAAGCATTGTTATCTAGTTGGCAGACCTACCAAACGCAGCTCAATGCAGCGGACTTTCCTGCATCGGAAAAGCAATTGCCTGATACGGGTCAGCCGCTTTCACCTTCTTCGCTTCAAACATTGGCCACCTGTCCCAGAAAATTTTATTTGCGTCACCGCTTGCGTCTGCAAGAAAAAACAGCGGCCACCGAGCTGCTTCGGCAGCCGGGCCATCTTTTTGGCACCATGATCCACCAGGTGATGCATGCATGGTACGACCAAGCCGACAAAAACCGCACGGATGCCCACGCCTTTGGCCAGCTTTTTGAGACACACGCCAAAAAATTTTCACCGCTTTTATCTCAGGCATACAAACCGCTTTGGCATGAAGAAATGCGGCATATTCAAGCATGTTTGTGGGCATACATTCAACAAGAAGCCGAAAATTCTTGGCAACCGATCGAAGGGGAAATGACGTTGGCACCCACGGTGCTTTCTTGGCTGCACCCAACGCTTCGTTTTCATGGACAGATTGATCGCATCGATCAGCAGGGCCAAACCCAACGCATCATTGATTACAAAACAGGAAAATTTGATAAGAAAAAAACGGATCTTTGGGAAGACGGCCAGTTTGTTCAGCTGCCCATGTACACGGCCTTGCTGGAAGCCACAAACCATACCCCTGTGGCCCAAAGTGAAATTCACCACGTAAAGCCCACGGGTGTCACGCGCGCTTTTGTGCTCGACCAAGCACAATGGCAAAGCCAGCGCGACTCTTTTCAAGCGTTGATGAAACAACTTTTGACCCACATCGATCAACAAACATTTGCGCCCGATCCCGGTCCGCGCATGCAGCACTGCACTTATTGTGATTTTCAGGTGATTTGCGGACGCTTTCGCCAAAAGGCTTTGGAGAGCAACACATGACGGTACTGGATCAAGCGCAACGACAACAAGTGCTGAACGATACGTGCAATCAAATCATTCATGCGGGGGCGGGCACCGGTAAAACCACGCTCATTGTTGAAAAATACATGACCCTGCTGGCACAAGGGGTGTCCCCCGAAAAAATTGTGGCCATTACGTTTACCCATGCCTCCGCCGACGAATTAAAAAACCGACTGGCCCTGGCGTATGCTCAAAAATTTCCAGACCAGCCCGCCTTGCACGTGGGCCGCTTGGCCATTGACACCATTCACGGTTTTGCGCGGTCGATCATTCGCGGCGAAAGTTTGCGTTTGGGCTATTTGCCATCGTTTCAATCCACCGAAGACCAAGCCATGGAAGAGCTGCGCACACAAACCGCGGCAACGTTTGTGGCTGCGTACCAGGCGCAGCATCCATCATTGCTGATTTGGTCCTTGCTGGGGTGGATCAAGAGCCATCACATTCAGTCGTGGCTGCTGCTTTTATCCAAACAAGGTCGCCACGTGCAAGTCGATCGGCCCGGCCACTGGCATTGGGATTGGCAACCGATGGTGTCGTGCATTGCTTTACTGTATGAGCGCATGCAAACCCATGACGTGCCCGCCAACGACGGCGCTGCGGATTTGATTCTGCACTGGCATGCATGGCTGCATGACATTGATCCAAATACGCCACTGACATGGGTGGGCATTCTGGACCAAAAACCAATCAAAGCCTCGCGCAAAGGCAACCAAAAAAACTGGGGCGACAAAGAAACGTTGGCGTGGGTGCGCCAAGAACTCGACCGCCTGGCCATCGCGCTGGAGGAATTTGCACAATCCTTGGCCGATCATTTGATTCAAACGATGGATGCCATGCACATGGATTTTGAAAAAGCCTTGTCCAAAGAAAAGAAAAAACAAAACTGGATGGAACCCGATGAGCAGCTGACCTTGGCGACCGAGTGCCTAAGCCAAGAAGCCACATGGCAACAATGGCGTACAAAAGTCGACTATGTGTTTGTCGATGAATTTCAAGACACCGATCCGGTGCAAACCACCATGCTTTGGCGCTTGTTGGCCCAAGAATTTTCTGGCTCGCAACCTTGGACCGACATTGCGCTTCGCCCTGGATGCTTAACCGTGGTCGGCGATCCCCAGCAGTCCATTTATCGCTTTCGGGGTGCGTCGGTTGAAATTTTTCAACAAGCATGTCAATCCATTCAAGCCCATGGCGGCACCTTGTATACCTTGTCGCAAAACTTTCGATCCAACCAGGGGGTGCTCGACTTTGTGAACACATTTTTTGCGCAGGAAGATGATTACGTACCTCTTCAAGCCATGCAAGAACACGCGTCGGATACCCCGGCCACCCATCCTTGCCCCATCGACGGCGTCAACCTCAACGGTGTGGATGAATTAAGACAACAGGAAGCGCGCGTGTTGCGGGCCAAGCTTGAACAAATTTTAAAAAACAATCCCTCCATTGAACCGCAAGACTGCGTATTGCTTTTGCCCACCCTAAGCCATGCATCTACGTATCAAGAAGTGCTGGGTGAAACCACGCCCACCTACATTTATGCCAAAAGAGGCCAGCCCAACGCGTTGCTGGAAGACATTTTGGTTTGGCTAGGCGTATTGCATCTGCCTTGGTCCAAGCTAGCCGCATGGCACGCATGCCGTTTGCCTTGGACGTATCAAAGCCTTCAACAGCTGACCCAATGGCATCAGCAAATGCAAGGCCTTGGTCTCAATAAAAAAATCGATGATCCCCGTTGGCAAGAAATTCAAGCGTTGTTTTTTCAACACCAGACATTGTTAAAAAATTCTTGTTTGCAGTGGGCGGAACATTTTGTGGACATGCACCGCGCCTTTGAATCGTCAGCCACCACACTCATGGATGAAGCGACGTTGCATTGGCTTATCGACCAAGCCTACCGGTATGACACAGAAAAACCTTCTGAATCCTTTTACACCCATTTGTGTCAAACCCATCAGCTTCATGGCATCGCGCCAACTGAAACAACCAAGCCAGAAGGACTGCAAATCATGACCATGCATCAGGCCAAAGGCTTGGAATTTCCTGTGGTGATGCTGGGCGACTTGGCCAGTGGGCTGACCAAAACCCAATACTTGTACAAACGACCATACCCCGTGCAAGTGGAACTGGCTTTTTCACCTTTTCGCTCTTGGCTGAAAACCGACCATTTTGACTCGCTGGCCCAGGAAGAAAAAAAAGCGCTCATGCAAGAAAAGAAACGATTGCTCTACGTCGCCATGACCCGCGCCAAAACCCACTTGCTCTACCCCACCACCGACTTTGCTGCCCGCGGCGCAACATTTTATGATTTTTTTGCTACTTAACGTCGGCGTCTTGTAAAATCAAAATTCGTACTTTGCCGTCTTGACTGACGCCATCCTCACGAACGCGCTGCCATTGACTGCGAACCGGCATCGCCAACCAAACACCATTATATGGTGGCGGCGTGTAATCCTTGTCCTCTCGAACTGTATGAGACCGGTACGGGACAAACACCGTTTGATTGGTAAACACCTTGATTAATTCGAAAGATGGATTGTTGGTTAAACGGTTTACCAACACCGGATGGTTGATTGAATCGTAACATTCAAAAAGGGTGTCATCCCAATGGGGTATTGCCTGAGAATTTGAAGAAACTTGCATACGATTTTGCAAACAATACAGCTCTTGCGGTGGTAAATTTTGTTTTGCATTGTGATGAATCCATTGGACCACGCGCGCCGCTTCTGCTTTCATTCGTTTGTCTCCAGTTTCATCCGCATCATCCAAATCTGCCAATTGCATGTCTTCGAGTGTTTCAATGTCATAGATATTGATTTGATTTTGCAAGAGTGTCTGCGATAAAACAGGACGGCGCCCATCACGAATGGCATTGGGTTTCAATAACGACGCTTGATCATGATTGTAGAATGCTTCAATGGTGTGTTGCAACCCTGGCACTTCTTGGCTGGGTAAAGTGAAGTAGGGATCAGATGTTACAGAGGGCGAAATCGCATCTTGCATCATTTCATTGTAATCATCGTTGTAAGGAAATTCAAAACCCTCCATGGTGCTTGGATCACTCAGCGGAGGCGCGGCCACATAAAATTCATCCATCATGGCTGAATCATCAAAGTCGTAATGCTGATAAAAATCCATGTCGTAAACAAACACTGTATACCATAGCAATCGGTCAGGTTGATCCGAATCTAATACTTGAATAAACAACATGTCATCCCATTGCCGAATGCTTGAAAAGTCATACGCCATATAAGGACCCGGTTGCTCAGGGTCATGTTCTTCCATAGAGGTTTTAAAAATCTCTAAAATGCCTGTTTCGTGATTGTATCGATGCGGTAGAAGCCTTTGCTGAGCCCACTCCTGCAGTTTGAGCCACACATAGCGCGCTTGGCTGTGTTTGATCGCTTCAGGATCATCCTTAAAATCATACCTATAATTGGTTATGAAGGGGGCAGTGCGATTTTCGATAAAATCATGAAGGGCGACATAACTGATCAAGGGATCATCGGCGGCCTTGATTGAAAAATGTCCGTATTCAATGATATGCATCCACCGATCCATGACAGGCTCAATGGTATAAAAATTGATGGTCATGCTGGGCGACTTGGCCCAAGACGGTTTCAATTCCGTTAAAAGTGTTTGCGCCATGGGGCCCCAAGCCAAGTCCATCACAAAAGCCCAAAGCGCTTGTACGTTCAGGTTTTGGTACAAAGGAGGATTGCGGTGGATTTCTGTCCAAATGTCTTTTAAGTGTTGCAATTGTTGCATGGGCAACTGTGCCAACGATTTTTTCAATTCGATTTGCGTCATGCGCCACATGGCCCCGGTCACAGGAAAGGTCGCCATCATTTTGGTTTCAATGTACCGGGTCCACACTTTGTGAAGTTCATCCACCAACGGTTGTTTATCAGCCAGCAAATCCAAATCAATGGCGGCCTCAACCAGTGCAGCCTCTATTTTAGGATGCAATGGAAAACGTTGCTTGGCAAATTCTCGCAAACTGCTTTCTGCGTCGTGAAAACTGATCGTGGGATGCACCTCATTGGGGCTGCGTTGGGCATGGTAATAATACTGGCTTTGAAGCAAAGCAATTTGCCCCAAACGCTGTACCACATCTTCCAGCCACTGCTCTGACGCTTGTCCTGTTTCTTGTTCCACTTGATCGATGAGTGTTTGCCACCGTTGTTGCTTGTTTTTATCTTCTGCCCCTGGCTGAAGAAAAGGCAGCTGTCGTGAAACTTGGCTCAATGTCATCAGAGGATTCGGCACTTTTACCAAATAGGCATCCCCGCTTGTATCGGTGGCCAGAATATAAAGCCAGCCTTCAAAATCTTTGCGCACAAACGTTGGCGTGAGGTGATATGTTTTATCACGAGTCATGTATTGGGGGCCCAGTCCATAATGCTCTGTTTGCGTATAGTTAAAACCATCCGACGCCTGTGTAATCAAAATGCCTTTGCTTGGATCGGCCCAAGGCATGGACCATCGTTTGCTGATACGTGCCCATTCTTCTTCATCCACTTCAGGATAATTCATGGCTTGCCCCATCGCTTGCATATTTTGCTTTTGGGTGGGTAGGGTGTAAGCCGTGTCGCCAAAGGTTTCAATCCACCGCTGGACAGCTTGCACTTGCTGCTGGATGGTTTCTAGTTGAGCAATTGTCTCCATCAAATGCAGCAGATCTGCTTGACTGGTTACATATTCCGCTTCTGCCAGCAACACCGCTTCCTGTAGGCGCTCGATGCCGGGCTGAATGTGAATGAGATCTTGGTACAAAAACGCTTGAATGGTTTCGTAGACGATTTTGTCTCGCTTATCTTCCGGCAAATGCATGCCCATGGACTCGATGGCGTGTGTGATAGTTTTCTCTTGTTGAAAATCAGTTTGATTTACCAAAGTCATGGTTTCGTCCATCATGGCATTTTCCAACGCCAGCTCTTGGGCCAAAAAGTCGCCACTTCCATCGGGCCTTTCACCCGTTTCCATTTCACTCCATCCTTCGGCTATGTCTTCTAGTAAATGTGAAAACTCATAAAAAAGAACGGGATCCATGGATGTGAAATGTTGCACGCCAATCAAGAACATGGAGACCCACTCTGTTGCATCTTCCACATTGAGCATGCTGTTTTGTTTTAAACGCAATGTGTAGAGAAAATGTGTCAATTGATGTTTGCGCTTATCGAGGGAATGGGGTTCATGGTTTGTTTTTTTATGATTTTGATACAGCCGGCTATAAATTTTCCATAGGTCTTGGGCCAAGGGGGACTGGTTGAACGTTTCTAAAAAGTCATCCAGCATTTCTGGTGTAACCTGTACTTCACTTAAGATCATGGTTAATTCATTAAACCTTGGATGATCCAACGCCTGGATGGGTTGCCAATCATCCACAAACGTAACGGTTGCCGCCAGCGCATCCAAGGCCCACTGGGTGATGTACAGATGATCCACCACATTGAGGTGACCTGTGATGAAGTGATGCTCTACGCGGGTGAGAATGGTGACCAAGGCATCATGCACTTTGGCTTTGGCAACTTGTGCGTTTAAAGCAAATTTGCTGATTTCTTCCATCAGCATGGTCAGCATTTTTTCTTGGTTTTCAGGGGTCACGGGCATGTCTGCACGGTGGATCATGTCGTGGAAAACTTTTTCAAAATCACTTTCTGCCAGTCGAGGTTGAAGTACATCGGTATAAAAACGGTTCGGACCCTGCGGTAGAAGGGCCACTTGTCCAGAAGGCGGATTGCTTGTTGAGGCGAAGTGGTAAACCCATGCATTGTACATTTCTTCCAATAGCTGGACATCGGGTTGCTGAACCCCAGCGACTTCTTGGAAAAAAGTATACAACATTTGGATGTAATCTCGCTTGTTCAGCACCGATGGATCGAATGTCGTGGCGTACACCCAGCGCAACAGCTGCAAATAATTTTTGTCTTCTTTCATGCTGGGTGCCAACGCCATTGCAAAGGCTCTAAACTGTTTTTCTTCTTGAGCACGCGCATGGCCTACAAGGTATCTGCCTACAAAAGCAGTAAAGCCATCCTCATCGACTTGCCCGACCAAGGGATAAACCTTCACCATGTCTTCTTTTTCAATGGTCTGTACAGGGCGTTGGGGTTGCTCGGGCACGGGCTCAGAAAAAATTTGATCTTGTTTTGTGCGTGCCACCCAGGGCAAACGAAATGGATTGTATTCGGTGTCAAAATGCCATTGCTCTAGTTGATCCCTGTATGTTTTTTGATTAAAAATGGACGTGGTGTAAACATGGGCAATGCCATCGCGCTCGTCAATGTTGATGTGCTGAACTTGATAACTGCCCGGCAAGGCCACCCAGCGGATGACTTCTTGGCCTTGAACCCACAAGCGCACGGGTATGAGCATGTCGGATTCGATGATTTCCAGTTGCGCCATCGGATCTTTGGCAACATCGGTGAACTCTTCCATGGGACGAAACAAGCTCATGCCCCGGACAAAAGCCATGTCACTGGGTCGACCGGATTTTTGAAAATACGCCTGTAACAAATCTTGCTCTGGGCGATCCACCACGCGAAATGCTTTGGTTGTAAGCAGTCGGGGTTGTTGAATGTAGCTCAATGAAGCAATTTCCCATTGGGACCAAGCCTCCATCAACGCTTCCCGTGAATACACTTCGTTTTGATAGGCCAAAGTATCGGGTTTTTGAAAACGTAGGCGGCTTTGATTTCCAGTCATCATCATTTGATCGCTTAAGTCAAAACCATGCACAGGTTGAAATTCAAACAATTGTTGGGAAGCTTCTTGCAAAGATTCGGGCGTTTGAAGGGCCTTGGGTTCGAAGGTTTGCAGGTGCGCCATCACTTCAGAAAAATGATGAATTTCTCCACTTTCTAAGAGTTGTGTTGTGGCATCCATCAATGCTCTTTGATGCGCGTAGGGCCACTGAACCAGGTAGGTGATCAGCGAAAAAAGATCTTTGGGCGCGTTGTAGGTGATGTTGCGAATTTCGTAGCTGGCTGGATTGGTCACAAAATCCACTTTTTGCCAAAATTCGGTTCGATTGGGTTGGGTTTTGCCTCTTAATAAAAAGCGTTCAAACAGTGCGAAGATGCCTGGATGCTCATGCTGAAGTGTTTGCATGTCTTCGATGTAGCCGTCATACATCTCACTGTTTTGAATGTTAAAAGCCCGTGAAAAACGCGGTTGGGGAGAATCAGAAAAATCGTCTTGACCCAGCACGCGGACATCCACCAAGTTTTGAATCCACTGATGCACTTGCATATCTATGGGTAGGTAAGGCGGAGGCAAATTGAGTTGATGGCTCCAGTACATTTGTAGCGCCATGATGGCTGCGGCTTTGATGGCTTTTTGGGTTGGGCTTTCGCCATTGCCGCGCATATGAACTGCATAGGCTGTAACAACCCAAGCATCGTGATCCCATGGCTTGCCTTGGGCTTGGGCCAGTGCTTTGAACTTGGCCAGCGTATCGCGGTACACTTGTGCTTGTTCAGTGGTGTTGGTTGGATCGGCCAACTGGGTAAAATAAGCATGGGCCAACGCCAGATCTTTTTGCTCGGCCACAATGGCGGGAAGATCAATCACAAATGCACTGCCCATTGCTGCCTGGTGCTGGCTTGCAGATGATGATGCGTCTCTTTGTTGAATGGGGGCCAATAAGTTGGGCAGATGATTGCGGGCAGAGAGCTCCAGCATGCGATCTCGGTTTTGGATCAACATTGCCTGTGCATAGGGGGCCAGTTGCAAATGGTTGTAAATGTAATCATCGGTCAGCTGACCAAGTGCGCTAACAAAAGCGGGGTTGCGCAACAACATCCGCTGAATGTAATTTTGAACGTTTGCAATCTCATCAGAGTCCAGTGATCCGTAAGTGTACCCTTCCACAAAAATGGTAAAATCGATGGGTTTGTTGTCAAAAAGATAATTGTGGTCGTTTAAATCAAATGCGTTGCCCCCATCGAAACTCATCCATCGCTCGCCTTTCTCAGGCACGTAAGGCAAATTGTCTCTGTTGAGTTCGACCAAGCTTTGTCCTCCGACCAACACGGTTTTAGACGATAGGGCTCGGTCGTAGGTTTGGGTTAATAAATCCATTAACAAGAAAACCTCTGGCAAAGATGATTGGACAAAGCCGTAGTGTTCGATGTTGCCCATTAATTCTGAATCTTCGATTTCCTCCAACAGAGGCAAACTATCCTCGGCTACATACCGGTTAAAAAGGCTTTCATTGCTGAGGACCTCCGACTGCTTGCCATTGGCAAACGTATATTGAAATGGTGTGAAATCTATGGCTTCGGTCACCCAGTATGGTTGGCCTTCGATGGTGACCAAGATGGAAGTAGGATACGATTGTGTCAGTCGTTTATTCAGCTCGTACATGGACCACTCCATGGCAGGAACCCTGTTTTTTACAAACACTTTGGTTTTTGAGTCATCAAGCGTGATTGGCTCAACAAAATATCGGCTGCCTGATTTGTCGCCTTCCAATGCTTGGATGGCTTTGTGGGTAGCTGTGGAAGCTTGAAAGGCTTGCCATAGTTTTTGTTCGTCTTCGTTCAGGGTTTTTTCGTTATGTACCATCATGGGCGCTGGGGAATTGGCTGCACTTGTAGTCCCATGTGAATCTTCAGTCTCATTCGATGCACTAACCAGTGCATCGATCGATGCCCGCCCATAATAAACATCCACCAGTGTTTGAATTTGAGCCCATGCAAAGTCGATGTCCTCGCGCACCGCTGCTTGCATTTTTGTGGTTAACCCAGGGGGCATAAATCGCTCAAGAAATTCATCGTAATTGTGTCTGACAACACGGAGCCGCTCCATGAGATCGGATTGACGGCTTAGTTGCTGCTGGATCAATTGCAATTGCTGGGGTGTCCACCCATCGTTGACTTCAGAAAAAGCCAAATGAAAATCGATCCAATGTCGTGTTAGATAGGATGGCTGATCGACGGGGCCGTGTGAAAGATCCAGGTCCGTTACCGTGTTTTGCGGATGCGTAAATATTTTATTGTGCGTGGTTTCTTGATGATCCAGAATATGAAACACCAATAAGAAAAGTTCTTGTTCAGGGGTAAAGTTTCGATGAAATAGGCCGTGTGACCGCATCAAAGACACGTTTTGGAAAAATGCCAGTTGGCTTTCATCCTCACCCATGCCCATCGCCATATGTGCATGACCAAGAATGGTCTCTAACTCCTTATAAATCTGACCGATAGTGGCCTCCGGTAGATGGATGGAGCCGATGGTTGCATCAAAGCGAGCCTCTTTTTGATAGGCCACCAGCAGATGGTCTTGGCCATCCACGCGCACCAAATGATGCTCTGGGATGTTAAGTGGTTGACCCCACCATTGGTTGAGTTCCATAACCATCCATTGCCGATATACATGGCGTGCCGGTTCATTCGAGAAGGAAGGATATACGGCCCAAGCTTGACCAGATGGGTCTTCAAAGAGACGCACTTCTTTGGATGGATGGAGTTTGGGCAAAGCTTGTACATCCACTTTTTGAAGCGCGGTTGCCAGACTGCTTGTTGGCGCGTGGCTCTGGTCAGGGCCTTCGGGGTTTGCTGGTTGATCGCGATGGGTCGATGAATTGGATGACGATGCCGTACCAGGGGTTTGCTGGCTCAAGCTTAATAAATAATTTCGATTTTCAATCAGCATGGCTTGATGATCTTCGCTAAGCAAGAAACGGTTTTGAATGACCTCATCGGTTAATTGTTGAAGTGCGGATACAAATTCCGGGTTTCTCAAAAGCATGCCTTGAATGTAGTGGGTTACATTGTATACCTGTTGAGGGTCGATGGTGGTGTGTTGATAACTCTGCAGCCAATCCAAAAATGTTTCCGGTATGCTGTCGTAAAGGGAGTTGTTTTCATTTTCTTGAAACGAGAGATTGCCATCAAAAATCATCCACTGTTGGTTTTCAGACAGCTGGTAGGGTAAATCTTGAAGGGTTAAGTTGACCACTTCGTTTCCACCCACCACAACCATATTTCTTGAAAGGTTTCGATCCACAATGCCCAAAAGCATATCCATCAACACCAACGCTTCCGGCAAATCCAAATTTAACCATACAGACGTGCCATACCGGTCCCAGTCATCCATCTCTATGTAATGAAGATCATCATAGTCGTCCTCCATCGCCTCTTTGATTTTCTCACTATTAAAGGGGCCCTTGGTATGACCATCTGAGTCAACGTATTGGAACTGGGTGGCCGGCATCGCTTCGCTGACCATGTAAGGTTTGCCACCCAATGTGACCAAAATGGACGTTGGGTATCGGTTTACGATGTCTTTTTGAATTTCATACACCGACCACTCAAGCTGAGTTGAACGGTAGGTCGCGATATTTTTTGATCCAAAAAAATTACCCTTGATGTACACGTCTTGCTCACCTTCCCCAAGGGGCCATCTTTTGGTGGTGAGTGTGTGCCCGTGATCTTTCAGTGGCAACTTTAGGAGGGCTTCTGGTGTAGGCTGAGAGTTTTTAAATTTTTGCCAAAGTTTCTTTTCTGCTTCGTTTAAGTTTTCTTGATTGTGAACCGTCAGTTCCGTCTGCTTTTGGCCTGTGGTTTGGTTCGGTGCTTCATTGAGCGCTGTTTCCTCGTCCACCGAATGGTTCTGATGAGCTGCAGCAGAAAACAAAACTCCTTCCTGCATCAGTCGAAAAATCATGGGTGCCACGATGGCTTCATTGAGACCATGCAATTTACCCACTTGCAGCAGGCGGTAGAGTGCTTCATGGGCGCTGGCTTCAGGATCGGCTTCTTGCCCATCAGGGTGCTGACCCCATTGATGCGTGGCGTGCAATAAAAGCATGCTTTCCAGGTGAGTTAGATCGGAGTGATTGGCCATGGCATCGGTCAAGGTCAATATTCGTTGCAAGTCAGCTGGGTTCGGAAATTGGCGGGCCAGTACAGTTTCGATGTAGTCGCCTTCACTCACGGTTGTTGTTTGTTCGTCGTCATTCACGCCTGCTATGTGCTGTGCGAGACGTTCGTCTTGTTCGATTTGATTTTGATCGTTCACGCGTAACATACGCAGTTGACTTTGCACATCGAGCTCTTGTCCTCCAATCAAACCATGTTGGGTAAACAATGATGAGATGTAGGGAAAAAATTCTAGTTCATACACTCTGCCAGGCTGATTGATGCCCGCCAGTTGAATGTAAAAATACAACGCTTGGGTGGTGGGGTGTTGTAAAAAATAAATTTCAGCTTGATTGATGTTTATTTGTGAAACCACATGCGGTTCGCCATTGCGAATGACGGTGATGGTTGCACGGCTGTCTTGCAGAGATGTGCGGGGCCATACGTGCATTTGCAATCGGTTGCCCATGGGTGTGTAGGGGGCATTTGCTTCGGACCATTGCCAAAAAGGACGCACATGATAAATTTCAAGTAGCGGCGCTACGCGTTTTTGCCATGCGACTGGGTCGGCTGAGCGTTGAAGTTTTGCAAATGTTTGCGATAGAAGTTCAAGGTTATTCTCTTGGCCTTGGTGCTCATCGGTTGGGTAATAGCTTAGATCGGCTTGTTCGACCGCATGAGAGCCCATGTATATACGAAAACGAACTTGTTGGGTGAGTCGCGTTAGCGCAGGGCCGGCTTCATCACCCAAAGCTTGTACATATAAAAGCAGCTCATTCATGTCTTGAACTATTTTTTTCGTCAAAGGTAGGTTTTCATCAATGACGGTTTCTAGGTTTAATATCTTCTCAGAAGACATGGGTGGCACACGATCGGGCTGAGAGGTTTGGTTGGATCGGTATGGCGGTTGAATGTAACGAGTGACCGGAATTTGAGATGCGTGATTTTCGATGAAATCGAAAATTTGCGTCAGATCAAAATGATACGTTTGGCTTCGCTGTTGCAATTGTTCGATGTTGGGATACCAGTTGTGATGAATGCCATAGTCACGATAGTGTTGGAAATAGGTTTGTGCTGTTAGATCCGATTCGGCCACCATTTCTTCCATGGATGCATACTGGTTTGGATAGTTTTTTTGAAAATCCAGATAATAATTGGACAGTTCTTCCGACAGTGTATCGGGGTTTTGTTGAAACGCTTGAATCAAGATAATGTCTTGAATGTTTTGAACAAAGCGAAGCAATTTTTTAATTTCGTTCCAACCAATTTGTGGATAGGTCCTGTAAAGGTAGCGTGTGAGTGAGGGGTGAAAATTACGTCCTGAATACCCATACAACATGTGGCCTGTGGGTGTGATTTTCAAGCCAAGCAACACACGCAAAGCCCGTGCGTGGGCGTACGTTTCTTGATCCATCTGTGCATAATAAAAATAGATGGGTAAATGAGCGAAGCGGAACGACTGTACGTCTTCAATGAGCTGATCGGCAATTGCGCGCGCCTCTTGCGTTTTTAAGAATTTTTGATCGTGCACGGCGATGTTCATTTGATCGGAGGTTAATCGCTCGTCAAAAAATTCTGTGCCGGGCTGTTGGGTCATGGTTAGCGCATGCAGAATGATTTCTTGCACGTCTTCGGTGCGCAGGGGAAAGGCTTGTTCCAAGGTGGCGTAATCTACAATGGCTTGTTGATTTTGCTCTTGCTGCCAGTATTGGATGCGATGGGCATCGATGGTTTGTTGCAGGGCTTGCAAATATTGATGAATCTCTTGCTTGGGCACATCGCGCAAGGCACTGGCAAACGTTCGACGGAAATGGGCGATGAAGGTGTCGGTGTTTTTTTCAGGAATGCGGGCGTAAAAATTTTGGGTGCGTACCAAGCCCAATGCTTGAATCAAACTTTTTTGAAAGGGTGAATGGACGCTGGCCCACTCATAAAAAAGCCAAAAATCTTTTTTGGACAACGCTTTGCTGGTGTCTTGAAGCCATCGCGCAATTTTTTTCTGCTGCGTCAACGTCAATTTAATGGCGGATGCCTCCACATCGTCTTCATAACCCGATGGAAAGCCGGTGCTGGCGATGCCTTGTCTGACCCCACTGCGCCCATCAAAGCGTCGAAGCCATTCGATGGCCTGCTGATTGCCACCGGCGGCCAATGCTCGAATCAAACTCAGCACCTGCGTATCGACCACGTTGCCATTCATGCTTTGAATGGCTTCAAGGGCTTTTTGCATGTTGCGATGGTGCTTTTCCAATTCTTTTTGAAGGAATTTCAGTCGTCGGGTTTGCTCTGCGGTGAGGTGATCACTCACAAAATGCCCAGCAGAGAAAGCGTGCGGCAGCACGACGGCCATTGGGGACAATCCAGAATTAGCGGTTTCCATCAGGCCAATGGATGGGGGTGTTGCAGGTGGCAGCACTGGCTTTGCTTTGGTTAATGGTTGGGACAGCGGTTGCAGTACCTCTTCCAATGTTAAGCCTTTGACTTCAAGGCTCTGTGCTGGTTGCGGCTTGGGCAAAGTCGCCACCTCGCTGGTTTGTTTTTGCAAAGCATTTTGTGGGCCTGTGGGGTTGGCTCTTGCGGGTGAGAGTGTGGGCGCGGGGGACGCAGATTTGGGGATGGCGTTTTGTACCTTTTGTGCTGCGGCCCGCGACAACGGAATGCCGCTTGTGGGTGCTGGAGCTTTGGGCGTGGACGTTCCACCGCTACTTCCACTGTTGGATCGGCCGGACCATCGTCGGTACAAGCTTTCCCATTGTTTAGATGATCCTGCAGAGTCGGACAAAATGGTTTGCGCCTGTCGAACCAATGCGTTTTGCTGTTGCACCGTTTGAAACTGTTTGGCCAATGACAAGCCGAGTAGCGGTGCCATCACAGCATCCACCCAAAGTTGAATCCATCGATTGCGAATGTGTTGATGATTTTGCGTTTGTTGATGGATTAAATCCGACAAGTTCCAGTGGGTGTTCATGACCATGGCCTGACGGGTTCGGATGATTTGCTTTTGCATGCTTTCCAGATCGAAGGGGAAGCTGACAATGCCAAACGCCACCACAGCCGTTAGCATAAAAGTGGCGAGCATGGATGATGTAACGGTCACTCCTCCCACCACAGACGTGCCACCTGATGGAACAGATCCGATTACCGCAAGCGTCAATACGCCCATCATCTTAAACATCATTTTGATGGCATCAAACTTTTGCGATGCAATGACTTCATCCATGTAAGCGGCTATGTTTTTCGCATATTCATGACTTGGATTTTCTACAAGGTAATTGAAAAGCGCCAGTGGTTGGTACTTCATAGTGTCTTTAACAAATGCTTCAAAATCAGCCGGCTGACCTTGTTTAAATTGTGTATGCAGATGATAAGCACGCTGAAAACCTTCCATTTGATTTGCAGCTATTCGATCTTCGGCGGCCAGAATTTGATCAATGTTGGCCAGCAGAGCCAAACTTTTACCACTGCGTGCACACTTTTCTAGCATGCGGCTGTGCGTATCAAAGCCGACTGCCTGGCGCAGGGGATCGTCTTTGAACAAAAAACTCAGCGCATCTGAGAACATTAAGTCGTTGTGTTGATCGGCAAAACGTTGTTTGGTTTGAGCTTCCAGATTTTTTTTCACTTCATGTGGGTTGTAGGAGTAAGGTAGGACTTGTTCACCTTCTTCCCGGAAAGTTTGCGTTTTTGGGTTTTTTTCATATTCGGCGCGATCGGCTTCGATGAGGGTATGCACATCCTGACACGTTTGATTGAAGCTGCGAAGTTTTTGATTAAAGCGCTCTAAATAAGGTTGGTAGTGCAAAGATGGATTGCTGCGCTTGTTCGTATCGGAGGACATCCAAGCGGCTTGTTTGGATGGACTACCTTCAGTGGTGTTTTGTGCTTCTTGATACTGACGGAAAGTTTCGGCCAAAAAGGTTTGCATGCTTTTGCTATGCTCTAGATTTGGATGAACCCTGGCATACAGACATTCTTTCTGCCAGTCGCTGGAGCGTCGGCTACAAATGGCTCGGGTGGCTACTTCGGTTTCTGATTTGTAGCCACGGTAAAAATATTGCGTGCCCTCATCTTTTCTTTTTTGAATTTGGTCGGCACTGAGCTTTGCATCTTCGACTTCTTGCTGCCACCCGTGGAAATAATTTTTGCCGTACATCCACTGGGCCAACTCCCAAATGCTAAACGCACCATATTGCATGGCCTGCCGTGTGATGCCCAAGCCATGGCGGACATCGTTTTTGTCGGATACATCTTGGCTTTGCGTGTTTTGCGCATAGTTTCTTTTAACGTCCCACGATGGCAAAGGCGTTTGTTGTATGGTTTCAGATGCAGCTTGCTGATCACCCGATTGTTCCTCCAACCATGAATCGATGTAAGCTTTGCGATCTTGTTTTTGTTTTGTGGCGAAGGCTGCCAACGTCTGGCTAAAAAATGCTCGGGTGGGATGTTTGTGACTTTGTTGGGCGAAAATTTCATGCAGTGCCTGCGGATCAAAGTACAGACCTTGATACAATTCAATTTGTTGCACCAGGCTGTTGTACTGCTTGAACAACATTTGCTGTTTTTCAATGAGGGCTTGATCGCGCGCGGGGTCTTTGAATTCAAGCCATTGCTGCAAAACAAACATCGTTTGCATGGTTTTGGTCATGGCCAACTTGGCGGTCTCGGTGATAGCCTGATAGGTGTTTTGACACTCACTCAAATCCTCTTTGAGCGCTACATGCCATCGGGCTTGGCCTGTCACTGGATTACCTATCTGCTTTTGTACCTGGGGAAAACATGCGGCCTTTTTTGTAGCTTTTTGCGCCACTTGAAGCATGAATTGATGCAGGGCCAATTCTGTACAATCAATGGTTCGCAATTGTTGCAAGGTGACCGGCTTGGGATTTTTCGTGTATTTCAATTCAGAATAAATATGTTGAAGCGCCATGTCCATCCGACGAAAACGCACGCGCCAATCAAAAAGCGATGCGTTGGCATCCGGAATTTTGACCATGGGGCTTTGCTTGCACTCTCCCTGCATGAGCTTGAGGGTAAGGCTGTGCAAAAGAAATTGTTCCTCTTTGCTTAAATTGGATGAACCACTGGACACGGTGGATTGTATTTCCACGTAATTGCTGGGTTCACGCCCCTGGTTTTGACGCATTTGTGCGTAGGCGGGCTCGTAGCTGGTCCAAATGGTGGCCGCCACAAAAATATGCAGCATGAATGCGGCCATGCTGCGTAAGTATGTTGAATAAGAAGAGTTTTGGGTCATATACATCCTAATAAACACTGATAGAAAGCAAAGAGTGGGCCAAACGTGAGGATAAAAAATCGTTGAAAATCAATAATTTATGTTTGACCAGCTGCGGCGCATGTGGCTCGCTGCGACAAGTCTCCCCCTCCATATGTGCCGGCGTTTATACCATAGGGCAATGCTGCGCGTCAACAGGGGGTGGGTTTCAATTAAAAATCGTGGGTTTTCAACCATATAGCCCGCAAACAACCGTTGCCAATTGGCCGGAAATCCGGTACATATAGGTCGCGCCTGAGCGTACTCAATTTATAGCGATACTGAGGGGAAAGTACAATGATTTCAAGTTGTTGTCGTTTTTATCATTCGACGATTGGCAAAAAGTGGATTGTGGCCATCACCGGTGCCATGATGATTGGTTTTTTGGTCGGTCATATGGCGGGCAACCTTCAAATTTTTGAAGGTCGAGGCGCCACCATCGAAGCGACCAAAATCAATCAATATGCCGCATTTTTAAAAAAAGAAATGATGGTGCTTTGGTTGGTGCGCCTCATTTTATTAAGCGCGGTCATCGCGCATGTGGTCACCACCATCCAATTGGTGCGCATCAATAAAAAAGCACGGCCTGTGGGTTATGTTCAAAGAGATACTTATTCCAGCGTGGCGTCGCGCATGATGTTTTATGGCGGCTTGACGCTTTTTCTTTATATCATTTATCACATTTTGCATTTTACCACGGGCACCGTTCATCCCGAGCTTTATGAACCGCATGATGTATACAGCAACATGGTGCGCTCGTTTCAAGTGTGGTGGATCAGTTTGATTTACATTGTGGCGCAAGCTGCGCTTTTTATGCATTTGTACCACGGCGCTGTCAGTTTGTTTCAAACCATGGGCGTGACCAATCCCCGACATTTATCGGTCATTAAAAAAGGTGGCATTGGGTTGGCCGTGATCATTTGCGGTGGTTTCATATCGATCCCCGTGGCCGTGTTGGCCGGCTGGGTGCAATAAGGTGAAGGAGTAAAACCATGAGACTCAATTCCAACGTTCCGGAAGGATCCATTGATCAAAAGTGGACCCAACACAAATTTAACATGAAGCTGGTTAACCCGGCCAACAAGCGCAAATACAAAGTGATTGTGGTGGGCACTGGTTTGGCGGGTGCTTCTGCATCGGCTTCGATGGCCGAACTGGGCTACAATGTCGAAGCGTTTTGTTTTCAAGACAGTCCCCGTCGTGCCCATTCCATTGCGGCACAGGGTGGCATCAACGCGGCCAAAAATTATCAAAATGATGGCGATAGCGTGTATCGGTTGTTTTACGATACGGTCAAAGGCGGCGACTATCGGTCACGCGAGGCCAACGTGTACCGCTTGGCAGAAGTTAGCGTCAACATCATTGATCAATGTGTTGCGCAAGGGGTCCCTTTTGCGCGTGATTACGCGGGCCTTTTGGACAACCGCTCTTTTGGGGGCGCTCAGGTATCGCGAACTTTTTACGCCAAAGGACAAACGGGACAACAATTGTTGATCGGTGCGTATCAAGCGCTTTCTCGTCAAATTAACAACGGCAAAGTCAACATGCACACCCGCACGGAAATGCTGGATTTGATTGTTGTGGATGGCAAAGCCCGTGGCATCACCGTGCGTGACTTGCAAACCGGTGAAATCACCTCACACATGGCCGACGCGGTGGTGTTGGCGTCGGGTGGGTACGGCAACGTCTATTTTTTAAGCACCAATGCCATGGGGTGCAACGTAAACGCCACTTACCGCGCGTATAAAAAAGGCGCAGGGTTTGCCAATCCTTGTTTTACCCAAATTCATCCCACGTGCATTCCGGTGTCGGGCGAATATCAATCCAAGTTAACCTTGATGAGTGAGTCTTTGCGCAACGATGGACGCATTTGGGTGCCCAAGAAAAAAGGCGATGATCGTCATCCCAATGACATCCCTGAGGAGGAGCGCGATTATTATTTGGAACGTCGTTATCCGGCCTTTGGTAACTTGGTGCCACGCGATGTGGCCTCGCGCGCAGCCAAAGAACGCTGCGATGCTGGCTATGGTGTTGGACCCACGGGGCTGGGTGTGTACCTTGATTTTAAGGATGCCATTGCGCGATTGGGCAAAGATGCTGTGGAAGCACGCTACGGCAACTTGTTTCACATGTATCAAAAGATTACCGACGAAAATCCTTACGAGCGACCCATGCGTATTTTTCCGGCCATTCATTACACCATGGGCGGCCTATGGGTGGATTACAATCTAATGAGCAACATTGATGGCTTGTTTGTCATTGGTGAAGCCAATTTTTCAGACCACGGGGCCAACCGTTTGGGCGCCAGTGCATTGATGCAGGGCTTGGCCGATGGTTATTTTGTTCTGCCTTACACCATTGGCAATTACTTTGCGCAGCAAAACCTGCCCAGCGTGGATGCAGACCATGCCGAAGCGGTTAAGTCACGCGAAGAAGTGAGCGAGCGCATGAAAAAACTTTTGGCCATTCGAGGCAGCCAAACGGTGGATTCGTTTCACCGCCGCTTGGGTCGCATCATGTGGGACAAGTGTGGCATGAGTCGCAACCGAGAGGGCTTAAAGCAAGCCATCCAAGAAGTGCAAGCGTTGCGCGAAGAGTTTTGGACCGACGTGAATGTCACCGGCAGCAAAGATACGCTGAACCAAAACTTGGAAAAAGCCGGCCGCGTGGCTGACTTTTTGGAGTTTGGTGAAATCATGTTGCACGATGCGCTGGCACGAGAAGAGTCTTGCGGCGGTCATTTTCGTGAGGAGCACCAAACCGCGGAAGGCGAAGCCAAACGTGACGACGAAAATTTTTCACACGTTGCTGTATGGCAATTTGAAGGCGTGGATCAAACACCCACCCTGCATAAGGAACCTCTGACCTTTGAAGAATGCAAACCGACCCAAAGGAGCTACAAATAATGAAGCTACATCTTAAAGTATGGCGACAAAAAAACGCAGAGTCTCACGGACAATTGCAAGACATTGAGGCCGACAACATTTCAGAAGATTCTTCTTTTTTAGAAATGTTGGATGTGGTCAACGAAGATCTAGAGAAAAAAGGGCAAGACCCGATTGTGTTTGACCACGATTGCCGCGAGGGCATTTGCGGTACCTGCTCTTTGATGATCAACGGCATTGCTCATGGGCCGCAAAAAGGCACCACCACGTGTCAGCTGCACATGCGCAGTTTTAAAGACGGAGACACCATTGTGATCGAACCTTGGCGCGCCAAGGCATTTCCCATTGTCAAAGATTTGATGGTGGATCGCAGTGCGTTTGACCGCGTGATTCAATCGGGCGGTTATGTCAGTGTATCAACGGGTGGTGCGGTCGACGCCAATGCCATTCCCATCGATAAAGACAACGCCGACCAAGCGTTTATGTCCGCAGCCTGCATTGGATGCGGCGCGTGTGTGGCGCAGTGTAAAAATGCCGCCGCTCATTTGTTTGTCAGCGCAAAAACTTCCCATTTGAATCTTTTGCCACAAGGTCAACCCGAAAAAGAAGAGCGAATCCTCAACATGGTGGGCACCATGGATGCCGAAGGGTTTGGCGCCTGCACCAATACGGGGGATTGTGAAGCGGTTTGTCCAAAAGAAATCAAGATGACCAATATTTCGCGGATGAACAAGGGGTTTCTGAAAGGTATTTGGAATTTGAAATAAGGATGGCTGGACGCCAACTGTAACGGCCTTCTCGCGCAGGCCACTGCTCTCAGCGTTCGCAGCGGCTTTGTATAAGCGCTCAAAGATCCAAAAGAAATCAAGATGACCAATATTTCGCGGATGAACAAGGGGTTTCTGAAA
>CAZCBX010000005.1:0-12463 GCA_964497185.1 uncultured Bdellovibrionales bacterium | reverse complement strand
GGTATTTGGAATTTGAAATAAGGATGGCTGGACGCCACCGCTTTCATGGTAATTCCTCAGCGTGGGCAAAGCCGCTCACTGCTGGCCGGTGTGCAATTTTACTTGAGTCGATTCAATGTTGTGATAGCTCTAACCTATTTAGAATACTCAATGATTTTATTTGAAAGGATTTGGATATGTGGAAAGAGTTTAAAGAGTTTGCCGTCAAAGGAAACATGGTAGACATGGCCATTGGTATCGTGATTGGTGGCGCGTTTGGCACCATCGTAAAGTCACTGGTGAGCGACATCATCATGCCCGTTGTGGGTTATTTTGGCAGCGGCACGGACTTTACCAATCGATTTATTACTTTGGGGGGCGGGTCATACGACACCCTGCAAGCCGCACAAGAAGCAGGCGCTGCCACCGTCAATTATGGTCTGTTTATCAATGCGTTGATCGCTTTTTTGATTGTGGCCATTGTTTTGTTTATCGTTGTCAAAGCCATGAACAGCTTACAACGAAAAGAAGAAGCACCTGACACACCAGTTAAACCCGCTGAAGATATTTTGTTGCTGCGTCAGATTCGCGACGCACTTCAAAAGCCATAACACCGTGTGGGGGACAGACACCTTTGGTGTCTGTCCCCAAACCGTTATTTCTTTTTCTTTTTTTTACCGACCAGCTTATCCAAAAAACTTTGTTCTGGGTCATTGACCCGCTCGCCGGATTCTTGGGCAAAATCACGAAGCAACTGCTCTTGTTTGGTGGACAACCGTTTGGGGATCAACACTTGGGCTTCATAGTGCAGGTGACCCCGGCGACCCGAACGCAAATGCGGCACGCCTTGTCCCTTTAATGTCAGCACATCGCCATTTTGTGTGCCCTTGGGGATCTGCAGGGTTTCTTTGCCTTCCAGCGTATCAACTTGCATGGTGCAGCCCAGCGAAGCTTGCGCCAAACCAATGGGCAGCTTGGCGTACAAGTGTTGTTCATGACGGGTAAACTTTTCATGTTCTTCCACCACCACTTGCACATATAAATCACCGGCGGGTCCGCCCTGAAAACCTTGTTGCCCTTTGCCGCCTACACGAAGCTGCATGCCCGATTCAATGCCGGCGGGAATGCTGACTTCGATGATTTCCTCTTTTTCAATGCGTTTGGTGCCTTTGCACACTTTGCATGGATGCGAAATGATTTTGCCTTGACCCCGACATTCGGGGCAGGTGGTGGCAATGGACAAAAACCCTCGGTTTTGTTGCACTTGTCCATAGCCCTGACACGTGGGGCAAGTGGTGGGCTCGTGACCTGGCTCGCTGCCGGTGCCGTGGCAAGCTTCGCAGTCATGCTGCATGGGCACATCGACATGTTTGGTCACCCCAAAAACCGCTTCTTCAAACGTTAAGCCCAGCTGCATTTGCAAATCTTGGCCTCTGGATGGACCTCCTCGTCTGCCGCGGCCCCCACCCCCAAAACCAAAAAAGGAGTCAAAAATATCGGAAAAGTTCGACATGATGTCTTCGGCGTTGGAAAAGCCTTGAAAGCCCTGCTGGTTTAAGCCTTGATGGCCGTACTGATCATAAATTTTTCGCTTCTGTGGGTCTTTGAGCACTTCGTACGCTTCGGAGGCTTCTTTAAATCTTTCTTCGGCTTCGCGATTGCCTGGGTTTAAATCAGGATGGTATTTTTTGGCCAACACGCGGTAAGATTTTTTAATTTCGATTTCGGTGCAGGTGCGTTCCACCGATAGCACTTCGTAATAGTCTCGTTTGCTCATGATGTTACCAATGTAGTCCCCCATCAAAAAAATGCAAAAGGGGGACAGGTATCGATGATACCTGTCCCCGCTTTTTCACTTTTTGTTTAAAAAAGTGTTAGATTTTGCCGGACAAACCGTTGGTAATAACGAAGGTCAAAATAACCATAACCTCGATAAATACCAAACCGATGATCATCGGCGTAAAGATTTTTTTGTCTGCGCCAGGGTTGCGGGCAATGCCTTCCATGGCAGCGGCAATGGCTTTACCTTGACCCAAAGCACCACCAAACGCGGCCAAACCCATGCCAAAACCAGCAGCAATGGCCAAATAACCTTGCGCGCCCATGGCACCTGAACCACCTTCGGCTGCAAAAGCAGCGGTGGATACAAACAATACAAATACGGCTGATACTAAGCCAATAACGTTTCTTTTGTTGAACATGTTCAACTCCTTAATCATTGAAGGGTTGGTTTTAAGCCCCTGCAGACATGCAAACCTTGGGAGGTCATGCCCCTCACTTGGCAAACAAAGATCCTTCATTGCTTTGTTTGTTTAGTGATCGTGCGCAGTGGCCATGGATATATACACCATCGTTAAAATGGTGAATATAAAAGCTTGCATAAAGGATACAAAAATACCCAGCATCATAAACGGAATGGGCAGCAAATATTCGAACATGTGTGCGAATGTTTCGAGCACCAAGTGATCGGCCGAAATGTTGGCGGTCAAACGAATGGATAAAGTCACTGGGCGAAGCAGTGTACTGACAATTTCCACCGATGCGAAAAAGATTTGAAAGGCGACCAACAGCAAAAAGATCAACACTTTTGCAATTGGATTTTGAATGCCTTTGGCCGACACGGGCGCCAAAAAGTGCCCGATGTAGCCCCATCCATGGGCGCGGAAACCGTAATAATTAAACCCAATAAAAGAAATCAACGCAATGGACGTACCGGTCACCCAGGTTTCGGTGGGCGGCAAAAAGCCCGGCACCAAGCCCAAAAGATTGGCAAACAGAATAAAAATAAACATGCTGCCGCAGAAGGGCAAATACTTGCGTCCTTCAGGCCCAATAACATCGTCACAGAGATTGGCCAACCACTCCACCATGATTTCAAACACCGTGGTGATGGAAAACTTTTGGCTGGGCACAATGTTTTGGGTAACATTTTTTAAACGCGGATACACCACGGTGACCACCAAAACAATCAACAGCAACAACACAAATGCCGAAGTCACCACGTGCAAATTGTCGTGATGGGCAAAAGGCAAATAATGTTCAAAAAAAGTAAATGGATGATGGTCCATGGATGTTCCTTTTGTCGATTGCTACTGTTTGGAAATCAGCGGCACACTAACGCATGCAGCAGAAATTGCAACTGTAAAAACGCCCACGCCCAGCCAAAACAGCTGGATGGGAAGGTATTGTGGCAATAAATACACCGCAAGGAGCAGTGCGGCAAATTTGGCCAAAAGCAAAAAAATCAGGGCCCCGGTCCCTAGGCGACTTTCGAGAAAATGCTCGGATAAATAGATGATGCCCGCCACATTGAGCGTCATGAGCACGGCCCCCGCCGCAAACGAAAAGCCATCGGCCCAAACAAGGCCATACGCGGCTGCGATCAATAGCGCATTGATGAGAAGCCAGGGCAACCAAAATCGACGAGACTTCATGGCTACAGCCGAGCCTGCAACATTTTAAAAATCACCACCATCAGCGCCACGGCCAAGCCGATGGGCACAAGCCACGTATAGGTGGGCCAGTCCACCCGCTGCATCCACCAGTGATACCCCACAATCACCACGCTGGGCGCAAAAAACGCCTGAAACGACAAACCAACCAGGTCCCACCGAACATTGGGCATTGCAACCATCTCCTTATCGCAACATGGAAAGCGCTTCTTGGCCCGTCATGCCGACTTCAATGCCAAGATCTTGGGCCATGCTGCTGACGGCTTTAACCTTGGCGGTGAGCATATCTTCGTGGGTGTTTACACCGGTGACCACGGCGCAGGCTTCTTTGGTTTTGTCGCAGGCCTTGGTGTTAATATACCCACATCCCAAAAACCCTTTGGCGCCCCGAATGGTCAGCAGAGGATAACCAAGCTCGATGTGCCCTTTATCCAAACCTTGCCAATTCATGGATGGATGGTCAGAAGTCGATGATTGCGCCACCGCAACCAGAGAAAAGGATGAGATCAAAAGAATCAGTATTGTTTTCATACGTACGCTATGAACGACATTCGATCCAAATGCAACTGGAAAACATTGTATACGCCGCCTCGATATGAAAATCCAAACTTCAGAGTAAAAAACCAGGTATATTTCTTAAGTTTTTGGATTGATATATTTGAATTGAATGTTGCTTTTGGATTCGCGTTGAATTGCGTATTCCTTGTCCAAAACCTGAACATGTGAGGTGTTCTCTTTCACCAACTGTGGAAAAATTCCGTCTGTTTCGGCACACTCGAGTCCCGCTGAATTGATTCCATGAATGATGACTCTACTTTCATATTTGCTGTTGATTTTGCTTTCTTTTTGGTTGATAAATTGAACAAAAACCACATTGGGATGTTTTTTGGTTTGAAAGAGCATCAGTTTTGAAAACTTTCCCTGGATACCGAGAGATCGATATCGATCCCACAATATTTTTTCCAATTCTGGAGAATGACCAGACCAGTTGCCATCTTCTAGCTTTACGTAACGTAAACCACCAATGATCGAGAATTGATATGTTTTACTTTTCAATTGTTCAAAATGAAGTCCATGATGATTTTTCAGCTGTCTAACCTGCTGCAACCCATTATGGGTACAGAATGCAGAAGAAATCATGGCTTTAGTGTTCGATATCTGAGATGTAAATTTTTGGTCAACCTCAAATAAAAGGATTTCTCTGTCATACTGGATAAAACCACCTAAAATACCTTTACTTAGTGTGATTGCGATATAACGAGGTGAGTCCTGGCTAATTGAAAAAGACATGGAATCAATGTCTTCAATCTCCATTTCATGTTCAAAGCGGTCTAGAAAGTTCTCATAGCAGTTTTCATCCATGAAGCTTTTATCAGTTACAACCTGATATGTTTTCCAAATAGCTGGGTGGCTAAAGTCCACCGCCAGGGCTTGAGATGAAAAATATGCAACAAATAATAGAATGGGTATCAGCTTTTTCATACTCGTAGGGTTAGCATGTTTACAATGCGGTGCGCAAGTCGAAAATTAATACTACTTGGGAGGTGCCCATGTCAAAATCCATTTTGTTGGATGCTTAAACCCTTGAAAGATAGTATTTTAAACCATAGCATTAGAATTAATTTACGCGACTTCTAGCCCTTCCAATATCCGACCCTTAATGACGATTCGTTTGGAGTATGGTAGCAACGAGAGCGTATGGCCAAAAAAACATTGATTGTGGTGCTAGGCAATCAGCTTTTTCCGTTGTCTCATTATGCGCCTTGGGTGAAAGAGGGTGCGGCTTTTTTTATGGCGGAAGACCATGGGCTTTGTACGCATTTTCAGTACCATCATCATAAGCTGATTTTGTTTTTGGCTGCCATGCGCCATTATGCGGATGCTTTGCAAAGCCAAGGTTGGTCATTGACATACCATCGTCTTACCGAAGACCATCAAGATTTGTCCTACATTGATAAACTGGCGCAAACGGTGGAAGAACAAAACATCACGCACATTCGCATGGTGGAAATCGAAGATCGGTTTATGGAAGAGCGGATTCAAGCGTTTTGCAAAAAAAATGATGTTGCGCTTACGCTTGAGCCTTCGCCAATGTTTCTTTGTTCGCGTGCGTTGTTTGCCTCTTATCTCAAGGAGCACAACAAGCCGTTTATGAAAACGTTTTATGAAAAAATGCGCCGGCATACGGGCGTGTTGATGACCCAAGCGGATCAGCCTGAAAAGGGTCAATACAGTTTTGATGCCGACAACCGCAAAAAACTGCCCAAGGATATTTCGTTTCCCAAGCGTCTGACTTTTGAGCCATCCGAGCATGTTCGTGCGGTTGAAACACTGTGCAAAACACTTTTTGCCAATCATCCGGGCAAGGGCCAGCCATTTGAATGGGCCGTGACCCGCCATGATGCTTTGAAGGTGCTAACCCAGTTTGTTGAAAAAAAACTGCTCCAGTTTGGAGATTATCAAGATGCCATCACAACCCGCGATGACGATGTGTTTCATTCCATGCTTTCGCCATACATCAACATGGGTTTGCTTACGCCCAAAGAAGTGCTGGATGCGGTATTAAAAGCGTATAAAAAAGATCAGGCGCCCATCAATGCGGTGGAGGGTTTTGTGCGGCAGGTGCTGGGCTGGCGTGAGTTTGTGCGGGGCATTTATCAACACTTTGATGACAAGCAGCAAGGCGCCAACTTTTTTAAAGCGCGGCGCAGCCTTACCGATGCGTGGTATGAGGGCAGCACGGGCATTCCGCCGCTGGATGATGTGATTCAAAAAACGCAGCGCAAGGCTTACGCCCATCACATTGAGCGCTTGATGATCGTGGGCAACATGATGGTGCTGTGTGAAATTGAACCCAAACAAGCGTTTGCTTGGTTTATGGAAATGTTTGTAGACTCATCGGATTGGGTGATGGGGCCCAACGTGTTTGGCATGGCGCTGTTTAGCGATGGTGGTCTTTTTGCCACCAAGCCGTACATTTGTGGCTCTAATTATTGGTTAAAAATGACCCGCTCTTATAAAAAAGATGCATGGTGCGATACTGTGGATGGGTTGTATTGGCGCATGATTGACCGGCACAAAGATTTTTACGCCAGCAACCCACGCTTGAGCATGATGGTGCGCACGCTGGATCGATTAAGCAAGGAGCGCAAGGCCCATATTTTTAAGCAGGCCGATGCGTTTTTGGCTCAGCATACAGCTTGAGCCTCCAACACCCACTGTCTGGACCATGCCAAAAATTGGGCTTTTTCTTCCAGCGTTCGCTGCATGGGCAATTGCGCCACGCCGATCAGGCGCCTCATCCATTCAACACCCGCATAACCTTGAACCAACAAGGGATCATACGACAAACTGTAAGTATCCAACATTTGCGCCACATTGGGTTTTTGATTTTCAATCAGACCATAGTGGGCAATCATCACACCCAGATCAAACTCTTTGGGACCCAAGGTGCAAAACTCGGGGTCCAAATAACGCATACCCTGCGGCGTTTGCATCCAGCTGCCGGGATGAAAATCTCCATGCAGCAGGTGCTCGCCACGTTGCATGTAAAGGGCTTGAAGTTTCAAACAGGTTTGTCGGTAGGTTTGATCTTTTTGAAGGGTTTGGGCATGGGCTTGTAGGCCCGGCGTAAATGCGTCCGCATCCACGCCATTGTCTGGATCAAGTGGGAAGGTAAAAGTATGCAGCGCTTGCAGCTTGCACATTTCGGGATTTTGCAGCATGGCTGGCATGGCATCGGTGGAGGGCCGATGCAGTGCTTGCAGATAGTTGAGATTGGCTTCATGCATGGCACGGGGCACCTTTTGTTTGGCATAGAGATCGGTGGCGTCTTGGGTGGGACCCAAGTCGGATAAAACCAAAATGTTTGCCTGAGCATCCTTGTGCAACAAAGACGGCATGGCCTGCGCTACGGTGGGCATGGCTTGAATTGTTTGATAAAATATGGCTTCCACCATGGCTCGCCCCGCTGGCGCGGGAATGGTTGGATATTTTTCCACCCAGGGGCGGGCTTGTTTCACGATCAAGGTGCTGGGCTTATGATCGGTGCAAACACGCAGCGTGCAGTTCATGTTGCCTGGACCGGCGGCCGCACAATCGGTGATGTTGGCTTGTGGGTGGATGAGCTGATGGTCGACCAGATAATGATGAAGTGCATCGAGTTTTTCAGGATCGATGTTGAAAGGGTGCGTGTTTTCTACAGAGGCCATGCCATTTTGTACCACAGGTGGGTTTGAGTGCGAAGCACAACTCTTCTTGACAGAGACCCTGTAAATCATGGACAATCAGGGGTTATGAATCGATTTTTTATTTGTTTACTTTTGATGACCTTTTCTTCAATGGGTTGGGCGGCAGACGTGTATCGTTTCTATCCGGTGGGCACCATTTCTGTGGATGCAGTTTATCAAACCTTGGATCAACAGCGCGCTGATTTACGCGCCTGCCATCAACAATATTTGAAAAAAATTCCGGGTGGTTTTGATGATTTGGGTGTGGAGTTTCAAATCAACCCCCAAGGCAAAGCCCATTTTTTTGCCAATCCTTCTCCTTCCAAACCCAAAGACAAAGCATTGGCTTGCATCAAAAGCGTTTTGGGCTCGTTAACGTTTCCCAGGCCCAAATACGGGGTGGTCTTTGTGCGCTTTGATTCTGATTTAACGTTGCAACAAAGCCGGCTTATGGAGGACCAACGGCTTTCGCGCAATGCGGTCAGCCTGGTGCCCTACATGCCTCAAAAAATGATCGAAGCACAAATTGAAATGTACATGCCTTACTATCAACCTTGTTTTGATGGCGTTGAAAAAAATAAGCGTCCGGCGTTGATTGAGTTGGCTTGGCACATTTCGGACAGTGGTTTGCCCGAAGACATTCAAGTCACCGCCAATGGCGCTTCATCGCAAGTGCTAGAATGCGTACGCTTGGTGACCGAGCAACATCGCTACCCTTCCGGTTTTGCCAGAACCCACGCCAAACGATCGTTTCGCGTTCGGTAAACCCACCCTTGGGTCTGTAGTTGCTTTAAAAAGAAGAAAGCACCGTATCAAACGCTTTGCATGTTTGCTCTAGGTGCTCTTGTTCATGCGCGGTGGACAAAAACCATGTTTCAAAGGCCGATGGTGGAATGAATATACCTTGGGCCAACATGCCGTGAAAAAATTTGCTGTAGCGTTTGGTGTCACTGGCTTTGGCTTGATCAAAATTGGTGACTGGCCCCGTGGTAAAAAAGACCGTCATCATGGAGCCGATTTGGTTGATGGTTACTGGCACATCATGGTGTTGGGCGATTTTACGCATTTCATCTGCCAAATATTGGGTGCGATAGTCCAGTGTTTGATACAGTCCATCGGTGTCCAAAAGTTTCAAAGTTTTGATGCCTGCGGCCATGCAAAGTGGATTGCCGGACAACGTGCCCGCTTGATAAATCGGACCCACAGGCGCGATTTGTTGCATGATCTCTCGTTTGCCCCCGTAAGCGCCCACGGGCAAACCCCCACCAATGATTTTGCCAAAGCATGTCACGTCGGCTTTGACATCATACAAGTGCTGCGCACCGCCTCGGCTCAATCGAAAGCCGGTCATCACTTCATCCATGAGCAGCACGATGCCATATTCGTCACAAAGACTGCGAAGGCCTTGCAGAAAACCTTCTGCGGGTTCAACCACGCCCATGTTGCCGCTGACTGGCTCGACGCAAATGGCTGCAATTTCTTTGGGCTGTTGCTCAATGACCTTTTGCACGGCATTCAAATCATTGTAAGGAACGCTAATGGTATTTTGCGTAACGGTTTCCGGTACGCCCGGGGATCCAGGAATGCCAAGTGTGGCCACACCGGAGCCGGCTTCCACCAAAAATGAATCGGCGTGTCCATGGTAATTGCCGTGAAACTTAATCACTTTGTTGCGTCCTGTATAACCACGCGCCAAACGCAGCGCTGACATCGCCGCTTCTGTGCCGCTGTTAACAAACCGAACCATCTCCACCGAAGCCACGCGGTCTGTGATGATTTTGGCCAACTCAATTTCAAAACCGGTGGGCGCGCCAAAGGACGTGCCGCGAACCATCACTTTTTGTACTTTTTCCAACACTTCCGGATGCGCATGGCCCATGATCAAAGGCCCGTAGCTCATCACATAATCAATGTAGGTTTGTCCATCGGCATCCGTAATCGTGCATCCTTTGCCATGCTCCACAAAAAAAGGCTGACCCCCCACAGAAGCAAAACTGCGCACGGGAGAACTCACCCCACCTGGCATTAAATGTTGCGCATTGTGAAACAATTCTTTGGACAGAGGACCGATGGTAGACATGGCTTATTCATGACAAAGTTATGACCACTTGTCCAGTAACGGGCGTTTACGCCATGGTGCTTTTAAGCAGTCGTTGCGCCGCTTTTTGACAGCCTTTAAAAATAGGCTGCGCCACATGGGAAGGAAAATCTTTTGGAAGATGAATGTGTTGTTCGAGCTCGCTGCTTTTTTGAATAATTTCGTCGATTAGATCATTGACTTGTTTTAGAGGCAAAGCATTTTCTTTGGCTGTTTGCTCAAAATGCCGCCGGTTGATTTCATGTTGAATGTAGCGCCTTTGCCTTCCAATGGACATGGCAAATTTAATGTGCTTTTCAGCAATTTGTTTTTTTTGAAGCGCTGGATATACACTCATCACATCATAGATCGGCGTCATTTCGAATTGGGTGGGTGTTAAAAAGACGCTGAAATTTTTGGCATGGCCATCAATCGCACCCAATACATAAAAGACAACCAACGCTTGAAAAAAATGTTCGCGATCCAACCTTCGATGATCCGACTGGTTGAGCAGCTCAAAAATGGTTTTAGCATCTGCTTTGGGATGGTTTTTGTTGTCACGATGATCGGCTTCGTACTTTAGAAAAGATGGGATGCCCAATGCTTGACACATGTCTTCTTGGGGTCTGCGTCGAATATGGTCTTTGTGAAACTGCCGGTCGAAGCGCTCGACGACTAAACAGGGTTGGTCTTCAAAGATGTGCATTTTTGCTGACGCTGTTTTTAAGCCAAAGTATTGACAGATTTTCAGGCAAAGCCATTCGTTTTCTACACTGGTGCTCAAATCGATGCCGTTGTGCAATTGACCCATGGGTGGTTTAAATATATGCGTTGAGGGAGTGGTCTCCAGGGGAATGTTCCATTGTTCGTTGTGCCATAACAAAGAGGTTTTTTCCTGCGCGCCCGCAATGGATATTCGAAATTCCTCACGCGCGTTCATGCCCAGCGGAAAACGATCCAGCCTGCGCAACATCGCAGCCACTTGTTTTTCATCAATGGGCTGAGCTTTGACACGTTCTTGTTTCAAAAAAGGCTCTTGCTGTGTGGTAAACTGTAACGCGCCAACGCAGTCCATACCTACCACTGATAATAGATCGAAGGGCCTGGCGCTTATGGCATTTTTTAGGGACGCTACTCTTTCCCGAACTTCTTTGTTGTCTGGAAGGAGATTATCAAAATAATGAAAAACCTCGTTGCCGACATGACTCTCTTTTTGAATGGGTAAACTCAATGAGATGGGCAGGCATGCATGATCAACGTCGTACGTAAATGACATGCCTCCGTTGTTTTTTTTGGTCAAGGTGCCAACGGGTGTCCCCGACTGATACACATACAACGTTTCTTCTTTAGCCATGGGTGCGGTCCGATACGTCCAAATCCATTTCCAGCGCAGATACCAATTTAAACAAAGTGGTAAGCGTGGGATCGACTTTGCCGTTTTCTATTCTCGAAATGGCTTGCTGACTTACGCCTGCTTCTTCTGAAAGTTGTGACTGGCTCCATTTTCGGTTGGTTCGATATCGTATGAGTGCATCGATCAATTGCTTTCGACTTCTGATTTTCATAAAGCGGCTCCTGGATTGTGTTTGCCAATCAGCATGGTTCAATTTAACGCATGATGGGTTGTAAAACAAGATATACGTATTAAAATATGTGAAAACTATGTATTATATGTTGTAGATCTATATTTACATATTATAGTATGTAAAATTTAAAAAATCAACGCGCTTTGTTTTTGCGCTTTTGGCGTTTATCCAAGCCGGAGAGGCGAATTTCTACCACTTTGGGAGACGGGTGCTTGTCCTTGATTTGTTCATAGTAGGTGCGGGCGCGATCAAATTCGTCCATCTCTTCATAGGTGGAGCCCAAACCAAATACCGACTCTACATGGTATTTGGACGTGGGAAAAAGTTCGACCACTTTGGCGTAGTCTGTCAGGGCCGCTTGATAATTGCCGGCAATGTAGTTGTTGTTGGCTTTTTTAAAATAAACATGGTCGAGGGCTTCGAAGTCTGGATACTGAGAAATCAAGGTTTCGTATTCTAAATTGGCTTGTTGGTATTGATGCAAAAGGGTGTAGCAGTCGGCGATGTTAAATTGAACTTGGGGTGCCATGCTGTGATCGGGCAGCGAGCGAATGAGTTTATCAAATTCAGCCAGGGCCTGATGGTAATCGTTTTTTTTACTTTTAAATATTTCGGCCAGTTGCATCTGCGCTTTGATGGTGATTTCCAAAATGGGATAGCTGGCCACCAGGGTTCGATAGGTGTCAATGGCTTTGTCGATTTCGCCCAACATCATTTCACGAATGTAACCCACTTCAAAAAGGGCTTCGGGTGCCAGAGGATGATCGGGGTGATTGCGCACAAAAGAAGTGTAGTATTCAACAGCCGAATGGTATTTTTGTTCTTTGACGAGGTTTTCTGCTTTGTTGTATTCGGATGTGCTGGTGCATGCGACCAGGAACAAAAAGATACAACTGAGAATGCATCGGTGCATGAAAGTGATTCTATGGGAGCCTTGAAAAAAGAGCAATGTCTAATTGTTTGATGATTTTTTGCTTGGATCTTGGATGTGGATTACTGAGGCGAGGTGCACACCCCGGGGAAACGCTGCGCGGACTCGCGGACGCCCTTACTTTTTAAATATACTACGATTTCATTGGAGAGTCTTTCTTCGTTTCGGCACATCGATTTGCTCAAACAACGCTCCACGTTGTCCCCGGG
>CAZCBX010000004.1:67550-149025 GCA_964497185.1 uncultured Bdellovibrionales bacterium | reverse complement strand
ATTGAAGGGGGCATTCAAGCGTACGTCAAATACTTTGAATTGCTCAGCCAATAAGTATACAAAAGCTCAACCGTCTTTGAGTGAATACTGTACCTCTGTCGGCATTTTTTTGCCTGGATTGAGCAGTCCCTGTGGATCAAAAGCATCTTTTAAAGCTTGAAACAAAGGCCAACGCTGCGCCCATTGTTGTTTTGCGTAAGGTGCGCGCAAATAACCATCGCCATGCTCACCGGAAATGGTGCCTTGGTTTTTCCACACCAATGAATAGAAATCATCCATCAGGGCTTGTACGCGCTGCTGCAAATTGGGTTTTTCGCTGTCAATTCCAGGATTGATGTGCAGATGACCATTGCCAATGTGTCCGAACATGGCACCCTCACAATCGTGATCTTTTAACAGGCGCTGAACTTCATCGATGTAGGTGGGCAAGTTCGACACCGGCACACATGCATCTTCAATGCAACGCATGGGCTTTCGCACGGTGGCTTGAGCGTGGAGCAGCTTGCTTGCTTGGCTGCGAAATGTCCATGCCGCTTGTATCTGATCGCCATTTTGAGTTTGATACACCTCATGGATCTCTACCTTCGTTGGGCGATGCCATTCGCACCAAAGCGTGACACCTTCCGATGGCAAATTCATGGCTTTGCAGACGGCTGGGTTTGCCTTCCACATGGCTTGTAAAATAACTTGGTCGATGAGTTCAATGCAAGCGGGCTTGGTGTCCAATAAAGGAGGTACGGCTTGGGCTGCTTCGATGCGGGAGCCAAAAGAAAAAATTTGAAACTGCACAAACTTGGGCACGTCCACCAATGCAACTTCCATCTCGGTCATCAAACACAGCGTCCCTTCACTGCCGGTAAGCAGCCCTTCAAAACGAGGGGGATCGGTCAGCAGGGATTCAAGGTGATACCCACTTGAATTTTTCGATGTAACCACCGCAGAAGCTTCAATCAAAGCCTGTTCCTGCTTTATGGTTTCAACCAGCTTTGAAAAATGTTTGGGCATGTCTTTGGTATGAAATGTTTGCCCATCGGCCAGCACGCAGGACAAACCCAACACATGATCCCGTGTCATGCCGTAAGCCAGCGCATGTGCTCCGGCAGCGTTGTTGGCCACCACGCCGCCCATGGCCGCATATGCTTGGCTGCCGGGGTCTGGACCAAATTTTTTGCCCAGCTTACAGGCCCTGTCATTGAGCTCACCCAAAAACAAACCCGGCTGCACAAAAGCTTTGTTGGTTTGAATATCCAATAAGGCATTCATGTGCGTGCGCATATCCATCACAATGCCTCGCCCAATGGATTGTCCAGCGGTGCCGCTGCCCCCACCCCGCGCAGTTATGGGCACCTGGTGCTCTTGACAAAATGCCAACACCGCTTGCACATCTTCTACATGCTTGGGATGAGCTACCGCCATGGGCATCACGGTAAAAATAGATTCGTCGTGTGCGTAAGGTGCCAATGCATCGGGGCTATAATCAAGCTCTCCCTCCATGCATGTGGACAGCCGATGAAGCGTCGACATCATGATGTTAGCTTTCTGGGGAAACCAAGGGTTGTTTGCTCTGTTTTTCTTTACCAATGGCTTTGAGAAATTTGGCCTCTAATTTTTCTTTGAGCTCATGAATTTCCCAGGCTTCTTTGTCGGGTACAGGAATGCGGCCGCCTGCAATCTGCATATGTCCGCCGCCGGTGCCTTTGCCCCGCACCAGTGCTTTCATAATTTTGCCCGCATCCTTTTGCAGATTGGTGGTGCGGATCGAAAGATGAATGGCCCCTTCATATTCACCCAAACTAAACGCCCATGCTGCGCCGTCCATTTTCATCATCATGTCCGCAATCTCTGGGATCATGTCCGGCGTATTGACTTCTTTTAAAATGGTAATGACCGCATTGCCTCGTACAGTGGCATTGCTGATGGCTTTTTGCAGATGCTGAAAATATTCACGGGACACCCGCGAGTGAATAATTTTGGACAACAGTTTTTTGTTGGCCAACGGAAACAACTTTCGGTAGCACTCAATATCCACATTGTAGGTTTCACGACCCAAGTCTTGGGTTTCCGATTTGATGGCATACAAAAGCGCCGTGGCTAAATTTTTGTCCACGGGCAAATCGTATTGAAACATGTATTCAGCCAAAATTGAGGCGGTGGCCCCATAGTCCAACCGAATGTCCAAAAAAGGAACTTTGCTGGAAGCCTTAGACTTCGGATGATGATCAATGACCAAATCCGGAAAAAAACCTTCAGGCAAATTGTTGTTGCCTGTTTTGGGCTGGGTATCAACCATGGCGATGCGATCAAATTTCTGAATATCCACTTGATCGATGGGTGTTAAGTCGAGCTTTAAATATTTGACCATGTTGGCGTTTTCAGCTCGCCCAATAATACCGCCATAAGCAATGGTGGTTTTTCCTTTGCCCATCACTTCTGTAATTTCTTTAAGCGCCGCCGCGCTGGCAATGGTGTCTGGATCAGGATGATTGTGCGCAACAATGAGCAATTTCCCTTTTTGAGGAAAATCATCGTAAAACGCATCCAGCACAGCAGAATTCGAAGCTTCGTTCATAAAGGCTGTTTATATCAAATATCGGTGGACATGAAAGAGATTCCTTCGCCCCTTTTTTTAAGAATGGAAGTCACTTTTTTGGCGATTTTGGCAGAGCTGCCATTTGCCGATCAAAAACAGCACCAAAGACACCACAAAACCTGGAAACATGGGTTCAACGCCAAATGGATATTGATCATACGCGCCCAGGGTGTCCGACCAGCCAATCAAAAGGCAAACCAAGGATACACCGCTACCCAGCAGCATCGAAGTCAAAAGCCAAAAAACGGGAATGCGGGTTTGCGTCCAAAACGTTGATAAAAGCGGCAACAACAAGCCCGGAATCATCAACGTGCCCAACGTATACCAAAATTGCAGCACCGACGGGATGCGCAGACACATCCACAAGGATGCTACGCCCGCCAACAACATGCTGGCTTGAATCCATTGCTTTTCTGTCAAGCGAGTGGGCCGCAGCATGGTGTATAAAAAGTCTCTTCCCAAAGATGTGGCTGAAATAAAAAACTGACTGTTAAGGGTGGACAAAATGGTGGCCAGCATGCTGACAAAAAACAAGCCTTTGGCCACTGGCGGCAGCACATGTTCCGCCAGTAGTGGAAAGGCCATCACCGGTTCGGCCATGTCGGGCAAGGCCACCCGCGCCGAAAGCGCTGCATACAACGTGAGCATATCAAAAATAAACCAACACAAAATCGACCATAAAATGCCCTTTTTGGCGACCATTTCATTTTTGGCGGCATAACAGCGTTGATAAAAACCGGGGTCGACCAGCGTCCAAGAAGCAATTAAAAACCAAATGGCCATAAACTGGGGCGAGTTGCCACCGTGCCACGACACATGAGACGCTGGCAATTGACCAAGCACATAAGCTGGGCTGCCAATGTTTTTCCAAATAAAAAATGCCATCATGCCAAAACCGAAAAACATCAGCAGTGCAAACCAAACATCGGTTTGGCGATCGGCGACAAACCCGCCGTGCAACATATAAATCATCGAGGCCCCTACACTGACCAAAAGACAAGTCCACAAAGACCACCCTGTCACCACCTCCATTAAAATGCCAATCATCAGCAAATAAGGCGCCGGAGAAGCCAGCACCGATGTATAGAGGGCCCCAATGTATCCGGCCTTGGCACCATAGGTTTGACCCAGCTGTTCAGGGATGGTCGACACTTGCATGGTTCTGGCTTTGTTGGAAAGAAACAATGCAAACCCCGCCGCAAAAAGATAATAAGGCACACCATTGAGCACCCAGCTCGACAAGCCGTACCCATAACCAAATTCTCCCACGCCAAGAATGCCGCCGTACCATGTGGAAAACATGGTTAACACAAACATGCCAATGGTTAATTTTCTGCCACCCAGCAGGTATTCACCAATGGAATACGAGCGCCGATGCACCCAAAGACTGATGAAGACCACCGACAAAAAAAACAAGGCGACAATCCAATAATCAATGGTGCTAAAGTCAATCATGGCAAGTCTTTCATCATGAAGGGATGGATAATATAGGTGCGCTGCATGACATTCTCCTTACGCCGGGATCAACCGGATCAAGTTACAACGGTTGATGTCATGGACATCTCTCAGCCGCAACCCAATGCGGCACCCGCGAATTTTAAAACTGGAATTTCTCTGCAACTACGACAGCCTTGAACGGATGTCAACCACCATCCATTTGTGCATTTACGTCAAAAACAAGTACCAAGGCCTTACCTTGTTTCATTGCAATGGTGCTCGGCGACTTTTCAATCACATTGCTCACGCCAACTTCTCCAAAACGCCACGAGGCATCCACCAAATTGTATCGAAAGCCATCCAAGAAAATTCCGCTGCAAGCCGTAAATGGGATGATGCTTACCAGCGATCCCTCTTTTGCCAATAGTGTTTGTTGTTTTTTTAAAAAATAGCCAACCCATTGATCACCCAAGATACGAAGACTGATTTTTTGATGATACGACCACAATAAAAAGAAATTGGCCAACATATGATCCACGCGCCCCGCTTCAATCCCCAACAAATCAACATGGGTCACGCCCTGCTCTAGCGCATACGCAAATGCTTTTTCCAAATCGGTTGCGTGCTGATCTTCCATTCGAATGGAAGGGATTTTGCGCAAATGCTCTGGTAACACCGAATCCAAATCACCAATCACCACATGTGGGACAATGCCATAATCCATCAGCCAGTTGCATCCCCCGTCGGCTGCAATGATTTGAGTGGTGGGCGTTATAAAACGTTGCAGCGTGTTTTTCTGTGGGGGCTGACCGTTTAAGCAAATCATTGCTTTTTTGGTTCGTGACATGATTGAACTTGTGTAAACCATTATTTTGATTTAGAAAAGTTTTCATGAGTAACGAGTCAGAACGGGAAGTATTGGAAGTCGATTTTCTTTTTGTCGGCGCAGGTCCAGCAAATTTGGCTGCCGCCATTAAACTCAAACAACAAATCGACACGCACAATCAAAGCAGTGACACCCCCATGGAAGAACCCATGATTGTGGTCATTGAAAAAGCCAGTGAACTAGGCGGCCATCAAGTATCAGGCGCCGTAATCAATCCGGGCCCGTTAAAAGAATTGTTTCCGGATTTTGAAAGCCGTCAATGCCCCTTCGAATCCCCCGTCACGAGTGAAGCGGTGTATGCGCTGTCTGAAAAAGGCCAGTTTAAATTTCCCATTCTCCCGCCTCAATTTCACAACGATGGCAATTACGTTGCTTCTTTGTCCAAATTTACCGCCTGGCTTGGCGAACAAGCCATGGAACTGGGCATTGAGGTTTTTCCAGGCTTTACAGGCGTGGAAGTGCTTTACAACGAAGACCGCTCCCGGGTTACAGGCGTGCGCTGCGGTGACAAAGGCATTGACGCCAAAGGCGAGCGTAAACCCAATTTTGAATTGGGCATGGACATCCAAGCCAAATGCACCGTGTTTGGCGAAGGCGTGCGCGGTTATTTAACCAAACAACTCATTCCCACCTTGGGCTTGGAAGGCACGCACCCGGCGATTTTTGAAACCGGGGTCAAAGAAATTTGGGAATGCCCCAAGGGCGTTGAACCGGGACTGGTCATTCACACCCTGGGGTATCCGCTTGATCGCAAAACCGTGGGCGGCTCATTTGTCTATGGCATGAAAGACAATTTGCTGGTCATTGGGCTGGTGGTTGGTTTGGATTATGCCGATCCATTTCTTGAGCCCTACGAAGAACTTCAAAAACTTAAAACCCATCCCCTCATTGCCGACATGATTGAAGGCGGCAAACAGGTAGCCTATGGTGCCAAAGCCATTTCAGCAGGTGGTTTTTACTCCATGCCCCAACTGGTTTTTGATGGCGGATGCATCGTGGGTGAATCCGGCCAACTGATCGACATTGCTCGGCTCAAAGGCATTCATGTGGGCATGCGCTCAGGCATCGAAGCGGCCAAATCCATGTTTGCTTGCCTCAAAGATGGCAAAGACTTTACCAAAGCCAACCTAGAGGATTATCCCGAGCGTTTTCTTCAAACCGATGAAGGCAAAGACATTTTCAAAGCACGCAACACCCACCAAGCCTTAACCACAGGCATCCCCACGGCGTTTATGCACATTGGTCTACAAACCATCACTGGCGGGCGAGGTTTTTTGGACCCCATGCCGGTCAAACACCTAGACCGTGAATCTTATGACACCGTTGCGCAGCGGTACGGCTCAAAAGACGAGCCCCTGCCAAAACCCGTCGAGAGCTCAACACGCGTGGACAAATTAACGTCTGTTTACAATTCTGGAACGGTGCATGAAGAAGATCAGCAAAGCCATCTTAAAATCCATGATACCAAACGATGCTATGACACTTGCATCGAAACCTATCGATACCCTTGCAACCGTTTTTGCCCTGCCAAGGTCTATGACATGCAAGAAAAAGATGGCGAACCCTTCTTGCAAGTCAACTTCACCAACTGCGTCCACTGCCAAACCTGTGACATCAATTGTCCCGAAGACAACATTTTATGGACGCCACCCGAATCCGGCGGTGGACCCAACTACAACAACATGTAAAGCAGCGCTTTTTGGGCTTGCCACCCGATTTTCCTTGCCCTAACCCGCACTTAGCGCTACAACGTGTGGCAAATGACACAAGAATTAACCAAAGAACAACTGTATCGTCCCGGCATGGAAGGCATTCCTGCATGCCGATCCAAAATCTCCTTTATTGACGGCGTCGAAGGTATCTTAGAATACCGCGGCTACCGCATCGAGGACCTATGCGAGCATTCTACTTTTGAAGAAGTCGCATACCTTCTTTTGTACGGCCGTTTGCCCAATCAGAACGAACTGAAAAGTTTTCAAGATGATCTAGCCTCCAAACGCAAGCTATCGGATGACATCAAAAACGTCATTCGTACGCTGCCCAAAGAAGGGCATCCCATGAGCGTATTGCAAACTATGGTTTGCGCGTTGGGCTTGTTTGATCCTTATTCCAATGTGCGCCTGGAAGACCGCAACCAACAAGCCATTCTGAAAATCTTGGCACGGGTTCCTTCCTTGATCACCGCATTTGACCGCTACCGCAAAGGTTTGGACATTGTGGATCCAGACCCATCGCTTTCACATGCGGCCAACTTTTTGTACATGCTCAATGATGAAAAACCCACGCAAGAGCAAACCAAAGTATTTGACGTATGCTTAATTTTGCATGCCGAACACACCATCAATGCCTCCACATTCAGCACGCTGGTGACTGCAGCCACCATGACCAGTCCCTACACTTCACTCTCAGCAGGTGTGGGCACACTGTATGGCCCCTTGCACGGCGGCGCCAACGAGCGCGTATTAAAAATGCTTGAGGAAATTGGTTCGGTGCACCACGTTCGCCCGTTTGTAGAAAAGAAAGTGGCCAACAAAGAAAAAATCATGGGCATTGGTCATCGTGTGTACAAAACCAAAGACCCTCGTTCGTTTGTATTGCAAGACATTGCACGCGATCTTTTTGCCAAACAAAATGATAACAATCTTTTGGACATTGCCTTGGAACTTGAAAAAGTCACCGGCGAAAAACTCAACAGCAAAGGCATCTATCCCAACGTCGACTTTTTCTCTGGATTGGTCTACCGAATTTTAGGGTTTGAAACCGATTTGTTTACGCCGATTTTTGCAGCCTCACGAACCGCCGGTTGGTTGGCGCATTGGATCGAGCAAATGGAAGACAACCGTCTATTTCGACCTACACAGATTTTTATTGGCGAAAGAGATAAAAAGTTCATTCCCATCCGCGACCGCGATTAAGTTTTGCGCTAAAGCAAACGCACTCGATGGCTGCCTTATGCGGTCATCATCAGCATGCATTTTTGCCTCTATCGGTTTATTTGTAGAAAAATTTACCGCCTTTATGGACGTTTAGCTAACTTTGGTCAGAAGACGCTTCCCATAAACCCCGATAATCCTTTTAGGTACACACGTAATTGTACGTAACATTATCAAAAGTAAACAAAGGAGTTTATTGTGAATCAAATTATTTATATCGTTGGATTGGTCGTTGTTGTGATTGCAATCTTGTCATTTATTGGTCTAGCTTAGGATCCCGCCATGGATATACCTACTCAAAACTACCAAACCTCACGATTTCAGTGGGGCCCAGTAGCAGCAGGCACACTGTTTACCATTGCGCTTACCCTTGTGTTAACGCAATTTGGTAACGCCCTGGGCCTTTCTGCCATGGTGCCATTGCGTGAAGACCCCTCCATTGCAAAATGGGGCGTGATCGCCATTGGCGTATGGATTTTATGGATTCAGCTTCTTTCCTCCTTGGGTGGAGGTTACATTGCTGGCCGCTTAAGAACTCCTACCGCAGGAGCACCCGTACATGACACTGAACTGCGTGACGGATTTTCTGGTCTGATCACTTGGGCTTTCAGTCATGTGTTAATCATGGTGATGGTGGGCATTGCGGCAGCGTTTGCGACTTATGTTGCATTGGCCACAGATTCTTATGAAGATCCTACAAATTTAACCAACCCTGAAAAAAACAAGCTGGTTATTTTTGCCTTTACCATGACCGCCACCACACTTTTGGCAGGTGCCGCCGCTTGGTTTGCAGCTGCAAAAGGTGGAGAGCATCGTGATAAAGGGACAGACTTTAGCGATTCCATCACTTTTCGAAATCGATAAGGCAACTTATTGAATTTCGTTGGGTCGAAATGCGATCCAACACACAAAGGGGACGTGAAACCATCACGTCCCCTTTGTTGTAATAAGAAACTATTTTTTGATCGACAATTTGTCTTAACTTGTTTTTTCAATCAACGTTCTTTGATCAAACGACTGATTGTAATCACGCTGATACATGATCTCTTTCTCACCATACGACCAATTGAAGAAATTGGTGCCTGTTTCAAATTCAACCATCCACAAACCACGGGTTTGCGCACCGAAACAAAGGACCTGATCGGTCCAGTGGGCTACGGTTTGCTGAATTTGAATGGTCACGAGTTTTTTATCTTCAAGATTGCGCGGATCTTGGAGTTTTTTCATCAAAGGCTGAACTTTTTCAATGGCTTCGGTGGTAAGTTTCACAATGGAAGGCAAAAACACATTGGCCTCTTCCAAAGTAAAACGACGCGGTCGTTTAATATACGTGACATTGTCACGGGTTTCGAGCTCAATGGAAGATGTATGCATGGTCAATCCTTCACAACCGATAAAAAAGTGTTTTTCTTATCTACCAGAAATCATTTAAAAAAACAAAGCGCTCAAAGATCAGCCATCATACTTCACATCAAAACGATCCTGTTGCACATGGTAAGACCACTGCTTCCATCCACGCAAGAATCCTTTTTCTGATATATAAATATGCTGCGCATGGGGCTTATACACTTCACAAACGTTGGCTTTGCGAGCCAGTTGAGAAAGACGATGAAAGTACTGAAGTTGACGCTGGTGAATATGCAAACAACCATTCATGGCGCTTTTTAGCGAAGCCAACCGAGCACATGTGTCTAAACTCACATGGGTGACCATCATATGAATTTCGTAAGTCTGCCAAGCCACCAATGCTTCAATATCAGACACTTGCGCATATCCAGGGTTTTGAATCAGTATTTTTTTCTCAGAAGCGTCTTGCCATACATGCGTGCAAACGCTATCAGAAGACGTTTGTAAGCTATGATGATAAATGGGTTTTTTTACGATTGACATGTCGCGCTAAATTATTTTATATTTCTGGCGTACATTCATTATACGAAAGATATCAAAATTATGACTTTAAGACGACCTTATCCAACGCTTTTCTTGCTACTCACGCTATTGGTGTGGGGTGGCTGCAACAATAATTCGACCCGGTCGGAAACCGACGGCGCGTTGGGAGAGACTGGAACCGAAACGCCTGGATCTGAAACCATGGCCCCACCCACCGACTTAAAATTAAAAAGCAACATGCCCGTTGCCGATGGTCACTGTGTGGGCTTGGTGTCATTAAAATGGTCCTCCAAAGACGAAAACGCCAAAGTCCAGGTGTTCATGTCTTCGTCTCAAGATGAGCACAAAACCAAAGAAAAAATTGAAGTCACCGAAAACCCATGGACCATGGAAAACTTTTCGATGAATCTCAACGAAGAGCGAAAATTTTATATTCAACTTGTTTCAGCAGACAATGAAAAACAAACCAGCGATATGATCGAGTTTCCTGAAAAAGTTACTTGCCTCAATGCCGAAAAATCTGCCTCAACTGTGGACATTGTTATTCAAGATGACCAAGACGCAACCATGGCAGCCCTGCTCGTTGACCAAAGCATGTTGGATGCGGATGGCAGCGTCGCTTTGGGATATTTGGTAACCGAAACGGCCATCAATATGGACGATGAAAACCTAGATTGGACCGCACTTGGGGTGCAAACATTGGATCCCACGCAATTTGAAGCCCACCCTGATAAAAAAACCCATCGCTGGAGAAAAAATCTGTTGAGCCGTGCCGATCAAGGCAAGTTTGTTTACATTTTAAAAATGGGTCCCGATAAAAACATTGAGTGCATTCATCACCAACAAATATCTTTTGAATCCCCCAAGCCTGAACACGAAATTGGCTATTTGTTTAATTACGATGACCTCACAGTTGATTTATTGTTGAGCCCTAGTTTGGCACTGCCCCCCAGCGGCATTCACACAGCCACCATTGGCTACGTCATATCCGAAACCAAATTAAAAAACATCGAAGCTGGATCTGAATTCATCGCCGACAGTGAAGGTGAAACCGAAGATCAACAATGGCTTCGCAGTCATGAAATTAGACTCGCCAGCAGCGCCGGGGGAAGCACCGCTGACCCGTCCTCCCGCACGGCTGAAAATTGCATTTTGCTCGAAGAAAAAGACTTTGAGAAAAACGAGGATGGCTTGTTCCATTTCTTTGATGTGGCCACAGCAGAACATCAAGACCAACACCTGTACGTGGTGGAAACATTTGGCAAGCGCTTTCGCGTTTTAAGCCATAAAGTCATCGACTACACTCAAAAAACGCAACCATCGCCAACCGCTGATAAAAAACAAGAAGAAATAAAAGTATGCAATGTCGGCGCACCCTGTGAAGTTTCCGCCAATTAGATCATTTGCCACCCATGCCGCATTTTGATAGCGCATAACCCATGCAGCGCATTCGATACACCACTTTGGGCGGCCCCGAAGTCCTTCAACTGGAACAGGCACCCTCCCCAGCTTTAAGTCAATCCGATGATGTAAAAATTCGCCTGGCTTATGCCAGTGTCAACCACACCGACATCCATTTCCGCCGCGGCTTGCCCGGTGTTTCTTCCCCTCTCCCCCACACCCCCGGATGCGATGGTGCAGGCACCATTCTCGAAGTCGGCAAACACGTTCGCCATTTTGCCGTAGGCGATCGTGTCTACATGGACCCAGGCTACGGCTGCGGCGAATGTGAATTTTGTCTGCAGGATCAAAAAAGCCTCTGTCGCAAACACGCTTTGATTGGCCGTGAAACCGACGGAACCTACGCCCAAGAAATCGTATTGCCGGCCAAACAGCTGCGCAAGGTGCCTGAAAGCCTAGACTTAAGCATCGCTGCAGCCGCACCCCTGGTATACCAAACCGCATGGCGCATGGTGGTTACACAGGGCCATGTTCAACCAGCTCAGACTGTATTGGTTATGGGGGCAGGCTCTGGCGTGGGCATGGCGGCCATTCAAATCGCCCACCATTTCGGCGCCAAGGTTTTCACCACCGCTAGCAGTGCCGATAAAATTCAAAAAGCCAAAGACATACTCCCCGTTCAAGACGTCATTGCCTACCGAGACACCCCCATCAACCATGCCATCAAAGACCTTACCCAAAAACGGGGTGTGGACCTCATCATCGACCACGTAGGGGGCCGACAATGGATTCCACTGCTCAAATCGTTACGCAACGGAGGCACTTTGGTGACGTGCGGTGCCACCGACGGCTACACGCCCGACGAAGATTTGCGCCACATTTTTTTTCGTCAGCTACAAATCAAAGGCTCCACCATGGGCACCGATCAAGAACTGGCCGATGTCATGGCGCTGGTGGGTCGATCTGTGTTGGTGCCGGTGATCGATCGAATTTTTCCGCTGAAAGATGCGGCCAAAGCGCATGCGTATGTTGAGTCGCGGCAAGTGTTTGGCAAAGTTTTGTTGGATTTGGCTTAGGTTTTTTTTCGTTTTTTAAATAAGATTTGTGGCGAGGTGCACGCCCCGGGGAAACGTTTCGCGGACTCGCGGGCGTCCTTCGTTTTTAAATGCATTACGATTTCATTGATAAGTCTTTCTTCGGGGCGATATATTGAGTTGCTCAGACAGCGCTACACGTTGTCCCCGGGGCGACACCTGCGCCCTGCTCATTTTGTGGGTTGGGGGTAGGATATAAAGTCAAACGCCAGGAGGCGTTTGTCTGCTTTTTTTATTACCCCAATCAGTTAGCGGCACAGGGGAGCTTTGGGTTTGCCCTAAAGTCCCACGAATTCATCTTTTAAACCTCAAACAACCGTCACAAAAAACCGCTACAAACGAATCCCCACGGTGCCCAATATGGTCCAAAAGTCGTTGTCGATGGGGGAGTCGAAGTTCACGTAGTTGTAGTTGGCTTCTACGCTTAGAAAAATCACCGGCAGAACGGTTGTGATGCCCAAACCAGCATATGCACCCGGTGCGTATTGGTTGTCGATGTTTGACTCGCTTTTATAAAATTGCGCGCCGTACAACACGCCGCCACGGATGTAGGGTTGAAGGAGCTCGAAGTCAGGAAACAGAATGGGTTGAAAATTTAAGGATGGTCCGGCGTTGGCTTGCAAGTAAACCAAATCGGTGGCTGCGTCTTGGTAAAAACCTTGTAGCTCTGCTTCCAGCGTTAAGCCGGTTAAGGGCAAACCCAAGCCGTAAATAATGCCGCCGCCAATGTTGGTGTTGCCACCACTGGTAAATGCACCGAGTTTGATACCAAAGCCTGCATGGGCCGCAGTGGTCAAACCAAAAACCAAAAGAAACATCAAGAGGGATCGTTGTATTTTCATGCCATTTATATTACACCAGTTTCATATTCCAGCAAGGAGACTTTATGAGCACCATTCGTCAATTTATCGAAAAACACTATCTGCATTTTAACGCGGCCGCCTTGGCTGATGCCGCGCAAGGCTATGAAACCCACCTTCAAAACAACGGCAAAATGCTCGTGACCCTTGCCGGCGCAATGAGCACCGCCGAGCTAGGCAAATCCTTGGCCGAAATGATACGCCAAGATAAAATTCATGCCATTTCATGCACCGGTGCCAATCTTGAAGAAGACATTTTCAATTTGGTGGCCCACGATCATTACCGACGCATCCCCTATTACCGTGACCTTCGTCCAGAGGACGAACAAGCCCTTTTGGAAGAGCATTTAAACCGCGTGACCGACACGTGTATCCCCGAAGAAGAAGCCATGCGCAAAATTCAGGGCATTTTGCAGGAAGACTGGATGGCATGCAGCCAAAACGGCGAGCGCCACCTGCCCCATGAATACTTTTACCGAGCCATTCGACAAAACAAATTTCAAAAACAAGCTCAAATTGATGTCAAAGACAGCTGGCTGGTGGCGGCCTGTGAAAAAAATCTACCGCTTTTTGTGCCCGGCTGGGAAGATTCCACCTTGGGCAATATTTTTGCCTCGCTCTGCATCCGAGAAAAAGCCAGCGCCAGCGCTGTAAAATCTGGCATTGAATACATGATGGACTTGGCTCAATGGTATCGCACCACCAGCCCAGATCATTCCATTGGTTTTTTCCAAATCGGAGGCGGCATTGCCGGCGATTTTCCCATCTGTGTGGTGCCCATGATGGAACAAGACATGGAAATTCCAACCCGTTTATGGGGTTACTTTTGCCAAATCAGCGATTCAACAACCAGCTACGGCTCCTACTCGGGCGCCGTGCCCAATGAAAAAATCACATGGGGCAAACTGGCCATCGACACCCCCAAATACGTCATCGAATCCGACGCCACCATCGTCGCCCCACTTATTTTTGCTTATTTGCTGGGCTGGTAATCGAGTCCATCTTTTGATTATGGTTACGCATTTTATCAATTGCCATGCAGGCCAATCTTATTGATTATTAATAACTTTTAAAAAGTAAAAAAATTGATCAGCATATAATAAAATCAGCAACTTATATTAATTATAGCTTTTTTTTCTTAAGAAAAAAAAGCTATAGTGCTAGACTAAAGGCATGGTAACCAAACGAAAAATTGATCAAATTGGAGACCTGCTAAAAAAACAAAGAAGTTTGAACCAGGATGATCTTGAAACACTGCTTGCGTGGCGTAATAGCTTTTCTCCTATTTTAGAATATTACCACAACAAGTTAAAAGCATATCTTGATGAAGAGCAGCTGATTGTGTTGGCAAGGAGACTAAAAAGAATTGAATCTATTCAAATTAAACTCAAACGATTTAAAACCATGCGCTTGAGCACGATTCAAGACATTGCGGGGGTGCGTGCGGTATTTAAAAATCCAACAGCATTGATCGAAGCCCATCGCAGGCTAAGAAGTCAATCCACAAGAAATAAATTAAAAAGACTCGATGATTATCATTCAACACCAAAGAGTGATGGTTATCGGAGTATGCACTTAGTTTATCAAAACGCACAGTCCACCTTAATTGAAATTCAATTAAGAACGGAGCTTGAGCACATTTGGGCAACGGCCGTGGAAATATATGGTCAACTTCAAGAAACTTCTTTTAAAACGGGAGAAGGTGAAACGCAATGGAAGGATTTTTTCTTACTTCTTAGTTCCTTCTTCGCGATCAGAGAAAACTGCATCCCTCCAAAAATTTACGAGAAACATAGTGAAAAGCAAATCGTATCAAAGCTAAAAAAAACAATTCGAAAACTACAAGTCATTGAAAGACTAAATGCAGCCACAAATGGAATTGAAGTCGTGGTTTCAAAATTCAATGCAACCGGTAAAACAGGTAAATATGCCATTTTGGAACTCAATCTTAAAGATCAAACGACCAGGGTAGAAATTTTTAATAAAAAGGATCTGGATATAGCTATAAAAATCTATACCGAAAGAGAATTGGCTCTAAAAAAAGGCGAGCAAAAAAACATTGTATTTGTAAACATTGAGGACCTAGAAAAAATACAACAATCCTATCCAAATTATTTTTTAGACACACAAAAACTATTGGAAATTCTTTCCAACATAATCCTTAATCAATATTAAAGTATGGCTGATATGATAGGCCAGGCTACACGCTCTCAACAAATCCTTGGGCTTGCATCCACGAATCGTCGAAGATTTTGGATAGGTATTTTGTGCCGCTGTCGGGCAGGATGGTCATCATGCGTTTGGGTTCTTGAATGTTTTGCGCATAGGCAAGCATGCCCGCCACCGCGGCTCCGGAAGAGCCCCCAACAAAAATTCCTTCTTCTTGGGCCAGTCGGCGTGTCATGTCAAAGGCTTGCGCATCGCTGACTTGAACCATATCGTCCAATAAGTTCGTGTCCAAAGCGCCTGGAATAAAATCTTTGCCCATGCCTTCAATTTTGTATTTTTTGGTTTGAGGCTTTAGCTCGCCCGATCGAAAATAGTCGTAGTACACAGACCCCACCGGATCGACACCCACTGTTTGGATGCCGGCATTCTGTGATTTCATATAACGAGATACCCCGCTGATGGTGCCACCCGTGCCTACACAACATACAAAATAGTCCAGTTGCCCATCCAACTGCTCATAGAGCTCAGGGCCCGTGTATCGAAAATGTGCATCTGGGTTGGCCATGTTTTCGTATTGATTGCAATAAAATGAATTGGGGGTGGTCTGCGCCAACCGCTTGGCCACATTGTAATAGCTATCTGGATGATCGTGCTTGACCGAAGGGCAAACCACCACTTTGGCACCCATCGCCTCCAACATGGCAATTTTTTCTTTGGAGACTTTGTCGGGTACAGTAAACAACGCTTTAAATCCCTTGGCAGAGGCAATCATGGCCAACCCCATGCCTGTGTTGCCGGACGTGGTTTCGATGATGGTGCCACCATCTCCCAGTTTGCCCTCACGCACGGCCTGGTCGATCATGCCATAGGCCAAACGATCTTTGATGGACCCACCAGGGTTCATGGACTCGACTTTAACGTAAAACGTATGCGGCATATCCCTGCCAATGCGCTGTAGTTCAACCATGGGTGTATGGCCAATGGCCTCAACGATGGAACGGTAAATCTGAGTGTGCATGCATTGTATGTATGTGTAAAAGCACCGATCTGTCAACGCCTGGTGTTGCCCCAATGAAGAACCGTATCCATGGATTCAAGCCTATTTTGCCACCGACCGAAAATAAAACGGCCCCCCACCACAGAATTTAAAATTCAATGATTTTAATGGGTTAAAATTTTACCTGGCTGGCATCGCCCTTGCTTTGATGGTTAGGCAGAACAAACAACATTCATTGAACAAAGGATTGCCACCATGAACCCATACTTGAAAACCACCACTGCTACCAGCCCAACGTGCATCGAAGTCAATCTATAAATTTCAAGCACGTGGGGTGTTTGCACAAGCAAAACAGGGAAATCCTCAAAGTTTTTTCCAATTTTGAGCAAAAGTAGATAAGGATAGCCTATGCCTGCAACGATGAATCAAGCCAGAGAGATTTTGCGCGATACATTCGGCTTTGATGATTTCCGGATGCAACAAGCGGCGGTGATTGAGTCTGTTTTAAACCGACAGGATGCGTTTGTGATTATGCCTACGGGGGGTGGCAAGTCATTGTGTTATCAGATTCCCGCCCTTTGTTTTTCGGGTATGACGTTGGTGATTTCACCATTGATTTCACTGATGAACAATCAGGTGCAGGCGTTGGTGCAGCTTGGGGTGGAATCGGCTTGTTTTCACTCTGGCTTAAGCAATAAAGAACGCGATCGTGTGCTTGATGATATTCGTGAGGGGCATTTGAAACTTTTGTACGTGGCCCCCGAGACGGTTTTGTCGGGTTATTTTCAGCGAGCCATTGCGTCGACCACCATCTCTTTGATTGCCATTGATGAAGCCCACTGCGTATCCCAGTGGGGGCACGAGTTTCGTCCTGAATATCAACAAATTGCCCAGCTTCGTGGCATGTTTGCGCACACCCCGTGGCTGGCTTTAACCGCGACGGCCGATCAAAAAGTGCAAGACGATGTGGCCAAACAACTGGGACTCAAAGACCCTGCTTTTTTTCTTTCCAGCTTTGACCGACCCAATATTAAATACAGCATTGCCATGCGAGAAGGCAACGGCATTGCGCAAGCCACCCAGTGGATTGATCAACATTATCCACAAGAAACCGGCATTGTGTACTGTCCCCGGCAGAAAGATGTGGAAAAAGTAGCCCATGCGTTGGAGAAAAAAGGTTACAATGCTTTGCCCTATCACGGCGGCATGTCGTCGGTGGCGCGAAACAAACATCAGCTTCGGTTTGAACGAGAAGATCCCATCATTATGGTGGCCACACTGGCCTTTGGTATGGGCATCGACAAACCCAATGTTCGGTATGTGGTGCACATGGCCATGCCCAAAAACATTGAAAATTATTACCAAGAAACGGGGCGCGCGGGTCGGGATGGCGACCCAGCAGAAGCCTGGATGCTTTTTAGCGGCGGCGACTGGGCCCAGAACAAATACTTTATCGACCAATCCGATGCGCATGATGCATACAAAGAACTAAGCCTGGCCAAACTCGGGGCGATTTTTTCTCTTTGCCAAACCACCGCTTGTCGGCGCCAGCAGTTACTTGGTTACTTTGATCAAAAACTGGATGCGCCCTGTGGCAACTGTGACATTTGCATGGACGAGTTTGATGCTGTGGATGCCACCCGTGAAGCACAAATGTTTTTGTCGGCCGTGTATCGAACGGGCCAAACGTTCGGCTACAACTATGTTGTGGATGTTTTGCGCGGTTCCAAATCTCAAAAAATTTTACAGCGCAAACATGATGGCCTTTCCGTGTATGGGGTGGGCAAAGATATACCTGCCAATACTTGGTCCATGTTATTTCAAACATTGTTGGCCAAAGGAATGATCGCCTATGGCAATGTCGAATACAAAACTTTGGCGCTTACGAACGAAAGCTGGCCCTTGCTCAAAGGGGAAGTGACACTGCAAATGCAAAAACCAAAACAAGAAACCACCGCCGCACGCAAAAAAGCGCGTCGAGAAACGGCTGCGGTTGATTTTGGTCCAGCCGAACAAGCCCTGTATGATGATCTAGTGGCCCTGCGACGCGAGCTCGCAGCACAGAAAAACATTCCCAGCTATATGATTTTTTCCAACAAGACGTTGCGAGACATGGTGCGCCTTAAACCTCAAACCCAGGAAGACTTTTTGTTGGTTCATGGCATTGGCAAACAAAAGTGCGAAAAATATTTTTCGATCGTTCGGCCGATGCTTTTGGCTCAAAACTCCGTTAATTCTTAAAAAATATATTAAAATCAAATAGTTACGCTATTGACTTTTGTGCGTTGGCCTGTATATATTGCAGCCCAGGAGAAATCGATATGAAAAAAACATCGTTGATCATGGCCCTTATGGGTCTTTTATTTCACACAACCGCTTGGAGTGATGATGTCGAACTTTTTACCGTCAGCCAAGCCAAAACTTGCATGGACCTTTTGCAAGCGCAGAAAATTTCCACCCATGAAATTGAAGTGGTACTTGCCCAGCGTGCTTCCTCGCTGGATGAAGTCATTTTTCCTTCGGTCGAAACCCGAGCTTTGGCCCAAAAAGAACAAGGACAAAATTGCTGGTCGTATTTAATTGAAATGAATCACATTGCCGAAAAAGAATTTAATGTTGATAGCGCGATGTTGATGGACATGATTCAACAAGACACCCAAGCAGAAAAAGATTCACCCGTGCAAGCATTTCAGTCCGTGTCTTGGTTGCAAGATCAAATTCGCGCATTGTATCCTGTAACCCCATCCCCGACCTCTTACGCGCTGGCTCGCTAACTCTTAACATCGGATCGATAAGAACCTGAGCCGAGACCAATAAAGAAAACTACAAAAAAGCGCTTGGACAGAGCGTAGACAATGCGCATTGATCACATTTTGGGTTTTGACTTTTGCACGTTTGGCGACCGTGCATGATCATCCGATGAGAAAACACGGTCCAATCCTCTTGGGGCACAATTTTCATTAAATCTTTTTCAATTCGAACCGCATCTTTGTGCTTGGTCAAACCCAAACGTCTGGACAACCTTCCCACGTGGGTGTCCACCACCACGCCGACGTTGATACCAAATGCATTGCCCAACACAACGTTGGCGGTTTTGCGGCCCACCCCGCGAAGTGCGGTCAGTTCTTTCATGGTTTGAGGCAAAGCACCGTTGTGTTTTTCTACGATGTCTTGTGAACTCGATACAATGGACTTGGCTTTGCTTCGGTAAAACCCCGTCGACCGAACCAACGCTTCCACATCGGACACATCGGCGTTGGCTGCTTTTTCTGCCGTGGGATAGGCTTCAAACAAAGCCGGGGTCACTTTATTGACGCGCACATCGGTGCATTGGGCAGACAAGATGGTGGCCATCAACAATTGATAAGGTGTATCGTGATCCAGCGCACAGTCTGGATCTGGAAAAAGCTGAGCCAGCTTTTTTAAAATTGCATTATGCCTTTCGGATTTCTTCAAGTCTTTGCTCCATTTGATCCAAGGGCAACGTATTCAAAACATGCTTGGCTTCCACACCACCCTTGCGCGCAACATGCACACCATATTTCACATGATCAATGCCTTCTATGCTGTGCGCGTCTGGATTAATGGAGATCATGCCACCTTTTTCAATGAGGTGCGGCAGCAGGCGCCAGTCAATGTCGAGTCGGTATGGGCTGGCGTTGAGTTCAATGATTTTTCCCAAACTGGCAGCGCGATCGATCAGCCGATGCATGTCAATGGCGAAAGGTTTTCGTCCAAGCAAAATGCGCCCCGTGGGATGACCCAGCATGGTTAAATAGGGGTTTTCCAATGCTTTCATGCAACGCTCGGTCATTTTGTTTTGATCCATTTGAAAATTGGCATGCACGGAGCCGATCACAAAATCAAATGTTTGAAGCACATCATCGGAATAGTCCAAACTGCCATCAGGTAATATATCGGATTCAATGCCCTTAAAAATGCGAATGTCTTTGTATTTTTTTTGAAGTTGATCAATTTCCTCGTGCTGTTTTTTGATGTCGGCTTTTTTTAAGCCATGCGCATAAAAAGCAGTTTGACTGTGATCCGATACGCCCATGTATTGATACCCTTTTTCAATGGCGGCTTGTACCATCTCTTCGAGAGAGTGTTTGCCATCGCTATAGGTGGTATGCATGTGAAAAAAGCCTTGAATGTCCTGCTCGGTAACAAGGTTGGGTAGCTTGTCGTTTTCAGCCCATTGGATTTCTTGTAACCCCTCACGGAGTTCTGGCTCGATGAATTCCAAATCCAGCGCCTTAAACAACTCGGCTTCACTTTCAATGGTTAATTTGGTATCACCTTCGAAAACGCCATATTCGTTGATTTTCATGCCTCTTTTTTTGGCGCGGCTACGCAGCAACGTATTGTGCTCTTTGCTACCGGTAAAGTGGTGCAAAGCTGTCGCGTAATCTTCTGGCGCAACCACCCTTAAATCAACCTGCATCCCTTCTTTGGTTTGAATGCTGGTTTTGGTATCGCCCGACGCAATGATACTTTGCACTTCTTGCAGGGACGTAAATTTTTTCATCACTTGCGATGGTTTGGTTGAACTGCAAAGGATGTCGGCATCTTTGACCACTTCTTTTTTTCGTCGCAAACTGCCCGCGATGGATATCTGTTGAACGTCGGGCCAAGCTTGCATTTGATCCACCAACGCGCGCACCTGTGCATAAGCTTGGTGATACCGATGTTGTCCCGCATTTTGTTCCAAAAAGCGTACGCCCTCTAAAATTTTATCTTGGCTTTTTTGACCAAAGCCTTTGAGTTTCAGCAGGCGATTTTCTTGGCAGGCATAGGCCAAATCAGAAAGCGAACCAATGCCCAACTCTTCATAGAGCACCTTAATCTTTTTGGGTCCCAAATTGGGCACACGAAATAAATCAAATAGCCCACTGGGAAATTCATCTTTTAATTCTTCCAGAACATCGAGCTGTCCATTCTCATAAAAATGCGCAATGTCAGCCGCAATGCCTTTGCCAATACCAGATAAGGTGGTCAACTTTCCTTCACGGACATATTCATCCAGAGAGTCGGAAAAAGTTTCCATGGTGCGCGCAGCGTTTTGGAAAGCGCGTACTTTAAAACCATTGGCGCCCGATAATTCCAAAAGCATGGCCATCTCTTTGAGCATGGAAATAACGTCATCTTTGGTCACTGCAACAGACTTGGACATGATGGCCATTTGTATCAGGTCTTTGCAATTGTTCAACCATCATAGTGAAGGTGTTTGGGGCTTATTGGTGTTGATATCAAGACATGCTATGGTCGTTTTTATGGCTTGGTTTCAACCACGAAAAGAGTTGCCAGGTTTTCAGGCGCTGACCCTTTGGGCTTCCATTGGGCTGCACGTTTTATTGGCCGCGCTTTTTCTCAAGTTTGCACAAAACCCGATGGCCCGCTTAGAAAATCATGCAAGCAGCACCAAACCGGATCCAATCCAATGGATCAATCTGCAAGACAGCCAACCCAAACGCGTCGTGGATGTGGTGGACACCGACTCACTCACCACCCAAAAAGTTGAAAGCAATCTTTTGGGCGAAGCCAATCGGCTGGTTCAAAAGCAAACCGTTGCCAAAGGAAATGATGCGCCCACCTCTCAACCCAAACCCTCCACCGATGCTTCCTCCAGCAGCAAGCCCACCGTGGATGGCTTAAACTTATCCGATGAAGCGCTTCAAAAAGTACTGGCCCAAACCGCATCCGCCCCAACACCCCACACCATTTCTTTTACCCCTTCCAACTATTTACCAGACATCGAAGAAGGCGACCAAACCCAGCTCTCCACCCAAAAGTTTGCGTATGCTTCTTTTTTCAATCGAATGAAACGATCCATTCAAGGCTATTGGAAACCACCCATTCACACCATCGCCAACGCACCCCGAAAAAGCAACTGGGTAGCCCAAGTACTCATTGTGCTCGATGACCAAGGCGCCATAGTCGACATGCAAGTCTTACAAAGCTCAGGCGCCCCCACACTCGACCGCTTTACCCTAAGCGCCATCCAACAAGCCGCCCCCTTCCCCAATCCACCATCGGTACTACTCAACGAATACGGCGAAATCCGCATGACCTGGAACTTCATCTTCTCCCAAACCCAACGTTTTTAACGCTTATGTATACCAAGAAGCAATTCATAAAAATCCAAGCTAAGTTGATGAGTTACCCTCATAACGGAGCACAGAGGGGCCCGTGGGGGCTAACGCAACCCATACGAAACAAATTAAAGACAACAAACAAACGCCACCGGCGTTTGACTATATTCCACCAACCACGCCCCGAACGAAGCTGGGATTAACGAAAACAGCTTTGTAGGCTTCTGCGAACGTCTCCGCAGCGTAAGCGAGGACTAGTGAGCAGAAGCCTACAAAGCTGTAGCAAGACACTCATTTAAAACCAAAAAAAAAGTAACTACAACTAAAACCCAACGCCCCTAATACTTCTCATCACCATTTTTACAAGTCTGATTTTTCAAAAACACTGAACCTGAAAAATCACACTCATCCAGCTTGCTATGCTGAACCCGAATTGCACCCGATAACATCGCATCTTCAATGACAGATTTGTCATAAATAAACGTACTGCCCGAAATTTTGGATCGCAGCACGCGGCTATTTTTAACTTCAGAAGCCCCCGAAATGGTCGAATCAATCACCTTGGCCTGTGTTAACTTTGTGGCACCCGATAGTTGTGAATATTCGATGTCAGAAGCACGAACCGTAGAGCTGCCACCGATGTCGGACTCTCGCACTTCACAAGACACCACTTCGCTGGCGCCGCCGATGGTCGAATCATAAATTTTGCTGTTGCCATGAATTTTGGCGGCGCCCGATATGCGCGTTTTGCCTTCCAAGCGAACGGCACGACTGACGATGCTTTCACCACACACAATGGCATCTTTGCCCACCCAGGCTTTTTTATCCACATCGGCTTTTGTGGAGACTTGGCCACCCCCGTTTTTATGAACGATGGTCGTTTCGTCTTCGCCGCAGTCTTGCTTTTGACTTTCAGCCACAGATTTCTTTATTGTGTTGTCTTGATTGTCTTTGGAAGGCACCATGTCGCAGTGAAGCTGGCCGTTTTGAATTTGCACGCCGCCTTTGCAATGAACGGTTTTGCCATTGAACATAATGCTTGGGTCTGCCCAAACTACAGGCTGAAGGGCCACCACGCATAATATCCAGAACCATGTTTTCATAAAGGTTTCCTTTGTGTGTTTATAGGTCATTCCAAGTAAGAATGGGGTTTCGTGCTGCTTGGGTTTCATCCAGCCGGCGCAGGCCTGTGTTGTGGGGTGCCGTTTTGACTTGATCTGGGTGATCTTTACACTCCTGAGCAATGTGGATCATCGTTGCAATAAACCGGTCCAGTTCTTGTTTGGATTCAGACTCGGTTGGCTCGATCATGAGCGCCCCTTCCACCACCAGCGGAAAATAAACCGTTGGGGGGTGGTACCCAAAATCCATCAACCGTTTGGCGATATCCATGGTTTTGACTTTATTGGTTTTTTGCTGCCATTTATCGCTAAACACCACTTCATGCAGGGTCTTGCTGGTGTAAGGCAAGTCGTAATAAGGCGTGAGCTTGGTTTTGATGTAGTTGGCATTGAGCACCGCTGTTTCACTCATGCTGGCCAGTTTTTCTTGGCCAAAGGCATATATGTAACAGAGGGCACGCACGAACATACCAAAGTTGCCGTAAAACCCTCGGTACTTGCCCACTGTTTTTTCAATATCTTTTAATACGTATACACCTTTTTCATCCTGAGCGACCAGAGGTGTGGGAAGGTAAGGCAATAGACGTTCCGATACCACCACGGGTCCAGAACCAGGGCCACCCCCTCCATGGGGGGTAGAAAAAGTTTTATGCAAATTGATGTGCATCACATCCACGCCCATCTTGTAAATATCAACTTGCCCCACCATGGCGTTGAGGTTGGCGCCGTCGCAATACAAAAGCGCATCGTGGTCATGCATGAATTGGGCGATTTCATGAATTTCTTTTTCAAAGATGCCCAAGGTGTTGGGTACCGTGATCATGATCGCAGCAACATCATCCGACATTTTGTCTTTGACTTCATCGAGTGTAATGATGCCCTGGTCATTGGACTGAAGGGTTCGAACTGAAAAGCCGCTTAAAGCGGCACTGGCTGGATTGGTGCCGTGGGCTGAATCGGGAACAAGCACCACTTTTTTATGATCCTGGGCTTTGTCTTGGTGATAGGCGCGGATCATTTTCACCCCTACAAGCTCGCCTTGCGCACCGGCTGCGGGATGCAAACTGCACCCTTTCATACCTGTGACTTCTTTGAGCGTTTCTTGCAAAAGGTACATCAAACGCAGGCTACCCTGACATAAATGATTGGGCGTATAGGGATGCACATGGGTAAAATCTGGACTTGCGGCCACTTCCTCGTTGATTTTGGGATTGTATTTCATCGTACAAGATCCCAATGGGTACATGCCCCCATCAATGGAGTGATTGAGTTGCGACAATTTGGTAAAATGCCGCACCACTTCAAATTCAGAGAGTTGTGGAAAACCATCAATTTGTTTGCGCGCCCATGAGGGTGCTTCTTCCAAGGTTTGGTTGGGTACGTACTCGTTGGTTTGTGTGTGCTCTGTGCTGCGGGTTTCTTGCAAAAGATCCGCCACTGGCTGGTAGCCACGCTGCACTTCCCATGTTTGACTCACAATGCCTCCTGTACTGCACTGGCAAACGCCTGAAGGTCTTGAACATGCTTGGTTTCAGTGACCGTGACCAACAACTCGTTTTCTTTTCCATAGCCCAAGCGGCTTAATTCCACCCCACCCAAAATTTTCTGGGTTTGAAGGTGTTTGAGCAGCACACTGGCATCCATGGGTAAGGCAACAACAAACTCGTTAAAAAAATCGCCTTTGTATCGACGGTCAACCCCTGGCAACGCAGTCAACATTTGCTCAAGCTGATGCGCAAGGTGATAATTTTTTAAAGCCAATTCACGCATGCCGCGTTCACCCACACTGGCCATATAAATAGTGGCCTTTAAAGCGCACAAAGAATTGTTGGTGCAAATATTGGACGTGGCTTTGTCGCGACGAATGTGTTGTTCGCGTGTAGACAAGGTTAAAACGTACCCTGGCTTGCCATCGGCGTCGACGGTTTTGCCCACCAAACGGCCAGGCATTTGACGCACGTATTGGCTTCGGGTGGCAAACAAACCTACGTGCGGGCCGCCAAAGTTCATTTCGTTGCCAAGCGATTGCCCTTCCCCGGCCACGATGTCGGCCCCAAATTCCCCCGGTGGTGGAACCAAACCAAACGCCAAGGCTTCCTGATTCAGCACAATGAACATGGCTTTGCTGTCTTGGGTTAAGTCTTGATACTTGCTTAAATCTTCGATGACGCCATAAAAATTGGGCTGCGCCACCACCACACAGGCTGTTTTTTCTTCGAGCTCGGTGGTTTGGGTTTGTCCTTGTTCGTTGATGGGCAAATCGTGCACCACAACATCGTAATCCGAAACATAAGCTTCGATGGTTTTTCGGTAATCCGGATGAATGGCTTGGGAAACATAAATATGTTTGCCGCGGCTCACGCGCATCGCCATTAACACTGCTTCTGCCGCGCTTGATGCGCCCTCGTACATGGAGGCATTGGAGACTTCCATGCCATACAAATTGGCCACCATCGATTGAAATTCGAAAATCGCTTGCAGGGTGCCTTGACTGATTTCTGCTTGGTACGGTGTATAAGCCGTTACAAACTCTCCACGAGAAGCCAAAGCATTGACCACGCTTGGAATGTAGTGCTCATAACACCCCCCACCTTGAAAATTTTTCCATTGGCGGTTGATGGTATTTTCATCACCCAGCTGTGCAAAAAATTCGCGCAGTTCCAATTCTGATTTTGCATGAGGCAAGCTTGTCATGGGTCCACGACGAATGTGTGAAGGAATGTCCGAAAACAGGTCTTGAACATCCTGCACGCCAATGTCTTGCAACATTTCTTGCTGATCTTCTTGGGTTAAGGGAATGTACCGCACTGGTGGTCCGTTCGTAAGTGGGTGAATACTAAATTATGAATCGTCGTCTTCTAAAAATGCTTGGTAGTCATCCGCGTTCATCAATTTTTCAAGCCCTGAAGCATCGCTGACTTCCACCAAAATCATCCATCCCTCGCCGTAGGGATCATCGTTGATCAACTCAGGTGTGTCCAACAAGGTTTCATTGACTTCTTTAATGGCGCCGTCCACGGGTGTGTAAACATCTGACACTGCTTTAACCGATTCTACGCTGCCAAAACTTTCTTGCGCTTTAAATGAGTCGCCCTCTTCTGGAAGCTCAATGTGCACCACGTCTCCCAATTTTTCTTGCGCATATTCTGTGATGCCAATTTTTGCTGTTTTGCCATCGTCGATGAGTTCAATCCACTCATGTTCTTTGCTGTATCGTAGGTTTTGGGGAAGTTCCATGCTTACTCCTTTTTATAGCATTTGATCGGTTCCATGCATGATTTAACACGGGTTTTCAACATGCGCAAACCAACTTCATCTTATTTTAGCACCGCCGGTTTAACAAAAGGGGGTTTGACCACTTTGGCCGGAATTTTTTTACCCCGCACATCCACGTCTACCACTTGCCCCACTTTAATGCGTTTGGGCAGCATGGCCAGCGCGATGCCTTTGGATAGTGTGGGTGAAAAACTGCCACTGGTGATTTCTCCCACCTGCGTATCTTCTTGAAACACCTTGCAATGAGGCCGAGGAATCCCGCGCGCCAGAAGTTCCAAACCAATAACGCGGCTAAGGCCCTTTTTTTCCTGATACGCTTTGAGGGCATTGCGACCGATAAAGTGGCCTTTGTCCATGTCCACAATCCAGGACAATCCTGCAGCCATGGGTGTGGTTTTTTCATTCATGTCTGCCCCGTAAAGCCGGTAACCCATTTCCAATCGCAGAGTGTCGCGCGCGCCAAGACCGATGGGCTGGATGTCATATGCTTTACCTTCTTCTAAAAAATACTCCCATACCTTTTCAACCGTGGCCTTGGGAATATACAACTCAAATCCATCTTCGCCTGAGTACCCGGTTCTCGATACAATCACGCCAGCTTCCATAACCTGGCAAATTTGAAATTCGTAATATGCAATGGACCCCACATTTCGATTGATTAATTTAGAGACCAACGGCGAGGCGTTCTTGCCTTGCACTGCGATCAGTCCATAATCGGCGCTACGGTCTACCACTTCCACTTCAAATTCTTGCTGGAGCAGCAACCAGTTGTAAACATGTTCTTTTCGGGATGCGTTGACCACAAACATGTAATGCTCTTTGTGAAACATATACAAAGTGCAATCGTCGATGATGCCACCCTCTTCATTGAGGATACAGCTATATTGTACTTTACCAGGTTTGAGTTTGGAGACGTCATTGGTGGAAACCTTCTGACAGAACAACAAAGCGCCAGGACCCACAATTTCAATTTCTCCCATATGAGAAACATCAAACAACCCAACCGAGTTGCGCACTTGCTGATGTTCTTTCATAATGCCCGCATATTGAATGGGCATTTGCCAGCCAGCAAAATCAACCATCGTGGCACCTGCCCGCAGATGAGCTTCAAACAGAGGAGTTTTTAAACCAGTCATGGGCAAGATCAATATCATGGGGCGTAAAAAATGATATGAAAAAAGATTCTGGTATATGGATGGCTAATTCGGGAATAAAATATTGAAATAATTTGAAAAAACCGTGGGGCCTATGGGGCTTACGCATGAACGTCTCCGCAGCGAAGCGAGGACTAGCGAGCACAAGCCCAAAAAGCTTCAAACTGTAGCGCATTTTTAAGCAGAAACAAACAGATTCTCAAAATGATCCACCGCGCGTTGATCGATTTACGTTTGGTTTAACCAGCGGCAAGCTTGAACGGTGTTGGATAAAAGCTGGGCAATGGTTAAAGGCCCTACACCACCGGGTACGGGCGTAATGTGTGAGGCTTTTTGGGCCGCAGCTTCAAAATCCACATCACCCACCAAGCTGCCGTCTTCAAGCCGGTTGATACCCACGTCCACAACAACCGCGCCCTCTTTCACCCAGTCGCCTGGCACCCAAGCCGGTTTGCCCACAGCAGCCACCAGAATATCTGCCTGCTGACACAATTCGGGCAAATTCTTGGTTCGGGAATGACAAAGCGTAACCGTCGCGTTTTTTTGGAGCAAAAGCTGGGCCATCGGCTTGCCTACAATGTTGCTCCGCCCCAATATCACTGCATGTTGCCCCGCAAGAGGCACATCATAGCTTTCCAACATATGAATAATGCCAGTCGGTGTGCAGGGGGTTAAACACGGCAGTCCCCTCGACAATCGGCCTGTATTGATGACATGAAAACCATCGACATCTTTTTCAAAACGAACTTTTTCCAGTATGTCGTTTTCGTCCAAGTGCTTGGGCAGCGGCAATTGCACCAAAATGCCGTGAATGTCGGCGCGATCGTTGAGGTTGTTGATGGTTTCCATCACTTTGGTTTGGGGCACATCGGCATCCAGTTCAATGACTTCAGAATAAATGCCTACCTTTTGACATTTTTTGTGTTTACGTCGCACGTATACTTTGGAGGCTGGGTTGTCACCAATGAGTACAACGGCCAAGCCGGGCTTGACGGGCAATGACTCAATGTCGCTTTGAAGCGAATCCAGCATTTTTTGGGCCACTTGTTTGCCGTCGAGTAAAGTCATGACAAGGGTTAGTACCATTGTTTGATCGCTTTGCAAACGATCGATGTCTAAGGATTAAGAAACTTTGGTCAGAATGCCTACGTCTTCAATTTGAGAGATCATGGGTTCATTTTTGTCTTCTTCCAGCAAACGCAGATGGGTGTCGATGATGCCGCGTAACTGACCTTGAAATTGAGCCTTTTGCTTTTTCATTTCGTTGATTTCGTTAATCATGTCGGTTAGACGCTCGTGCGCTTTTTGCAACATTTTTTCCGCCTGCATTTCTGCTTGTGCGATGAGCATATCGGATTCTTTTTTGGCGTTGGCGCTAATTTGTTCGGTCATGGTTTTGGCCGTCACCATGGTTTCATTAAGCTGTCGCTCGCTTTGAATCAATCGTTGCACTTCAGCCGTTTGATTTTCCAGTTTTTGCTGAAGATCTCGGTTTTCTAAAATCAATGCTTCCAAACTATCGGCGACTTCTTGCAAGTACTGGTGAACTTGAAGGGGATCGTAACCACGGAATACTTTGCCAAATTCTTGATGCTGTAAATCGAGGGGTGTTAATTTTTTACTCATATGAAAACTTCCTTTGCCCCAACAGTATAGCCCAGATCAGGCTTTTTTCAAGCGCAAAGCTTGATCCATCAAGCCTCACCGACGACCAAAAAGTTGCGTGCCCACTCGAATGTGCGTAGCGCCCTCTTCAATGGCCACCTCAAAATCACTGGATACACCCATCGACAAAACGGGCGCATGGCCAGTTTCTAGCTTAGCCCACGCCTCGCGCGTTTGTGCAAAATAAGGGCGAACAACCGCTGGGTTGGGATCGTAGGCAGGAAACGACATCAGTCCCACCACGGGCAGCCCCGCACATTGCTGCCAAAAGTCGGGTAGTTGATTGGGTGCAATGCCATTTTTTGTACCCTCACCAGAAACATTGAGCTGAATAAGCAATTTGGGCAACGGCTGTCCTTCTTCTTGAAGTTTGCGCCATGCCTTGATTTGTGAACTTCGATCCAGCGAATGCACCATATGCACGCGCTCAGAGACGTATTTAATCTTCTTTGATTGCAAATTGCCCACAAAATGCCAACGGATGTCGCGCGGCAACACTTTCATTTTTTCGGCCATTTCTTGCATGTAATTTTCGCCAAAATCCCGCAGCCCCAGCTTGTAGGCTTCCATGATGGAAGTCGCTGACTGTTTTTTGCTCACGGCCACCAGTGTAACATCTTCAACCTTGCGGCCCGCCCGTTTACAGGCTTGTTGGATTTGCTTGCGCAGCGCATTTAGTTTGGTTTGCATCATTGAATCACGCCCATTTCTTTCATATCCTGTAGCAGCGCTGCCATGGGCAACCCCATGATCGTATCAATGCTCCCCTTTACTTTTTCAACCCAGGCCCCTGCATGCTCTTGAATGCCATACCCACCAGCTTTATCGCGCCAATGGGCTTGCACCAGATAGGTTTCAAGCCAAATGGGGCTGATTTGAGCAAAGGTTACGCTGGCCGTCACCACGCGCGATCGTTTTTGAGACGCATGTGCCAAAACATAGCCTGTCATCACCTCATGGGTTTGCCCCGACAGCTGCATCAACATGTTGCGCGCTTGGTCCATACTTATAGGCTTGCCCATGGGCTGACCATCGAGCACAACGATTGTATCGGCCGCAATCAAGGCCGATGTTTCTTTTGGGTTGGCCATGCCATCAAGCTTTGCCAAAGCCAACGTTTGCGCATGCTGCTTGGCATCGCCTGACCAGGGCACAGCCTCTTCATTCAAATCAGAAGGCTGCACTTGCACTTCCAACCCCCACTGCGTTAGAAGGTCTCTGCGGCGCGGGGAGGCAGAACCCAAAATAATGGCGCACTGTTGTTTCATGGCATTTTGTTCTTTCCAATCATTGGTGATATGTACCTAAGTTCAATTGACATGATGAATACAACAGACCCAGACATCCTACAACGGTTAACCGAAAAAGTGAACACGCTCCAAGCCATGAGTGAGCTTGGCAAAGCCTTAACCTCCACCGTAGACACCAAAACGCTGATTCGGATGATCTTAAAGCATACTTCAGACATTCTTCAGCCCGATGCTTGGTATTTGTTGCTAAAAGAAGCCGGGCAAGAAACTTACACCTATCAAATTGTCATCAATGATCCATCCATTGACCGAAGTAACCCAGTGGCTTTGGGCGACGGACTGGCGGGCTGGGTGGCGCAAGTTCAAACATCGGTTTTTGCTCAAGCGGGCCAGACACCCACGTGTGATGAAACTGTCCCAAAATTTGTGCAAGAACTCATCGGGCAAGACTCTGTCATGGCCACCCCTTTGATCAGCCGAGACGAAGTGTTGGGCGTTATCGTGCTGCGCCGTCATAAGCCGGAGACATTTCAAGCAGAGGACCTGGAGGTGCTCAAGACCATTTCTGACTTTGCTGCCATCAGCATTCAAAACGGCCAAAACTTTGAACGCATCTCAGAGCTCACCATTCGCGACGATTTAACCACCCTTTACAATGCCCGGTACATGCATGAACTGCTGGATCAAGAAGTTCGCCGCGCCAAAAGATATCACAAAGAATTTTCAATGGTGTTCATCGACCTAGATCGATTCAAAGAAGTCAACGACACCCATGGCCATGTTCATGGCTCGGCGCTGTTAAAAGAAACTTCCGAAGTGATACTCAAAGCCGCACGGGAGACCGATCACTGCGCGCGCTATGGGGGCGATGAATTTGTAATTGTCTTACCAGAAACCAATAAAAAAGATGCGGTGGACATGGCAGAGCGGCTACGCCAAGCCATTCAAGACCATGTATTTTTGGCCCACGAAGGGTTAAGCATACGCTTTACGGCCAGTTTTGGCGTGGCCAATTTTCCCGACGATGCGCAGTCCAAGCAAGACTTAATTAAAATGGCCGATGAAGCCATGTATGAAGTCAAACGCAGTAGCCGCAATCGCGTTCAAGGGTACGATACTTCATCATGAACGAACTCAGACGCGCCATCGTTGAAAAAATGCAGTCGTTTCCGATGGAAGTGTTTGCCCCAAGCTTAGAGAAACTACAAGCACAGCTACCAAGCCAACCTTTGTTTATTTTGGGCTATGGCTCATGTTTAAGCCAGACGACCCAATCCTCGACCTCCCTGCCTGATTTTTATGTGGTGGTAAAAGATTATGCTTCCTTTTACCAAAACAAAAAACACACATGGATGAATCGGCACATCCCCCCCAACATTTACAACATTCACTCGCAAGACGACATCATCAAGTACTGCATTATTTCCCTGCCCCATCTTGCCCAAGAGGTATCCATGGAGGCCAAAGATGTGTATCACGTAGGCCGCTTTTCAAAACGCTTGGGCTGGATCTGGCCACAAGACACGCAAACCCTTGAAGAATATGTTGACTTGTTCATTCAGGCCAAAAAAACAGCGGCGCTCAAAACCCAAGCCACCTTGACCCAGCCCGTAGACATCCCCACCATGATTCAAAAAATTTTGGCTTTAAGTTACGTTGGCGATGTACGCATCGAAGCGGGCAACAAAGTGGAAAAAATCTTTTTGGCCGAACAAGCCTATTATGAAAAAATCTACACGCTGATTATGAAAGAACTTGGCATGATCGGACAAGACCAAAAAATTCATCCTACCACCGACCCAAGCATAAAACACTGGATTGGCAAAAGCCGTATTCGCGCGCGCATGCGCTGGATTAAAAACATGTGCACCGTCGACTCATGGATTGATTACATGCTTTTTAAAATCAACCGCACCCAAGACATGCAAATTCATCTCACCGATCGACAAAAAAAATACTGGTTTATCACCATCTGGCCCGTCCTTTGGAAACTCCAACGCGCCAAACTAATCAAATAGAAAAAATCACACACGCCAACAGCGCGCACCCTTTTTTTCTTCGGGCTGGTAAAGCCAAAACCTTCGAAAAACAAACCTTGGCTTTTTTAGTTTTTAAAGAGCGACGTGTTGAAGCTTTTTGGACTTGTGCTTGCTAGTCCTCGCTACGCTGCGGAGACGCGCGCACAAGCCCAAAAAGCTACCGACGGCCAGCAAACCCCTTTCCATACTAAAATAAAATTAGAAACAAACGCCGGCGGCGTTTGACATTACAACCTCCCTACCCCCATCCATCCGCCAAGTATCAGCCCGAGGGGTCCGACATGAGCGTCTCCGCAGCGCAGCGAGGACCTAGCGAATGCGGACCCCTCGGGCCTCACGATCCGTATGGTAAAACTATGACTGTTAAACGTTTTTTGAACAACTTAGCCATTTTTGAAAAATATGCTTTTGCCGTGCTCTAGAAATAGGCATAAAGGCCGCCAATAACCAGCCGGCCAGACCCGCACTTTGGGTTTCCAATAAAACCGTATCGATGATGTGAAGCTTATCCTGCTCATCAATCCACACATTTTCAATGCACTCACGCACCCAACCCGAACGCCCAATCAAATCCACAGGGGCAAACCCATCCAACTGCATCTCGATCAAACCCTGATGAATTTTTTTTGCCTGTGCGTACACGCCTGGACGATCCAAATGCGCACGCAACAGCGGCACACCCCGCAACAAAGGCTGAATTTCAATCAGACGTCGCGATGCTGGCAACGAAACCACCGTCACGGGCACCACAAAATCACCAAAATATTTCAGGCATGTCTGATAGTCACGGGCAAATTTTTCTTTCACCCGTTGTCCCCCCAACCAGGCAAAACTAGAATATTTCACCACATGCGCATCACCATACGCATACACCACCCGATCCGCACCACTACCAATGCGCCGCCCCACTTTGCTAGGCTCAAATAAAAAAGTTTTGTTCGCGTTCATCGGTTTTATTCTTCTCCGTACAGAACTCCCCATAAAAACAAACCCTGCGCAGGAGCGGTTTGGCCTGCGGCGCTTCGGGTTTTGGCTTTCAGAATGGCGGGCATGGCTTCGGATGGGACCCTATCTTGGGCCATGTCCATGAGGGTGCCCACCATGACGCGCACCATGTGTCGTAAAAAACCGCTGCCTTGAATTTCCAAACAGTCCACACCCCAGGGATTGTCCACCCATTGAACACGGGTCATGGTTCTTACCGTGGTTTGGGTGCTGATGTCGTGCGTGGCAAACGAGCGAAAGTCATGCTCTCCCAACAAACTTTGCATGGCGGAGCGCATTTTTTCTTTGTCGTAGGGCCAGGGTACTTGCCAGACGTATTCATGCATAAATACGTTGGCGATGGGTTGATGGGTCATAAAGTACCGATACACTTTGCCTTGTGCGCTTCGAAGCGCGTGAAACGAAGCATTGACTTCAGTGGCCTGCTGCAAACGGATATCGGGTGCCAGCAGCGCATTGACGCCGCGAACCAGGTCTTCAGGCGTCACATGCAGGTTGTCCGTGGTGCACGTGGCCACCTGGGCTTTGGCATGAACACCACTGTCGGTGCGACCTGCGCCCATGATCTGCGTGGGACGATTGAGCACGGTGGTCAGTGCACGTTCCAATTCTCCCTGCACCGTTTTGGCTGTGGGCTGACGTTGCCAGCCAGCATAATGCGTGCCTTTGTAGGCAATGTCTAAGCGAAGATTTCGGCTAGTGGGGTCAACAACCATGAAAATGGGGTATCATGAATGCGCGTGATGGAACATTTTTTCAAAAAAAGAGCCTGTTTTCCATCATAACGCAGCGTTTCTTTAAAAAAACCAACTTGGGTTGACTTTTTTTATGCTATAATAAAATTACATGCGTAAACCACTGATTTTCATCATTATTTTATTATCTGTTTACGCATCCAGCTGTCAGTTACCACCTCCGATTGCGCAAATGGATGCGAACGTGAGCCTTTCGACCGAAACCATGACCAACCAATCGGCTTTTGCCAGCGTCAATTTCACCCAGGTCACCAAAGAAATTATCAACAACCAAACCATTTTGCAGTTTTCCAATGATGATGGATACGCCATTCAGTTTCAATTGATCACCAGCTCACTCAATGCACAAACCTACGACATGAGCGATGGCAATTCGATGTCGGGAACCTTTAATTTTACCGTCAACGGCCAGCGGTTGGATATTCAAGTGGTAAGCACAGGACAAGGCAGCCTTAACGTCACCAGTGTCACCAGCACCGACAACGCCGTTTCCTCCATGCAGGGGTCGTTTGTGGTCAACATTGCCTCCACCGGTAACGAAGACGCCACCGAAGCCACAGGCGTGGTCAACGGAATTATTAGTTTTTAAACCAGCTGCGTGCCGCCATCACTTCAAAAATTTGAACGGCGTTGAGCGCGGCGCCTTTGCGTAAATTGTCAGACACCAACCAAGCTTGAAAACTCTTTTCCTGTGAGCCTTTGCGCAGACGTCCAACGTACACATCGTCTTTGGCTTGTGCGTCTGTTAATACCGGAAAAACACCTTTGTCGGGCGCATCCAAATAGGTAACCCCTGGCGCGGTGGATAACGCTTCTTGAAGTTCAGCCAACTCAAAGTTTTCTTCGCTTGTAGCATAGACAGTCATGGCATGGCCCACAAAGGTGGGCACCCGCACGCTGGTGACATCGACTTGCAACTTGGGCGCGTGAAGCATCTTTTGCGCTTCATTTTTCATTTTTAATTCTTCTTGCGTATCCCCATTGCCATCAAACGGACCGATTTGCGGGATTAAATTAAAAGCAATGCGCTGATTGAATACATCGGTTTTGGCATCTTCGTAGTTAAAAATGGAGATGACTTGTTTGGAAAGTTCATCAATGCCCTTTTGCCCTGCGCCTGAAACCGACTGATAGGTCGACACAACCATATGTTTAAGTTGAATCTGAGCGTGTATGGGCGCCATGGCCGTTAATAGGCCAATGGTGGTGCAATTGGGATTGGCCACAATGCCTTTGGTGGGTGCTTGTTCCAAATCAAAACCATTGACTTCGGGCACCACCAACGGCACGTCTGGATCTTGGCGATAAAAACTGCTGTTGTCGATCACCCAACAACCTGCCTGCGTGGCCACGGGTGCCCATTTCTGACTGATGGATGATCCGGCGCAAAAAAAGACCACCTGCAAGCCATCAAAAAAATCTTCGCTTAGCGGATCGACCATTTTTTCCACACCGCGTATTTCAATGGTCTGCCCCACAGAATTTTCAGATGCAGCCAATCGAACTTCTGAAAAATGGTGCTTTCGCTCTGTTAAAATTTCAATCAGTGCGCGTCCTACGGCGCCCGTTGCACCAACAACGCCAACTTTGTGTTCGTGTTCCATTGTTTTCCCCTTATAAATTGTTATGAAGATGCATCCACTTTGCCGATGATGCGCATCAATATTTCTGCCATGGTTTGCAAACTGTCTTTAGAAACCTCGTCCATGGTATCCCACTGCGTGTGCCAAATCACATCGTCGATGGTTTTGCCCGTATAACTAAAATCCATGAAGTGGAGCGTGGGCAATCCTTTGCGAACAAAAGGTTCGTGATCATCGGCCACAAAACTCATTTTTGTATCCAAAAGATCGCTTTGGTTCATTTCGTCCAACACCTGCTCATAATATTTCATAAGCAAGGGATCCATGTTTCGATTTCGAATCAGTTGCAAGTTGTGGTCTGAGATCATATCCACCACCATCACCGCTTGGATGTTTTCTGTTTTGGTCAAATTGTCTGCAAAATGGCGTGATCCATACAAGCTATCGGTGGCCGACCATGAAACCAGGGCCTCTTCGCCATCCACCCACACCATTTCAACGGTGTGGTCTAAGTTCATTTTTTGCAACCACGGCACCAACGCCAATAAAAGTCCCACGCTGGATGCTGCATCGTTGGCACCCAAAAACTCAAAGTTTTTAAAAATTTTAGAATCATAATGCGCCACCAGCAATATGCGCTGCGCGGTCTTGCCAGGAATTTGTACAAACAAGTTCCGCATGGGCACCACACCTTGCGGCGTTTGCGCCTCAAAGGGCTGTTCTTGCATCACTAGGCCATGTTTGGCCACTTGCGTACGCAAGTACTCACGAACTTTTTCCAAATTGGCCGATCCAACGGTTCGAGGCCCAACGTCCACAATGGCTTGTGTATGTTGATAGGCTTGTTGCGCGATTTTTTTACTGGGGCCTTCTTGGCAAGAAGAGGCCATCAGCACCAGCGCACAAAATCCAGTGAACATCCATTTCATAGCCATGACTAGTATCAGAAAAACGCCCAAAACAACAAGGGGCAAAGCGCGATGGCTTTGCCCCTTATATAAGGTCGAATATGAAGACCAATAATGGTTTTATAGTTGTGCTTGTTTCGCTAAAATTTTCTCCATTCGGTCTCTTCCAGCCAATTTTTCTTTTTGAAGATCTTTGCGCAGTTTTTCTTGTTCAAGGGTAAGATACTTTTGCTTATCCAGCTTTGAGATTTGATTTTCTAAATCTTCATGTTGCTTCGATAGTTTTTTGTATTCAAAGTTTTCTGCGATCAGTTGAGATTCGATGGCTTTTCGAGCGACTGGGGTTGGCATAGGCAAGGTCCTCCTTGTGGATATTTATATTTTCTTAACAATTTGATTGTAGCATAGAGGCCCCTTCCACCCAAAGCAAGTTCATGAAAAAATCAACGAACCAACATCAAATTGATCCTAGACTTTTGTACCGGAACAAAGGTGTCTCATTGGCGAATTTTAAGCGATGACAGAAAATATTTTCCATTTATTTCAAATACTTATATTTTATATAAGTTGGCACGACCATTGCTTATTTAATCCATAAGCGTTATAGAAAGGATCGTGGATTTGGAGATTTTATGCCAGAATTGTGGCCATGCGTTTGACTCGCCGTTATCCAACGTGGGTAAAATTGAGTATACGCAATGCGAAAATATTTTTCGCATGGAATATGGGGTCAAAATCCCTTGCCCCAGCTGCAAAGAAATCCTGAAAGTTCTGCCGGACCAATCCCTTTTTGTGGGCATTCCGCTAAAACAATTTTCTCGCACCAACCTAGAAACGCAGTGCGAACCACAACAGCCACAAAAACAAAACATTCAAAACTTGGTCGATGCCCCACAGGATTCATTGATCGAACACGATGATGAAGTCACCACCATTCGACCCTATACAACCCAACGTCCTGAACGTGTTTGGGCTAGCCAGTGGTATCGCAGTGAAAAAGCTCAAAAATACTCGTTAATCGCTTCTGCATTTCTTTTTGTTGTTTGCACGCTCACCATCATCGTCAAAGAAAAACAACCGGACTCGCCCATCGCCCAAAGCCCTGAGTCCGCCCAGATCGAAAAAACCCTCGACACTTATTACGAAAAAGAATTGGGCATAGATCTTAATGACATGCAAGAATCGGAATCCATGCAAGGTGGCTTGCTGGACAACGAAGCACAAGATTCACAAATTGAAGAAAAAATGCTCGACAGCATCAAAGACACCAAAACCGATCTGCGTGTTTTGCATTTGCCGCCGTTGCGCAAGGTGACCTCAAGTTATGGCGTGCGTTTGGACCCGTTTACCAAAAAACTGGCTTTTCATGGCGGCTTGGATTTTCGCGCCGATGAAGGTTCCAATGTGTTTGCTGCGCTCAGTGGCACTGTGGAGTATGCAGGTCGCAAAGGGCTTTATGGCAACGTGGTGATTATTAAACACGATAAAGGTTACAAAACGCTTTATGCCCACTTGCAAAAACCATTGGTCAAAAAAGGCGATCAGGTTAGCCGCAAAGACGTGATCGGACTGGCAGGTTCAACCGGTCGCTCCACCGGGCCTCACTTGCATTTTGAACTGCACAAACGCGGCAAAAAGCTTGACCCGCTACAGGCAGATTTAATCCCCAAAGATTAGGGCCTGTTGATAATTGAAGTTTCGTAACGAGAAGAGTGAGTTTATAGTCAGTTCAAGGAAGGTTTTGCGCAAAAACCGCAAGTCGTAGCCAAGCCTACGATGAGGATTTTTGCGTGAAAGCTGACGCAGAAATGGCTATAAAATCACTCTTCGCAGTAGAAATCTCAATGATCAACAGGCCCTAGTTAGGGGTTTCGTATCATCACAGAAGAAATCGGATCTTTTTTATAAAATTTCAGACTGCATCTGCATTTTCTGTTTTATGCCGCGTCTTCCACGCTGGTATCGGTGGGCAGCTGATCGTAAAAATATTCAAAATGTTGAAGCAAATCTCGCTCTTCGAATTCTTTTTTCAACGCTTCCAGCGCCATGATTCGATGTTCAGGATCTTCACTTTGAAGGGCCAGCTTTTTCATCATTCGGACCCGAACGCCCTCTTCCTCAAACCGCTGTTTGCGCATGCCCAAGATTCGGTAAAGGTGGATTAAAAAGCTCGAGCAAAACAATGAAGCCGGTGACAATGGAAAAGTGGCAATGGCTTGCTTGCAATAAAAAATGCTTTTTTCAAATTCGCCGTCATAGACGTGCCCCATGGCCAAACCTAGCCATACATGGGGTTCAAGTTCGTCGCTGCACTCGTAAGCAAATCGTTTTAAGCCGGCAATGGCTTTTTTACGCGATCGCTTGCGGTCCAGCTGTAGCATCAGTTTACGAAACTCAAACAAAGCCAGAGTGTTGTCTTCTTGCTTGATTTTGGTGTCATGCTTGCTCATACCTCTATTATACCGCAGCTGACTTGGTGAAACCATGACTTTTCTACAAAAACCGGGGCTGTTTTATTTGCTTTTTCTTTTGCCAAGTTACGGCCAAATAACTTATAATTAAGCATCCATAAAAAGAGACCACCCACCAAACCCTTATATTATCAATACTTACAGTCCATAAAGCAGCTTGTTGCAGCAAGCCAGCAATATCCAAAAACCAAAACGTTAATTTTTCCTGAACCCAGATGCTGTATTGCAAGCCCATCGCGCCCTGAAACAACAAAGTCCAAACATTGTTAAAAATAGCAATGGCAATCAAAGCACAACCCAGGGTCGGCACAAGAAGAAAATTGTACACGGTCGACATCAAATTCACGCGTTGAAAAAAATAAAGTAAAATCGGTGCGGTCCACACAAACGCCGACAAAGCCACATAGAAATTTTGACCCATGACCTTTTTTATTTTTTGAAGCCTGTTGCCAGCTGGCAGCTTGGGTTGCGTTAACTGAAGGGTCCACACGATCCCCGTGACCGCAGAAAAACTGAGCAGGGCTGAAGGAGATTGGATCAGCCACGGATCAAAAAGCAAACATCCTGTCAGTGCAAAACAAATCCATGGCAGTGGATTCATACGGCGACCACTTTTATACACCACCCAGCCCAACAGTAAAAATGCCATGGCCCGCATGGTGGGCAGACTCCATTGAACCAGCAGCCAAACGTATCCAAATGTCATTAGCAAAGCCAGTGGTGCCACCCCATGCTTCAGGCAACGATGAGGCCAGATAAAAGCCAGACAGCGTAAAAAACACCGACCCCACCACGCGAATAAAACAAACAGCAAGCCCACATGAAAACCTGAAAAAACAAACAAATGAATGATGCCCATTTCAACAAACTGTTGTTTGATGGCCGCAGGCAAACCTTGGCCCTCGCCCATCGAAAGCGCACGATGGATCATCCATGCGGTACCTGATGTGTGTTGGGCAATGGTGTGTTTTACCTTTTCTGAAACCGTCTGCCAGGGACGTGAGGGGGATGTCAGTAGCGCCCAGTTTTCATCGCTGCCAATATTGATACGCAGCCGATCTTGTTTCAACCATTGATGCAAGTGCAGCCGACCCCGCACTCTGATCTGATCACCCCGGCTGGGGTATTGCCATGTCTGCATGCGCAACCAAATGGGTTGCCCTTCAAGCATGGGCATCCCTTGAGCCTCTGCAACGCGTATTTTTACCAACCCATGGTCCGGATGCAAAATTGGATGATGGACCACCTGTCCATCCACCACCAGCGTTTGCCCCAGAGACGGCGTGATTTGTTCAAGCCATTGGTTGTGTTTTTCCGTATGCCAATGCGTGGACGTCCATGCCAAAACCATCCACAAACCAAAAAAGCATACCATACAAAAACTGCGACGTGTTTTGAGCAGCGCACCGCTTAACAAACACGCGGCAAGCAACCCCATCCACCCTCGATAGGCGTGGGGCCATTGCAAATAAGCAGCCACGCCACTCAACGTTCCTGCCCACATCCAAAACCATGGCGCGTGGGTCATGACGATTGCTTGTTAAAAAAAGCTTTCACAGCTTTGGCTGACTTGTCGTTCATCTTGGGGGCGTGGGCCAAATCTTTGAGCGAAGCCTGCTGAATTTGTTGCACCGATCCAAAGTGACGAAGCAATGCTTTTTGTCGGGTGGGGCCGATGCCCGGAATGTTTTTAAGCTGAGAAGCAATTGTTTTTTTGCTCCGCTTTTTGCGATGATGACTGAGCCCAAAACGGTGTGCTTCGTCGCGCACCCGTTGCAAAAGGTGCAGCATGGGTGAGCTTTTGGGCAGGACAATGGGGTTTTTCTGTCCGGGCAAGTACAATCGCTCGGGGGCATAGGTGGTGCCGCTTCGCGATTTTAATTCTTTTTCTTTGGCGATGGACACCACGGGGATGGATAAATTCATGTCGTGAAGTACATCCACCACTTGAGACAATTGGCCGCGGCCGCCATCGATGAGCAACAAGTCGGGCGCTGGAATTTGCTCCAATCGTTTGAGTCTGCGTGTGAGTACTTCTTTCATGGAAGCGAAATCATCGGGTCCAGTGACGGTTTGGATGGAATAGATGCGGTACTGTCCAGCGTCTTTTTCGCCGTCGGTAAACACCACCATTGATCCATAGGAATGACTGCCTTGAAAGTTGGAGATGTCGTAACCCTCAATGCGGGTGGGCAGCGTGGGCAGTTTGAGCAAAATTTGTAGTTTTTCCAGTGTTTGAATGGTTTTCTGGCTTCGTCGTTTTTGTTCCAAAAAAACCGTTTTGGCATTGCGATCGGCCAAGTCCAAATATTTTTTATTCTGTCCGCGTTGGGGCACAACAAATCGAACTTTTAGCCCAAGGCGCTCGCTTAACAACCCTTCCATGGCGTCGGCGTCTTCGAATTTTTCAGGGATGATGATGGTTTGCGGGATGTCTGTTTTGGTGAGGTCCTCCAGGTAGTATTGCTGTAAAAAACTTCGCACGATTTCCTGGGCATAAGCAATGGGTTCATCCAAATAATATTCATCGGCGCCCACCATTTTGCCACTGCGAATTTTTAGCAGTTTAATCAATGTGGCCTGCGCATCGCCGGTCATGCCCACCACATCCACAAACTTGCCAAAATGCTCGCGCGACTCAGCGGTTTGTGGTTTGAGCGTCTCTTCCATGGCCTGAACTTGATCCCGAAGCAGCGCGGCTTTTTCGTAGTTCATGGCTTGGGAAGCTTCGTTCATTTGTGTTTTTATTTTTTTTAACAAATCGTTGGTGCGACCTTTCATAAAATCTTTGATTTGCAAGACTTGTTCCATGTAGTCGTCTTGTGTGATTTTTCCGACACAGGGCGCACTGCAAAGCTTGATTTGGTGTCGTAAACAAGGGCGGCTGCGGTTGTTAAAAAAATGATCGGTGCAATCACGCACCTGAAAAATTTTTTGCAAGAGCTTGAGGGTTCGATTGACGGACGCCACCGAAGAAAAGGGACCAAAATATGTACTGCCGTCTTGCACGATTTTTCGTGTTCGATAAATGCGCGGAAACGCGTGGTTGGTCATTTTGATGCTTAAATAAGACTTATCATCCCGATACATGATGTTGTATTTGGGGCGATAAGACTTGATGAGGTTGTTTTCCAGAATCAGGGCTTCTTTTTCGTTGTCGGCCAGAAGCCATTCCACATGGTCAATGAGGGGGACCATCAACGCAACGGACGGGCGTTTGTCCGACAACGGGTTGGCATACGACCGAAGTCGATCGCGCAAACGCACAGCCTTGCCCACATAGAGGGCCCTACCCCGCTCATCCCTAAAAATATAGACACCTGGAGCCACCGGTGCCCGAGCGATTAATTTTTTGACATGCTCGCGCAAAATTCTTTCTCTTTTCTTCCGTCTTTCGATAAGGTCGATGTACTTCAAATGACGTCGGTTTTGCGTATGCTTACGCAAGATCCGTTTTAACCTACATCAAAGAGGAGTCAACATGCATATCTTGGATCAAATTGTCGCAGAAAAACACTTGCTCACCCACCATTTTTACCAACGCTGGATGGAAGGCACACTGACCAAAGGTGAGCTGCAGCGCTACATTCAAAATTACAATCCACACGTTGAAGCATTTCCACGTTATGTATCAGCAGTGCATGCCCAGTGTGAAGACACCGATACCCGTATGGCGCTTTTGGACAATTTGATGGAAGAAGAGCACGGTCCTGAAAATCACCCCGAATTGTGGCTGCGTTTTGGCGAAGCCTTGGATCTGCCTCGTGAAAAAGTGAAAAATGAGTCTTGCTTGGAAGCCGCGCAAACATTGAAAAATACTTTTCTAACCCTTTCTCAAAAAAGCTTTGCGGCTGGCTTGGGCGCGCTTTACGCATATGAGTCACAAGTTCCTGAAATTGCTAAACAAAAAATTGAAGGTCTGAAAAAGTTTTACGGCGTCACCCAACCGCGCGGCCTGAAATTTTTTGAAGTGCATTTGGAAGCCGATCAATATCACTCTCAATCTGAAAAGACGGCCTTTGATCGTTTGAGCGATGTCGAAAAAGAAGAAGCCAAGGACGCCTGCGCGCAAGCAAGGGATGCCGTATGGAATTTTTTAACGGCGTTGGATCAAGCTGAGGGCTTGGATACGTCTTCTTATCAATAATGGTACTTTGATCCCATCCTTGTGCAATCCATTGGTGGCAAGGATGGGATCCTTTTTTTTACGCTGTTTTGGCAATTTGTTTAAAAAACATGCGTAGCCATTGGGCCGTGGCACCGATAAAATAGTGATCGGCATTGGGCACCTCGTGCCAATGGATATCTCCTGGCAACTTTTCCGCGTATTGGCGGGCGTCTTGAACTTGTGTGTACTGATCTTGGGCGGGCATCCATAGATGGACTGGATGATTGGGCGTCCAGTGGGGAAATGGTTTCATTTGCATGGGCGGCGCCACCAAATGTAGGCAGTGCAGCGCTTCTATGGTTTGAGCCACCATGGCGCTGATGTATGCCCCAAATGAATATCCCAAAAGAGCGATGTTACGGCTTTGCTCGGTGTATTCTTCCAGCACATGATGGACCACAGCGCGGAGATCATCGATTTCGCCAACGGCTTGATCATACTGCCCTTGGCTTTGCCCTACGCCGCGAAAATTGTACCGAACCACCGACATTTGCTGATCCACCATGCGGCGAAATACTTGGTCGATGATTTTATTTTCCATGCTTCCGCCAAAAACCGGATGCGGATGGGACAAAACCCAGATGGGCCGAAGCTGCGTGATATGCGCTTGGACCTCCAATGGGCTGGGCCCCTGAATCATCCATGATTCAGACTTGGCCATGGCAGACAAAATAGATCGAAATGTTACTTTTTCTTCTCAGACTTTTTATTGTCTGATTTTTTACGCTCAATGCGTTCTTTGAGCTTTTCTTGGCCCTTGCGACGAATCATTTTACGTGTTTTGCGGTTGTCACCTTTACCCATGGTATTCTCCTTTTCGATGCCAGCGGTTTCCATCGTGAACATATTCCAATGGATCGGCGTTGGACACCTCAATGCTAAAAAAATCTTGATCAGGCCGAGCTTCCAATTCGCTGACAAGTGCACGCAGCACATCTCCGTGCGAAACCCAAACAAAATGCCCCTTTTGATTCGCATACGCGTGGAGCATGGATGCCACTCGGGCCCTAACTTCTTGAACCGATTCCACTTCTGGATGAGAAAACGTTTCTACCTCGGCTCGTCTGGCTTTATACACTGGATCGTCTTTGATTTCATCAAAAACTTTGCCTTCCCAGCGATCAAAGCGCATTTCACGAAGCCGCTCGTCCATCACCACTGCCAGATGGGGATGGTGCATCGCCACCCATTGGGCCGTTTCTAAACAGCGCAGCTGCGGACTGGACACAATGGCGGCCAATTGGGCGTGCTGAAGGCTCAAACCCACTTCTTTGGCTTGGGATACGCCTCTGCTGTCCAGGGGAATGTTTTGCTCACCCATCACGCGCAGGTCTTTGTTCCATGACGTTTGGCCATGTCGTAATAGCGTGAGTGTTAGCATGGCGACCATTCAATGGGCTTAGACGGCAAAAGACATCCCGCAACCGCATGTAGACTTGGCGTTGGGATTTTGCACGCGAAAGCCTGCGCCGCGAAAATCTTCGTAATAGTCGATGGTGGCGTCCTGTATGTATGTGGCGCTAAATGGGTCAATGAGCACCTGTAGGCCTTCAATGTCGGTTAACTGATCGGTTTCATTTTTCTGATCGAACGAAAAACCATATTCGAAGCCCGAACAGCCGCCGCCCTGCACATAAATTCGAAAATAGGGCTTTTCGGATGCCTCTTGCGCTGCAAAGTATTTGATCTTTTGCAAAGCCGCTTCTGTTAACTGAATACTCATGCTTACCATTTATCATAAGCCTTTAAAAAAGAAAATGCAATCGGCCCTCCATTTGGACGATGGTGGGGTTAATGGCGTTGTTTTTTTCGTTTTTACCATGTCTTTTTGTCTCAAAATATGATTTACCATAGGATGTGGCAACGAAGGGCACAAATACAATGCCCCACTTCATAGATAAGCTATGAAAAACATTCAACAATGTTAATGAGCCACCCGATTTTTTATAACCGTTTCGAGCACAAACCCGGTGGTGCAGAGCAATGAACACTATTGCAAAAGACAAAACCATATCCAATGCATAATATGATCCACCATTTTACATTCTTTCATGCACCCCAACATAGCTGTGGTTTGACTCGACACCAACCAAAGGAGTCATTATGGCATCCAAACTATTACTTAACGTCACGCCGCAAGAAATTCGCGTGGCCGTCACTGAGAACAACCGCTTAAGCGAGCTTTACACACAAAATCAAAAAGAACGAAGCTATGTAGGCAATGTTTATATGGGGAAAGTCACCCGTGTGCTGCCTGGCATGCAGGCTGCTTTTTTGGACATTGGCTTAGAAAGAGCCGCCTTTTTGTACGTCACCGAATTTTTTGATGAGTATGGCGATTCTTTCAACCCCAAGGAAATGGCGGATGAAAAACGCCGGCGCAAACGGGGCAAAGTTCAAATTCAGGACATGCTCAAACAAGGCCAAGAGGTGATGGTGCAAGTGGCCAAAGACCCCATGGGCACCAAAGGCGCACGACTAACATCCTTTGTATCGCTGCCGGGCCGCCACTTGATTTACATGCCCACCGTTTCACACACGGGCATTTCCCGAAAAATTGAGGATGAAGACGAACGCCATCGTTTGCGTGAAATCATTCGACAATCGCAGCGCATGGAGGGTGGTTTCATTGTCCGAACAGCCGCGGGCGGCCAGCCAGCCAACAACATTGTGCAAGACATTGTGCAGCTGGAAAACCAATGGAAAACCGTTTTGGAAAAAAGAGAGACCGCCAAAGCCCCCGCGTTGATTCATGAGGATTTGGATTTGGTGCTGCGCACGGTTCGCGACTACTTTACCGATGATTTTGATGAACTGATTGTGGACGACAAAGAAGCCTATCGGTCCATCAAACAATACGCCACCACGAGCTTGCCGCGCAAAAGAAGAAATATCACCCACTTTGAAGGCGAAAAAACCCTTTTTCAAGAAGAAGGCATTGAAAAGCAAATTGACCGCGCACTGGGCCGTAAAGTATGGCTAAAATCTGGTGGATACTTAATCATCGATCATGCCGAAGCTTTGACCGCCATTGACGTCAATACCGGCCGTTTCGTAGGCAAGAAAAGCTTGGAAGAAACCATTTTGCAAACCAACATGGAAGCGGTGTACGAAATCTGTCAGCAGCTCAAATTGCGCAACATCGGTGGGTTGATTATTTTGGACTTTATCGACATGGACAAACGGTCGCACCGAAACAAAGTGTTCAAAGAACTGGAAGAAGAGCTTCGCTTCGACAAAGCCAAAACCAACGTGTTAAAAATTTCTGAACTGGGTCTAATTGAAATGACCCGCAAACGAACCCGAGAAAATTTGCAACAGCAAATGTGCGAAGAGTGTCAATACTGTGACGGAAAGGGCTTTCACCTTTCTCCACGCACAGTCGCCATGAACGTGATGCGTAAAGTTCTATACGAACTGCAGCTTGATCCAAACGATCGCCACAATTTGGAAGTGGTCGTTCACACCAAAGTGGCACGCATTTTAAAAGATGAAGAATACGATGAATTCATTGCTTACGAACGCCAAACAGGACGTCGGGTGATGATCCGTGGTCGGTCCAGCGTCCATCCGGAAGATTACCAAATCAATTTAACGGGCAGTGGAGAATCCACCTCCGTCATGCAGCACATGCATTCAGAGGAAGAATAAAACTTTTTTAATTTTAGGGGCACGCCACAGCGTCGATACCGGGGCAGCAGCCAAACGGCGTGGTGCCGCCGCACAATGGCTCTTGGCCTCCCGCCAGGCCAAAACAGATGACGATGGGCGTGATATCCGTGGAAATATTTTGGCCAATGGGACAGTCGGCTGTACCCACGTGGGTGGTGGCACCCTCTGAGTTTAAGGCATACATTTGCAAACGATACAACTGACCCGGCGCCAACAGCTCACTGGGCAAAGAAAAAAACTCAGAGGCCGGGTCAAAACCCAAGCCCGATGAAAGCGACGGCTCAACAATGGGCTCGCCGGTTGTATTGTTGATACCCACTGGATTGGCGGACATGGCGTCTAAACGAAAAAAAATGCCCCGTGATTGGCCCGACTGAAACGCCGGCGCCAACACTGCAAAAGGATTGTTGGTTTGATTGCTGGCAATTTGCACGTCCAGCTCAAGCTGATCTGAGTTGCCTGACCCACAACCGAAAAGAAAAAAACCAACAAATGCAATGGCCAACCAGGTTCGCATTATGAACAATCTCCTGTTTGAATGGGAACTTGCAGTGTTTGTGTACTCTCTTGATTTTGAAATGACGTTTCACCGCAGAACAATACTGCGCCACTGGCGTCACGAAATTCCACACGAAAATCATACAAAAAATCCAAAGGCAATGCGCCCAGCTCAACTGTACCCGAATCATTAACTGAAAAGCCGCATCCCGCCGGTTTGGCACCGCCACACGTGTCAGGATAAACAAATTGGTCTGCAATACCATCGCCATTGGCATCCAGCCCAACGCCATTGGAAGTTTTACTCTGCGCGGTGTACACCACATCCGAAACTTGTGCATTGCCAAACGCGTCTTGTCCACTGTAGGTGATGGATAGACTGGGCGCAGTGGTGCTACCGCAGCCTGCAACGATACACCATGCACTAACCATGAAAAAAAACCGGAAGGGCTGACTTATGGACATACAGAAGGTAAGCCTCCACACTCATTGGATGAGGACAACGTAATGCTCACCGATGCGCCATCGCTGTTGCTAACTTGTCCACTGCCGGATGTGATGATTTGTCCGTTTTGCGTTAAGCCGCACAAACGAACGGACAGTGTTTCATCTTGCGCAAAATCACTGAAAGAAATGTTGGGGTCAAACAACGGCTCATCGGCCGCAAAACCACACACTTCGTTGCTTAAACAAATGCCACTGTTGGGGCAGCCACTTTCATTACTGGCGCAAGTGGATAAGCAGCCGGATGGGTAGAGCACCGACCCACTGCTGTTGGGCGTGGCCACCACAAAAACAAATTGTGCCACTTGGTCTGCTTCTGCCTCACTCAAGGTCGAGGTGGTCGACACATTGATCTGCCCAGACGAACCGCCTCCGCACGACCATAACAAGAGGCATAAGCTGCTGAAAAAAATATGAAATCTCATGGTTTTCATTGTACCTTAGGGTTGATTTGATTTACAACTTAAAATGAAGATGGCACCCTCCCCCGGACAGCTTTACATTGTAGCCACGCCCATTGGCAACCTGGATGATCTCACAGCCCGTGCGGGACAGTGTCTGGCTGACGTGGACGTCATTGCGGCCGAAGACACCCGCCGAACCAAAAATTTATGCAATCATCTGGGCATAACACAGCCAAACTTAATCCGGTGCGATGAAGCCATGGAAAGCCACATGACTGCATCGTTGATTGATCGACTTTTGCAAGGCCAATCGATCGCTTTGGTCAGCGATGCAGGCACGCCCTGCATTTCAGACCCCGGCTGGCGCTTGGTTCAAGCCGCCAGACAAGCCGATGTCATCGTTACCCCTGTATGTGGCGCTTCATCCATCACGGCCGCACTCAGTGTGAGTGGATTTCCCGCAACACCATTTACGTTTATGGGTTTTTTGGAAAAAAAGAAAACACGAAGCCAAACGCAGCTTCAAACCATGCTGGACTGCGTGCACACCAGTGTGTTTTTTGAATCTCCCTACCGCATTGAAAAAACCATGGCACAGCTGGTGGATCTGGCCCCCCACCGAAAGATTTTTATGATTCGAGAAATAAGCAAAAAATTTGAACAAGCTTACTATGGTACACCACCCCAAATTCTCGCCAGTCTTTCCACCACCAAAGGAGAATGGACGGTGGTGATTTCGCCCAATCATGGTAAATTTATGGAGGAGGCATCGTAAATGAACCAATCTGTGGGCATGATTTTGGCATTGATCTTTTTGGTCGCAGTGACTTTGCACCATTTTATGTACGCCATACTCAATTTTAATAGCCGAAAAATTAAAAAACGCTGGATCTGGTTGCGCCTGGTGCTTTCAGTTTTGCTTTTACTGGGGACCGGCGTGTTCATTTATGTATTTTTTCTGAGCCAATAGATCATGCATCCATCGATACGCTGGCCCTTCTTTACGCTCATTGCTTATGGCGTGATATTCAACCCTTGGTTTTTCAGGTTATTGTCGGATGTCAACCCTTGGTGGCAAGTGCTGCTATCTCCACAAGTTTTTTTTCTTTTGGCCACCGTACTCATCATTCAATGCTCTTCGTATTTTAACTTTTCTGCAATTGGCCTGCGCTGGCCGGCCAAAAAATGGTGGATTTGCCCTATTCTTGTTTTTATATTCTTGGTCCTGTTGCTTTGGGGCCTTCATGGGCTTTTGAAAACCGTCGACGCCCAGCAACTTCTTGTGGCCTATGGCCTCTCGATTCAAAATGGTTTGATGCTTTTCATTCTGGCGCCCATCAGCGAAGAGCTTTTTTTCCGTGGCATTGTTTTTCATGCGCTTCGACGGGTCCATCCGTTATGGATCAGCATGGGCGTCAGTAGCCTTCTGTTCATGGCCACACACTCTCAGCTCTGGCTGGGCACCTTGGCGATGGGCGTCATCAATGCTTGGTGGACCCACCGAAGCCGATCCATCATGCCGGGTGTGCTGTTTCATATGCTGTGCAATGGTCTGCCATGGCTCATTTATAACCACTTACCCAGACTAGGCACACTGGAACGACTTCTTTTCTTTTAACTTAAAGCTTGAAATCTGTACTTGACTTCGACTGCGCAGTGCATTAAAAAACTGCCATGAAAAAAATCAGCATTTTCCTTTTTATTTTTATCCTTAGCGGCTTGTGCATCACAGCGTCTGCCCAAAATATGCAGACATTGATTCCAAGCATGACCTTACTGGTGCATAACCCCATCAATCCAGATGATTCCGACGAAAACATAGACGGCATTGTTTTTACTTATCGCATCGAAGTCGAGGCCAATCAACCGATTGAAGGGTTTCAAAAAAAATCATTCGGTATTTATGAATACAAACAAGAACTAGTCAGCAAAGATGGACGCATCAAACTACCGGAAATCCCTGCCGACACTCCCCTTGAGGATACCACTCTCAATGCGTCCATTGACATTCAAGGGTATCAATGCCCCAATCAAGCCAAAATCATCGCATTGGACGTATATAAAGGATGCAACATTACATTCAACCAGGATGATTTGGCCAACATCGATCACGATGAGGCGCTTCTATGCGTGCTCAATGAAGGGTTGGGATTTGGTAATACCATCTCTGCTTGTAAACCATCCAAGCGCAAGAAAGGTCAATCAGGCGGTAGCGGTTGGCGCAGCAGGCCACTTATTTAAGACATAGGGAATCACATCCATGCCCAATCAGCGATTATTAACACGGCAGTAAAAAATGATGCCTTTCGCACAGATGAATCGTCCTTACAGACCCATTGATTCGGCCATAAAACTTTTTTAGTCTGGCACTGACAGCCAATCAAGCGGGCGTTTATAAGTTTTCGATAAACCGTATAAACGTGCGAGACGGAATGCCCGTTCCACCTTTAACGCTAGTAGGGTAATCTTGGGTGGCTCTGGCAGGCCCCGCAATATCACAATGCGCCCATTTGGTGTCTTTGACAAATTCGCTTAAAAACAATGCAGCGGTGATGCTGCCGCCTTCGCGCCCACCAATGTTTCGCATATCCGCCACTTCACTTTTAAGCTGCTTGCGATACGATTCTTCCAGCGGCATACGCCATGCTTTATCACCGACCTCTTGAGACGCTTGAAGCAAACGACTGGATAATTTATCGTCGTTGGCATAAACCGCGAATATATCCGTTCCCAAAGCGACCACACACGCACCCGTCAGGGTGGCGGCATCGATGAGGTAATCTACTTTTAACTCTTCCGCGTAATTTAAAACATCGGCAAGCACCAAACGGCCTTCTGCGTCGGTGTTTTCAATTTCAACCGTTTTGCCATTGCGCCCCCGCACCACATCATCGGGCCGTGTGGCATTGCCATTGACGGCATTTTCAACCAAACCCATCAAACCATGCACTTCAACAGGCAATTGCAAATCGGCCACCGCTTGAATGGTCGCAAGAACCGCAGCTGCGCCGCCCATATCGGTTTTCATGGACACCATGGAAGTGGGAGGTTTGAGCGATAAGCCGCCTGTATCAAAGGTAACCCCTTTGCCCACAAATGCCACTTTGGCTTTGGCTTTTTTCTTGGGTTTGTAGTGTAGATGCACCACGCGCGGCTCATAATCACTGGCTCTGCCAACGGCCATGAGCAAATTCATGTTTTCTTTTTCGATCTCTTTTTTGGTCAATACTTTGATGCTGACATTGGCTTGCTTTTTGGCCACGTCCTGCGCAATTTTGGCAAAACTGGCTGGATACAAAATGTTGGGCGCTTCGTTAACCAAGTCACGCGCAAGAAAATTGGCTCGAACATACGCCACCGCGCGCGGCACTTCATTTTTTAAACTTTTCTTGCATTCTTGGTCGGCATAAAAAGTGATGTTTTTAAGGGTGGCATGGGTTTTGGGATCGCTTTTATGATGAAAAAAGCGATAACTGCCCATGAGAAAGCCTTCCACGATGGCAGCTGCGTCCATGTTGCTTTCTTCACAGAGGATGGCCACATCTTTGTATCCTCGGCCAGCCAACCATTTGCCGGCATTGCCCAAAGCATCACGAATTTCATCCGGTGTGGTTTTTTTGGCTTCACCCACCACCACCACATACAAATCTTTGCCTTTGTAGGAAGAAACATTGGTGATGACGGTGCTTTTTTCTCGATTGTCTTCCACCACTGAACTGTTGAGCCAGGTAGAAAGCTGTTGATTGTGCGCTTGGTCCAGTGCCTGGAAGGCTTGATTCTGCTTTTTCTTTTTCCAAATGGGCAACACCCAGGCATCGGCCTTGATGGTATCCAGGTTGAGCGCCTCTGCTTTTACTTTCCACTGATCCAAAAGATTTTTCATACCCTCTAAGCTCCTTTTTGTGGTACGTTCCGTGCCATGTGCACTTTTGCACAATGCGTTATTTTCATGTATTGTCGTACTATACGTTAAGGATATAAATTTTCAATGAAACGACACAAAAAAGCAGATATTTTTATTCGCAGCTTGCTTATTTTCTGCGCTGGGTTGGTGGGTTGTCAAAATGATCCAGCTTCGTCGAGCAGTGAAGCCAGCGCGCAAACGTCTACATCCATGACAAAGCAGCAGTCTGAACCCATCCCTTCCGACGAAAAGACATCCGCATCTGATTCCTCCAACGACATACAAGCACCACTGCCAGCAGGAAGCTGCGGCTGTAGACCACAGTCGGATCCAAAACCTTTAAGCATAAGCAAGCAAACATCCTCCATGCTGCCCGGCTTGATGACGCCCGGGGTGGCACTTTATTATCAATTTACCAACCAAGGGGATCAAACACATTTAAAAATGGTGGATCTAAAACAAGAACCAATGACCCTTGATGAAAAAAGCACCCTTGTATTGAATCAAGACATTTCAATTGAACAACAACACCAGTGCGACGTGGGCATTTACCAAGCTTCGTTGGGTAAAAAAACACGCCAGTCTGGCACTTTCTGCAGCACCAATGAATGTTACACCGCCGATGCGGTTGTGTTAAAAATCTTTGATGTAAGCAAAATGCCCGCCATTGAAACCACGCCCACCAAAAGTTTTCAATGCAGCATGGACCACGTAAGCCAAACGCCTTACCAGCAATGGCGTTTATATTTGCTGGTCCCTCATTCAGAGCAACCAGACACCTACGCTTTTCTTGGCCATCAGCAAGCCATCTTGACTTTTAGCGACGAGCAGAAAAAAACTTTTACGCTTAACTTGGCCCCAGTGTTGGGCGCTTTTCAACCCTCTTTAAGTGAATTTCCATTGCTGGAGGGGCAAGCCGATCAAGCATTGTTTTCTACATTTTCAGAAGAACTGGACATCGAATTCGAAGCCAACTTTATTTCCATGGATGCTGAACTACCCACGCATGTCATTGGCAACCTAAGGCTCATTGATCAATGGGTCAAGGTCATTGGTCAACCCGTCATTGAACTTCAGTCTTTGTAAACTTAAAGTTATTTCTGTCGAAAACGAACTTCGATGGGAATGCCGCGAAGACCAAAAAAATCCACCAAGGCATTTTTCCAATACTTGGCATAAGCCGACGTGACCAAATGTGGTCGATTGCACTTTACTTTAAATATGGGTGATTTGTTTTGCCTTGGGTAGGCAGACAATCGTTTGAGCTCTAAAAAGTGTCCCTTGGCTCCCACCTCACTGTGATGGGAAGAGATCACTTGATACGCGCGGGTTAACTCTTCCTCGGTGTATTCATGGCGAATTTTACCGGCCAGATGTCGTGCCTGTGTAAGAATTTTATGAAGTCCTTTTCGCTCCAAAGCAGAAATAAAAAACACATCGGCAAACCGTAAAAAAGGCGCCTTGTACAGCAAGTTTTCGCGGGCCAGTTTTCTGGCCTCGTTGCCTTTTTCGCAAAGATCCCACTTGTTGATAAAAATACCGTAGGCTTTGTTTTGTTGGATAATCTGTGCCGCAATTTTTTCTTCCTGCGTGGTCAATTGATCCGGTCCCGATAAAATGAGAAATACAACGTCCGCGCGTTCAATGGCGTCCATGGTTCTTTTTACGCTAAAATATTCAACGCTGTCTTGGACTTTGCGTTTATAGCGCAAACCCGCGGTATCGAGCAGGGTGTATTTTTCACCTTCATGATCAAATTCAATGTCGATGGAGTCACGGGTGGTGCCTGCAATTTCAGACACGGCCAGGCGCTGTTTTTCAATCAACGCATTGATGATCGACGATTTGCCAACATTGGGGCGTCCGACCAGCGCAATGGAAATTCGTTTTTCTCCCTCGGTTTCAACTTCTGCCTGATTTTGTGAATCTTCACCAGGCTCGGGCAGCATGTTGACAATGGCCTGCTTTAAATCGGCCATTCCCAAACCATGCTCAGCCGAAATCGACACCATGGGATCAAAACCCAATTTAAAAAATTCGTCGGCTTGGGTCTCTTTGCTTCCGGGGTCAATTTTATTGAGCACCATCAGCAGCGGCTTATTCAACTTTCGAAATATTTTCGCCAAGCGTTCATCTTCGCCATGCAGTCCCACACGGGCATCCACGACCCAAATCAGCAAACTGCAATCTTGCAAACCTTGTTCAATCTGGTGGGCGATTTCATCTTCGATCACACCGTCTCTGCGAAATTCATATCCACCTGAATCAATCAGTTCAATGGCGCGGTTGCCAATGCTTATTTGAGCTTGATTGCGATCGCGCGTCACGCCGGGTCGATCATACACGATGGCTTTGCGATAACCCACCAGGCGATTAAACAAAGATGACTTTCCGACATTGGGTCGTCCAACAATTAATATTTTGGGCATCATGACGCTTTTCTCTCTTCCAACTGTTTTAAGGCATGTTGCGCCGCAAACTGTTCCGATTCTTTTTTAGACCGACCCTGGCCCACGCCCATCACTTTGTTTTGCACGTTCACTTTTGAACGAAAAATTTTGTGGTGATCCGGCCCCTCTTCTTCAACCAAGGTATACCTTGGCATCGCTTTAAATGTTTTAAGCGTATACTCTTGCAGGGTGGATTTGTAATCATGCAAGCTGCACACCTCTGAAACTGCTTCAATGTCTTCTCGCATGGTTTCAATAATCAATTTTCGTGCTGCTTCAATGCCGTTGGACACATACACGCTGGCCACCAGGGCTTCGAATGCATCGGATAAGATCGAGTCTTTGTCCCGCCCGCCATTGCGCTCTTCGCCTTTGCCCAAGCGAAGCGCAGGTCCCAAATGGATCCGTCGTGCCACTTGACTCAAACTTTTTTCGTTGACCAAGGTAGAGCGATATTTAGACAAGGTGCCTTCATTCTCCTTTGGGTAAGTTTTGATCAACTCAGCCGTTACCACCATGCCCAATACGGCATCGCCTAAAAACTCCAGCCGCTCATTGTCTTTTTGGTCTTCTTGTTTGCTTTCATTGGCAAACGATCGATGGGCCAACGCCGTTTCAATTACTTTTTTGTTGGCAAGGGGCTGCTCAATGCATTCTTCCAGCCATTGAAAGATGGACGGACTCATAACACCACCGCCTCAAAATACCATTGGCCTTTGTCATCTTGTTTGCATTGTTCCAAGCGCACCTGAACTTCTTTTTCCATCAGCCGATCTCCGCCGGCCATTTGCACTGGAAGGTAATGAGGGGTGTAGCCCTTCAGCAAACCCGCAGCATTTCTCTTTTTTTCCACAAGTACGCTGTGCGTCTCACCTGAAAACTGTTGATAAAAGGCTTGTTTTTTTTGTTCACTGAGCGTGCGCAATGTGCGAACCCTGCGTTTTTTCTCCTGCACGGAGACCGTTTCCTCGTATTGATTGGCTTTGGTGCCAGGCCGCTGCGAATAAGGAAACACATGAAGATACGTCATGGGCAGTGTTTCCACCAATGCCACAGTTTGGTCAAAGTCGCGCTTGGTCTCCCCTGGAAAACCCACAATGACATCGCTGCCAATATTAACCCGATCATAGATTGCATGAAGTGTTTCAATGCGACGTTGATAATGCTGAACTTTGTATTTTCGGTTCATTTTTTTCAACACATCGTCGCTTCCACTTTGCAAGGGAATGTGAAAATGAGGTCGAACATTGGGAATATCACGCAGCGCTTTAAAAAAGTCGGGTGTCAACCCCACAGGCTCCAGTGAGCTGATGCGCAGGGCAATATCGGGATGCTGCCGTACCAATTGATAAAGCACATCGGACAAACGCAGCCGCGGTTTTAGATCGCGGCCGTAGCCCGCAATGTGGGTACCCGTAATCACCAACTCTTGGTGGCCTTGCGCCACATATTGGCTGGCCTGGTGAAGCAAGACGGGCATTTCAATCGATGTACTTTTCCCGCGCACATACGGAATGATGCAAAAGGAGCAATACGCATTGCAACCATCCTGTATTTTTAAATTGGCACGGGTGCGCTGCGAGGTAACCACCACCGGCTCGGTAGAGATTTGTTCTTGCCAGCCCAACACTTGCGGCAACGACGGATACGCTCGGATGGGCACCACCGCATTGACTTCATCCATGGCTTGAATTTCACCCGGGTTTTCTTGCGCATAACATCCAGTGACCACAATTTTTGCAAGGGGGTGCTCCCGCTTCAGCTTGCGAATCAATTGACGCGCTTGCTTGTCGGCACTTTCAGTGACCGTGCATGTGTTAATCACGATGGCATCGGGCGCATGGCTTTTTTGATGATCCACAACTGCCTGATCACCCCGCTGCATCACCGCTTCCATTTGAGACGTGTCGTAAAAATTGACTTTGCAGCCAAACGTATAAGTGTGCACATTGTGTAGTTTGTTTTCCATATATACCAATTTCAAATCCATGCCTTCGCAATGGACCTGTCCGAAAAGTGAAAGACATTTGAAAAGAGGATGTTGCTTTCAAGGACGAGAAAAGCGCCATTAAAATTAACTTCACCTTTTCTTTTCAATGCCTTATACACTGCCTATCCTCAAAAAGTCAATGCACCCAAAGCCCCCGTTCGATAGTCACAAAACCTTCAATTCAATCTCTCAATCATCTGCCCTATCCCTAAGCATACAGGTATTGAGGGACCCGCGGGACCCACATTCACTAGGTCCATCGCCCCTTTTTCACAATCATAAGCTCAGAATGCCGAAACAGCTTTGTAGGCTTCTGCGAGCGTCTCCGCAGCGAAGCGAGGACTAGCGAGCAGAAGCCTACAAAGCTGAAAACGAAGTCCCTTCAAAATCCTTGAACCAAAAGATCAATGCATTGTAAACAGCCCTATGATTTGAAGCCAAAGCAACTTTCAAGAAATGAAAAAGCGCTTTTGAGTTGGAAGGCAAGCTGATAGGATTTGCTCATGAAAATCGGATTTTTTGGTGGGAGCTTTAACCCTCCACACCTCGGTCATTTATTGGCCGCCACATACGCGCTAAAAACCTTCAACCTTGATCAAATTTGGTTTGCCCCCGTTTACAAACACCCCTTTGGCAAACACAGCATCCCCTACGCACACCGTTTGCACATGTGCCGTCTCCTGGTGGCGGAATTTTCCCCGCCCTTTTTGGTCACCGACATCGAATCCAAGCTCGACCATGATGGCAAAACCTACCAAACCCTGCGCGCGCTCAAGACCCAAAACCCAAATGATACTTTTTCGCTCATCATTGGCTCAGACCTAGAAAAACAGCTTAAAACCTGGAACCATTACGAAGAACTCAGCCAAGAGTTTGACATACACTTGGTCCCCCGCGGCGACAAATCCCACCCGGCCTCCATTCCCAACATATCCAGCACCAACATTCGCGAAGACGCGTACGAAAAAAACATCATCCAAAACGTGGTCACGCCCGAAATCCATGCTTACATGGAAGACAATGATTTTTACGACGGGTAAGTCCTACACTTAGAATCAGCGAATCACGCGATCGATCCAGCCGCCGCCGATCACGGCGTCGCCTTGATAAAAGACGGCAGCTTGGCCCGGGGTGATGGATTTTTGAGGCTCTTGAAAAGCAAGCGTGACGGTTTCGCCTGTTTCCAACACTTCCACAGGCGAAGGAGTAAAACGGCTGCGGATTTTCATAAGGTAGGTTTGACCTTTTTCAACGGGCTGATCGGTCCAGCGCAGCTCTTTGACCACAAATTCTTTTTTCATCAGTGACGCTTGATCACCCACGACAATGTCGCCGGTGGTTTTATCGATGTTGGACACAAACATGGGCAAGGTGGTGGGCACGTTGATGCCTTTGCGCTGACCAATGGTGTACCCATGGATGCCCTCGTGCTGCCCCAGAACATGGCCGCTTTCGTCCACCAAATTGCCTTTGATGATGTCTTGTTCGGGGATGCGGTCTTGGACAAACTTTTTATAATCGGTGGGCACAAAACAAATTTCTTGCGAGTCTTTTTTATCGCTGGTGACAATGCCGGCTTTGCGGCCAATTTCCCGAACTTCTTCTTTGACCATTTCACCCAATGGAAACATCAGTTTTGAAAGCTGCTGCTGATTCATGCCGAATAAAAAGTAGGACTGATCTTTTTGTTGATCAACGGCTTGGCGCAGGTAAATTTTGCCTTGGTCATCTTTGGCCAATCGCGCATAGTGACCCGTGGCCAAATAATCGGCGCCAAGCTCTTGCGCTCTTTGCAAAAGGATATCAAATTTGATGTCGGTGTTGCAGCGTACACATGGGTTGGGGGTTTCGCCATTGCGGTAGCTTTCAATAAACTGATCGACCACTGCCCCTTCAAACTTTTGCTCAAAATTGGACACGTAATAAGGAATGTTTAAGCCTGTGGCCACTTTTCGTGCATCGTATAAATCGTCGGGCGTACAGCACCCATGCGTGGTGTCTGGATCGTAAGACCACAAACGCATGGAAATGCCAATGACTTCATAGCCCTGTTCCACAAGCAAATGGGCAGCCACCGAACTATCCACGCCGCCACTCATGGCAACGACCACTCTTGGTTTATTGTTTTTCATGGTCTTGAGGTAATACCGTATAACGGGTCAACTGATCAAGGACGGATTTGGGTAGGCGGGTTCGTTTTTTGACCTCTGACCAAGTTCGAAAAGGCTGTTTTTGCCGTGCGCGGATGATTCGCCTAGCACGCTTGGGTCCAATGCCTGCAATCCACTCCAATTCGGCACGATCCATTGAATTTAGATCCCTTTTTACACCTTGCAGCATGGCCTTGCCCGGCTGTTTTGCAATTGATTTCGGCAGCTTATCCATTTTGACGACCCGCGGACGATGCTGAAAATAACGAAAAACGCCCACCGATGCGCCAGCCATCAAAAAAAATACCAAAGCGCCTAATTTTATTTTATTCAATAAAAACATATACTTATATTTCTAACTTGGCTTGACAGCCTGCCAAAACCAGTGGTAACCAATAGGCATAAAAATGGCACTGCCATTTTTTCTCCTGTGTGCCAATGATTTCTCACTCCCCGAATCCCTATGAGGAATCATTGGCCACATTTTTTTTGGGTGCGCCCACTTTTCCTCACGAAGCAATCAGATCGGATGGATCAACATTTCTTCATCTACTTATTATGTACTTATGCATGTTTTATTCCAAAACAAACGTTTGTATGCTGGGTTTTGATCTTTTTTTAGTTGGGTTCTTTTTCTAGGCCAAATGCATCGTGCATCAGTCGAACGGTTTGTTGCCCCTGGCTGGGATCGATCAAACAAGATATGGCATTGTCCGACACACGAATATCCATAACCTTTACAGTGTGCTGCGCAAGGACTTGAAGAATTTTGTTGGTGAATTGAACGTCCATGCGTAGGCCTGTACCGATCAACGACACTTCCGCCACGGGCTGGTGTGAAATTTGCCATTGGTTCTGTGATTGAATGGTGGCCATCAGTGGATCAAATTGTTGAGGCGTCACTGTCAGCCCTGCCGTTAAATGATGTTGATTTTGCTGCACCCAGCGCAGCTGACCGTTCATTTTTGATGCGCTTTCCAACCAACTTGAAAACTGGACGGGCTCTTGCACCGATATTTCCACATAGGTTTGCTCAGGCCGCAATGCCACGCCTGATAAAACTGTTCGCTCCATGGGTTCTCCTTTCACCAAGCGCGTACCTGGCTGGTCAAAATCAAAACTGCTTCGCACCGTCAGCGCCACATCAAATCGTTTGGCCAATGTCACACACCGGGGCTGTAAAACTTTTGCGCCCGCATAGGCAAACTCGATCATGGCATCCATACCCATGCATAATAGCAACCGCGCGTTGGGCACAATTTTGGGGTCTGCGGTCATCACACCGGGCACATCGGTGTATATTTCACACGCATTGGCCTCAAGGGCCACACTTAACGCCACGGCCGACAAATCAGTGCCACCACGCCCCAGAGTGGTCACGGTGCTTTCATGGATGCCTTGAAAACCTGGCACCACAATCACATCATGATTTATAAAACTCTCCCGGATGAGATCAAGACCCACCGACCGTATCCACGCTTGACCTGGGTGATCGGTGGTGCGAATGGGCAACGACCAGGGCGTATGGCATGTGGCTCTAATTCCGTGCTGCTTAAGCACCATGGTCATGTACGCGGTGGAGGTTAATTCACCTGTGCAAAGCAATAAATCTTTTTCAATGCTCGCATCCATGGATAGGTCTTGTGCGGAAGCCAGCAAACGATCGGTGGTGTTGCCCATGGCCGAAACCACCACCACTGTTTTTTGCTGATCCACCCTTGTATGCAAGTGATCCGCAATGGCGTGCATTCGTTCCAAGGAGGCAACCGACGTGCCCCCATATTTTTGAACCACCATGGGTTTCATGCAGATTCCTTTTGCCACGGTGACAACGCTTGCCGAAAACTTTCCAGCCGGGAGCCTTCAAGCTGCCCATCGTGAATGTGCAAATCTCTTGATTCTTCGTCGTCCAATACAAGCTTGATGGTCAGGGTGGGGTTTGCAAATGATGGAAAACGATTGATCCATTCGATCAACACGATACTCGATGTGTTCAAACAGTCGCTTAGCCCCATATGGTATAAACTTGGTTCGTCAACGATGCGATATAAATCCATGTGATCCACCACCACTTCTCCAACATACTGATGATGATAAACGTAGGTGGGGCTGGTGACGTCTTGTGGATCGATGCCCCAAGCAGCACATATCGATTTAATCAGGGTTGTTTTGCCGGCGCCCAATCCACCTTCCAAGCCCACAATATCCCCCGGCTGAATTTGGCCAGCCAAGGTCTTGCCAAATTCAAGCAGTGTTGGAAGTGAAACTTGATATACGCGCATCAGTAACTGGGTTGAATGGCTCGTTTGTAATCTTTAACTGCTTGATCCATGCCAACAAACAATGCGTAAGAGATGATGGCATGGCCAATCTGAAAAGACTCAATGGCTTCAATGTTGACGATGCCCACAAGGTTTCTTAGGTTGAGTCCGTGACCGGCATGAACTTCCAGACCTAGTTTTTTAGCGTGCTGAGCCGCTTTGCGAATCACTGGTAAATATTCTACACGCTGAGAGGCGGGTAGTTCTGCATAGTGCCCTGTGTGAATTTCAATGGCTTGGGCGCCCAATTTTTTGCAAAGATCAATGGTTTTTAAATCGGGTTCAATGAAAAAAGAAATGGGCAAACCGTGTTCCATGAGGGGTTTGCATGTCTCTTGAATATGGTTTTTATGCGCCGCTACGTCTAGGCCCCCTTCGGTGGTTAATTCTTCGCGTTTTTCAGGCACGAGGGTCACCAGGCTTGGTTTGACGTTCACGGCAAGAGCGACCATTTCAGAAGTCGCAGCCATTTCAAAGTTAAGGTCTGCTTTCACCTCGGTGGACAGTCGTTGCACATCGTGGTCCTGAATATGACGGCGATCTTCGCGTAAATGAAATGTTATATTGTCGGCACCAGCTTTCAGAGCCCGTTGGGCAATTTCCAGCGGCGACGGGTATGTAATTTTTCGCGCTTGGCGCAGTGTGGCCACATGGTCAATGTTCACACCCAACTTTTTCATGCTTTGGCTCCCAAGTGTTCTTGCACCACCTTAGTTAAGCTCTGTAGCACAGCTTCCATCTGTTTTTGATCTGCAGCTTCCACCATCAAGCGAATTTTATTTTCTGTGCCCGAATACCGCACCAGCGTGCGCCCCTGATCTTTCAATTTTTCTTTGGCGGTGCGCAGTTCTTCTTGCAGCCAGGATAACCCCTGCAACGGAGGTTTGTTGACGACGGGCAAACTAATCAAACCTTGCGGATACTCTTGAAAAGAAAATTCAAAATCTTCCAAACGTTTGTTTTGCGATACGAGCACATTGAGCAGCAATATGGCGGATAACAACCCATCGCCCGTGGTGCTCTTTCCCAAATGAATCAAATGCCCAGATGCTTCGCCGCCCAACATGCATTTTTCTTTTCGCATCAACTCCACCACATGGCGATCACCGACGTTGGCCCGGTAAAATGGAATGTTTTGGTCTTTGCATTTTTTTTCCAAACCATAATTGGTCATCACGGTTCCGACCACACCTTTGGACAACTCGGGATAAAGTTCAGACGCATCTAGAAAAATACTTAAAAAGGCATCGCCATCGTAAACTCTGCCATTGCGGTCCACAGCCACCACGCGATCCCCGTCGCCATCGAATGCAATGCCCAAATCGGCTTTTTGCACGCGAACTTCCTGGGCCAGGTGTTGTGGATACAGCGCACCCACTTCTTCGTTGATGTTGGTTCCGTTGGGCGAAACACCGATCAATGTTAATTTTGCGCCCAGTTCTCGAAGCACAGTGGGAGCAATGTTGTACATCGCGCCATGCGCACAATCAAGCACGATGTGCATGTTGGTCAGACGTTTGCCTCGTAAAAAATGTTGTTTGATGTGAGAGATGTATCGTCCTGAGGCGTCGTGCATTCGCTGGGCGCGACCCACTTGTTCTGGGGCGGGTTGATGAACCTGCATGGAAGAAGGGTTTTCAACCCACGCTTGGATGGTTGCCTCTTCTTCATTGCTTAGTTTTTGGCCGTTTTGCATAAAAATTTTAATGCCATTGTCTTGATAGGGATTGTGAGAAGCCGAGATCATGATACCCGCATCGGCCCGCATGCCTTCCGTTATATAAGCCACAGCCGGGGTCGGCATAGGGCCCATCATTTTTACATCAATGCCCATTGAGGTTAGACCTGCCTGTAATGCTGACTCAAACATATATCCTGAAAGACGCGTGTCTTTTCCTATCACCACATTGTGTTTTTCGATTTGTGCGTCTTTTTTACGAATCAAACACCCCAGGGCTTTGCCCACGGCCAAAATCACTTCAGGTGTCATGGGTTCGACGTTCATTTGTCCGCGAATGCCGTCGGTACCAAATAGTTTCATGGCTGCTCCTGTTTTTTTGATCCTTGTGCCTTCATATTGGGAAACCTTAAAAAAGCCGTTTCAGGCTCTACCGTTAACGTAAGGTCTTGAATGGTGGGTACGTCAATCGGAATTGCTGTTGGTTTTTTATCCGCCAGGGCGCGCTGCAAAGCCGCCGAATTGACCACCAAGGTGGGTAAGTTTTTAACAAATTGCAATACTTTGGACAACGGTCCTTGGACTGTCAGTTTAACTGTTTCGGGCTCTATAATGGCACCCTTTAAGTCTGCCGTAAACGCCAAAGGCACCGCCCCTACTGTTTCGGTGATGGTTTTTTCAATCAAGGACACTTCCACTTTCACTTTATCGGTGAACAAGCGCCCTTGGGCAGTGCCTTTATCAATAAAATAAACACCCTCAAAATCTTTCATGCGGCCACTGAGTGAAATGGGTTCGGTAAAAAACACATCAATTTTTTTCAAAGCTTTATCAAAACTTTCAAAGGCAACCTCTGACGGCTTTACCACCACGGTGCCCAACTCAATGCCGGGAGGCAATTCATCCACAAGACGGGGCTTGACCTTAATGTTTCGGGTTTGTTTTTCTTCAAGCTGCACACGCACCACTTGTGGGAAAATTTGCGTGATATAAACGCCAAACGGTAGGCCAAAGTCTTCTTCGTATAGCCAAAAAGAGTTGTCGCCTTGATTGGCCGTTTTGAGATCGATGGTATGGGAAGAAAAATAGTTTCGATCAATTTTGGCCAGACGCGTTTGTGGCCCACGCAACCGCAGTCGAATGTTTTGTTGCAAAGTTCCAGAATACACCAGTGCTTCGGGAAGATTGACATAGTTGATGGGCACATCCACAGTTTTTTCGTTTTGTCTTTCGCCGCGCACAAAAAACCACAGGCCCACCGACAACGTGAGCGCAATGAGTTTCATCCATGGGGACTGGGTAAAAAATGAGCGCATTATATTTCAACCTCGCCGATTGATGCTTCAACTTTGTTGGAGTCTTTGTCATTTTCTTTTTTGTTAAACCAGGTAGACACTTTGGTTTCAAATTGCTTGGCCAAAATTTTACGCAGCGCCGTGGCGTCAATGCCTCGAATCAGCTTGCCCTCTATGGCCACAGAAATCCATCCTTTTTCTTCGGAGATCACCAAAACAATCGCATCGGTTTCTTCCGTTAATCCAATCGCCGCGCGGTGGCGTGTGCCCAACTCAGGATCCAGCGAGGAATTCATGCTCAACGGCAAAAAACAGCTCGCATATGAAATTTTGCTTTTTTGAATCAGCACGGCCCCGTCATGAATGGGGGAAGAAGGAAGAAAAATACTGGTGAGGATTTCTTTGCTTACTTGTGCATCAATCAACGTGCCGGCTTCAACGTAGTCGTCAATGACGGCCTGCTTTTCAATCACCAGCAATGCGCCAATTTTTTTATTGGCCAACGATACACAGGTTCGAATGAGTTCATCGATCACAATGCTGTCTTGTACGGTGTCCAAAAAAGAAAACAACGGCGTGCGTCCGATTCGGGTCAGTGCTCGTCGAATTTCGTTTTGAAACAAAACCACCACGATCAAAAGCAAACTGCCCAAAAAGTGATACAAAAGCCAGTTCAGCGTATAAAGCTCACCGAATGAAGACACCCAATACACCAACACGCCCACGGCCAGTCCGATCAACATATAAACTGCGCGCGTGCCTCGAATGAGCTTGAGTAAATAGTAGATGATCATGGCGACAAACACCACGTCCAGCACATCGCGGATTATGCGGAAACCTTCAAACTGTTGAAACCAAGACATCATCTAAGGCAAGGTTAATGAATTAAACCCGCTTAATCAAAAGAAATATGCTTTTTTGATCGGTTCTTAGGCTGGGTTGGCTTGATCCATCAGATCGTTTAAATCTTTGGAGTCAATAATCTCTTTTTCAAGCAAGAGTTTGGCAATGCGATCCAGGGTGTCCCGATGCTTGACGATGATGTCTTTGGCTCGGTCGTAAGCACTCATGACCACCTGTCGAATTTCTGCATCAATTTTCTCTGCGGTTTTTTCGCTAAAATGATTTTTATCGGCCATGTCGCGCGCCACAAAAATTTGATTTTCTTTCTGCTTATAGGACAGAGGTCCAATCACCTCACTCATACCCCACTCGCACACCATTTTTCGGGCCAAGTCGGAAGCTTTTTCAATGTCATTGGCGGCGCCGTTGGAAATCCGGCCATAGACAACCTCTTCGGCAATCCGCCCCCCCATCAGCACGGAAATAATCGATTCAATTTCATCTTTTTTCATGCTGTATTTGTCTTTTTCAGGCAGCTGGAAAGTTACGCCGAGCGCCATTCCACGTGGCACAATGGTTACTTTATGCACCGGATCTGCGCCGGGTGTTAGTTTTGCCACCAGCGCGTGGCCGGCTTCGTGGTAGGCAGTCATTTCTTTTTCTTCATCGCTCATTTTGACGCTTTTTCGCTCTTTGCCCAGCATCAGTTTGTCTTTGGCGTCTTCAAAATGGTGCATGGTTACTTTTTTCGCGCCTTGACGCGCGGCCAATAGACCCGCCTCATTGACCAAATTTTCCAAATCGGCACCTGAAAAACCCACCGTGCCGCGTGCAATGACAGACAAGTCTACACTTTCATCCATCGGAATTTTGTTGGAATGCACTTGCAGAATTTCTTCACGGCCTTTGACAGCAGGGTGTGGAACCATCACGTGACGGTCAAATCGTCCTGGACGAAGCAATGCAGGGTCCAAAACATCAACACGGTTGGTCGCGGCAATTAAAATGACGCCCTCTTTGGCCTCAAAGCCGTCCATTTCAACCAAAAGCTGGTTAAGGGTTTGCTCACGTTCATCGTGTCCACCGCCCATGCCTGCGCCACGATGGCGCCCGACAGCGTCGATTTCATCGATAAAAATAATGCACGGTGAATTCTTTCGGCCTTGCTCAAAAAGGTCGCGCACGCGCGAAGCACCCACCCCCACAAACATTTCAACAAAATCAGACCCTGAAATGGAGTAAAAAGGCACGCCAGCTTCTCCCGCCACAGCTTTGGCCAAAAGTGTTTTACCTGTTCCGGGAGGTCCCACCAGTAAAACGCCCTTGGGGATGCGAACCCCCATGTCGGTAAATTTTTTGGGCTCTTTTAAAAACTCAATAATTTCTTCAAGCTCTTCTTTGGCTTCATCCACGCCGGCTACGTCTTTAAAAGTGACCTTCTTTTTGCTCTCGTCCATCATGCGGGCGCGTGATTTGCCAAAGCTCATGGCCTTGCCGCCGCCACCCATTTGCATTTGTCGAAAAATCAAAATGAGAATAAAAATGGAGATGCCCACCGGTATATAATAGAGAACAAAATTGCGAAGAAAGTTGTCGTTCTGTTCAGATACAAAACTGTACTCTTGAATGGCTTTGGCTTCTTTTTGCTCTTCCAAGAAAATGGACAGCTCATCGCCCTGCCCCAACCACTGGGTTTGAAATTTCTCTGGGGCCGATTCGGCCTGACCATCCTCGGACACCGCCTGCCCGGCTACATAATTGCCACGAATTTCATTTTGATGCACTTCCACCGATGCAATGGCACCGCTGCGAACTTTTTCTTTGAATTCACTGTAAGATAGTTTTTCAGGGCCTGGCATGGAGTATTTCAGGATGCCTTGGGAAATCATCAGTGCCATCAGCACAATCATGCCCCACATTAAAAACGAACGATTTTTCAACTCGAACCTCCCACAGTTCTATAAAATGAAGAATGGATGTTGTACACACCCCTCCAAGGTTTCACAAGTTTTCTTCCTGTTTGGTGAATATAAGCACATCGTCTTGCATTTCAACCCCCACGCCACCGGCCAAGGCATATTTTTTCATGGCTTGTCCGGAATAAAGCCAAGATGTTATCACGCGAAGCTGTTCGCGCGACAGCGCATGGTTTTTTCCAGCAATGGCTTGATAAGCCATTTGAATCATTTGTTTTTGTACTGGGGGAGCTGCTTCTTTGAATACGTGCACCTGGTATGAACTGCCTTGGATATTTGCTTGCTCTAAGCGCTGTGTGGCTTCGAAGCGAACCATTCGGGTGTGTTCTTGAATGGATTGTTGCAACCCCAAAATGTGGGTCCGCACGGATGGATTGACCTGTGTTTCCAACCAAGGAAGCAAATGGTGGCGAATTTTATTGCGCATGATGTGAGTTTGATTGTTGGTGTCATCATGCATGTAGGGAAGCTGTCGATGTTCCGCCAACTGTCGCAACTGCTCTTTTGACAGATCCAGCAAAGGTCGAAGCCATAAGGGCGCTACTTCAGCCTGAATCCCTTGCAAGCCCATCAAATCGCTGCCCTGAAAAAAGCGATGAACCATGGTCTCCACCTGATCGTCTTGATGATGGGCGGTGGCAATACAGGTCTGGGCTCCAAAGCCTTGCGCGTGCGCCTCCAGCGCTTGAAGTCGCTGACTGCGCAGGTGTGCTTCTGCCGATACGCGTTGATGGTCTTGTTGAGAGGGCGCATGCAACACTGTACACGGCATGCCGTGCAGGCGTGCAATCTCCTTGGCAAACGAAGCGTCTCGGTCGGCTTGCGCCCCTCGGACGCCATGATGCACGTGCGCAGTCGAAAACGAAAGGGTGGAATGACCACGTACACGGTAGCAAGCAAGCATGTGGGTCAACACCACCGAATCCAACCCACCCGACAAAGCAATTACACAATGCTTGGCATGTTGAAATACGGCGCTTGCATCCAAAAAATTGCGCATTTTTCGATACATAGGGTGCAAAATCTTATCTTGAGGATTTTGCAAGAATTCTTTCGAAAAAGGCAAAAGTTGTTTACAATGGATAAGTTGACTTTCCTTCATGGGAGACGATCATTCCTTGTGAGCTCGGAATGTACTGACAAAGAGCTCAAATGAAAAGACAAATGTATGCCAAGACATACGGACCCCACCGACTGCGGAGCGAGCATGAAACGATTAAGCCTTTTTTTACTACCCCTTTTTATCCTGACGGTTGGTTTTATCCATGCCGATGCCGTCGCGCAGTCCACGAGCGATTCGCAAGCCTCTTCTGCTCCCAAACAAACCCAGCAAAATAAAAAAGAAACCGATGAGGACATCGGCAACCTGCGCATCTCTGGCATCGATGTGGTGCAAAACCGCGTGTTTATCAAGGGCAAGCGGCACGAGTTCACCTTGGGTGCGGGCGTAATTTTGGACAACCCTTTTACCCGCTATCAGCTGGGTCAGTTTCGCTACACCTACCACTTTCGCGAAATGATTGGACTTGAGCTTGGCTATGGTTATGCCATCAGTCAAGACAAAGCCTTGGTCAGTCAGCTGGAAGGTGTCCAGTGTGCGCCTGGCGAGTTTTTCGACGAAAACGGCAATGACCTCTCCAATGTAGACGGCGCGTGCGGCATTACCCTAGACCCTGCGCCCGATCCCATCAAACATGCTTTTAACGCCAATTTTATTTGGTCGCCCATCTACGGAAAGTTCAGCCTTTTCTCCAAACGCATTTACCACTTCGATCTATTTATCACCGCAGGCGTAGGCTATTACATGACCGAACGGGACGAGGCCTACATCGGCTTTAACGGCGGCATTGGCGGTAAAATCTACATCAACGAATTCATGGCTTTCCGCGCCGACCTCCGAAACCTCACCATCAAAGAAGAAGCGCCATTTAGCAACATCGTCAACGACCGCATTCTTTCGGTGGGTTTATCGTTCTTTGCGCCAACCAAAATCAACCGTGAGAGAGCCCGATAAATGAAACGAATCTGCCCCCGAATCACCACTGCAGCCATTCTCAGCTCAGCTTTGATTTTCTCCACTGTTTCCTGTGGTAAGGCCTCCCCCTCCACGGTAACGACCACGCAAAAGTCCACCGATGCGTCGTCCATGCTGTTGGATCCAAAGATCAGTGACCAGCTGCAAAAAATGATTGAAAAGCGCAAAAGGTTTTTGGGCAACAACCCCATTTACGTTCAATTCATTGAAACACTGGAACGAGGCCGCGTTCACCTGGCTGAAAATCGGTACGAAGACGCTTTTAAAGTGTTTGATGAATTGATGAACAACAAAAAATACGCATCGTTTCCCGAAACCGAGTACCTGCAATATTTTACCGCGCTCTCGCTGTATGGCATGGGCGTAAAATACGGCTCACTGCTGTATTTTGTGGATATCATCGAAAACCAACCCCTGCTGCCCTACACCCATGATTCTTTGGCCAAAGCCATTAAAATCGCGCAAGAAGTCCGGGATGATGAACTGATTTTGTATTTGGCTTCTCGCATTCAAGCCAACAAAGTGCCGGTTGAACTCCGCGAAGAATTCCGTTACTTCATCGCCAAAAGCCTTTACCTCAATAAGAAATATGCCCAAGCGCTGAAACTTCTTGGCGCCATCTCGCATCGAAACCGCTTGTACCTGGGCGCGCAGTACCTCCAAGGAGCCATCTACACCGACCTGGGTAAATTTGAACAAGCCATTCAAATTTTTCAACGCGCTTCCAACCACGCTGCACCTGTGGATTATTACGATGAAACACGCATCAAGGCGCTGTCCAACCTAGCGCTGGGTCGTATCTTTTATGAAAAACGCAACTTCCCGTTGTCCTTGCTTTATTATAAAAAAATCGACCGCAACAGTGAGTTTTATCCTGAAGCCTTGTATGAAGCCAGTTGGGGGTTGTTTAAACTTCACAAATTCAACGAATCGCTGTCGATCTTGCACTCTTTGCACTCGCCTTTTATTCAACAAATTTACTTCACCAAGTCTTACTTGCTCAAAGGCGCTATTTTTATTGAGATGTGTCACTACGACCGCGCCATTGAAACTCTTTCATCTGTAGAGGAAGACTTTATTTCATTGGCCAGTCAAATTGACGAAATGGCCCGACGCGCCCGCTCCCCGCGTGATTACTACCCGCTGCTTAAAACCACGTCGCTCAATGAAGCTGGCGAAAGGGTGTACACCTACCGAGAATTGTTTTTGCTGTCGGCTTCAGAAAAAGACTTTCTTAACGTACACAGCTACATCATGAGCCTAAAAGAAGAGCAGGACCGCTTGGAACGTCTGGCAAACAAACGTGCCATTGCCATTTCTCGTTTAATTCGTCTGCGTGAAAAATCATTGTCGGACAAAGCAAGCTACTTGGCCGGTAAAACTTTGCTGGACACCCGCCAAATCATTGAAGAGTATTTGGCCCTCAAAGACCTGCTTCGCTACGAAATTGTCTCGGCTGAACGTCAAGTGATTCAAAAACGCACGCTTAATTTGGCCCCGCCCATCTTTAAAAACGAAGAGCTGGTAAAACCAGAATTTACCGAAAGCTTGAAAGAAACCATGATGTGGTGGGAAGTTCGTGGCAACGAATATTGGGCCGATGAAGTGGGATACTACCTCTATGACCTACCCAGCCGCTGCAAAGAGGAAAAAACCAAATAAGGATGACGTCATAATATGATCAATTTTTCCAAAGCAGTTTCGCTGTCTATGCTTTTATTGGGACCTGTCAGCGTGTGGGCCCAAAACGATGTTTTTGATACAGGCCGACTTTCTCCATTGCCGGTGGATTCCAAACGAGGCGCTTTTCAAAACACAAGTTTCGAAGCATTCGAAATCCCAGAGTATAAACTGGATCAAGCCTACATTCAAAAGGCACGGGAAGAAATCGCCACTTTAAAACGCGTGCTGGCCACCACCCGCCTGAAAGATCAGCGAACCAATACGCAGCATCGTCTTGCCGAAGCTTATTGGGATGTCGAGCGAACCATCTACCTAAAAAAGATGGAAAGCTATCAAAAGCAAATGGATTTGTACTTGGCCAAAAAGCGAAAAACCAAGCCCAAAGCGCCCACGTTTTCAGGCAAGCAAACCTTTGAGTTGTACAACGCCATCATCAAGTCAAACCCTGATTACAACCGCTTGGATGAAGTGCTTTTCTCAGCCGGCTTTCGTGGCGAAGACGCCAATCAAAAAAATCATCACAAGTACCTTCTTGCGCTTGTAAAAAAGTACCCCAACAGTGCGTTTGTGCCCGATGCTTATTTTAAAATCGGTAGCTACTATTTTGACAATCGCGAATTTGACAAGGCCATTGACAATTTTAATCAGATTTTAAAAACCCCCAACAAGCTTCACAATCAAGCCTTGTACAAAATCAGCTGGTGTTATTTCAATCAGCTAAAATTTACGCTGGCCAAAAAAGTCATGCAAAAAGTGGTTGAAAACACCCGTGGCAACGCTGACGATGCAGATTTGCGTAAAGAGGCCTTGCGGGACCTGGTTTTAATTTATTCTGAACTGGGCGAATTTGAAGAAGCGGATCGCTATTTTACTTCCATTGGCGAACCCGAATACGCCGTCATCGTTTTGGAGCAACTATCCGACATTTACTTTGATCAGTCTCGCTATGATTTGGCCATCAAAACCATTACGCTTCTGTTGAAAAAAGTGCCCTATTCTCCTTCTGCGCCCAAATACCATTCTAAGCTCATTGATTGTTACGATCGCAGCCAGCGATTGGCCACCGCCATGAAAGAAATGAGCCGTTACTTGGGTGAGTACGAACCCGGCTCTCGTTGGTATCGTGAAAATACAGACTCAGAGACGCGCGACTATGCGCGCGACCGTTCAGAGGTGTATGCACGTTTTTTGGCCACGCGCTATCACGAAGAGTCTCAAGAGTTTGAGGAAAAAGATCCCAAAAAATCTGAAAAATTTGCACTGACCGCCATGGGTTTTTACAAGAAATACTTCGAGCGTTTCTCCGATCACCCCAAAGCCTACGACTTAAGAATGCTTTATGCCGAGCTTCTTTTTCAATACAAACGCTATGACGATGCTGCTGAGCAATACGAAAAAGTTGTGCGCAGCAAACCCAAAGGCAAGCATGCTAAAAAAGCCCTTATTGGACAAATTGATTCTCTCAATAAAATTGAAACTGAAAACTACAAGCGGGTTCAACCCATTGCTGAAAAGAAAAAATCCAGCGGTGAAGCATTGCCTTTGCCAGACAATGCCAGCAAGTTGATTGAGGCCAACACCATGTATGTGAAGCTTTTTCCCAACGATGCCATTTCGCCTGAAACATTTTTTCAGCGTGCACGGTTGTATTACAACTACAATAACTTTGATAAAGCATTGGTGGCCTTTAACGATGTGATTCAAAAATATCCCACCTCGACGCCGGCCAACAAATCCCGTGATTTGATTTTGGATATTTACAACATTCGTAAAGACTGGGTGGCCTTGCAAAAAACTGCTGAAGGCTACATGCGTGTGGGCAGCTATGCCACACCCGAAACCCAAAAAACCTTATTGGATCTTATCCAAGGTGCCATTTTTCAACAGGGTAAAGAGAAAGAAAAAGAGAAAAAATACCTAGAGGCTGCAGCCATATACAAAAGCCTTGTGGATCGCTATCCAAATTCAAAATATGCCGACAAAGCTTTGTACAACGCGGCCTTGGACTACATTCAAGCCGATCAAGCCAATCAGGCCATTGCCACAGCCAATTTATTTTTAAAACGCTATCCTGATTCAAAATTGGCGCCGGACATGCTTTTGTCATTGGCTACGTATTTTGATGATAAATTGGATTTCCGCAACGCCGCTGTTTATTTTGAACTTTTTGTATCGAAAAACCCAACCTCTGAGTTGGCGCCTGATGCGCTTTTTAACGCAGCCTTGTATCGCGAACAGTTAAAACAGTACAATACGGCTCTTAAAAATTATCAACAACATGAAAAATTGTACCCCACCTCCAAAGACCTTGAAACCGTTCGATTTTCCCAAGCCTTGGTGCTTGAGAAACAACAAAACATTGGGCAAGCCATCGCAGCGTTTAAAGCATTTGCGACGACCTACGGACGAAAATCTGCCAAAACTGCAGAAAGCTATTACCGCATGGGTCAGCTTCAAGAAAAAATCAATCAGCGAACCAATGCCAAGGCTTCTTACCAAGCAGCCGTCACTGTTTTTAAACGCCAAGGCATGATTTCTGAAAGTGCCAACCATTATGCGGCCAAAGCACGATTTGAGCTGCTCGAACCCACTTTTGAGCAGTATCGCTCTTTGCAATTGGTCATGCCGCAACGGGTACTCGAACGCAACCTTCAGCAAAAGTTTGACATGATTCGAACCTTGAAAAAAGAGTACCTGCAAATTGTTAAAATGAATGATCCTGAAGTAAGTGTGGCGGCACTCAGTCGTCTGGGCTTGGCTTATCAAGACCTTTCGGCCGGTTTGTTTGCGGCTCCCCTTCCCACCAATTTAACGCCAGAGGAAATCCAGCTCTACCAAAGCGAACTGCAAAACCAAGCATTGCCTTTGGAGCAACAAGCCATTGAAGCTTTCGAAACGGCCCTTTCTAAATCTCATGAGTTGAATGTTTATACCCAAGCCACCAAGGACGCGTACAAACAGCTATCTCAATACAAACCCAATGATTATCCTTCGGTGCGTTTTCCGCTTATTCTACAAACGTACCGTGTGGAACCTTGGAGCACGGACTTTGAAGGAGGTCGTAAGTGATGACCCATCGCCAACCCTATACGTTTTTGCTTTTGGGGCTTGCATTGACCCTAGCCCATTGCAAGAGCGCACCATCAACACCCGCAAGTTTAAACCAACGAAACGACACGGTGGTGGCGCCCGATCAGTTTCAAGCCTCCAAACGCGTCAAACGTGAGTCGGTCAGTGAAGTGGCTTATCAAATTCAGCAAAACAAACAGGCGCTTTTAAACAATCCCAACAATGCCAAAGCGTTAAAAACGCTGGCACAGTATTATCAGCGCATGGGTTTGGATGCCCAAGCCATGATGTATTTTGAGCGCGCTGTGATTGCAGAGCCCAACAATGAAACCACCAAACTCGCCCTTGCTCAGCTGTACGCAGAAAATCAAAAGTTGGATCAGGCCATTGCCATCTACCGTGCGTTGCAAAGAACACATCCTGAATCCTGGAAACTCAAAAACGATTTGGCCAACGCTTATCGAAAACAAAAAGAATACAACAAATCTTCTGCCATCGTGCAGCAGATGCTCAAAGAAAACAAAAACAACATTTTTGCCATGCACACCTTGGCCAACATTTATCAAGATCAGGGCAAATATGATTTGGCCGAGCTGACACTTCAGCGCGCGCGAAAACTCAACCCCCGCAATGCCGAAACATGGAATCAGCTAGGGTTGGTGTATCAGTCGCAAGAAAAAATGGATCTTGCCTTACGCGCTTTTCTGGCCTCCACCGAGCGCAACCCTCAGCTTTTGGAACCCAAGCTCAATCTTGCTCAAATATACATTCAACACCATGATTATGATGAGTCCAGCCGGTTGTACAATGATTTGCTCAACATTGAGCCACTCAATCTGACCTCTCGCTACCATTTGGCGGTCACCCACAGCATTCAAGACAACGATGAAAGCGCCCAAGAGCTATTTCTATCTATTTTTAAGCTCGATCCCACCAACTCAAAGGCATTGTTGGGCACGGGGCTTTTTTATCAATACCATATGCAAGACGGTCAAAAAGCGGTAAAATACTATGAGCGGTACATTGCATTGAACAAAAACTTGCCCAAGTCGCATGAAGTGTTCAATCATTTAAAATTTGCCAAGCAAATGCCGCCAAAAAATCCGCCTGCGTCCTCTTCAACGACGACCCCAGACGGCACGAAAGGAGCCCAACAATGAGAACCTCACTGATTTGCTTATGCATCGGCATTGCACTTTGTCTGGCGAGCGAAAAAGGCCTGGCCCAAATTGGCTCCAGCACGGAAGCGCGCATTCAAAAATCGTTAAAAAATCCACCCAAAAAAGTGTTTTATGATTTTGAAGAGGTGGATATTTTGGGCAACATCAAAAAGCCTTTGGGTAGTTCGCTGCTTCAAAGTCCCGAAATCCGATTTAAACAGCTTTTAAACCTCGATGAAAGCTTTGTGCCCAAGATCATTGATAGCATCGATGAGTATTAATTTTTTTCGTAAAACCTTACTTTTTTACTTTGATTAGGCGGCATTTTCTTCGCTTTTCTGCTGTAATCTTGTAAACTTATACTTATATGGCCTCCACTGGTAGACTTCAAATCCCTCAAGATCCACGAGCCGATCTTTATCTGAATCCTGAAAACCTCCAGGTTGATTTTCGATCCGCCAGCAGCCAGCCCGCTTCTGGCAAAAATGTATTGCGGGTGGTGGTCCAATTTTTTAATGAAATCGTTGAAGATCGCTTTTTTTCACCCAGCACCAAAATCGGGGGCTCGGGTTACGGCAGACAGTCTTTGTCGGTTCCCATGGGCAAGAACCCAAAAAAGAAACCACTGATTGAATACACCAAAGATAAAACCATGATCCTCAATGTGCCCAATGGGTGCGAAGGTGTGATTCAAACGCGGGATAAAATTGTGCCGCTTTCAAGTTTGTCTGGCAAAAACAGTGATCAGCTTACCACTTACTCGTTGCCGCACGAAACCAAAGGCGTGCTCTACCTTCAGGACGTTCAAATCTATTTTGAAGAAATTGAAAAACCCCAGCACATCCGCCCCGCCCCGCTGATTGAACGTTTTGACAACAAAGAATTGTACCGATGGTTGGCCGTATCTTTGGCGTTGCACATTTTGTTGCTGTTTATGCTTTTTGTACTGCCCAGCGGAGACGAAGAAAAAACCATTGAAGATCTACCGGAAAAATATCAAAAAATTCTTATCAAACCCACCGAAACCAAGCCTTACGAACCTTTGATCGTATCGACACCTTCGCTTTCTCAGGGCACTTCCACCCAGCAGGATGCCGCCAAACAAGTGAAACAAGGCTCAGGCCGTGAAGGTGAGGGCAAGCGAGCCGGTGGAGCCGAAGGCAAGCGAGGCAAGTCTTCTGCGAAAAAACAGGTACAGCGCCCGTCAATGGACAAAGTAAAAAATGCCGGGGTTTTGAGCTTTTTTACCAAACAGAAATCAAAGTCTGGGGGGTTTGAAGACCTCGTAGACGGCAGCGTACAAGACGTGAGCAAAGACATTGGCCGCCGATCTGACCGGTTTGGCTTGCCATCTGAAACCAAGGAACGTCAAGGCAAAGGCATCAAAGGCAACGCAGATGGCGGCGGCGCCAAAACTGCCAGCATCGGCCGAGGCTTATCCACCAAAGGCCGTGGCGGCGGCGCCAAAGGCGATGGGTTGGCAGACTTCGGCACCGGTGATGACAAAACTTCGGTTGTGGCCAAAATTGATGCTGATCAAGTTTCTGTCATCGGCACGTTGACCCAAGAAGAAATCAGCAAAGTGATTCAAAACTACCTTGGACAAATCCAGTACTGTTACGAGCGTGAAATTCAACGTCAACCGGATCTTGCCGGTAAACTTCGTGTAAACTTTACCATTGGTTTAACAGGCCGGGTAACCCAAGCTGGCATTCAAAGCACCACGCTCAACAGCCCACCGGTTGAAACATGCGTGACAGGTGTTTTTCGACGCATGCCCTTCCCAAGCCCTGGTGGCACCGTGGTCGAAGCTGTTTATCCTTTAACCTTTAATCGAGCTGGATGATGATGAATAAAATTATTGCACTTCTGATTTGCTCTTTGTTTTCTTTATCTGCCCATGCAGATCAACTGTTTGGTGATTTTAAACGCTTAGAAGACGACAAAGAACGTGGTTTTTCCATTGGCGCGGACATTGGTATGCTCAACCTTACGGGCCGTACGCTTTCTGCGCAAAACCCTGGTTTTCAAATGGCTTTTAATCTTGGCGTGGATGTTTTGCCGTATGCCAGCATTGAGCTTATCAACATCATCGGCATCAACGAAGCCAGCCCCTTTGATATTTTGGAAGGTGGCGTGAATTCTTACATTCATGTACTGGCGGCCAAACTTCAATACCCCATGAACCGCTGGTATCCTTTTGCCGAAATTGGTGGTGGTGTGTATTACAGCAATCCTGATTTCAATTTTGAAGATAAAACCTTTTTTCGCAACATCATGGTGGGTGCCGGGGTTGAATACTATACTTTCTTGCGCCACTATTCTTTCTATGCCCGAGGGCAGTATCACATCATTGAAGGCCCCATCAATGCCTGGACCTTGTCTGCAGGCCTGAAATACACGTTTTAAACCTCGTAGATTCATCCCTTATGTGCCGATATCACCCGCGCCCAAGAATAATTGGCGACGTATTTGCTTGCCTGGTATGATCAATACAATGAACTCCTCTTCCCCCATACAAAGGTTGTGGCAAAAAGATGCTTCGCTTTGGAGCCAAGACCCACGCGTTCAGAAAGACATTGCGCAACGCCTAGGCTGGCTTGATGTCAAAGATACGTTTTCATCTGTTTTGCCCGACTTGCAGCAGTGGGCAGATGCCATTGAGTTTTCACACGTGATTCTTTTGGGCATGGGTGGTTCTAGTTTGGCCGCTGAAGTGTTTGCACAAATGCTGCCCCATCAAGAAAAAAAACGGACGTTGCATGTCTTGGATACCACAGATACTTACGCCCTTAAACAGCTGCATACAAAGGTAGACTTTTCTCAGGCTTTGTTTGTGGTGGCATCTAAATCTGGAACCACATTGGAAGTCCATAGTTTGCTTGCCTACCTGTGGCATCATTTTCCACAGGGTGATCATTATGTTGCCATCACCGATGCGGGCTCACCCTTGGAGCAGCTGGCCAAGCAGCGCGGGTTTCTTCGCACGTTTATCAACCCTTCGGATATTGGTGGCCGTTTTTCTTCTTTGTCTTATTTTGGCCTGGTGCCTCTGGCCCTTTTGGGTGGCAATACGCAAAAAATGTTTGAGCGTCTGGATGTTTCTCATTTTCAACAAGAAGCCAATGATGCTTTGAATTTGGCATCGCAACTCCATCGGTCCATGGAAAACGGCAAAGACAAATTGGTGCTTTCAGGCTTGGATGATGCTTGTGCCATGGAAGTTTGGATTGAACAACTCGTGGCTGAAAGCACGGGCAAACATCAAATGGGCATGTTGCCCGTGGTGGGTGATACCCTCGATGATCAGCATGGCGATCGGCACATCCATGTTTTTACCAAACCCAGCGAAGCGTCTTTGATACTCAACCGAGATTCGGTCAGCACCCTCCATGACTTTTACGATGTAGGCCGAGAGATGTTTCGCTGGGAAATTGCGACCAGTTTGCTGGCCCACTGGCTCAACATTGATCCGTTTGACCAGCCCCACGTTGAGTTGGCAAAAAAACAAACCCGCACCATGTTGGACATGAATGCACCGCAAGACGCCATTGCACAAGCCCTGTCTGACAAAGCATCGGATCCCAAAACGCTGCATGCGTTTTTATCCCAGGCGCAGTCACCTTCCTACATCGCGCTGCTGAGCTATCTGCCTGAAAATCAAACCACATTGCAAACATTAAAAGACTTTCAGAAACAATGGAGCCAAACGTATCAAGTCACGGTCACCGTCGGTCGAGGACCTCGATATTTGCATTCTACGGGCCAATACCACAAAGGGGGCCCCAATCATGGCTTTTTTGTCATTTTAACCGAGCACCAGCCATCTCTGCCTGTACCGGGACAATCTTACGATTTTAATACGTTAAAGCTATCGCAAGCACTGGGCGACATTGAGGCTTTGCTTCAACAAGGGCAAAAAGTCTTTCTCTTGCACCAAACTTAAGCATTGCGCTTGGCCAAAAAGCTGTCGATGGTCTGTCGTTTTTGCACAGCATACGCGCAAATCTCCTGCTGATCTTGATCCAATACCTGTCGATCTTTCATTTTGCATTGTCCGTTGACCCATACATGAAAAACATCGCTGGCCTTGGTGGAGTACACCAACTGTGAATAAACATTGCTCGCGGCGGGAATTTGATGAAAAGAGCGTGTATCCACCCATGCCAAATCTGCCTTTTTACCCACCTCAATCGATCCAATTTGATCCTGCATGCCCAAAACTTTGGCGCCCTCACAGGTAGTCATGGCAAACGCTTGCTCGGCTGTGACCAATGTAGGATCTTGGTGAACACCTTTATGAACCATGGCCGCCAATGACATCTCTTCCCATAACACCAAATCATTGTTGGAAGCCGCGCCATCGGTGCCCAAACCAACAGCAATGCCTTGCTCAAGCATGTCGGGCACGCGTGCCAAGCCTGAACCCAGCTTTAAGTTGGATTGTGGGCAATGCACCACCCCAACGTTGTTTTTTTGTAGCACTTTCAAATCTTGGTCCGTCGCGTGGACGGTATGAATGGACACCACGTGCGGTTCAAAAAAGCCCATGTCTTGCAAATGCATGATGGGTGAATCAATCTTGATACCGAAATTCTCTTCAATCATGGCCTTTTCGTGTTGCGTTTCGGCAATGTGCATGATGATTGAAATATTTTGATCCAGCGCCTCTTGACGAATCGTCGACAAAAATTCTGGGCTAGCGGTGTAAGGTGAATGGGGTCCGAGTGCATAAGTAACCAGGTCATAGGATTGAAACATCTTCATGTACTTTTCATGCAACGCAATCCCACGCTCAATCCGCTCTGAAGGCGAAAGATCTTGAAGATAAGCCTGAGAAATATCCGCGCCAATCATGGCCCGAATTCCAGCATCCTGCGCCGCACGCGCCACCTGATCGCCATGATAAAACATGTCACAAAACGTAGTCACCCCACATTGAAACAATTCCAGCGCCGCCAATCGAGAGCCCCAATACACAAACTCTTCATTGACAAACTGCGCCTCCGTGGGAAAAATATGATTTTGCAACCAATCCATCAGCGCCAAATCATCCGCCAACCCGCGCATCAACGTCATCGGAACATGCGTGTGCGCATTGATCATCCCCGGAATCAAAATAGAATCCGCTTGTTCCACCACCTCATCGGCCGTAAAACGCTCGTCAGCAGGCCCGACATAAGCAATATCCGAACCCCTCACACCCACCACCGCATCACAAAGCACCCGACGGTCACCATCCATGGTCACAACCCTGCCCGGCTTTAAAAGCAAATCAAAATGTTCATTCAAAGACATGCCCCCTCTTTATCAGACTCCCCCACACAAGCAACGACAACCATCCATCAAACCCATCGGGGGTTCTCACCCCCCCCTCCAACCAACCCATCTCTCCATAGGAAGAAACCCATCTATCGCACAACCCATCACTCCGGGATAAAAATGATAGGCCCCCAACCGAATAAAGCATCTCGAAACGCCACCAACAACAAAAGCAAATGCTTTTGTCGGCGTTGAGAAGCAGTATGATATAGCCGAAGGCTATTCCACATGAAAGAAGCGAGCCATCGGTTGGGGCCTATCATTTTTATCTTAATAAGAACTATGGTAGCGGAGGAGGGATATAGCAACGGCTTACGCCGTCGCTCGCTTCCCAAAGACAGCCTTATCGGCTTCGCCAATAAGCCTACTTTTTATCAATGGCCGCCACCGGCCATCCGTCGTCGAACCCATCGGGGGTTCTCACCCTCCCCCAACCAACCCATCTCTCCATAGGAAGAAACCCATCTATCGCACAACCCATCACTCCGGGATAAAAATAGTAGGCCCCAACCGAATAAAGCGCAGCGAAGCGAGCCATCGGTTGGGGCCTACTATTTTTATCTTAGTATGAACTATGGTAGCGGAGGAGGGATTTAGCAACGGCTTGCGCCGTCGCTCGCTTCCCAAAGATAGCCTTATCGGCTTCGCCAATAAGCCTACTTTTTATCAATGGCCGCCACCGGCCATCCGTCGTCGAACCCATCGGGGGTTCTCACCCTCCCCCAACCAACCCATCTCTCCATAGGAAGAAACCCATCTATCGCACAACCCATCACT
>CAZCBX010000004.1:0-67450 GCA_964497185.1 uncultured Bdellovibrionales bacterium | reverse complement strand
GGTTGGGGCCTACTATTTTTATCTTAGTATGAACTATGGTAGCGGAGGAGGGATTCGAACCCCCGACCTAGTGCGTATGAAGCACCCGCTCTAACCAACTGAGCTACCCCGCCAAGTTTGAATTTTTTCATGTAGCATAAGTTTTTCACCAACACTACTTCTTTTAACTCTGCCCGCGCACACGTTCAGAGATACCCGAAGGGATTTGCAACACTCTCGTGTTGCCGCTTCGTAAGGATTTTTTTTGTCCACCTACCTGCGGCAGGTCACCGGCCAAAAAAAACAGTTGATTAACTTTGCCTTCGCAAAGTATGCTCGTCGAACCCTCCGACTTAAGTAACGATGAAGCACCCGCTCTAACCAACTTAAGCTACCCCGCCGAATTAGGATTTTCTCATGTAGCATAGGTTTTTCTTGGTGGCCAGATTTTTTCTACGGCATTATTTCAAACAGCTGGCCTCGCTGATTTAAAAACCAATACGCTTCTGACAACGCATGCAACTGACCCTTGGCCGGAGACTGGGTTCGGTACGTCCACAGGGTTTGCTCTTTGTCTGGATTGTACACATCCAACGATCCATCTGCGGTTAGGGTATACCAAGTGTCCTCTTTTGCTTGAATGGATAAAAGCGGGCTGGGTTGACTGTAAGCATACGTTTGCAAAAGTTGACGCGTATTCATATCCACCTTAAAAATACCGTCTTGATGCGCCCAAAGCCACTGTTGGTTATTAAGTTTGGCCGGTGGGGTTTGCGAAACCACGGAGTCCAACGTGCTCAATACTTGGCCCTGTGCATCCAATAGAAAAGGCGGCTTCATCACTGGTGTCACCCAAGTACCATCGGGATGAACATCCAACGAAGCCACGGTGGACCAAAAATTGTTTTTGCTTTGGGTGGTGGGAAAAGACTGTTTCCAGATCACACTGTAAGATGCATCCAATGCCAAAATTTCACCACTGGGCAAAGCCAATACCCAATAATCTGAATGGGGTGCTGAACGCATGGCAAAAGCCGCGGTAAACGATTGAGACTGAAAAAAGCTCTCCTGAAGCAGCAATTCACCCGTTTCTGCCTGCAACACGGTCAACTTGCCGTCGAGACTAACAAAAGCCAGCGCATCTTGCCATAGGGCCATGGGTCCCCGCGCGCTTCGGCCATACGACTTATTCCATATCGTCTTGCCTGTTTCGCGATCCAGGGCCCAGATTCGACCTTCGGTCGTGCCTACATACAAGCGGTTTGGGCCAATGGCCATGGGGGTTGAAACCGAGGAGTCCAACGTTGCAGACCACTTTTTTTTATGCGACTGGGCATCCACGCACATCACGGTGCCATCCAACAAGCCCCAATACAACCGATTGGGGCCTGAACTTAAATAAGCCAAGCCAATATTCTTTTTTGAAAATTTCGCCCCAATGCCGCCCACATACCGAGATTGGTGAATGTCGCGCAAAGGCCCTTTGGCACAACCAGCGATCATCGACAAAGCCATCATCATTGGCAATAAAGAAAGGGAAATGTTGGTGATGTTGCGATTTTTCATTTTTTAAAACCAGTGAAAAGTAAAAGACGCCATGAGTGAATACCCATCCACTTGGAAATCCTCAATGCCCAAAATGGAAAGTGTTTCATCGGACTGTTGGTCGTTCCACATCCAGTGATAGGTATATTCAAATTGAAAAGACAAAACATTCTTTTTTAAATACCCGCGCAGCCCTGCACCAATGGGCGCTTGCAAGGCATAAGAACCAAAATCTAACACGGTTTCCGAGTTCAGCCCTGTAAAATGATAGCCGCCCAGTCCGGCACTGATAAATGGTTGCGCCATGGTGCGTGGATAATAAAAAATTGCACGAAGCACCTCTTGATGCATGCCTGTGCGCGTTTCAATGGTTTGACCCGTTAAAATGGGGTCAGGTGAGTCAAACAAGAAAGTGGAGAACTGATAATAAAACTCCAAGTCAATTCCGTCCGTAACCGTGTGTTGTAGACCCAGCACGGCTGAAAACCCAGGTTTGCCATCGACAAAATCGTTTTCCACAAAGGTGTGCGTGCCCAAACCAACGCGGAAACTTAAAAATTTATGATTAACGTAGCTAACCTTTTCGTCGACATATTCAAATGCCTGGGCGCCACTGCTTGCCATCAGCAGCAAAAGACACAAAGCCTCTTTCAACAACTTCATAGAGAAGGCTCAAGCAGTGCAATTTCGGTCTGAACTTTTTCCTTTAATACAGAAGTGGGAAATGTTTGCTCAAACGCTTGAAGCGTTTTTAACGCTTGGTCTTGATCACCTTTGGCCTGATAAGCCAGGGCCAGGTACCACATGTGCATTTCTTGCAAGGGGTTGTCTGTGTTGTTGGCCAATGTTTCTAAAAGTTCGATGCTTTGATCCATCTGATCCTGAGCTTGCAACGAAAGCGCGATGCCCTCTTTGGCCAAATAGTGGTAATCGGCATCCAGTTCATCCAGCGCTCGTTGATACGTCGCTTGTGCGCTTTTAAAATCGCCCGTGGCGTAGTGCGCTTTGGCCAAAAGCATGAGTGCCGGTGCGGCCAAATCAGCGCTGCCATGCTTTTCCACAAAAGCCTGAACTTCGGGCAGAAATTGTGCCCAGTCTTGCGTTGAATTGGATTCAGCTGAGGCTGGCGCTTTTTGCATCAGCTCATAATAGGCGGTTGCAGCCAGCTTGTTTTCCATGTTTTGATTTTTAATGACAATCCACACGGTGACACTTGAAGCAATCACCAACGCCAAAAAAATCCACAGCAATCGCGTGTGCTTTTTCATCCACTGGGCACTTGAGTCAATCCACTGGACAAATGCATCTGGACGTCGCAGCTCTTCTTTTTTCATTGGTTTAGCCATGCTGACGCTTCTAACAAAACTGAAAGATTTGGGCAAATGTTTCGTATCATGATAAATTTAATTTTTTATGACGCAAGAAAGAATGTATTATGGCGTGTACGCGGTCATTGATCCTGAACACGAACAAAAGCTGACCGAGCTCATTGCAGAGCACAAAGGCAAAAAATTTGGTCAGAAAAAAAGGATCCTGGGCATTTTTGGCAAAGCCCACTACGCGGCGCAAACCGCCCTGCTCTTTTTACAAGATTGCCTCAAAGAGCCCTCTTGTACCTACAGCATACTTATTTTACGCGGCCCGCAAAGTTCTTTGGTGACAGACGCCAAGGATCTAATTCGCGAACTAAGCCCCGGCTGTTGCATGATCACCGAAGATGTTCTTGAAAAACTGCAAGATCAACATCCACAAACCCAAGAATGGGGACCAGCCACGACCGCTTCGGGAGCACGCATTATGCTCCACACGCTGCACGCATACGGAGATCTTGTGCTGGAGGATGAAGCCGCCTCTTCCCTCTTTGATTTCTCCGGGGTGGATGCACCCAAAGAAAAAAGCGAAGAACACGCCCCCCAAGAAGCATCCGTTGCTAACAGCATGGCGCTCAATGAAAATGAAGAAGAGCAACTGGAAACAGACCAAGCGCAAGATTCATCGCCCATCGAGCTATCATCAGACGATGATCAAGACATGCTGGAAGTGGCGGCAGAAAATCAAATTTATTCCCCACCAACGGCCGCCCAAGCATCATCTGATCACGATGATGACCTGAATGAAGAAGATCCTGAGGCCACCGAACCTCCCTTTTCTCCCGACACGCTGCCCAATCTCAAAGACCAAGCGCAGCCTGCCGTGGGCGACGATCCTGTTGCTTCTGAAGCCACCTCTGAATTGCACCCCTCTCCCACTTTGACACGGGGCTACACCATGCCAAAAATACAAGACCCTTGGTATGTCCAATGGCGACAAAACAGCGTCCTTTTTTGGAGCAGTTTGTGTTCCATTTTCTGCATTACCATGATGGCCATTTGGGTGTTTTGGCCTGCTGAGCCTGAACCCATGGAGCCCATGACCATCGAAGAAGAAGAACAGTCTCTTTTTGATGATGCGCCCGTCAAAACCGTTGAAAAAAAAGCGCCCGCTTACCGCACCATACTCACGGTCAAAGAAGCCAAAGAAAAAGTGCTGGATTTGGAAAAAACCACCTTTCCACAGAGCCCTGGTCCCAAAACGGCGTTTTTAGAAATCATCAGCAATCCACCGGGCGCCACTGTAAAAATTAACGGGAAAAAAATATCCGACTCCACCCCTTTGACCACTTTTTTGGTCCACGCCGACCAAAAAATGCATTTGGAAGTCAACAAGCCCGGTCACGTTGGCGCCACGCGCGATATATCCATTCCCATTCATCAACGAAGGGGCTTGCTGTTTATTCTCAACAAAGAATAACGACCGCCGTATCTTTCGTTGTTTTAAAATCATTGGTTTATCAGGCAATGCGCGCCAAGGCGTTTCATTTGATGGACTGGCACATCACATCACAAAGCTTGTACACCCGTGGATCTGAAATTTCGTACAATACGTGGCTGCCTTTTCTCGTGCGGCTCACCATTTGAGCCTGATAAAGCATTTGCAAATGCTTGCTTACATTCGGCTGACTGCAGTCCATTTTTTCCACGATATCCGATACTTTTAAGGGGCCATCCATTAATAGCGCCACAATGGACAAACGGGAGGGGTCCGAGAGCACCTTAAATTTTTGAGCCACAGAATCAATGTCATGCGCGGCGAGTGTTTTTTTCTTTTTCATCACTTGATTATATAACCAAATGGTTATATAGTTATATTATAAAGAAAAAACCACAAAATCTCAAGGAGTCAGAATGAACCCAGATTTTATTGATGTGGCTCAGGCCAAAAGCAAGTTGGAAAATGATCAATGCATCGTCTTGGACGTGCGTGAACGCTCAGAATTCACCTCTGAACACATTGCCGAAAGCCACCACGCGCCGTTGACCCGTTTTGACGAAGAAGCTTCAAAACTCCAAAAAAATAAAACCTATCTCATTCTATGCCAATCGGGCAATCGCGCATGCAAAGCAGCCAACACACTGCATGAGATGGGCTTTGATCACTTTCAAGTCATAGAGGGTGGCTTGGCCGCATGGAAAGCACAAGGCCATGACACCGTCAAAGGCACAAGCCAAACATGGTCGTTGGAGCGTCAGGTTCGATTGACGGCTGGTTTTTTGGTTTTTACAGGCATCGTACTGGGAAGTTTGGTGCATCCTTATTTCTATGGGTTAAGTGGTTTTATCGCTGTGGGCCTGATGTTTTCAGCTGTCACCAACACATGTGGCATGGGTATGATGCTTGCCAAAATGCCATGGAACCAATAAGGATAAAACAATGAAACAAGTCGAAGCATTTTTTGATACCGACACCTCCACCCTCACTTACGTTGTCTATGATCCCGCCACCAAAGATGCAGTGATTTTTGATCCTGTATTAAATTATGACCCCGCAAGTTCTACCTATTGGCATGACAGCATTAAGCTGGTGGAAGACTTTGTCAAAACCCATGGGCTGAAAGTTCATTACGTCATCGATACCCACGCCCATGCCGACCATCTCACCGGCACGCCGGATTTGCTCAAAATCTTTCCAGGCGCAAAGTCTGTGATTGGTCAACACATTACCGAAGTGCAAAAAACATTTTTCACGATGCTCAACATGACAGAGCTAGCCCAGGATGGAAGCCAGTTTGACATTTTACTGGGGGATGGAGATATCCTCGAAGCTGGCAGCATCACCTTAAAAGCCATTCATACACCGGGTCACACGCCTACATGCACTTCTTATCACATCGATGACATGGTGTTTACAGGCGATGCGCTTTTTATGCCAGACTTTGGCACGGGCCGCTGTGATTTCCCCAAAGGCAGTGCCCAACAGTTGTACCATTCCATCGCCAAAAAGCTTTACCAACTGCCGGATGAAACGCGCGTGTTCGTTGGGCACGATTATCAACCAGGCGGAAGAGATCTCGCATGGGAAACAACCATTGGCGCGTCCAAAAAAACAAACATTCATCTGAAGGCATCCACTTCCGAAGAGGAATTTGTTGCCTTTCGCACGCAGCGTGACCAAACACTCAACGCGCCCAGACTGCTTTTGCCCAGCATTCAGGTCAATGTCAACGGCGGTGCTTTTCCACCCGCTGAAGAAAATCAAATGTCTTACTTAAAACTGCCGTTGAGAAAAAAATAACCCATGGCTGAAATCATCGGCTATGTTTGTACCGTTGTTGCTGGCTTGTTAATGGGCTTACTGGGTGGAGGCGGCTCCATCTTAACCGTGCCCATTTTTGCCTACCTCTTTCACATGCCAGCCCACCTTGCCACAGGGTACTCGCTTTTTGTGGTGGGAATCACCTCGTTGGTGGGTGCGGTTTCTTACTATGCCAAAGGCAAAATTGATGTCAAAGCAGGACTTTGTTTTGCACTGCCCTCGCTGATCGGCGTCTACATCAGTCGAAGATGGATACTCAACGCCCTCCCTGACATCGTCTGGCAAAGTCCCACGGTCACAAAAGATCAACTGATTCTCAGTGTTTTTGCCCTGTTGATGCTGGGCGCATCCATGAAAATGCTACGAAACCAAAAAGTTCAAACCACCGATGGACAACTTTCGTTTTGGCATATAGGCGTATTTGGCCTGATGACGGGCCTATTCATTGGGTTTGTGGGTGCAGGCGGTGGATTTATCATTGTACCTGCACTTGTTTTGTTGGCGCGGCTGGATATGAAAACGGCCGTGGGCACTTCGCTGATGATTATTTTCCTCAATGCTTCTGTCGGCTTGATCGGGGACCTTCAATCGGGTTTGAGCTTTCAATGGACACAACTATGGATCTTTTGTGGACTCACCATCACGGGTTTGTTGACCGGCCTGACGCTAAACAAACACATTTCGGGTCAAAAGCTTAAAAAAGGGTTTGGCTTTTTCGTGCTTTTGTTTGCCGTGGGCATGTTGTGCAAGGAGCTTTTTTTATAAAAAAACATCAAGGCGATGGGCGCATGTTTTGAAAAACGTCCATTTTTCAAATGCAAACTTCGCATTGACATAATTTCAAAACATTACTATACAAACAAACTTTAAAGCAACGGCACTTGCCTCGGTGGCGGAATTGGTAGACGCAGTGGATTCAAAATCCACCGGTGAATAACTGTGGGAGTTCGAGTCTCCCCCGAGGTACCAAACCTTTTTTCACTTCCACTTAATGACGCTTCTACTTCGGTACCCGATGCTTCATGAGACTCGGCCAGATTTCCGTTCGCTTTGCGAACAAAAATCATGGCATAAGCCTCGTGCTACGTCGCTTCGCTCCGAGCACGGCTAAAACTGCGTCGACTGTTGATCTGGCGTGCTGGCGCACGCATGGCCCGAGGTACCAACGAACACTTTATCCTTAGGGCTTAAAGATTAACCCTTAAACTAAGGGCTAAACCCTAACCCAAACCCAAACACCTTACGGCAGTTCAATCACCAAGGATGTACCCTCTTTACGGGCAGCATATTCTGGCGCTGTGTTTAAATAAAACAACACGCGCACCAATGAACTGTCACCGTTGGCAAATTCTTGGGTTTCAATGCGATCAATGGACGTCCCGGCCAGATTCCAGTTTTCGTTTACAGCGCTTTTGGCGTCTTTAAAATCCACCGCAATGCGCGAAGGGTTGGCCAGTTTAAACACTTTGTATGGCGTGCTTTGTTCTCGGCGAAATACCACTTTGGTTTTTCCGCTTTCTCGTCCCACTTCTATGGCTTGAATTTTTGAGGCCTGGGCTTCCACCGTGCCCATGTCGAATTTACCGTCCGATGGGTCCACCATGGCCACATCGTCATTGGTGCTGGTGTCCTCTTCCAGAGAAAAGCTGGTTTCCAAATCCATCAGACTCACCACTTCTTCATCCCCACCAAAATCATCCATGACATCCATCACATCATCTTGGGTATTGCCTTGGTTGTTGTTAACCTCAAAGTCGTTGGTGTCGTCCAGGGCTTGAAAATCATCCGGCAGCGCATCCAATGAATTGAGTTCACTGTCATCGATGACTGGAAAGTCATTAAAGTCATTGGACGTATCGACCATGGGCTCAGGCTGATCCAACTCAATGGGCTCTGGATCGGGAAGTGGCGTTGGTTTCGGTTTCGGTGCCGGGGTGGGCACAACAACGGGTTTGGGCTTGGGTGCCGGTTTTGGTGCAGGTTTGGCTGCCGGTTTGGGTTTGGGTGCAGGCGTTGCGCGTTGTCTTGTAGGCTTCGGGGCTTGAGCCACTTTGGGTTTCTTATCAGCTTGAGCTGAAGGCGCCGCGGTCATTTTCGTGTTTTGAAATTCCATGGTTAATTGATTGTTTTGAAATTGATCAAAAAATGCCAAATCTTCGATGGTGCGAACGGCAATTTCTACCGATGGCTGTCCACGAAACGTTTGACTTTCAACACGAATGGATTGAATCCAAGGGTGGGGTTCCAACCATTCTGTTTGGTTGAGTGACTGGCTGGTGTTTGGAAAAACCAGCGTAAAACCTTTTTTATCGTCATCAAATCGAACGCGGTATTTGTTCACGCGTTTGACCAATAAAGCCACTTTGTCGTCTCGCTCATCCACTTTGACTTCATCGATGCGAAACGAGGTGGTGGCAACCTGAGCCGTGGGTGTTTTAACAGTGGGCTGGACCAAAGGATTTTTTTTCTGTTGATTAAAATAATAGAGCCCACCCACAATCAATGCTGTGAGTACGAGAATGGCGAGAACCACCTGAATATTTTTTTTTGTCATTTTTTTATGCTACCTTTCAGCCATCATGAAATGTCTTCGCTTTGTTGCATTGCCATGGGCAACAGCCTTGTTCAGCCTCACCATTGTACTTCATCCCCCACTCTTTGCAAATTCAAATGAGCCCGATCCAGTGGTTGTGGTGGATGATTTACGCTACCCGCGCATGGATTTGCAGTCCGCCAGCGCCACGCAGTTAAAACAATTGGCGCAATGGCTTGCGCAAAATCCCTCTAAAAACCCAAAACAAAAGCACCGAGATGCTTGGATTCAGGGATGGATCGCGGCTCAAAATCGAGATTATGCCTCGGCAGAAAGCTTCTTTGATAAACTACCCAAAGATCATACGTTGGCGAGCTGGGGCCAGTTTATCATGCTATTTGCTCTGCTGGAAACCCAGCCCATGAACCCCAACGACCCCTTTTGGACCACACTTGGCGACCAGCTCGATCAAGTGGCCTACCGCCTGCCCACTGCCTATGCCGACGACTATGCATTGGCACGCTATGCTCAAAGCCTATTTGAAAGCACGCAGGCATCATGGCACGATTCCACGTGGGAGGTGGAACAGAAACTCGCGTTGTGGGATCGTCATCCTGGCCAGCTGGAGCGTCACAAAGTTTGGGTGGCCAAGACCTGGCTGGATCAAACCAAAAAAACATTGTCCACCGTTTCTCGCCAGTACCTTCAACAAGAACTTGCCAAACGTTTGCCCAACCAAATTCCAGCCGTTGGCTCTTCCACGCAAGAAGATTCCGTGGGCACCGTTTTAACAACACCGGTCACTGTAAAGGCCACCGAACTTTTTAAAAAAGCACAAAAATATGAGCAAAAAGGCCAAACGAGCAAAATGTTAAAAACATGGCAAAGCATTGCCACCGATTATCCTTTTTCAACCGCTGCCCTTGAAATTCAAGAGAGCATGGCCCAATGGCTACCCAAAACTTCTTCTAGCGCTTTTGAAAAAAAATGGGCCCATACGCTCACCACTTTTCCACCCGATTGGCTCTATGAAATGGGTCGGCAATTGTGGAACGATGACCGAAATCAAAACGCGCAAACCCTTTTGGCCGTGTTCCAAAAGCGATATCCTTACCATGACAAAGCACCCAACGTGGCCTACATGCGCGCCAGGATTTTTGAAGACACCCAAAAATACGCTGAGGCCATTGCTCAATATGAAACATTGGGCCATCAGTATGCAGAAAGCGATTACGCAAGCCGCGCTTGGGTCAAAGCGGGCCTTTGGTCCATGCACAGCGATCAATTTGAACAAGCACAGCGTTTTTTTGAACGCGACTTAGCCCTGGCACTTCGCCCTCTGGTTCGTGCACAAGATCATTACTGGTTGGGCAAAGCGCTATTGGCCCAAGGCAAAAAACAAGAGGCCAAAAAACAATTCGACACCCTTGTCGCGCTGTATCCACTAACCTACTATGCCACGCTGACCACCCGCACCATACCCATCGCCAATCCAGCCGTGGATCAAATCTATGCAGGAGGCGAGCTGAGCCCCGCGCACGATCAATTGGATCTTTACTTGGGTATTGGGTTTCATACCTGGGCCGCCAATTGGTTGGTGGCCCACCGTTTGGACACGCCCAGTGTTTTGTACGCAACCATGCGCTACCTTCACCAGCGCGATTTAATGCATCTGCACTCCATGAATCATGCTTATTTGCTCATCAATGAACGTGTGGGCCAGCATGGTTTAGAACAACCTTTGCTCGATGTATTTTTCCCTTATCAACCCTATGCATCGTATATCCAATCGGCCGACACACAGAACGTACCCAAACTTTTGATCACCGCCATTGCCAAACAAGAAAGTGCTTTTAATCCCAGAGCCCAAAGCCCGGCCAACGCACGCGGTCTCTTACAGATGCTTCCGTCTACAGGCAAACAAATGGCGCAAACCCTCAATATGCCATTTCAAGAAGGCTTGTTGTGGGATCCTACTTTTAACGTGCCCTGGGCCAGCCAGTACATCCAACAAAATTTAGACCGCTTTGAGCAGCACCTGCCCTTGGCATTGAGTGCCTACAATGCCGGACCCACGCGGGCCAAACGCTGGAAAAAAAAGCTGGCTGATTTTCCGGCCGATCTCTGGATTGAAATGATTCCCATTCAAGAAACCCGTACTTACATTAAATTAATCCTTCGAAACCTCTATTTTTATCAGCAAATGTATCCGGACGATTTTAAAGAAAACCTTGACTATAAAGGGCTTCCGACCCCTGTTGAGCTGCCGTAGCACCCATGCCAATAACAGCTCGAATCAAGCGCATCCTTTTTGTTGACAGACTTAGTTTTTCATGATCCTTGAGGTCAAGCCTAGACTGGACTTTAGCAAGATTTGATTTGACATTGTTTTTTTACATTGTTACAACTCTAGCCATGGACAGATAAACCTTAGCCAAAGGGGCTTAGCGAATCATCTGTTTTCACCATTAGAAAGGAAGTCAACATGACTAAAGCTGAACTAATCGAAAAAGTTGCTAACTCTGTAAAACACCGTGAGCTTTCCAAAGCTGCCATCAACGAAGTTGCTGATGCAATTTTCACCAATCTTTCCAAAGGCATCAAAAAAGACAAACGCTTCACCTATCCTGGTTTTGGTACCTGGACAGTGCGTTCACGCAAAGCTCGCAAAGGTCGTAACCCACAAACTGGCGCAGTAATCAACATTCCTGCTTCCAAAACTGTAGGTTTCCGTCCTTCTCCAGAGTTCAAAGGAACTTTGAAGTAACGGATTTTTTTATAGAATTTTTTTCTATAAAATACTCTTTAAAAGCCCTGCCTTTTGGTGGGGCTTTTTTTTAGGGTGGTACGAGTGGGCCGATGAGGGCACCGCCAGGCAATGGCTCGCTTCGCTGTGCTTTATTTGCCTGGCGGCGCCCTCATCGGCTATAGGGTTTCACGCTGGCTTGTTGTGCTTGTGGGGGAAAGGACAACTGCATCCTACGGATGCAGTTGTTTGTGGGTTGAAGGTTGTTGCCAAACAACTTTCAAAGTGCTAGAACACGGCTGTTTCCATTTACACAGGCAGGAAACATAATTGTCGGGGCGTAGCGCAGCCTGGTAGCGCACATGTCTGGGGGACATGGGGTCGGAGGTTCAAATCCTCTCGTCCCGACCATTTATAGAATTTCACTCCATATCTATTGCTATCTTCATTCGAAGCTCGGTTTATTTGAACCTCCTGGAGGTTTTAGCGGTGCTTGGAGCGCTAGCGACTTAGCACCCGGCTTATGTCCAGATTTTGTCTGATCGAAGATCAGGGAAAATCTGACCAAATCCTCTCGTCCCGACCATTTTAACTACTTCACTCCATCCATCCTTCTTTTCTATATTCGAAGCTCAGTTTATTTGAACCTCCTAGAGGTTTTTAGTGAATCTTGTGACGTAGGAACTAGATTCACTTATGTCTAGATTTTCATCTGGCTGAAAGCCAGGGGAAATCTGACGAGCCGTACTTGGAGCGTTAGCGACTTAGTACGCGGCTTATGCCTGGTTTTCTCTGACCCAAAGGTCAGGGAAAATCCAGGTCAAATCCTCTCGTCCCGACCATTTAAAAAACTTCACTTCATATCTATATTTTATCCTCATTCGAAGCTCAATCCTCTCGTTGATTCTATCTTTGCAATGCCAATAATCCATTGGCATGCGTCTTGCTCTATTTAGGCTTTGATAACAACAGACGCCTCTGAGGGGTAAAAAGCGCATGTTTTTTGGACGTGTGGTTCGATAATCAGTCGATTGCTTTCTCTGCCTGAGGCTATCAAACATGGGTCTCTTTAAGGGAGATCAGAAGGAGCGATACATCATGAAAACATTATCAACCGTTTTAACCACTTTGGGCGTATTGATGCTTTGTGCATGTGGGGGCAGTGACAGTGGGCCTGCTTCCAGCAGTTCTTTGGGCACCAAAGACCCCACCAAAGTTTCTTTTTCTGAAGCAACCGGTACATTATCTCCTACCAATGTTGAAAACATTGCAGAGAACAGCATCAACCAGACGGGTGGACAGCCAGCCTTTCAACTTCTCAGCAAAACACAAAATTCAGACACCCAAAAAGAACACAGACGATTGTCCAATCTTTTTCCGAAGTTGATGGGCACTGCCAATACGGTGAATGTATCGTTTGGTGGGTACAGTGATGCTTTGCCCGCAAGCTGCGTCACAGTTCAGGCCAATGTTACCACCATCGATTTTGATTGTTTCGACCAAGACACCTATGAGTATACTTATCAAGATGGTCCCAATGGAACCATCACCGAAACCACCACATGCTCCTATGCAGGCGCCATCATCATTGAGGATGAAAAAATTGCTGGTGTGGATCAGCTTCGCTATGACAATAGCCAGTCCTCCTGTACGACCCAGATCACCAATCAGGCTGAACAAAACATTGGCACCTATAGCTATGATTACTTGCTCAGTGGCCTTGAAAGCTACAGCAGTGTTACAGGAGCAATATGTGAAAAGGTCACAGTCAACGATGATGGTGACAGCTACGCTTTTGATTCATGCTACAACCAAAATGGCAATGTATACATTGAATACCAGGGTGAGTCTTTTGTGGTTGTGGACATGCAACTGGATGACAGCAATTTTGACATCGAAAAATACAATTTTTCCATGATTGATGCACTGGGTTTTCAAGATGTGACTTGCAAAGTCGACGATGAAAGTGATTTTTCGTATGAATACAGCGACTTTTACGACTGCGTGATTGAGTAAATCAACCACCCTTTTCATCACTGGAAAATCAGTTTTTTAGACCTTCTTTACGCTTGATGGGCTTTGTCCTTTCAAAGCGTGAGGAAGGTCTTTTAAAATCCGTTTTACCTACATCCACACAAAAATATCTTGGTCTTCGACTTTGACTTTATAGGTTCGCATGATCAAGGAGTCGTCGCGGGTGCATTCGCCGTTTTTTAGATTGAACTTCCACGAGTGCCATGGGCAGGTGACCACGCAATCTTGTACAAAGCCATCATGAATGGGTGCGCCTTGATGGTAACAGGCGTTTTCGATGGCAAAATACCCTTCATCGGTTTTAAACAGAGCCACGGGCTTGCCTTTTAATTTTAGGTCGAGGCCACTTTTTTCGGCAAAATCGGCAATGGTTGCGGCTTTAATCCAATCTTTGGTCATGTTGATCTTTCTATGAACGTTTTAGCGATCCTTGGCAAAGGAAGAGCCGCAACCACACGTGGTGGTGGCATTGGGATTGTTAAATCGAAAACCACGTTGGGTCATGGTGTTGAAATAATCCAGCTCCACACCATCCAAGATTTTTAAGCTTTTGGGGTCTACGTAAACATGCGCACCATTTTTTTCAAAAACCACATCGCTGTCTTTGGGAGAGGTTTCCATATCCAATTTATAGGAAAAACCAGCGCATCCTCCGCCCACAACACCCAAACGAATGCCAAGTGAAGGGTCTTTTTGTTTTTCTCTTAGGTCCAAAATGGCCTGGGCTGCTGCTTGCGTAATGGTGATTTGCATAGTGATTTAAGATCCTTTGGGGCCATCAAATGGCTGATATTCTTTGTCCAAGATGGTTAATGCATTTTCCACATCTTGTTGGAGTCGCGACAACACTTCGCGGTCGGAGGCAAAGCTTTTTACGTTGTCCAGCAAGCCCATTTGATTTTTGGGTTTTTTCTTTTCTTCGCGTCTGACTTTGGACAAGTCTTTGAGTTTTTTCTTGGCACCTTTGATGGTAAATTTTTCTTCGTACAACAGCTTTTTAATGTCTTGAATTCGTCGAATGTCTTTTTTTTGATACAGGCGCTGATTGTTTTTGGTTTTGGTCAATTTCAGATGAAATTCGGTTTCCCAATAGCGAAGAACGTATGGCTCAAGTGACGTAATTTCGGCAACTTCGCCAATTTTATAGAAATATTTGTCTGGAATAATGGGGTCCATGTCTCCTTTGGTTATACCCAATTTACTGTCGAAAAGTCAATGGATTCGGGGTGCTAGTGGTGTTTATTTCAAGTAGTTGTCGAATGTTTTTCGACTTGGGCGTTATGCACCTCGGACGCTGGCATTATGGGCTTTTTCCATCGTTTGGATGATGCGGTGGATTTGCTTGTCTATTTCTTTATCTGAGAGTGTCTTTTTTACACTGGAAAAGGCAAAGCGGTAGCCAAGACTTTTCTGCCCTTTGTCGATGCCTTTGCCACGGTAGCAGTCAAACAAATCCCAGGATACATCAAAGGGCATGCGCAAAGATTGCAACGTTTCCTCTAGTTGAGCATTGGATGTTTCTTCGCTGACAACGAAAGCCAAATCGCGATGCACGCTTGGAAAGTTGGAAAACGGTTGAAAAAGAATTTTTTGGGCTGTTTCTATAAACAGATCCATTTCTAGCGCGTACACAGGACCAGCGATGTTCATGGCATGGGCAATGCGCGGATGGACCATACCCATGGCGCCTACGTATGTATCGTCGCTGTACAAACTCACGGCCTGGCCAGGGTGAAAACAAGAAGGCAAGGCTTCGGTTTGGAGGGTGATGGATTGGTGAAAGGTTTGGTTGTACTGCGTTAAGAGTTGGCGCAGATCATAAAAATCGTAAGGGGTGGTTTGGGTGTTCCAGCGTGCGCTGCGTTTTTCGCCCGCCAAAACAATGCCCAAACGTGGTTGCTCGATGGGTTGCCGCGCTTGATCCAAGCCAAACACTTTGCTGATTTCAAAGTAAGCACCACGGACCGCTTGATGCGCATGGTTGTGGGCCCAAATTCGCATCAGATTGGGAATCAGTGAGGCTTTCATGTGGGTCCAATCCGGCGTAATGGGATTGGTGATGGATATGGGGGTGGATGACAACGCAATGGCCTCAAAGTGTTGAACATCGGCCGCTTGCATGAAACTGTAGGTTTTTACCTCATCCAGCCCAAAGCCCGCCAGCCCAACACGCATCATTTCTGTTTGCGCATACGGTGAATCCAGTGTGGGCACTTGGCCCATGGGGGGGAGACTCGAAGAGAGATGGTCGTATCCGTAGATTCGGGCAATTTCTTCAATTAAGTCAATTTCTCGTTCGATTTCAGGCCGTCGTGAAGGTACTTCCACCAGCCAACCTTCGCCCATTTTTTCCAGCGAAAAACCCAACCGCTGAAGATAGGTGTGCGCATTGTCAATGGGTTGACCAAGCACGCGTTCAATGGTGCGCGCATGAACCATCACGGTTCGCTTTTCTTTGACGGCTTTGCCTGTAAAGTCGGTGCCACGGTAATCTGCTTTGGCATGGTCACGCATCAAGCTGGCGGCATGCAAACCATAATCCAGCACATGCTGGCGATCAATTTTTCGTTCAAAGCGTTTGGAGGCATCGCTGCTAAGCATGAGTCGACGGGAAGTTTTTCGAATGGTGGTCGAATCGAAATAGGCGCTCTCCAACAGTACATTTTTGGTGTTTTCAGTGACACTGCCTCGCTTGGCGCCCATGATGCCCGCAATGCCCAACAAGCCTTGATCATCGGCTATGACCAAATCTTCAGGGGTCAATTGATATTCTTGATCGTCCAAACAAACGATTTTTTCACCCTCTCGGGCCATGCGAACCACCAGCTTGCCTTCAACCTGATCGGCGTCCATGGCGTGCAGCGGTTGCCCGTAGGTCATCATGACATAGTTGGTGATGTCCACGATGTTGTTTTTAGAGGCCAAACCAATGGCTTCCAATCGATGTTGCAGCCATGCTGGACTTGGCTCGACATTCACATCTTGCAATTTGCTGATGCTATAAAACGTGCAGGCCGATTTGGCGGTCACCTCCAAAGAAAGACTAATTTCTTCCAATGGCAGGGTTGTTTTGGGTTTGGGTGAAAAAGCGGCTTGGGTTGCTGCGGCTACATCATAGCCTACACCCACCACGCTAAAACAGTCACCCCGATTGGGGGTTAAATCCAAATGAAAAACCGCGTCACGAAGTTTTAACGCATCGGCAATGGGTGTGCCTAGCTTTAAGTCTTGATCCAAAATCATGATGCCGTCTGAAGTTTGATCCAAATTAAGTTCCTCGGCAGAGCAAAGCATACCAAACGAGGCCTGGCCTCGAATTTTGGATTTTTTAATTTTCAAGCCGTTGGGTAATTTTGCACCAACTTTTGCCAGTGCCACACGGTCGCCGGCCTCAAAATTTTTTGCCCCACAAACAATGTCCAACACTTCGGTGCCATCATTGACTTTGCACAAAGACAATTTTTCAGCGTCGGGGTGGGCTTCGAAAGACTCAATTTGAGCCACCACCACATGGTCTAAGCCTTGGCCTTTGAGCTCGATTTCATCGACTTCGATGCCAACCGAAAGCAAAGCTTGTTGCACTTGTTCAAGGGATAAATCTTGAGAAAAGAAATCATTGAGCCAGCTAAGGAGAATCCGCATGGGTTGGGTGCCTTTCTAAAACTGTCTTAAAAAACGCGTGTCGTTTTCAAAAAACAACCGGATATCTTTGATACCGTACTGAATCATCGCGATGCGTTCGATGCCCATACCAAACGCAAAACCGGAGATTTTTTCAGGGTTGTAAGGATTTTGGGCTGCATCCATATCTGGATGTTTTTCAGACCATGTTTTGGCGATATCTTCAAAAACATTGGGATCCACCATACCGCACCCTAGAATTTCCATCCATTGGCCGTTGGGGCCCATCACATCAATTTCTGCACTGGGTTCGGTAAAAGGAAAGAAACTTGGACGAAACCGAATGGGGGTTTTGGGGCCAAACATCATCTCCACAAAGGCTTCAAGCGTGCCTTTTAAATGGGCAAATGTAATATTGGGTCCAACACACAAGCCTTCAACCTGGTGAAACACGGGTGAGTGGGTTGTGTCTGAATCATGTCTATACACGCGGCCCGGTGAAATGATGCGAATCGGTGGCGCCTTTTTTTCCATAAAGCGCACCTGAACCGGTGACGTGTGCGTGCGCAAAACATGCCCGCTTTCTACAAAGAATGAGTCTTGCATGTCGCGCGCTGGATGATTGGGGGGGAAATTAAGCGCTTCGAAATTGTAGTGATCGGTTTCGACGTCGGGGCCCTCTTCCACTGAAAAACCCAGCGAAGAAAAAATCTTCACCAATTTGTGTTCGGTTTGGCTTAGGGGATGCAAATGGCCTTGCTGCGCTTGATACCCAGGCAAACCCACATCGATGGATGATTTTTCAATGCTGTCTTGGATTTCTTGATCCACCAATTTTTGCTTTTTTTCCGCCAACTCCGATTCTAATTGATCGCGGAGCTGATTGACCTCTTGGCCAAAAGCAGGACGATCCGATGCAGGCAAGTCTTTGATGGACTGAAGGCTTTGCGTAAGGTGGCCTTTTTTACCCAAAAAGGTCACCTTCAGCTCTTCTAGACTTTTGGTCGATTTGGCTTTGGTGAGAGCTTGCTGAAAATCTTTGTGGATCTTGCTTAAGCGAGCATTCACTTGGTGACTAAGCAGCTTTTTTGCATTGAGCGACGATTTGCTCAAATGCCTGAATGTCAGAAACCGCAATTTCGGCCAACATTTTACGATTCATATCAATGCCAGCTTTTTTCAAGGCTGGAATCAATTGTGAATACGTGGTGTCAAACTGGCGTGCGGCAGCATTGATGCGGGTGATCCACAAACGACGAAAATCTCTTTTTTTGCGTTTGCGGCCCACGTAAGCATATGCTTCTGCGCGGTCCACTGCTTGGGCAGTGATGGAATAACAGTTGTTTCTTCGTCCGAAGAAACCTTCAGCGCGATCGAATACTTTTTTTCTTCGTCGGCGGGCTTTAAAGCCTCTTTTTGCTCTGGCCATATCAATATTCTCCTTATTTGATGATGTATGGGGCTTGCTCTAACCTTAAAAGCTGTAAGGCATGCTTTGTTTCACCGCATCCATGTCCGCGTCTGAAACGTATCCTGCAGCGCGAGATTGACGCTTGTCTTTGGTGGATTTGGTCGTCAAAATGTGACGAAGGTTGGATTTTTTAATTTTAGCCTTGCCGGTCTTGGTCACGCGTACGCGTTTGGCAACACCTTTTTTTGTTTTTAATTTCGGCATGTTACATTCCTTATGTTTAATTCTCACGTACGTTTGCGTAAGAATATGCGTGTATACACTAAATCCATCCCCCTGCCAAGACCTAATCGTTGTCTTGTTTTCAAGGGTTTAACCAAACAATGATTGCACCAAAAAGATCGAAACCTCTGTATTTTTTTACGAGGAAGAGCTGGATTTGCCAGCTGGGGCCAAAATCATGCTCATGTTTTTGCCCTCTAGCTTGGCAGAGGTTTCCACCACCGCCACATCTTTGACCTGCTCGGCCACTTTATCCATTAAATTACGGCCCAAATCGGCATGAACCACTTCGCGACCGCGAAAGCGAATGCTGATTTTTACTTTGTTGCCTTCGTCCAAAAATCGCATGACGTGTTTCATTTTTACATCAAAGTCATGGGTGTCGGTGGTCGGACGCATTTTGATCTCTTTGACCACAATGATGGTTTGCTTCTTTTTGGCTTCTTGATTTTTCTTTTTAAGCTCAAATTTGTATTTACCAAAATCCATGATTTTGCACACGGGTGGTTTGGCAAAAGGAGAGACTTCAATCAGGTCCAAATCAAATTTATTTTTGGCAATGTCCAGCGCTTCTTTGGTGTCCATGACACCCAGCTGATTGCCATCTGGATCGATCACCCGAACTTGCGGAATGCGAATGCGGTGATTGACGCGAAGTCCTTGGTCTCGGTCGGGTCTTTTTCCTCTGTATGGTGGTTTCACTTACGATTTATCTCCTTGTGATTGTTGAAATAATGCCAACAAACGTTCGACGTTCATTGGTGGATGCTCTTGGCCATCGCGGCTTCGAACAGAACATGTTTGGTCGGCAACTTCTTTTTCACCGATGACCAACATGTACGGCACTTTTTCCATTTGCGCCTGACGAATTTTAAAACCTAGCTTTTCATTTCGGTCATCCAACTCCACACGATACCCTTGGGCCTTGAGCTGATCTTGAACTTTTTTGGCAAAGGGCAAATGATCATCGGTGATGTTTAAAATCTTGGCCTGAACCGGTGCCAACCAAAATGGAAACACACCTGCATAATGCTCAACCAGGATACCAAAAAATCGCTCAATGGAGCCCAAAAGTGCTCGGTGAAGCATAATGGGCGTTTTGCGCGCGCCATCTTGGGCCACATACTGCAACCCAAAACGCTCGGGCAGTGAAAAGTCGGCTTGAATGGTCGAGCACTGCCACATGCGTCCAATGCTGTCTTTGATTTTGATATCAATTTTAGGACCGTAAAAAGTGCCCTCTCCCTCATCGATTTGGTAGGGCAATCCTTGGTTGTCCAGGGCTTGAATCAGTGCCGATGTGGCCAGCTCCCAGTTTTCATCCGAACCAACGTATTTTTCGGGTCGGGTGGAAATAAAAATTTCATATTCATGAAAATCAAACTTGCGAAAGATGCTGATGATAAAATCAATGACGTGATCAATTTCTTCCACCATTTGGTCGGGGGTAATAAATAGATGCGCATCATCTTGGGTAAAACCCCGCACCCGCATCATGCCATGAAGCACACCGGATCGCTCATACCGATATACGGTGCCCAATTCGGCGTACTTGAGTGGAAAATCGCGATAGCTGCGCAGCTTGGACTGATAAATTTGAATGTGAAATGGACAGTTCATGGGTTTGAGCTGAAACTCTTGGTCATCCACCTCAATGGGGCTGTACATGTTCTCACTGTAAAAATTGGCGTGGCCAGAGATTTCCCACAATTTTTTTCGGGCAACATGCGGCGTAAAAACCAAATCGTAGCCATCTTCAAGGTGCTGCTCTTTCCAATAGGTTTCGATTAAATGACGAATCAAAGCACCTTTGGGATGCCATAAAATTAAGCCAGGGCCGACATCTTCACTGACGCTAAACAAATCTTGGTCTTTGCCGATGCGCCGATGATCGCGTTTGCGCGCTTCTTCTTGAAGGGCGCGGTAGGCTTTAAGTTCTTTTTTATTGGCAAAAGCGGTGCCGTAAATTCGTTGCAGCTGGATGCTGTTTTCATCGCCGCGCCAATAAGACGCCGAGGTGTCCAAAAGCTCAAACGCGCCAATCTGTCCCACATGCTGCACGTGAGGACCGCGGCAAAGGTCGACAAAATCGCCATGTTTAAATACGCTGATGGCCTGGCCTTCGGGGATGTCCGCAAGGCGAGAAACTTTTAGGGTTTCGTCCATGCTTTCAAACAGTGCTTTGGCCTGGTCACGGGTGAGTTCTTCGCGGGCAATGGGCGCTTTGGTTTGAATAATTTCGGTCATTTTCTCGCCAATTTTATTCAAATCTTCCGGCGTAAATGGCTGCGGTGCTTGAAAATCGTACTGAAACTTTTCACTGTGATCGGTCCGACCCACATCGACTTTGACCGTGGGAAACAACTGTTTTACAGCATCCGCCATGACATGCTCTGCGGAGTGCCGGATGACTTCACCGGCTTGAGGGTGACGATCGGTTACAATCTCAAAGGCTCCACTGGTGGTTAAAGGCTTACGCAAATCCACAAGCTCGCCGTTGAGTTTGCCGGCAAGAGAGGCTTTGGCCAAACCTGCACCAATGCTTTGTGCCACTTCCAAGGCCGTAATGCCGGACTCGAATTCTAGAACTTTTTGATCGGGAAGCGTGAGTTGAATCATGAAAAAAGAGGTGTAGAGAAAATGGTAGGCGCGGGCAGGATTGAACTGCCGACCACTACAATGTCAATGTAGTGCTCTACCACTGAGCTACGCGCCTGCAAAGGGTATGAATAATTGTGATTCATTGAAAAAACACTTATCACAGTTCGTGTCAAAAATCTCAATCAAATCACACCCTTTTTTGTAAAAAATCGCGCCGAGGCTATTTTTTCTTCGAGTTGTTGTAGGTTTTGTTGTAGGCATCAATCACTTTTTGCGTGATTTCACCTTGTTTTACATAGGTCACTGCGCCTTGGTTTTTTTCCAAAACCAAATCATAGTCGCCTTCTTTGCCCATTTTTTGGATCACGGCATTGATTTTTTTAAAAATCTCTCCGGTCATCTCCAGCTCTAGGCGTTTGAGCTCCTCTTGCGTCTTCATGGCTTCTTGTTGAAAAGCCATGTACTTTTGATCAAAATTGCGCTTTTTTTCTTCCAACGCTTCTTTGGAGAGCACCAACGCTTGAGAATCAATTTCCTTCTTCAAGCTTTCCAATTCTTTTCGCTTGCTCTCAAATGATTTTTCTTTGCTGCGGGCTTCTGTTTCCAACTTGGCCACGGCTTTTTTGCCCTCTTCAATGTTGTCCAACACTTTTTGGGCATCAAACACGGCAATTTTTAACTCTGCTTGAGCAGAAAGTGGGCTTGCAAAAAACAGCGCCACCATCACTGTCTTAAAAGCGGCTGCCATCAGCGTGGTTTTCATCATGGATTTCATCTCTTTATACTCCTTTATGGTTGTCGCATCGTTTTGGCTAAAAAACGGTGCCAAATGTAAAATCAAACTGGACCGTATTTTCATCGTCCTTACGATCCAATGGGTAGCCCCATGCAAAACGGAACGGCGCCGGTGACAATGGAGAATACCACCGCAGTTCAAAGCCAGCAGACTGACGCTGACCTGCCAAGGTCCATAGGGTTTCACCATTATCAAAAGCGTTGCCCATATCAAAGAAAAACACACCATAGATCTGCGCCGCCGGCAGCAGGGGCATGATGTATTCTGTGTTAAAAATAAGCTGTTTGTTACCACCCACCACAAATTCGGACGTGCTAAAGTTGCCCAAATCGTTGGTGGAAGCCACGTTGATGCGCGGGCCCAGTGAGCGCAGTGGAAAACCTCGGATGGTAAAAACACCACCAGGGAAATACCGCTCAAATAGAGGCACGCGGCTGCCGTCTGAAAGCGGCGCCACAAATCCTGTGTTCAGGTGAAAAGCCAATACAGAATTTTTAAAGATGGGCCAGGTGGCCTTTTGCCCAACCGGCAAAAACAACCGCGCATCCAACTCTGATTTGGAAAAATCGTTGTCCCCGCCCATAAAATTGCCCGCGAACTCTTGCGTGACTTGAAACAGTTGACCTTGGGTGGGCAAAAACACGCTGTTTCGACTGTCATAGGTGACGTTTAACGTGGTGCTGGAGGTCACGCCGTCTTGAAAAAGATTTTCGACGGTTGGCCGCAAGTCACTGAGATTCTCATCCACCAGTCGATAGGTAGCGCCAGCCCGCAGACGTTTTAGCCCTTCGATGTACAAGGGATAGTCAAAACCCAAACTAAAACCCGTGGACACTTGGGTAAAATCGGTGAACCGTCGACCAATGTTAAACACACGCGCAGACATGCCCCAAAGTGAGTCTAGAAAATATGGATCACGGTACGTGGCATCAAAGATTTGCGTGATCCGGCCCACTTGCGCGCGCAAGCTGACATCGACACCGTAACCGAACAAGCTACGCTTTTCCAACGAGCCAATGATTTGAAACGATTCAAGGGTGTTGAACCCTGCACCAATATTAAAAGAGCCTGTTTGGCGTTCGGTGACGTCAATGACAATGTCCACCACATTGGGATCATTGGTTTGGGGCGTGTTGATGGTTACACTTTCAAAAAGGGCCAATCGTTCGATTCGTTGTTTTGATTCACGAATGGCTTTGGCAGAATAAAGCTCACCTGGAAAAATTTCCATCTCGCGCAAAAATATTTTGTCTCGGTTGGATTCATTGCCTTTGATCACAATGGTGCCAATGCGAATCAACTCACCGGGCGAAATGTCATAGTGGATAAAGGCCGTTTGCTCTTGATCGTTTCGTTCAAAACGGGGCACCACGTTGGCGTATGCATAACCCTTGTCTGCATAAAGCGCTGTCACCGCTTGGATGTCTTTTCGAATCTTGGTGATGGAAGCCAGGTCACCCGGTTTCATTTTAACCTGTTCTTGCAGCGTTTCTTCATCATACAAAAGCTGACCTTCAAAATCATTGCCAGCAAATGTGTAGGGCAGCCCTTCGGTGATAAAAAAGGTGATGTACAAACTCTTTTTATCCGGCAGCAATTCAATTTTGGGCGCTTGAACCGTGGCGTTGATGTAACCTTTGGACGCGTAAAACTCGACCAACACTTGTCGGTCGATGTCCACCATCTCTTTATAATAAGTGCCTGATCGGTTTAAAAACGACAGAAAGCCTTTGACTTTGGTCTGAATGGCATCGCGAAGCTGTTTGTCATCAAATTTCTCGTTGCCCACAAAATTGATTTGCTCTACGAGAATTTTTTTATTCTCTTGAATTTCATACACCAGCTCAACTTGTTGGTTTTTCTTTTCAATGAGTCGGTAAGAAACATAGGACAAATAAAAGCCCTTGGCATTGTAGTACTGTTTGAGTCGCTCAATGTCTTCTTGAATGCGCTGCGTGTTTAAAAAGGTATAGGGCTTGACCTCCACTTGCTTCATGAGGTCTTTTTCTTTTTCGCGGTCGTTGCCTTGAATCAACACCCGAATCACCGTGGGCTTTTCTTGCACCTTGACGATTAACTCGGCTTTTTCAGCATCGTACAAAACCGACACGAATTCAAAATAGCCTGTTTGATACAATGCCTGAATGTCTCGCGCAACGAGCTTTTGCGACAGCACGTACCCTTTTTTATTTAAAAGCACATTTTCAATGGCGTTTTCTTCAATTTGCTCGTTGCCGACAATGGAAATAGAACGAATTTCATCCAGCGCCATGGCGGGCGTGGCCAGAAAAAATAAAAATAAACCGATGATGATGCGTGCGCTTTTCATTTAAAAAGACCCTTCACGTATCAGCTCACCCCTTTTTAGTCGATAAACTTCATCGGCTTTGGAAGCCAAGCTAGCACTGTGTGTCACAAGAATCATTGAAATATCAAGTGCCTCAGCCATGGAAAAACACAAATCCGATACAATCTCGCTGGTTTTTTTATCCAAGTTGCCGGTGGGTTCATCGGCAAGCACCATGCTGGGCTTCATGATCAATGCACGGGCAATGGCCACGCGCTGCTGTTCCCCGCCGGATAACTCAGTGGGTTTATGCGACAATCGATGCCCCAATCCCACGCGCTCTAGCAAGTCCACGGCTTGTTGCTTGGTATTTTTATCAAGCACGCCGCCGATGCGCAAAGGCATGCACACGTTTTCAAGGGCGGTGAATTCAGGCAACAAATAATGAAATTGAAAAATAAAGCCAATGTCCTGGTTTCTTATCTTCTCGCGCTTTGCAGATGGTTGTGTGTACAACGAAGTGCCTTTAAACCAAATCTCACCTTGTGTGGGTTGCATGATGCCGCCCATCATTTGCAAAAGCGTGGATTTACCCACACCCGACTCACCCATGATGGCAATGGCTTTGCCGGTTGGAACCTCAAAAGAGAGCTGGTCGATGATTTCAATGGTCTGACCCGCCTTTACATAGCTTTTCGACACATTCTGCATACGAATCAAACTATTCATATCTCAATCCTTCCGAAGGCTCGATGGTCGAGGCACGGTATGCAGGGTACAAAGTGGCAAAAAAGCTGATGCCGATGGAGGCCAGTGCAATGTAGAAAAACTCAAGGGGGTCAATCTTGATGGGCAACTGATCGAGTTGATACACGGCATTGAGCTCAAACTGCCAATAATCACGAAAGATAAAACACAAAATTAAACCGAACAACAAACCCAATGCTGTTCCCACCGACCCGATCACCGTGCCACAGGTCATGAAAATTTTCTGGATCGACCACCGCGATGCGCCCATGGCTTTTAAAATCGCAATTTCTTTGCTCTTGGTCATCACCAGCAGGGTGAGGGTGCCAATGATGTTAAAGGAGGCCACCAAAATAATCATGGCCAGGACAATAAAGGAAAGTTGCTTTTCCATTTTAAAGGCTTCAAACAAATCCCGATTCATTTCCATCCAATGGCGCACGTAATATCCGGAGCCCAACTTGCTCGAAATTTGACTGGCGATGGCCTTGGCTTGATCAATGTCCTCTACATTGATCTGAATCCCTTTAACAGAATCACCCAAACCAAAAAAAGCTTGGGCATCATCCAGCATCACGTATGCGCTTTTGGCATCATACTCCACCATGCCGCTGTAAAAAATGCCTGAGACTTCAAACCGTTTGACCTTCGGACCAAAACCAAAAGGGGTAATTTCTCCCGAAGGAGATACAAGGTCGATGCTTGCACCGGGAAAAGCAAACAATTCTTGCTGCGCCAATTCTTTGCCTAGGATCATTTTGGGCAGTCGGCTTCCGCCTTTTTGCAAATCGCTAAGCTGTCCGTCCGTCATATCGGTATCCAACGAGGTCACGATCGCATGTCGATCGGGCAAAATGCCGTACACCACAATGCCTGCACTTCGTCCTGTTTCAGACTGCGCAAGCACTTCTGAATAAACAAACGGCGATGCCCCCACCACCCCTTCAATGGATTCAATCTCTTGCACCACCGTTGCCCAGTCATCAATGGCATCATCAAAGTGGAATACAATCAACGGCGCATTGTTGCCCAAAATTTTCTCTCGAAAGCTTTCTTGAAAACCTGAAAAACCCGATATCACCACACACAAAGCCATCACGCCCACCATCACACCAACGATGGAAATCCATGTAATCAGAGACAAGAGCTTTTGATTTTTTTTCGATAGCAAGTACCGAAGCCCGATGTAACTTTCTAGCTTCATCTTCCTAAAAGCTACGCACTGGCACTTTGTGAAAAACGGGTTTTAACAAAGTCGGTTTCCAGAGAGGCCAAGAAAAACCCAGCCCGTGGACCTTTGTTCTTACCCAGTAAAGAGACATAAATGGCTTCGAACAAAGTTTTGGGTGTAAGGTCAAACTTGTCTTTGGCTTCATAAATAAGATTGTGAATATCAGACGCACTGAAGTCATCACTGATTTTTTCACCAATCATGCCCAAGGCTTGCTTTTGGGCGGTTGTCAAATTGGCCACCTCGGCGGGCATGGTTTCCTGCAAAGAAAACTTCATGTCTTCAGGCGCAAAACGATTCAACCATTTTTTGGCAAAGTGAACCCGGCTGGTTAAAATATCACGGTTGGGCTTGTCGTAACCCGCACGCAATAAAATTTCTTCCATGCGATCAATGTCCCCCAGCGTGGTTTGGGTCAGGCTCACAATATGATTAAAGGGAATGCCCAAGGGCGGCAAATCTGAAACTTTGGAAAGCTGCGCAGCGCGGGCAACCCGATTTTTGGCTTGCGGATCATCAAACTCGTCAATTAATGTCAACATAGGAAGACCCGGATCAAAGGTAATGGCCTTGGTGGGCTTGGCCCGTGCCACGGAGTACTTCAAAACTTCAGCAGGCATCACGTCGACCATTTCAGCAATCGACAATACGTTACCTTTGCTCGATGACATGTCTCCCCCACCTTTGAGGCTAATCCATTCATACACCGCTGGATGGGGCACTGGATAATCAAACACTTCTTGCACCAACCGCTTGGCTGTATCGTGCGACCCACCGCGCGTGGCATGGTCTTTGCCAAAAGGTTCGAAGGTTACGCCCAAAATTTCCCAACGTGCGGGCCAGTCCACACGCCAGGTTAGCTTACCGCCGCCGGCCATGGAAACTTCGGATTCATATCCGTCTTCGTTGACATATTGGACCGTTTGCTTGTCGGCATCAAAGCCCAATACTTTGTTGCCCGTCATCTTGCCGGTTTTTTCACAAATCGGCACAAACGGTGACCAATCATCGTCGGTGTCTTTTCGCGTGACTTGTTTTAAAATGTCACGGATGGCTTTTGTTTTTTCAAGCGCCTTGATGATGTTTTGGGTGTACAGGCCATCTTTGTACAACTGATCGGCACGTTTAACTTCCACCTGGATATCCAGCTGTTTGAGGGCATCCAAAAAAGGGGACAAGAAATAATCGGCATAGCTTTGATCGCTGCCATCGGGCGCAGGAATTTCAGAAAGGGGTTTGCCCACATGCTCGGCATACATAGCCTCATCCAAAAATGGATATACTTTTCGAAGCGGATCAAATGTATCGGCAATGTAATAAAACCGAACGTCTTTGCCTTTTTCCTGTAGGGCTTTGACCACCGCATCGGCCGTCACCACTTCGCGCATGTTGCCCACGTGAATATGCCCCGAGGGTGTAATGCCCGTCATCACCACAAACTGATCTCGGGTTTCGATTAAATCTTGGGCGATTTGGTCGGCCCAAAACATGGGTTGGTTGCTCATGGTATTGTTCTCCAAAAATCATGGGTAAGGGGTTGATGCACAGGCTGGTTCTGAGAGTGTGAGGGGGTCAATCGATTTCGCCTTCGTCATCGTTTTGATGATGATCCAAGTATTCTTGTTCATACATCAGTTTGGTTTTGTCTTGAATGTGGTCGACGTAGAGCGTGCCAAATAGATGGTCCAACTCATGTTGAAACACCGTAGCCAAAAAGCCTTCTGCTTCTAACTCTTGGGGTTGACCCTCTTGATCCAAATAATCAATCCGCACTTTGCGGGGCCGTTCTACAAAACCGCGCAGACCTGGCACCGACAAGCAGCCCTCCCAAAAGCCTTGTCGCGTTTGATCCAACACGGTGACTTTTGGATTAATCAAAATTAAGACAGGCGTTTCTTCTTCGGTATCATAGCGCTCATTGCCTGGATCGACCTGTATGATGGTCACAGCTTTGGACACGTTAATCTGAGGCGCCGCAATGCCAATGCCGCCCTCTTTGACCATGGTGTCAAATAGGTCTTGCAGGAGCTGCCCAAACGCTTCAGACTGAATTTCTTCCTTCGTATAAGGCTGGGCTTTCTGCCTAAGCGTGGGATGCCCCATACGAATCACTTCTCGAACTGCCATAGCCGCAAGACATATCACACCCCTTCGTAAAAACAATATGTTGGCCATAATGGTTTGCTTTTCTTTGGGGCTTTTTTATGAAACATGGTTTTTGGCTTTTTGGTTTTAAAGGCGCTTACGGTAGCAGCTTTTTGGGCTTCTACTCGCTAGTCCTCGCTTCGCTGCGGAGACGCTCGCAGAAGCCCAAAAAGCTGCCGCCGACAATCAGTCCCTGTTCCGAGACAAAGTAATATATAGAAACAAACGCCGAAGGCGTTTGTCCTTATCACTCACCTCCCCCCCCAACACCTTGAAGCCTCAGCCCGTGGGGGTCCGTATGAGCGTCTCCGCAGCGTAAGCGAGGACCGAGCGAATACGGACCCCCACGGGCCCCACGACATTCAAGACATTGATAGACCTAAACCCCCTACTGAGACATCCACCCTAAGCCAATTGAGCAAATTTTGCTCAACGACACAATCTACTATTTTAAAAAATATAATAATATCAATAACTTAAAACATATCATTTTTGGCACGAATCTTGGAATACTCTTAACATGATGAAACGTGCGACATATTCTTCACTTTACCCCGCCAAAGCGTGGGTCATGCTTCTACTGGCTATTTTTACCCTACAATCCTGTGGGCCACAATTGGACGTAACTCCCACTGAGGGCAGCAGCGGTTTTGATGAACAGCTTACACAAGAAACATTGGCCGATGTCACGGCAGAAATTTGTATCGGTGCTGGCCTTGGCGGCGACAGCGACGGTGATGGCGCATGCGATCAAGAAGAAGCACCTGAATGTGTAGATGACCCTTATTGCTTTGATGATGCCGACAAAATCCCCGATGGCAATAAAGAATACAATACCGGTGCTTGGGGTCGCTTTTTGGGCGGTTTAGGCATTGCTGCCGCGGGTGCAGGCGTGGTTGTCGGCATTGTTGGCGCTTCGGGTCTTGTTCAGCGAAAAGGCAAAGACAAATGGGGCTGGCTTAACAATTTGATTCAAGACAACCAACAAGCCGATACCAATGGTTTTGTACGATTGTTGGATAAAAACGGCATTAGCTTAAATGATGATTTGCTGGACATCGAAATGGGCGACGATGAAGTATTTTACACCCGACCCAATGGTGAAAAATGGATGATGCGCATGACGCAGCTCGAACTCACCAATGAAGATTTTGGTGTTTTTATCAATGGCAAAATGTTTCAGGCCGGCAAAGAAATTCTCTTATGCATTGGTGGTCGCACCGCTTGGGAGGATGCAGGCACTCAATTTGTATCCAATGAAGACGGTGATTCCGAAGGTTACCCTGCAAGCAATCTCTCTATTTATATGAAAGAGGATTATCTAGGCGTTCATAAGGAATTTACCACACGCAACGGCTTTTTAAATGATTATTGCAACGGCCCCAATGGAGGCATATTTACCGCCTTGCAAACGGCAGATGGAGAATACTTCGTCAATCCTTTGCTTACATCCACTTTTGCTGATTACGGCAATGTCAGTGAAGCCACCTTTGGTGAATATGATTATGCCATTACATTGAAGTATCTCTTCGAACAGCTTCCTGAAAGCATTACACCCAACGAAGAAGGTCCCATTGTGTATCGCAAATACAACACCAACGTAACCAATGGTGCTGGTCCATATGACCTAACGCCTACGGACATCGAAGATTACAACGACTGCACCACCAACGCTTGTCGCATGGCTTTGGCCATGGGTTATGGCAGCACCAATGTACCCACGCAAGCCAGTGTGGATAAAGGTAAAATGAACCTAGAAACGCAAATGTTCAACGCAGGCTTGCAAAATCCGCAATCCCTTTCAGACCCTGCGGACCGTGCGTTTCATGAAAGCTTAGGTAATTACGTCAGTGACTTGAATAGCCAAACCGGCACCGTGATTTATGTCGGACCAGGTGGCACCGTGAACTACTACGAAGGAGGTTCTCAATGAAACGATTTTTAAAAGCTCATAACCTCTTGCATGCTTTTGTGGCAACCGTGTTTGGTTTGGGCCTCCTGGCTTGTGGCCCGCAACAAGAATTGGCTAGCACCGACGTGCGCGATGCGCCCGATGCACCAGGTCCTGCCACCATCAATTATACATTTGGTACACCCAATGGTTTTGCTGTAACCACAATGGATCAAGGGGTTCATGTCTATTACAACCCCAACCCTGAAGTGGACCACTATATTTTGTACATTGGCTCAGATGAAGAGTTGACGGAAATAGATGGCGTGGAAAGCCCTGTTGATGTCGGCGAGGCCAACAGCATCCAAATTAGTGTAGGCAGCAGTTTAGCGGGCCAAACGCTTTACTTTGCGGTCAAAGCTGTGTCGCCCGATGGCGAAGAGGCACCATTAACCACGGCAAAGTCTGTCACCATACAAGATTTGTTGGGTGAGCAAGTGGCTTTTGCAGCGGTGCTTGAAACGTGCGTGCAAGAACGCACCAAGTTCCAATTCATTGATGGGCAACTTAAAATTTATTTTAACGAAGATGGCAGCGACATGCCTGGCAGTGACACCGATCGTTGCGGCATCCATGGTACGCGTCTTAAATTGCGACGCTTAAATGGTAGTTCGGCCACCGGTCCTACTTATACTTTTCCAGCTGGGGGCGGCGCGTGGTCAGCACTCAACGTGGGTTCGACCCTTGACATTAAATTGGATGAAGGCGCGCCTGTCTTTGTCAACATGGTGGAAACCGAAGCCATGGTTGTGTCCAAGGATGGTGAATTCAAGAAAAGCTGTGAGGGTGTAAGTTTAAGCCGTGTGTATGGCCGTGTTGAGTCCGACGACGATGATGTGACCAACATCATTGATTTGGATGCACGCAACTGTGCGCAAAACAACTGGTTTACGTTCATTGATGATGAGCGCAACACTGAAATTGAATTTACTTTATACTTTCAGACGCTCTCGCCCTAAACACAATTTGATACGATTCTTCTCACGAAGACCCTAGGGGGCAATCATTCGCACGATGGTTGCCTCTTTTTTTATTCTCTAGTCTTCAAGATCTTTGACATTCAAGTCGTATTTTTTCAGCAGACGTTGCACCGATTTGCGATCGATGCCGGCTTCTTTGGCCGCTTGGGATATGTTGAGATCGTTCTTTTTTAGAATGCGAACCAAGTAGTCTTTTTCAAAATTTTCAATCCACTGCTCTTTGGCTTCTTTAAAAGGCAATGAGTCATCAATGGCCGCACTGGCGGCAGGCGCTGACGGGCTGCCAAGGGAGATGGATGGGCCACCACCTTGAAAATACTCTGGTAAGTCTTTGACTTCAATGGTGTCTGAATCCGCAAAGCTGTAGGCCCGGTCGATGGCATTTTTTAATTCACGGATGTTGCCTGGCCAATGATGGGCGACCAATACCTCCATGGCTTCATCGCTGATTCCGCTTACCTTTGAGCCACCCACATTGGTTTGAGCCATTTTGAAAAAATGATCCACCAAAAGCGCAATGTCATCTTGGCGACGACGCAGCGGCGGAAGGTGCACATGCACCACCGACAAACGAAAATACAAATCTTCTCGAAACAGCCCTTTTTGCACCATTTCTTTTAAATTGCGGTGCGTGGCGCAAACCACGCGCACATCCACGCGTTTGGGCCGGTCGGCACCCACGCGTTTGATTTCACCTGTTTCCAAAACCCGTAGCAGCTTGGGTTGCAGGTCCAATGAAAGCTCGCCAATTTCATCCAAAAATATGGTGCCGCCATCGGCCAACTCAAAAGCACCTTGCCGTGAATTGGTCGCGCCTGTAAACGCCCCTTTTTCGTGGCCAAACAATTCGCTTTCAATCAAATTTTCGGCCACCGCACCGCAGTCAAAAATCACAAATTGTTTTTTGGCCCGTTTGGAATTTTCGTGCACGGCCCGTGCAACCAATTCTTTACCGGTGCCTGTTTCGCCTCCAATGACCACCGATACATTGGTGGGAGAGACTTTTTCCAACACCCCAAAAATTTTGCGCATTTCCATGGACTCGCCGAGCAAGTTTTTACCAAAACTGCTTTTGCTCGAAGGGTAAATGTCCAAATGCTCATCTTGCGCACTAAACTTAATTTTACTCTGGCCAATGCGAATCGTAGACCGCGCGCTGATAAACACCTCTTTGACCTGCACGCTACCCACAAATGTTCCGTTGGTGCTGCCCAAGTCACGGATGAGATAACTTTCTTTGGTTTTGACAATTTCTGCATGGTGGCGAGATACGGTATCGTCTTTGATGATGATGTCATTGTCATCCGCCATGCCAATGCGAATGGTGTTTTTTTTCAAGGTATATTCTTTGGAGGGTTGACCATCGGTTTCCACAATCAATACGCTTTTGGGCAGCGTCAATGTGGTGACGTGGTCGTCCACGCGTATAATTTTGGTATCTGATTTATTGGTCATGCATGTCCTACTTTCAACCCCATAGTGTACCATATTATGCGATATTGATGTCGCACGTAAAGAAAAAAGGCTGTTATATTCTATTTTTACGCCCAAAGGCGGCCAAGGTTAGGCGTTTTGACCTGCGGCGGCGGGCTGATCCCACACATCCAAATATTTTTTGGTCATGGCGTACAAAAGCAGGTCGTCGCGGATGTACCGATCTTTGCCATCGGTTAAATCAAACTCTACCGCCATGCCGATGGGGCGAAGGTTTCGCTCACAATAAACATGACGCAACACTTTGGCTTGAATCAGCGTGTGCTGCCGGCCGTTGGTAAGCGTAATGGGCATAGTTTTTCCCACAGGCACCATGGTTTTGGTTTCAATGTACGCCCCACCATGGGACAAATCGCGGATAAAGGCAAACGTTAGCCCCGTTTCATCCACAGTCATGATTTGAATGTCGGTTTCAAAGCGTTGGTGAATGCGTTTTTCTGAAGAAATATTGTTTTTTTCCATGCCTGGGGTCCCTACCTCTTTACACATTGTAGGATGTTTTTTAAAAGACGCAAATTTTTTTTTTGTATTATTTCTGGGTAGATACCCTTGGTTTCGCAAGCGATGCTTTCACTATTGGCGTCATTTTCTGCCAGCTGGACAGATATTCCAACGCAGCCTTAAGCTGGGGATCCTGTAAAATGGCCTTTTCCTCTGGGCTAAGGCTTTTTTTCTTCACATCCACCCCTTCGATGCGACCGCTTAAATCTTTTTCGCGTGGGAACCCCTCGTCATCCTCACGGTAATTAAAATAGGACACGTACAAATCTGGACGGTTGCCCACATTTTGAATCGAGCGCTGATTGGGCGTGTAGTATCGCGCAATGGTCATTTTTAGCGCCGAGCCATCTTCCAAATCGATGATGGTCTGCACAGACCCCTTGCCAAACGAAGGCGTGCCAATCAAAACAGCACGGTGATGGTCTTGAAGTGCGCCTGCCACAATTTCAGAAGCCGAGGCCGTGCCCTCGTTAATCAACACCACCATGGGCATGGGGTCGAGGGTGCCCTCTTCTTGTGCATAATGAATTTCCAACTGCTGGTTGCCACGCCCTCGCGAGGACACAATGGCGCCTTTGCTTAAAAAAAGATCTGCCACCAAAATGGCTTGATCCAATAACCCCCCAGGATTGTTGCGCACATCCAAAATCAGGCCTTTGAGATCGGGTTGTTTTTTTTGCATGGATTGAAATGCATCCCGCACCTCTTCATCGGTGCGTGACTGAAAGGAACGAATCATGATGTACCCAATTTGACCGGGTAAAATCTTGGATTCTACACTGTCCAACCGAATGGTCTTACGCGTAATGGTGACTTCATAAGGCTCTTTTTCTCCATCATGACGCAGCGATAGCTTTACTTTGCTCCCTTTGGGGCCGCGCAATTGCTCCAATGCATCCGACAGCGACCAACCTTGTGTGGATTGACCGTCGACGGCCAACACCAAGTCGCCATCTTTTAAACCCGCTTTGCGGGCGGGACCGTTTTTCATGACATTCATCACCACAAGCTCTTTGTCTTCATTGAGGCCCAGTTCAATCCCAATCCCACCAAAAGAGCCCGACGTGTTAACCTTCATCTGCGCAAACGCTTTATCGGACAAATACACCGTGTGCGGATCCAACTCTTGAGCCATGGCTTCAATGGCCCGCTCCAATAAATCATTGGGATCAATATCCTCAACGTAGTTCTGCTCAATGTAGCCAAACACCTTGGCGAAAGCCTCTAGCTTTTTTAAGCTAGCCTCAGAAGTCTGCGAGCTGAGAACCTGCTCCGACGAATCCTGTGCCCAAACACCCGACGCCCCCAAAAAACCACTCAGTACCAACGCTCCAATAAAATATTTCATACGCCAAATTGTGTCTTACTTTTCAAAGAAAAACAAAACATTTATTCCCTCCACTGCCACAAACACACTTTTTGCCTCCAACTTACAAACGCACACCGTGCTCAGCTTTTTTGAAATTTTATACAAAAAACAAACGCCCCCGGCGTTTATCCTTTCCCCATCCAAAACCACAAAAAATTTGCAGCCTGCACCCTTGGGGCTTATGCATGAACGTCTCCGCAGCTTAAGCGAGGACTAGTGAATGCATAAGCCCCCAAGGGCCCCCGAAACCTCCCCAACGACAAAAAAAAATCAAATAAACCTTAGCTCCCAAACCAAGAAGAAGGATCCACCGTCACCCCTTTTTTCCGCAATTCAAAATACAAATAAGGCCCCTGCAATGACCCCGACTCGCCAATGGTGCCCAAAACCGACTGCGTGGTAATTTGATCACCCCGCGCCACTTTCATCTCATGCAAATGTGCATACAAAGAATGGTACCCCTGACCATGATCCACAATCACCACTTTCCCATAGCCCTCAAACCAGCCGGCAAACACAACGCGTCCCTGAAAAATGGAGCGGATGGGGTCGCCCAATGCCCCTTTGAAGTCCATTCCCTTGTGGTAAAGTTTGGCTTTTAGCGTTTTATCCTCATACGGCCCATAGCGGCGCATCACTTTGCCCGGCACTGGATAAAGAAGCTGCCCACGGCTTTGGGCAAAGGCTGATCCCGTGACGGTCGATTGCTGCTGCATTTTCTCAAGAAATTTCTGAATTTTTTGCGACGCGGCTTCCAGCTCTTGGAGGGTTTTTCGGTAGTTTTCTTTTTTGCCTTTCACGCTGGCCAGCAAAACCTGAATACCTTTTTCTTCTTGTTTCAGCTCGCTGCGCTGTTTTTCCAAAGCCAAAGCCAAGGCTCTTTTTTGAGCTTCCTGCTCAGCCAGCTTGCGCTTAATCGCATCCAACGCCTCCAATTCCCTTTGAAAAGCTTTCACCTTTTGATCTTGCGCCGCCACCCACTTTTGAATGTACACTTGTTGATTTTGCTTTTCAGAAATACTGGCACGACTAAAAAGGTTTTCCAGCACATTCATTTGACCATGGGTGTACAGCTGCGTCATGTGTGCCCGCATAAAGTCTTTTTGGCGATCAATGCTTTTCTGCTTCTCTACTTTTTCCTTTTGTGTTTGCGCTTGTTTTTGCACCAATTGTTTTTCTTCTCTGCCCAAACGCATCACATCGTTTTCCAATGCTTCTTGTTTTTTTTGCATTTCTTCCAGGCGTGCAAAAAAGTTGCGTTCTTGGGTTTCTAATTTTTTAAGTTGTTTCTGCTTTTCAACGATTTGTTTCTGTACTTTTTCCAGCTCTTCTTTTTTGGCTTGGCTTTGAGCCATTGCAGCCGCTGCCATACCCGCCACAAGCCAGAGCCCCATGAACATTCGAAACATCATGTTTGACTTTTTTTGCGATACAGAAATCTTTTCGACGCAAGCCAAGAGCCCAACAGTGAAACCACCACGGCCAACATCACCAACAGAGCTTGGTCAAAAAAGGACATAAATTCCACGCGGCTTGAAAGCAGCGCAGGGTACTTCTGTGTTAAAAATGAAACCAGCCAAGTGTAACTTCCATACAAACACACAAGCGAAAGCATGGCTCCGACCAGACCATATAGGCCGCCACTGAGCATCAGCGGCAGTTGAATCATCCAGGGGGTGGCGCCCACCAGCTGCATGATTTCAATTTCATCTTTTTTGGAGTACATCAAAAGCGTAATGGTATTGGCGATCATCCCCACAATCATCAACCCCACCAGCGCGGCCAGCGCGTAGGTTAAGGTATCAAATAATTGCACCAAAGAAATCCATTGGCCCAGCCACTGGCCGCCATCATTTACATCTTGCACCAATGGGTCTTTGCGAAGGCCGGCCAACCACCCTTCCAAAGCAAGGGAGTCATCAATGTTAGAGGCCAGTTGAATTTCCATGGATGCCGGCAAAGGGTTGCTGTCCAGCGTGCGCATGGATGCAGCCATATCAGGATAACGCTCGATAAATTTCTCTTTGGCCGCTTCTTTTGTAACGGCGATGCACTGCTCAACCCAATTCACTTGGCAATGGTTTTTACGAATTTTGGGCAGTACGTCGGCTTGATCGCCCACATACACATACACCCACTGCTGTTTACCCGTTTGCTCGATGGACTCTTGCAGCTGATAAAAAAACATCAAGCCAAGTCCCACCAGAAAAAAACACAGGGTCACCGTGGCCGTTGAAATTAAATGAAGCTTGGGATGTTCTTTCATCCGCACCAGAGAAGAAAGCAAAAAGTAGCGATGGGCTTTCATGGGGCTTGCACCTCAAACACCCGGCCGCCTTCAATGTGAAACTGTCGGGCGCGCACGCGTTGAACCAATGAATGTTCGTGGGTGGCCATCACAATGGTGGTGCCCCGTATATGAATGCTATGAAACAAATCCAAAATTTCCAATGAAAGCGAAGGGTCCAAGTTACCGGTGGGTTCATCCGCCAGTAAAATTTTTGGGTTGTTGACCAAAGCCCGCGCAATGGCCACCCGCTGCTGCTGACCGCCCGACAAATGTAAAGGGTATGATTTGGCCTCGCGCTCCAGGCCCACCATGCCCAGGGTCATGGTCACCCGCTGTTGTATTTCGGCGCGGGACAGCCCCAACACTTTGAGGGCAATGGCCACGTTGTCAAATACGGTTAGCGTATCAATGAGTTTAAAGTCTTGAAACACCACGCCAATGGTGCGGCGTAAAAAGCTGATGTGATAATCTGAAAGCCGTGCGATGTTGCGGCCATCCACGATGATTTGCCCCTGGTCGGGTTGTTCTTGGCAGAAAACCATTTTCATCAAAGTGGTTTTACCGGCCCCACTTTTGCCCGTTAAAAAAACAAACTCGCCTTTTTCAATGAACAAATCCACATTGGAAAAAATGGGATTTTCACGATCGTACGACTGAGTGACACCATAAAATTGAATCATAGTAGCCGCTAAAATTCCTCTGTACCCAAGTAATTGCGAACCTTTTCGTAATCACCCTCTTCATCTTCCAGTGTTCTCTGCGTATCTTGAGGCGGCTGAGCTTTGGGGAGCAAGTTTTGAGGCAAATCAATCTCACCTGCCAACAGCTTGCGCATCACTTGCTTGTGTTGTTGTTTCATCATGGCGGTGATTTTTAAAGAAAGGTCCGGCGCTTGAAGATGCTCCTGGTAGGATCGACTTTCTTTGTGCAAAATCATGCCGCTGTGGAACAACTGAGTGACCACACTGGCTTTTTCGGCGCCATAGTCTTCGGTTTGCACATGAAAAAGCACATCTTTGTATCGAATGTTGTGGTTGTAGCCTTGCTGCTTCATGGCTGCACCTCTTTGCGATCAACAAGCTTCATGACTGCCTCCATGAAATCATGATCCATGACAGAGGGCAAGACAATGCTGTTAGAAAAGCTCGACCGAGGCTGCCCTTTTTCCAGCACCGTCCATTGCCATGGATGATCCAACCATTGATTCAACCCCAATAAAAAAGACAACAGCCATCGCGCTTCGATTTGTAAAGATACGGCTGGCAGTGCATCCAAATCCACCCATGCTCGCTCATCTTTAAAAAACCACGCACGCGCCTGGATCGGCGGACCTTCATACGAAGGCGCCAACCTAGAGGCATGGGCCCACCACTGCGCAACATACTCATTAAGGCATGCTTCGGATTTAATGTCCTTGCATTGCCATACCAACGGCTCTTCTAAGCCAAGCCAATTGGAAGCCACCTGACTTTGAAGCATAACGGTAGGGTCTTGTTTTATTTCTGTTTTGGACAATGGGGCCGTTTGAGACTGACAACCCGATAAAATAACTGCAAAAAAGCAACCGATGATCTTTGACAGATGTTTGGGTTTTGATAATCTCACTGGCATGCAATTGGATCCTATTCAGCTGGTTTTGGAAGCAGACATTGTCGTTAAGGCGGTCATTTTGCTCCTGATTATCTTCTCTATTACATCATGGTCGATCATCATCCAAAAAATTCTCCTATTTCGAAACGCGGAAAAAAATATTCAAAGTTTTGAAGATTTTCTGGATCACCAAACCGACGATCAGCGTGCGCTGCAAAAAGCTTCTCAGGCCACCCTTAATCCAGCTGCATCGATTTATGTAGCATTTAATCAATGGCTCGACCAAAAACAAAAACGAAATGCGCGCATCACGTCAGAAAACGCCGGCCACCAACTGGATCGTCTGCGCAGCCAAGAGGTTTCCTTTTTGCAAAGCCGCATCGCCTTCTTGGCCACCACCGGCAACGCTGCACCGTTTATTGGTTTGTTTGGTACCGTGTGGGGTATCATGAATTCATTTCTCAGCATCGGTGCCAAAGGTGCCACCAACTTGGCTGTCGTCGCACCAGGCATTGCTGAGGCGTTAATTGCCACCGCCATTGGTTTGGTTGCGGCCATTCCAGCCGTAATTGGATACAACTATTGCGTCAATCGAATCCAAAAAATTGATGAAACCTTGGACGATTTTAACCATAAGCTTCTGGAAGACACACAAGCATAAATATGGCTTTCTCACCCCAGAAGCGCGGTCAAAAAGAACCCATTTCCGAAATCAATGTCACCCCACTGGTGGATGTCATGCTGGTGCTTTTAATCATCTTCATGGTGACGGCCCCAATGATCCAGCAGGGTGTTGAAGTAGATTTGCCCCAAACCAGTCAAAAGGGATCCCTATCCATTGAAGAAAAAGACGTTGTGGTCACCATCAATGCAAAAAAAGAAATTTTTATTGGCAAAGTCAAAATTGGACCCGATGAATTGGATGAAAAACTCAAAGCCATTTTTGAAAATAAGTCAGTAAAAATTGCCTACCTTCAATCCGATCAAAAAGTCGACTACGGTTTTGTGGTCAAAGTTATGAACGCTTTGAAAAATGCAGGGGTAAGCAATGTTGGACTGGTTACAGAACAAGACGCCTAAATTCATCGCCCGCCTTCTGCACAACTCACTTTTTCTGTCGTTGTGCGTGCATGCTTTGGGTTTGGGCATCGTTTATTTAAACCTCATCCCGCTGTCCAAAAAAATTCAAACACCCAAAGCGCAAAAAGTGGTTTGGACCCAAACCATTGTGGCCAAAAAGAAAACCCCCAAAGACAAATTGCCGCCCCCAGATGTCAAACCCAAAGTTGCCAAAAAAGAGCCTGAAAAAGTAAACATTGAGCCCGTCGATAAAAAGCCGCCCAAAAAGGAAGTAAAAAAAGAAAAACCCAAAAAATCGCGCAAAGACTTAATGAAAGAAGCGCTGGCCAACATTCAACCCGATGCTCGCCCCACCCCCAAAGATGATAACTTTGCAACCAGCGACAAACCCTCGCCTGAGCAAGCGTATTCAGATGCGCAGCTTGAAGGCATTAAAATGTCCCCGGCCATGGCCGCATACAAAGAGCTCATTCGGGATAGCATTGTCAATCAGTTTGTGTGGTACAAACAAAGGGCAGATTACCAAACAATCATCGAGCTTTTCATTTTAGAAGATGGTAGCATTCAAAATGTAACCATGGTGCAGTCGTCCAACAACGACGCCTTCGACCAAGCTACCTTGCGGGCGGTTCACCGCGCCTCGCCTTTGGTAGCACCACCAGCACCAATCATACCTTTGATCCGTAAAGAGTCTGTGGTGATTAATTTTGATGGGAGTCAACTATGAGTAAAAAAATTTTCGTCTGTATGATCTTATGTGCCGCATGGCTTACCCCCTCACGCTTGCAAGCCCAAATTCAAATCGACATCAATCAATCCTCTACGCGCTCTTTTCCCATTGCCGTAGCACCCCTTTTTGACCAAACGGGGTCCGCTGTTTCCAAAGAAGCTGCACGCGAGTTTATCAACACCCTCTCCCAAAATTTAGAAATGATGGGCGTGTTTCGCGTGATCAATCCCAGCGCGTTTCTAGAACCGAAAAATCAACGGCCCAACGTCAAAGCCAGCCAGATTGATTTCTCCACGTGGAAAACCATCGAAGCCTCCGCATTGGTCAAAGGCACCATCAAAGAAAGCCAAAACAGACTGGTCTTGGAGGTGTACCTGCATGATATTTTGCTTCAGAAACAAATTGCGGCCAAGCGTTACGTTGGACAAGCCAGCCAGATGGATGAAATGGCCCATGCGTTTGGCAATGCCATCGTCGAAAGTCTTCTGGGTGAAAAAGGCGTGTTTGATACCCAAATTGCTTTTGTATGCAAACCGGAAAAACACAAAGAACTTTGCATGATGAACTTTAACGGCAAAAACTACCGAAAAATGACCAATCATAAAACCATCGTGCTATCGCCCGCGTGGGACCCGTTGAGCAATTCCATTTACTACACCGTCTTTAACAGCAAAGAAAAACCACAGCTGCGGCAGTTGCAAATCAAAGAGAAAAAAACCATTGGGTTAACCAATTTTCCCGGCATGGTCATTGGCCTGACCTTCACTCCCATCTCCAAACAGTTGGCCACCAGCCTCACCAAAGACGGCAACAGCGAACTGTATCTGCTGGATCGATATGGCAGCATTCAAAAACGACTGACCCAAAACAAACACATCGACGTCAGCGCTTCTTTTTCTCCGGATGGGCAAGAAATGGTGTTTGTCTCGGACCGAGGTGGCAGTGCACAAATTTACAAAATGAATCTGAAAACCGAAAAAGTAACCCGCCTTTCTTTCAAGGGCAAAAACAATACGTCACCCCGATGGTCCCCCGACGGGAAAAAAATTGCCTTTGCCGGCATGGACACCGATGGCATGTTTGATATTTTTGTCATGGATGCAGATGGCACCAACATGAAGCGACTCACGTATGACTCACGCAACAACGAAGAACCAACCTGGGCACCCGATTCCAATATGATTGCTTTTACTTCCAACCGCACGGGCCGATACCAACTGTACATGATGCGTCCCAATGGCAAGATGCAAGTTCAACTCACCGACAAACCTTGGGATCACCATATGCCTGCCTGGGAACGTCGCTAAGCCATGAGCACCGCACAAACCATTGCCACCATCGACCTCGGCACCAATTCTGTTCATTTATTGGTGGCCAAACAAAGCCCTCAGCAACCTTTGCTGATTTTGCACGATGAGCCCCGTATCGTTCGGTTGGGCGAAGGCCTGCGCCAAACGGGTCAAATTTCACAAGCGGCGCTTGAACGAACCGTTAACGCACTCAAAGACTACCAAGCCATTGCTCAGCAGCATCAATGCGATCAAATCTATCTAACGGCCACGGCGGCCATGCGGGAAGCCAGCAACCAAGCCGAGGCGATATCTTTTTTAAAAGAGCAAACAGGTCTGGATGTTGAGCTGGTCGACAAATCCCTGGAAGGGCAACTTTCCTATGAATCCGTTACTCAGGGCTATGCACCCTCCAACCAGACCATGGTGGTTGATATCGGGGGCGGCTCTGTCGATTTTGGCTGGGGTCAAAACAAGCATTTTGATGACAGTTTAAGTATCAGCATCGGAACGGTAAAACTGCTGGAGGGCCCTTTGGCTCAAGACAATTGGGACCAAGCCCGACAAGAAATCGATCATGCTTTTACACCCCTTGCCCAGTTTCCCGCTTGTGACACCTACATTGGTACAGCCGGCACCTTCACCCAATTGGCTTCATTGGATCTGCGTTTAAAAAACTACAACCCTGAAACCATAGACAACCACACATTAACGCCCACTTCCATTGCCGGCTGGCTCGACACCCTAGAAGGTCTTTCTCTCGACGAAATTAAAGCCTTACCTGGGGTATCCCAGCTGCGTGCAGATGTACTGGTGGCTGGCACACTGCTGGTTGAAGGTTTATTTCGAGCTTTTCCAGCCGATGCCTTCCACGTTAGAGACCGCGGCATACGTTTTGGCAGAATGTTTCGAGCGCTCTCTGACATTCAATTTCCCCTAAGATTTAAGCAACAGCCGTACAAAACATGATACAATCGATCCATAAGCGGACGGAGTAAAATGAACCCCTTGATGAAGACAAAAACAAAGCTCACCTCTTTTCAATCAAAGCATGGCTTGACCATGGTCGAATTGCTGATCACGTTGGTCATTGCCATCAGTTTGGCTTCCTTGAGTGTCTTAACCATGAGCCAATACATGCCCAGACAACGATTGATCAGTTCCACCGAAACCGTGGAACAAGCGCTTTCACAAGCCCAATACGAGGCTACATCGCGCGTTTTGTGGACCTGCGTGCAATATGACACCAATTTAAATCAGCTCCATGTGATCGTTGATGCCAACAACGACCATGGCGCAGCCGATGCATGTGGCAACACAGGCACCAACCCACCCGATTTTACCGTGGCTTCTCTGACCTTAAGTGACAATGTGAGCTTTGCGGACTGCTCCGACAGCGGCGAAACTGGCGATGGCAACCCCTTTGGTACCGGACCCGTTTGGTTTGATACAGCGGGCTCGCCCAGACTATGCGTGGCCGGCAACTGCACCATTCGAAACCTAGAATTCATTGTGGTCAACGAAAACTTACCCGCCACCAACCGAACCCGAGAAGTAGAAGCCTCCGGCAGCGGTTTGATTGAGGTCATCGCACGCGGCGAAGTGGGTTACAACACCCTTACTTTTGCCAAAACCCCCACGGGCGACACCAGCACTGGCTGCGAATAGAGACAGTTTTGCCTCACCTGCCTAAAACGGCCGGTCATATTTAAGCACATGTCCCATCCAGCTTTTCTTATAAGCTATTTAAATCATTGAAAAAATAATTTTATCCAAGTTGGCACGCCCTTTGTATATCTAGAGGGTGAAAGGAAACACATTATGTCAGCAGTTCGCATTCAAAAAAGTCAATACGTCATCGATTCAGACCGCATCATCGAGGAATGTCGCGAAGAGGCCGTTCGAAATGCTCGAGCATTCCAAGAAACGCTTAAAAGCACCTCTGAGAATGTATGCGACGCCATCGCGCTGATGGAAATGGATGTGCCTTTCTCGTAACCGATTTCAATCTAAAACCTCTCTAATGGATAAAAAGCCGGTGTTGCTACAACAACACCGGCTTTTGACGTTTTGGGGTTCTTAGGGTTCTCAATCTTACCAGCCACGATGGACGTGAACATCCAGCACCGGCAATCGCCAATGAACATCCCAGAAGACACCCGTGGTATGAAAACCATCATAGCAGGGCACGCTTCGGCCATAATGATAATGGGCGCGAATGGGCCGGACGCTTCGTACATGTCGAAAGCCGTGTCGGTGACGAACGCGACGATGTCGAACATGGGCTCGACGATGCGCACGACGAACCTTTTTGACCGCCGTAGGACGGTGTCTGCCGTGTCGATGGGTTTTGCGTACGCTGGTGCGTTTTTGGACAGTTGTTTTGGGCCTTGCAGATCTCCGAACGCTGGATCGGCTGTCCGCAGAGGCCAGTTCTGGTAAAGCGCTGGGCAAACAAAAAGAAAGCCCTAGCAATATAGACAATGTTGTTTTTTTCATATCGTTCTCCTTATCTTTTCTAAGAATACGACATGCACCCTGAACCAAACCTGAACAGTTTGACCTTTTTACATCGACGCGATCACAATGCTGACTTTGGCGCCACCTTTGGAAGACTTGTCAAAAATGATTTGCCCTTCCAACAGAGAAACAATTTCATAAGCCAAGGTCAAGCCCAACCCTTGCCCTTCCATTTGCTGATCTTGCCGTACGCCGCGTTGAAGTATGCTGGCCATGTTGTTGAGATCAAAGCCGGGACCATCGTCTTCAATGTGCAAAACATTTCGCTGGTCTTGAACCGCCCAGGTTACACCCACCCACTGTTTGGCATACTTTGCAGCGTTTTCCATCAGGTTGCCCAACAGTTCCATCATGTCGGAAGCATCGATCACCCACTGCGCTGTGGGTGGTACCTGAAGATCGATGTGTAAATCTTTGGCTGCATATACTTTTTGAAGCGACCGTGAAATTTGCTCCAAAGCAGGAAGAAGATTTTGTGGCTGGGTGAAGGCCGTTTTGCCCACAGTGGCTGCTTTTTGAAGCTGATGGGCCACAATGGAATCCGCGCGCTGAACCTGCTCTTGCAGCGTGGGCCAAAAATTTTCATCGGTTTGCTGGTGTTGGGCCATGGTGGAAATGGCGCTTAGGGGCGTTTTTAAAGCGTGGGCCAAATGATCCAGTGCTTGTCGAAAACGGATTTGCTGCTGACGCTCATGGCGAAGCAATGAGTTAATGCCGTGGGTCAGGGGTTGTAGCTCGCGTGGATAGGTTTTTTGAAATTGATGCTGCTGGCCGGCTTCAATCAAATCAATTTCTTGCGCCACGGTTTGCAAAGGGCGAAAGCCAATTTGAAGCAAGAAACGCTGAATCAAAAACAGGGCCAAACACCCCAGCGCAAGCCACAGCGCAAGGGTGTGGCGAAATTGTCGAAGCTCAAAATCATACCAGTCTGAAGTTTCACGGGCCAAGATGATGTATTGTTGTGTTTGATTTTGTTCTTGCCATTCAAACCCAAATTGCATGGCAAAACTCAACGGCTGCGTCCAGTTTTTCGTAAACACCCACTGCCCTTTTTCAATCTTGCTCGTTTGAATGTCAGGAAGAGGTAGGTTTTCCTTTTGCCACAGCATGCGTGCCTGACCATCAAGCAATGCCAAATCGACGGTGTCTGATTCCATCAAGTCTCTGGAAATCAGAGATTCTTCAACAATCAATCCCCCATTGGGCGAGGTTTCAATGGACGCCAGTAAACTGTAAACCATGCTGCTGAGGCGATCTTGCTGCGTCTCTAAAAGACTGCGAACAAATGTGCGGTCTAAGATAAACGCCAGTACGCACGAAAAAGTCAGCAGCGAAACCAACGTCACCCAAGAAAAACGGGTAAGAAGCGATTTGGGCTTAGCTGGACGCATCTTGCCTTGCAAGGCTCATTTTATAACCTTTGCCACGAATGGTTTCAATGGGTGACAGCTGCCCGTCTGGATCCAACTTTTTTCGAAGGCGGCGAATGAACACTTCCATGACATTGCTGTCTCGTTCCATGTCTTCTTCATAGATATGTTCACTTAGTTTTCCTTTTGAAATGACTTCACCCGCATGGGTCATCAAACAGTGCAGCACTTTAAACTCGTAGGTGGTCAGTTCAATGGGCTGGCCATGAAGGGTTACTTGGTGGCTAGAAGGCTCCAGGGCAATCGGTCCGCAAACCATGGTCGATGACGCCCATCGCCCTGTGCGTCGAAGAAGCGCGCGCATTCGGGCCAGAAGTTCTTCCATTTCAAAGGGCTTGGCCATGTAGTCGTCGGCACCCGCTTCCAAACCATCTACCTTCTCTTGCCACCGGCCCCGTGCAGTTAACACCAGTATGGGTGTGGTGTTGCCTTGTGCGCGTGCTTGTTCAATGACCTCTAGACCACTGAGTATGGGCAGGCCCAAATCGACGATGGCCAGATCAATGGCAAATTCTTGCAGTTGATACAAGCCTTCTTCACCGTCGGCTGCTTGTTCCACTGCGTATCCTTGACTGCGCAGCGCTTTGGCAAGTTGTTCGCGCAAAGTGGAGTCATCTTCAATGATTAAAATGCGCATGGTTACTGCGTGGCCGAAATACGGACAATGCGAAACTGTCCGTCTTGAATCAATTTAACTTTGTAGTGGGCTTGGGGCGTACCGGCTTGATACAATTTAGCCGACAACGCTTTACCGCCGTATTGCGCAACAGCTCTTTTTTTGGCTCGATTGGGCGATATGACATCGCTGGTGGTTTTGCGCTGAATGGACGGATGAAAATTCTGCTGAGCGCGAAAAGATTGGGCGTGCCCCATTGTGCTGCCCATCATCAGCAGCCCCATTAAACCCATTATCATCGCATATGCCTTCATACTTAAAATAAGTGTAGCAGAATCAACCTGAATTGAAAATGAACCCAGTTCAGCCTCCGTTCAGGTTGTGTTTCGTATAGTTGCATCATGGAGGAACTTATGAAGAACATGTTACAAACCAAACCATGGTTAACTTTTTCCATCCTTTTGCTGGTGGTGATCACACAAAGTGCTTGTGGTACCCATCTAGGTTTACACGGGGGGTGGGTTGTTGAAGAAGAATACGAAGTCATTGAATATCAAAGTGGTCCCTTGCAGGACCGATTGGTGTTTGAAGTCAGTTGGGACTCACTGCTTGATGATACCAACCTTAAAACTGTGCTCTATACGGCCAATGGTCGACGGATCACAGCCACCGGTCCGGAAAGAGATGGATGTTATTTTCTGGGTACCTATCAGGAGCCATGGGGAGAGAGCATCAGCACCATTGAATGTTTGGCCCCTTTTCACGGTTTGTATGAGCTTGAAATGGCCAATGTTGGGTTTTTCGCCACGCAGGCACGCATTCGGATTGTGGAAGAATATGACACGGGTGCAGAGTTGGTTCGCCAAGTGTATTCACAAGCGTTGGATGTTATGCCCGACGAACTGGTGATCACCAGTCATTCTTATTAATTAATGACCAAAGCCCTTGAAACCATAAAAGCACACACGCTCTGTTACGAGCGTGTGTGCTTTTTGGCTTTTTGCCAGGCTTCTTCTAATTCTTGTGGTGACATGGCCTCCACCGTTTGACCTTTTTCAGCCACTTGTTTTTCTAGTACGGCAAAGCGGCGCATAAACTTGTGGTTGGCGCGTCCTAGTGCGCGTTCTGCATGCAAACCTTCTTTGCGGATCCACTGCACGATGGCAAAAAGCAAGTCGCCCAGCTCTTCTTCTTGATGATCTGAATTGCCTTGCGCCTTGGCGGCTTGATACTCTTGATATTCTTCTTTTATTTTTGGTTCCACGTCTTGGGCTTGTGCCCAGTCAAAACCGAGCTTGCCCACTTTTTTGCCAATCAGCTGGGCCTTTTCCAGTGCGGGTATGGCCTTGGGTAGTTCATCCAGTGTGTTTGTAGATGCTGGTTTTTCTTTGGCTTTGATTTGCTCCCACGCAATTTTTACTTCTTGGGCCGTGGTGATGCTGCCTTGGTTTTCAAATACATGGGGATGGCGTCGAATCATTTTTTGAACAATGCCGTCCACGACATCTTGGAAAGTAAAATGTCCGGCTTCGCTGGCCAGCTGGGCGTGAAACACCACTTGCAGAAGCAGGTCGCCCAGTTCATCGCACAAGGCGGGTAAATTTTGTTGATCAATGGCTTCCACCACTTCATGCGCTTCTTCCAAACAATATCGAGCCAGGGTTTGATGCGTTTGTTCAAGGTCCCAAGGGCATCCTGTATCAGGCTTGCGAAGTTCGGCCATGACATCCAGCAAAGGTTGTATATTGGGTTTATCCATACAATGGTGCTTTCTGGGGTGTGATGCTGGGCAGAATGTCCTGCCGAAAGGCTTGGCTTTTGAGGGGCCGGCCCACCAAATATCCCACAAACTCCCCCAACACTTCTCTTAATTCTTTGTAGATGAGGGGAGACCACGGTGCCTGATGGCCTAAAGCCAAAATGGCGGCTTGGCTGATCATTCTGCCTTGGCCAGGCTGCTTGCATGTGTGACAAAGCATGCCGCTTTGTTGATACGAAAAAAAAGCGCGGCGGTCAATGGACGTGCCACAGTGAACACACTGGTAAAAATCGGGTTCAAAGCCGCAATGATGCAAAAGCGTGCGTTCGGCTTCAAACAATTCTTCCCATGTCGCATTGCCTTGAGGCAGGGTTTGAAGATAGTGCTGAAGGTAAGTGTACAAGTGTTCGTGGGGATCTTCTTGCGCCAGCAGGTGCCACAAACATTCTACAAAATAGGTCATGGTGGCCATGGGAAATAAATCTTGGCGCAGTTGGCTATTGGCTTCAATCAGCTGGGTTTCTTGCAGGCGCCACAGATTTTTTTCGTGGGGCTTTTTCACCACCCACTGCACCTCGGCGAATAAATCGATGTAAGGCCCAAAGCGTTTGGTGCTTTTTCTGGCATAGGGGGCAAAGACAGAAATCTTACCGCATTCTTTGGTAAAAACCCCGAGTATCCAGGCTGATTCGCCAAAGGCTGTTTTGCGCACAACAATGCCCTGCAAGGTGTGCCACTGATTAGCTTGCATGGGACATGCTTTCAAGATTCCATGTGCGCAGGACAGGGCCTTGGTTGTGAAAAGTAAGCACGGAGCCAAACTCAAAAGCGTGCATGCGCATGGAACCATCCATGTACATCCGGCCCTCGCGCATTTTGGAGTGCACTTTTAAAAGCTGTTGCGGTTTCATCAAAGAGAAGAGCATGGAGGGTTCATGAGAAGGTTGAGGATACGGTTCACGCACAATCCACTGATAGCGCTTGTCTTCCAAAGGCAGAACAGTGCCCCCAGCACCACGAATGGCTGCGGTGGAGCCAGCTGCGGTTGAAATCCAAATGCCCGATGATTTTTGTTCTTCTTTTTTTTTGCCCACTTGCAAGATGTAGCGCGAGGTACTGGCGGGGTTTTGGTTGCACACCAATACGTCATTGAGCACGGGCAACATGGCTTGGCCGTCTTTTTCAACATGAAGGCGGGCCAGTTCTATGGGCTTGGCTTTGCCTTCTTCCCACTGATCTAAAAAGGAAGCAAATTGATCTGCGGTGATGGCGCAGAACCGCCCCACGCTGTCTTCAGGGCTTGAATTGACCCCAATCATGCTTTTGTTTTTAACATATTTGGACGCGTCTAAAAAAGTACCGTCGCCCCCAATGGTGCAAATGATGTCGTATTGACTTTCGTCAAAGCGTCGATAGCGAGGCAGCCGCCGAACGCGATATTTTCGCTCTTTGAAGGCGTGCAGCACTTGTTCGATGCTGGCTTGATGGTTTTTATGGGCGGGGATAAAGCGCTCGGTGGTGGGGTCTTTTTGTGCAAGCAGTTTGGTAAAATTGGGGTCTTTTTTTTCGACAATATCCCGCTCAAACGTGCTTTTTTTGTAAATGACCAGCGCTCGTTTCATGACAATAAAGAGCCTTCCTGATAGGCGATGGGCATGCGGCGACCCATGCCAAAGGACAGGGGTTTGACCTTTAAAACGGGCGGCGCTTGATGGCGCTTAAACTCTTGCGCATCCACTTGTCGCATCACCCAGGCTACTTGCTGTGGATCAAAACCGGCTTGAATCATTTGCGCGGCGCTGTAGCGGTCTTCCACGTAGTGAGCCACCAATGCGTCGGCCACTTCATAAGGCGGCAAACTGTCTGTATCTTTTTGGTCTTCTTTGAGTTCCGCCGAGGGTGCGCGCTCAAACACACGTGAAGGGACCGCATTGTAAATTTGGTTAAGGTGTCTGCAAACCTCATAGACTTCATGCTTGTACAAATCGCCAATGGGGCTGATTGCGCCCACCATATCACCGTACAGTGTGCTGTAGCCTAACGCCATTTCGGTTTTATTGCTGGTTTGCAATACCAGCGCGCTAAGTTCACTGGAAAAGCCCATCAGCAAAGCACCGCGCAGGCGTGCTTGGATGTTTTGGGCGGTGAGGTCAAAAAGAGCGGGCCGATCCAGAGACTGGGTTAATGTTTGATAAAATGTGTCTTTTAGTTCATCCACCGGAGCTGTGTGTAGCGGTATCTTGAGCTGGTCAGCAATGATATGCGCATCTTGCCGGCTGATGTCGCGGGTGTATTGTGTGGGCATAAACACAAGTGACACGGCTTCTTTGCCCAGCGCGTGTACGGCCAATAACGCCACCAGAGCCGAGTCGATTCCGCCAGACAATCCCAGCAGCACTTTTTGATATCCGGATTGAATCACAAAATCTTGCAAGCCCCGCGTAAGTGCTTGTGTGAGCTCTGCAATGGGTGAAAGGGGATTGATTTGAACGGGCTTGGAGACTTCCACCATCTCGACTTTGCTTTGGAAAGCTGGCAGGTGGGCCACTTCTTGCCCCGAAGGATTCAAACAAAATGTTTGGCCATCAAAAATCAATTCATCGTTGCCCCCCACCGCATTGACGTACAAAAAATGACATTGATGCTTTTGTGCGTAGTGCATGGCGAGCTCTTTGCGCACTTGGTATTTGCTTACATAATAAGGCGAGCAGGAAAGATTGACCAAAAAATCTACGCCCTGACGGGCCAATGCCTCCACCGGGTCCTGGTCGTATAGATGAAAATGTCGATACCAAAGATCTTCACAGACATGCACCCCTAAACGTAGGTCGTCGACCTGCCACACCTGACTTGAAGGCCGCAGAGAAAAATAGCGATGTTCATCAAACACGTCTTGATTGGGCAAAAGCTGTTTAACTTGTGTTTGGACTTCACCTTGTCGATTGGCCCATCGTGCAATGTTGTACATTCGCTGATCTTTTTTTTCACAAGAACCAAAAATCAAATGCATGCCATGGCCGTGGTCGATCACGCTTTGTTCTGCCTTCTCATATTCTTCCCACCATGCATCATGAAAAAAATGATCACGTGGGGGATACCCAGACAAGCACAATTCAGGAAAAACGATGAGGTCGGCTTGGTCTTGTTTGGCTTGATCGATGGCATTTTTCATCGTGTGAACATTGGCAGAAATATTGCCCACCAATGAATGAATTTGTGCAACCATAATGCGCATAGGAACGTTCTACTCTATTTTCCGAAACTATGCTAGGTAGGTTTTGTGAAGTCAACTGCTCGCATGTTCATTATTTGTATGCTTTTGATCGCGGCCAAACCCAAAGGTGTTGTCATCAATCCATTGGGGCCTTCGATCAGCCCAAATGCATCCGCCCATGCAGTCGATGAGTCCTTCATTGCAGCGCAAACCATTCAATCCTATCTAACCAAGCAAAAGATCCCCGTCATGCTCACCCGAAAAGGAACTTATCCGCTTTCTCATGAGGACCGCATTGCGGCAGCCAATCAGTTTCCAAAACGAATTGCGTTGAGCTTGTCGATTCATCCAACCGATGACGATACACCTTCCATCTCTTTGATTCGACTGGGCCCCATCCCATCAAGCCGCACCGAAGGTTTATTTTTATATCCCATGGAAAAAGCACATATGCCATGGCTAGGCCGAAGCCAAGCGCTGATGGCGCTGTATGTGGACATGTTTCCGCCCAATACCATCGCGCAGCAAATCGTATCAAGCATTGCACTCTGGCCGTTATATGGTATCAACCACCCTGCGCTGTGGACACAGTGGCATATACCTCGCCAGCTATCATCGCCACAACGTCAAACATTGATACAGGATTGGGCTCAGCGCACAGGTCTTGTTTTACAAACTCAAATGCGAAAGGATTACTAACCCATGCGTTCTTACCAACGTGCTTCCCACGAGATTCGTCCCTTAGAGCTGATTGCTCACTTTACATGCCATGCCGAAGGCTCTTGTCTGATCAAAATGGGTCAAACATGGGTGCTTACTACAGCCAGCGTAGAGGAACGTGTGCCCCGTTTTATGGACAAACAGGGCAAAGGATGGATCACCGCAGAGTACGCCATGCTCCCGCGCTCTACCCATGAACGCATGCAGCGTGAGGTTGCGCGTGGCAAACAGGGTGGCCGTACCATGGAAATCCAGCGGTTGATTGGCCGAAGCCTGCGCGCCTGCGTCGATCCTGTAAAATTGGGCGAACGCACCATCACCATTGACTGCGATGTGCTTCAAGCCGACGGGGGCACCCGAACTGCCGCCATCAATGGGGGCTTTGTGGCATTGAGTTTGGCCGTGCGCAAATTAATGAGTGCTGGCACTTTAAAAGAAAACCCCATCACCAATACGGTTTCGGCCATTAGCTTGGGTTTAAAAAACGACGAAATTTTGGTGGATTTGGATTACCTCGAGGACTCCAGTTGCGATGTCGATATGAACGTGGTGATGCTGGGCTCAGATCAACTCATTGAAATTCAAGGCACCGGTGAAAATACCACTTATTCACTCACGCAAGCCAACGCCATGATGCAAGCGGCACAACAAACCATTCAAAGCATTGCCCAAGTTCAACATGCCACCATTGAACAAGCATGAAGTTGATTGTTGCCTCGCATAACGACCACAAAGTAGAGGAAATACAGGCCATTTTGGGACACAACATGCCTTCGTTGCAGTGTGTATCCTTAAAAGCTTTGGACTGGACCCAGCCCATTGAGGAAGACGGCCTTACTTTTGCTGCCAACGCGTTAAAAAAGGCCAAAACCGTGGGTGATGCTCACCCAACACAGTGGGTTCTGGCCGATGACTCCGGCTTAGTGGTGCCCAGCTTGAATGGTGCACCCGGCGTTCACTCTGCACGATACGCAGGTCCCAACGCCAGCGATGCCCAAAACAATCAAAAATTACTCGACGCGCTTAACGGGGCCAGTGCCGAGGCTCACTTTGAATGCCAAATGGTTTTATACCGATGCAACGACCGAATGTGGACCACCCGAGGTGAGCTGCATGGCACCATAGCAACGCAGGCCAAAGGTGCTCATGGGTTTGGGTACGATCCGATATTTCACATGCCCGATCACGGCTGCAGCCTGGCTGAAATGTCCGCTTCGCAAAAAAATAAAATCAGCCACCGCACCCAAGCCTTACAAGCGTTGATTCCCATTATTCAGGAACAGATTTTACCCACAACCCCTTAGGTACGCCCCAAAATTAAACGCACCCTGATCTCAATCAAAACTTCTATCTGGCCCCAGGGAAAATCTGACCGAATCCGCGAGCCCGTTACCCACTGCATTATTCGTCAACTCTACCTTGCAAAATCATCATACCAATGATATTTCCATCTCTCATCTTGTCGGGGTGTAGCGCAGCCTGGTAGCGCACCTGGTTTGGGACCAGGGGGTCGGAGGTTCGAATCCTCTCGCCCCGACCATTTTTCATCGATTATACTATCTCTGCATTTCTTTTAATAAAATTTACTCCGAGTGGATTCGAACAGAGTTCGCCTGTTATTTGGCATGCTGCGCATGCATGGTCTCGCCCATCTGTTTTAATTTAAAATTCCAAGTACTATTAAGATTTCGGCCCTGGGGTGCCCCGCCAAGAAATGGCTCGCTTCGCTGCGCTTTATTTTCTTGGCGGGGCACCCCAGGGCGTGTGTTACATGAAGCTGGGGTTTTGGGGGATTTGTGGTAGAGCTAAGGCATCGTGATTCACAAAGTGTAGATGAATAGTAAGGTATGAAAGAAAAAATTACATATGGCATCGTGGGCAATGGGCGCATGGCCAAACATATGCAGCACTATTTTGGTCTGCTGAACGTCCCGTTTGTTCAGTGGTATCGGCAGAGTTCGGTTTCTTTGCGCGACATGGCAGCCCAAGCAGATGTATGGCTGATTCTTGTCAAAGACAATGCCATTGAAAAGGTTTTGGTTGACAATCCAGCCATCCAAACCAAACCTTGTGTTCACTTTTCCGGCTCGGTGACCACAGCATATGCGCAAAGCATGCATCCTCTCTCCAATTTTCCCTATAAGCTGCATGCCGATGAGATTTATCCAACGATCCCATTTGTGGTGGAAGAAGGAAAACACGCTTTTTTGGATATTTTTCCGATGCTACGCAATCCGCATTATTCAATTGCTCCAGAAAATCGACAATTGTATCACGCCCTCTGTGTGCTGGTGGGCAATGTACCTACATTGATTTGGCAGGAAGCAAGCAGTGAACTGGTAAAATTGAATTTGCCCCAAGATTTATTTCACGTTTTTTTAAAAAACACCATCACTCAATACATCGAAGATCCAGAGCGAGCCTTAACAGGACCGTTTGTCCGAAAAGACCATAAAACGATTCAAAAAAATGAATCCGCATTGCAACAAACCCGTCTGCAAAAAATTTACGCCGCGATTCGTGAGGTCTTTGCACCAACACACGATTAATGGTGGTATTTTTATGTGTGTTCTATTTTGTTCAAACAACTCGTGATTTATTGCGCGTAACTTCTGCCCTCACCGCGCGTATCAGAAACTGCGTGAAGCATGTTTTTCTCTTTGGTCACTGCTTGTACTTTGCAGCCTAAGCTCTTTTCATTCACTGTGTATCCTAAATTTTCCAACTCGGTCAGTGTATTACCTTCAAAGGATGGTGCTTCTACGCGGATTTCGTCTGGGTACCACTGATGGTGATAACGCATTTGATTGACGGCTTCATACAATGGCATGTCATATTCAAAATAATTTAATAACGTATGCAACACACATGAAATAATTTTTGTGCCTCCAGGCGCTCCGACGGTCATGACAGGCTGGCCTTGAGTGTCAAAGACAATGGTCGGCGACATGCTGCTCAAAGGGCGTTTTTCAGGCTCGATGGCGTTGGGCACGCCACCGATGGCACCAAAGCCATTGGGCTGTCCGGGCTTGGCTGTAAAGTCATCCATCTCATTATTAAGTACAATGCCTGTGCCATCGACAACCACACCAGAGCCCAACCAGTAGTTGATGGTTTGCGTGGTGGATATCACGTTGCCCTCACCATCCATGATTGAAAAGTGGGTTGTCTCATTGGACTCATAAGGTGTTTCAATGAATACGCTGACCTCTTCCGATTTTTTGGCACGGTCCAGTGCGATGGTTTTTCGTACTTCATCGGCATACGCATCCGATACGAGGTCTTGGGTTGGTACGGCTACAAAATCAGAATCGCCCATGTATTTTGCACGGTCTGAGAATGCTTGTTGCATGGCTGCAGATGTCAGATGTACCGCTTTGGATGAATTCACGCCCATTTTTTTAAGTTCAAACGGATCCAAAATATTTAGGATTTCTAAAATATGAACGCCCCCAGAGCTAGGCGTTGGCATGGACGCAACTTGGTATCCATTAAAGTCATCTTGCACGGGCTCTCGGTAACGTACGTTATAAGCATTAAAGTCTTTTTGGGTCAAAAGGCCATTTCTACTTTTCACTTTGGCAATGATTTTTTCAGTGACCCAACTATTGTAAAAACCATTTCGTCCATTTTTGGCAATCTCACGCAGTGTTTTCGCTAAATCTTTTTGAACCAACCAGTCTCCAGTCTTTTTTGGTTGGCCATCTTCGTTAAAAAAAAATGCTGGCCGCATATGGGTCTTGCTCAAACATGTCGGCTCGGTAAGCAATGCTTTTTTCAAGGTGGGGATAAACCGCAAACCCTTTTTCAGCCAATTCAATGGCTGGTGCAACAATTTGCTCAAGCGGTAGACTGCCAAATTTTTGATGCACTTCCAGAATGCCTGCAACTGTGCCCGGCACCCCTACAGAGAAAATGCCTTTGTTGGACTTGCCTTGAATGACATTGCCGTCTTTATCTTGATACATGGTCTCCACTGCATTGAGCGGCGCCTTTTCACGAAAATCGATGGCATAGGTTTTGTTTTGTTTAGCGTGGTGAAGCATCATAAATCCACCGCCGCCAATGCCAGTGGATTGAGGTCTTTCGACAGAAATAACAAACGATGCCGCAACTGCTGCATCAAAAATATTGCCACCCAAATCAAACATTTTTTTAGCCGCAAGTGTGGACGCGCTGCCTTGCGTGGCGATCGCAAAATTTTTACCAAACGCTTCGTACTGACTGCGCTGTACGTCATGATCCACTGTTGCCAATCGGGCATCTTTGGTAGAGCAACCTGCCCAAGAAAAAACACTGATGCATATGATGGATACGACTTTTTTCATAGTAATCTTCTTGCCTTTATTGAGTGTTTGATGGCTTAAACTGCTTGTTACCAGTACCAGAGCCTAGGGGCTTGTCAAACATGAATGCAAGCGACTTTGTGGCCGTTTTTGGTTTCTAGCGGGGGGGGTGTTTGTTGGCATTCGGGGGTGGCTTTGGGGCAGCGGCTGTAGAAGGCGCAGCCTTTGGGCAAATCAAACAGAGAGGGCAATTCGCCTTTGATCAAGGTGTCTTTTTTTTCAGCCAATGCATCCATGGTGGGTGTAGCGGCCAGCAGGGCTTGGGTGTATGGATGCTGAGGCTGTTCAAAGATTTCTTTTTGTGTGCCCTGCTCCACGACTTTGCCCAAATACATCACCACCACTTCATCGGCGATGTGACGAACCACCGACAGGTCATGAGAAATGAATAGATACGTCATGCCCATTTCATCCTGCAAATCCATCAATAAGTTGAGCACCTGTGCCTGAATGGACACATCCAATGCCGACACGGCTTCGTCGCATACAATGACTTCGGGGTTGGTCATCAGTGCCCGAGCCACGCCTATTCGCTGGCGCTGTCCACCGCTGAACATGTGTGGATACCGCTGATCGTATTCTTTGCGTAAGCCTACTTTTTCCATCATGGCCCGTGCTTTGTCATGAATTTCTGCTTTAGACGCTTGGCTATTAATGATCGCAGGTTCGGCAATGATATCGATGGCTTTTTTTCTGGGATTCAAGGATCGATATGGATCCTGAAAAATCATTTGTACGGCTTGTCGATAAGTGGCATCCGGCACGTTTTCAACGGACTGACCATGAAAAAGAATGTCTCCGGAAGTGGGCGCATAAATTTGCATCAACACTTTGCCCAATGTGCTTTTACCACAACCCGATTCGCCAACAATGCCCAGGGTTCGATGCGGCGCCACGGCCAAATCAATGCCGTTGAGCACGTGCAGGGTTTGTTTTTTCCAACCGCCTGCGGAAACACTGAAATAGCGTTTTAAGCCGCGCACTTCTAAAATGGGCTGACTCATGCAGACTCCTTGGCATCCAAAGGATAATAACAACGAACGAGCCGGTCTTGGTGTGGCAGAAGATTGGGCGCATCTGTTTTGCACGCGTCCTGCGCATAAGCGCATCGAGGATGCAGCTGACAGCCCTGAGGGCGATCAATCACATCAGGCACCATGCCATCCAAACTGTACAACCGCCGGTTGCTTTGAGTATTTTGGCTGTGGGCAGGCAAAGAAGAAAAAAGTGCTTCGGTGTAGGGGTGGGCTGGTTTTTTTAAAAGACTTTGGGTCGGGCCTTTTTCCACAACTTGGCCGGCATACATCACTTGCATGCGCGTGGTGTTTTGTGCGACCACGCCAATGTCATGGGTAATCAGCAATAAGGCCATGTTTTTTGCCTGGACCAAATCATCCAGCAAGGCCAAAATTTGCGCTTGAATCGTCACGTCCAGCGCGGTGGTGGGCTCATCGGCAATCAGCAGTTTGGGCTGACACGCAATGGCCATGGCAATCATGACCCGTTGGCTCATGCCACCCGACAATTGAAAAGGATACGCTTTCATTCGTGCTTGGGGTGAAGGGATGCCCACTTGTTTTAACAAATCCAACGCACGCGCTTTGCACTGTTTTTTGGTTAAGTTTTCATGTTGAGCAATGGCTTCCACCAATTGATATTCGACCGTGTACGACGGGTTTAAGCTGGTCATGGGGTCTTGAAAAATCATGCCCACGCTGGCACCGCGAAAATCTTGTTTTTGTTTTTCGGTCATGCTTTGCAAATCTTGACCGTCAAACTTCATGGTATCTGCTTGAATGATGGCGTTATTGGGTAACAAGCCCATGATGGCCATGCTCGTCACCGATTTGCCACTGCCGCTTTCGCCCACAATGCCCACTTTTTCGCCTGGATAAATCTCTAAATCCACACCGGTGATGGCTTGAGCCAATCCTCGTTTGGTTTGAAATGCGACTTTCATGTTTTGGACTTGCAACAATGGCTGACTCATTTTTTCATCCTCGGATCAAGCGCATCGCGAAGTCCATCGCCCATTAAATTAAACCCCAGCACGGCCAGCAAAATGCATAAGCCAGGCAGCGTGACAAACCAGGGGCTGGTTGTAAAAAAGTTTTTGGCTTGCACCAAAATGGTGCCCCACTCTGGGGTGGGCGGTTGCGCACCCAGACCCAAAAAGCCAAGGGCCGCAATGTCTAAAATGCCGTCACTAAAGGCCAGTGTGGTTTGAATGATCAACGGCGCGGTGGTGTTGGGAAATATTTGAATCACGGCCAAACGAAAACGGCTAGCACCAAAACTTTTGGAAGCGGTGACATATTCTTTTTGTTTTTCAACCAGGTAAGAGGCACGAACCAAACGGATAAAACTTGGAATTTTTACGATGCTCACTGCCACCACCGCGTTGAAGAGTCCTGGCCCCAGTACAGTCACCACCACGATTGCCAGCAAAATGCTTGGCAAACTCATTAAAATGTCGACCACCCGCATGATCACTGCATCAATCCAACCGCCAATAAAGCCAGAAATCATGCCAAACAAGGTGCCCACCACCAATGCAAAGAAAGCCACCAACAAACCCACACCCATGGAAATGCGCGCGCCATAAATAAGACGCGATAACAAATCGCGGCCCAAGTCATCGGTGCCCAAAATGTATTTGGCTTGACTGCCCTCAGACCAAATGGGCGGTAAGCGATAATCACCTTGAAATTGCTCGGTTGGGTCCATGGGGGCAAGCCATGGGGCAAACAAGGCAACCAATATAAATAAGACCACAATACTCAATCCAATCATGGCGCCCTTGTTTTGGGAAAAACTGGCCCAAAAATCACGAAGGGGATGCGGTGGGTTTTGGGTGAGCGCAACCACAGGCGTTGCTGGAACAGGATTAGACATTTTTACCGCCTCCCACTCTAAGTTTTGGATCCACCCATCGATAAATCAAATCCACCAGCAAGTTAACCAGCACGATGGCCATGGCAATCAGTAAAATACCGCCCTGGATCACAGGGTAATCCAATGACGTCACGCTTCGAACGAGCCATTTGCCAATACCTGGCCAAGAAAAAATGGTTTCAGTTAGAATGGCCCCGGTGACAATGCTTCCAAAAGAAAGACCGATCACCGTCACAATTGGAATCAGCGCATTTCTCAGCGCATGCACCACCACAACGCGAAAACGTGAAACCCCTTTGGCTTTGGCCGTGCGCACGTAGTCTTCACCAAGCACTTCCAATAAACTGGAACGGGTCATCCGGGCAATCATGGCCAACGGGATGGTGCCCATGGCGATGGCCGGCAAAAGAATATGCTTTGCCGCACTGATAAATGCCTGCCGGGGCTCATCAGAAAACCAGCTATCAATGAGCAAAAAACCGGTTTTCATCTCAACATCAAACAATGGACTGATGCGGCCGGATACCGGTGTCCAACCCAAAAAAGGAATGTCCAAAACATTAACCGACGACAGTAAAATCAAAATCAACCCCCACCAAAAAATAGGCATGGAATACCCCACCAGCGATGCGCCCATAAAAGCAAAATCAAACCAGCTGTTTTTTTTCACTGCTGCCATCACACCCAACGGTAAACCCAATAAAATGGCAAACAACAAGGCGGCAATGCCCAACTCCAGCGTTGCAGGATATCGATCCATGAATTCTTTGAGCACAGGTTCTTTGGAAATAATTGACTGTCCCAAGTCTCCACTGAGCGCATTTTTCACATAGAGAAAGTACTGGCTCAAAAAAGGTTGATCCAACCCTAGGGTGGCTTGCATTTCAGCATACACTTCGGGCGACGCGCCCCGTTCACCCAACATAACCAGCACAGGATCACCAGGCACCATGCGGATCAAACTAAAAGCCACAATGGTTACGCCAATGAATGTGATCATCAGCATGAAAACTTTTTTCGTCAAAAAAACAGCCATACAACCTTCTTAGAGATTCACCCCATCAAATTGATCTCGGCCCAAAGCGGAAATTTCAAAACCTTTCACGTCTTTATGCACAACACGATACAAGGTGGAGTGAGCAATGGGAATGATGGGCACTTCGTCCTGCAAAATCGAGAGTGCTTTTTCGTATAGAGCGGCTCGCTCTTTGATGTCTGTGACTGTTTTGGCTTGAGCCACCCACTGACTAAATTGCTTGTTGCACCAAAACGAACGATTGGACCCTGTTTGTGCGGCGTCGCAAGTAAGTAGAGGTGATAAAAAATTGTCTGGGTCTGCAATGTCGGCCAGCCAGCCAAATTGGGCAAGCGCGTGCTCTCCACTTTTGGTTTTGGCCAAATAGGTGGGCCAATCATAACTTACAATGTTGACCTTGATGCCAACTTTGGCCAAGTCGGCCTGAATCATTTCAGCCATTTTTTTACCGTCGGGATTATAAGGACGACTGACGGGCTGAGCCCATAATTCAACTGTAAAGTCCTCAGGCAGCGCCAATTCGGCCAAACGTTTTTTGGCCACTTCAGGTTGGTAGGTATAATCCCAAGATGCATCTACGCCCATTTGCGCCAGAAGCGCAGGAGGCACAATGCTCTGTGCTTTTACACCCATTTTTTCAAACACCGCTTGTATGTAGGCATCTCGATTGAGTGCTTGTGCTATCGCCTGACGAACTGCCACTTGATTAAAAGGAGATTTTTTGGTGTTCAACGTTAAATATCCCGTGGTCATGCCTGTGGCGCGCATCACTTTAAAACGAGGATTATTGACAAACGATACATAATCAAGGGGCGAAGGTTCTGCAATGATGTGACATTCCTCATTGTTCATTTTTTGGGTGCGAACGTGAGCATCAGGGGTCATCAACACAACCAGATGGTCGATGTTGCCGGGCTGCCCGTGGTAATTTTCATGCTTTTTTAATCGAAGCATTGAATCTTTGGTGTAACTTTTAAATGCAAAAGGGCCTGTACCAATGGGCAAAGTATCAAGCTGCTCCATGTTGTTTTCTTTTTGCAATTTTTCGGCGTATTCTTTCGATAAAATGGAAGCAAATTCCATGGAGAGCATGGGCAAAAAAGTTGCGTCGGGTCGGGTTAAAATAAATTCCACCGTGTGCGAATCAACTTTCCGAATGTCTTTGATAAGATCCCCCATATTCAGGCTTTCAAAATACAAATAACGTCCACCACCAACCGAATGATAGGGATGGTTGGTCATACGCTGACGGTTGAATGAAAAAATGACATCGTCGGCGTTGAGTGGGCGGCTGGGTTGGAAAAAAGAAGTGCGATGAAACGCAACATCGCGTTTTAACACCACGCGATACACCCTTGCATCTTTTGAAACCGATACCTCTTGCGCCACCGAAGGCTGCAAATCAAGGGTGCCCTTTTGATAAGTCATCAAAGGGTCATAAATGTTAAAATGTACATTTAAACTGGTTGAATCTTCACTGATTTGAGGATTCATCGACGAAGGACTGCCTTCTGAACAGTAAATCAATGTGCGTTCTTCACGCGTAGGGTTGGTCGTGATTTGTGTCTGAACTTCAGACGACTTCTCCCACGTGCAATGGCATAGGCCAACAGCAACGATCCATGCCAAAATTTGAATTGGTTTCATCAATGATTCAATAAACTGTTAACGCAGCTCTACGTTGGTAAACACATCCCGATTCAACGGATGAATTTTATACCCCACCACATTTTTGCGCATGGCTCGGTACATTTTTGAATGCGCAATGGGAACCCATGGCGCCTCATCTTTAAACAATTCTTGTGCATCATGGTAAAGCTTTACTCTTTTGGCCGGGTCAATGGTGGTTTTGGCTTCCCAAACCATGTCATTGAATTTTTCATTGCACCATCGTGCTCGGTTGGCACCCGTTTTAACGCCATCACAGCTGAGCAGCGTGTACATGAAATTGTCTGGATCTCCGTTGTCAGAGTTCCAGCCAGCTTGAGCCATGGTGTATTCGCCGCTTTTGGTTTTGGCAAGATAGGTTGGCCAATCATACGTGACAATGCGTGCTTGAATGCCCACTTCGGCCAAATCGGCTTGCATCATTTCAGCCATTTTTTTACCGTCTGGATTGTACGGACGTGAGACTGGCAAAGCCCAAAGCTCAGTAGTAAAGCCCTTTTCAAAGCCGGCTTTCTTTAGCAATTCTTTGGCTTTGGCTGGGCTGTAGTCATAATCGTAGTTTTTTTCATGGTAACCCATAATCAACGGAGGCATGGGGTTTTTGGCTACGGTGGCCAAGCCCAAGTAAACCGCGTCAATGTAGGCTTTTCGATTGAGCGCATGGTAGATGGCTTGACGGACCAAAACATTGTCAAAGGGCTTTTTGGTGGTGTTAAATGCAAGGTATCCCACGTTCATACTTTCTACCATGTCAATTTTGATATCGCTGTTGCGTTTAAACTGTTGCAAATCAATGGGAGATGGCTCTGCAATAAGGTGGCACTCACCGGTCATAAGCTTTTGCGCCCGAACACTGGCATCCGGGGTGATGACAAATACCAGTTTATCCAATGCGGGTTTTCCATCGTAGTACTGGTCAAAAGCTTCAAATCGAATCATCGAATCTTTGACATATTTTTGAAACACAAATGCACCAGTGCCAATGGGAATGCGATCAATTTCTGCTTGCTTGTTTTTTTTCATTAAGGCATCGGCATACTCTTTGGAAAAAATTGAAGCAAACTCCATGGCCAAATTGGTTAAGAAAACTGCATCTGGTTTGGAGAGAATGAATTGAACTGTATGATCATCTACTTTTTTGATGTCTTTGATAATTTCTTTCATTCCCATCGCGGCAAAATACTCGTATCGGCCGCCGCCCACGGAATGGTAAGGGTGGTCACTTAGGCGTTGACGGTTGAATGAAAACAATACGTCATCGGCATTGAGTTTGCGCGTGGGTTTAAAGGAATCATTGCTATGAAAAGCCACATCTTTTCTTAAGGTAAAAGTGTAAGTGAGTTTGTCGTCAGAGATGGTCCACTTTTCAGCTAGATCCGGCGCCAAATTCGTCGTGCCTGGTATAAAGTCAACCAATTTGCTGTAAGAGGCGTTGGTGGCGTTAAACGTGGCACCGTCAGTGGCCAGCGCTGGGTTGAATGAGCTGGGACTTCCCTCCGAACAGTAAATGAAAGTCGATGCTGCCCAAGCAGGCAGTGCTGCTGTAACGGCCATCAACGGAAAAACAAATGTGAACAATTTTTTATGAATTTTATACATAGATTATAGATATCCCCCTGACCAACATTTGTATGGGTAAATGCCTTTTTTTTCAAATATTTTATCCATGTCTTTTGTAAAAGCCGTTACAATGGCCTCAATATTATGTCTCTACCCTCTCAACAGACCTTAACCGCCTTAATTGAAAGCGCCGTACAGGAGCAAGATTTTGCCTATTTAAAAAAAGCGCTTGGCTCAGCACACCCTGAAGACATTGCAGAAACGTTAAATCAGTTACCTCTTGAGCAAGCCCAGCAAGTATTAACCCATGTTCAAGGACGAAAGTATTTTGACGTATTTGGTCATATTGATCTCAATACCCAGGTTCAACTGATTCAAGGGTTTCAACGAAAACACACTTTAAAAATTTTAGAAGAGCTGTCTGCCGATGACCGCGTGGATTTATTGGAAGAGCTTCCCGAACACACCCAAGCTGCGCTGCTCCCTTTAATGGCGCAAACTGAGCGCGAACAGACCAAACGGCTTTTAGAGTACGGCGATGATACAGCGGGCGCCATCATGACTACAGAGTACGCCACGCTGCCCATGAGTTATACAGCCAGCGAGGCTCTTCAACATTTGCCCCGCATCGCCCCCAACAGTGAAACCATTTACTATTTGTATGTTGTGGACAAAGAAAACAAACTCGAAGGAATATTGTCTTTAAAAAAACTGGTGTTGGCTTTTCCTTACCAACGGGTAGAAGAATTGATGAACCGAGATTTTGTTTCAGCTTATGTGGACGAAGACCAAGAAGCGGTGGCCAATCAACTGGGCAAATACGATTTATTGGCCATTCCCATCGTTGACCGCAAGCGCCGGATCGTGGGCATCGTCACTTATGATGATGCCATGGACGTTGTGGTGGAAGAACAAACAGAGGATATCCATCGTTTGGGCGCACTGGAGCCCGTTGAAACGCCCTATCTTAAAACGAATTTTTGGAAGCTGGCGCAAAATCGCGGCCTTTGGCTGATGGTATTGTTTTTTGGCGTTTCTTTTACGGGCGCCGCGCTCAAACACTACCATGAAACATTTGAAGCCGCCCTCGCCCTGGTTTATTTTGTGCCTTTGATCGTATCTTCTGGGGGCAATACTGGCTCTCAATCGGTCACGCTGATCACACGCGCGTTGGCCGTCGGTGATTTGGATAGCCGAAAACTCAAGCAGGTCATGATTCGCGAACTCATGATGGGCATCGTGCTGGGTCTTTTTTTGGGCACGGTGGGGGTGGCTTGTGCCAGTTTACTGGGCACCGCCCCAGCGGTCACGTTCTCAGTGGGCATTGCTTTGCTGGGTGTGGTGGTAGCAGGCTCTTTGATTGGGGGCATTCTGCCCATTCTTTTGGATAAAATGGGGCTGGATCCAGCCATCATGTCCTCACCCCTTGTGGCGTCCATTGTGGATGTCATTGGTGTCGTTATATATTTCAAAGTGGCTCAAATGCTGATCCCACTTTGGTAGCCCTTACGCAAGTACATATATTAGCCTACTTACAAGCCACGACCTTTCATCAAAATGATCAACGCCAAAAGTGCAAAACATCGCTTGTCTAACGGCGCAAACTAGATACCAATGTTTACATTTTAGTATTAATTTTTATAAGCTATTGAATTAAAAGGTTTATATTTTTTTAAAAAAAGTAACAAAAGTGATAATAATGATTGATTTTAGTGATCGTCATTCATTATAATGAAGATGTAGGGAAAACAAAAAAACCCTTTTTGTTAAAACGTCTTACTCTCATATCTCCCTGCCCGAACCCCCAAGGTCTGCCCCGGCCTTGGGGGTTTTTTTAGTAAATCAGTTTAAAAATGGGACACCGGATCTTTTTCATTCTGGCTCATTTTGCTTCGCCTTAAGTTACTCCCTACGGCATGCAAATGCTTTCGCATTTGCTTTATAAGCCTTCGGTGATGTTCTCGCTTACTTTTGGAATGCTCATGTACAAACGTACACTGCGCTTCCAAAAGAAGCTGATTTTGCTTCGCTTTACCTTACTCCTTCAGGCCAGCAAATGCTTAAACGCATTTGCTTATTTGTGCCCTCACGGATGGCCTTGCCAGAATAAAAAATCTTTAGCCGTTGTGTGAGCGTAAGCGAGCTATAACGTGGCTTATGTCACCTTTGTCGTCTGGCCATAGGCCAGCGGCAAAGTGACCTCGGTTCAAATATCCCTATATTTCGTCGCATGCATAACTGAAATAATAGAGGAATCTCTGCAAAAAATGGAGGGCATATCACGGACTTGATTGAAGCTGTTTAATTTTTAGACCTATTTTGTGCAGGGCTTCTATAGTTCAAAGCATTTCATCAGAATCACACTTTGGGTAGGCCGACCAAAGCTCGACCTTCATCGGTTTTGAGCGAGAAATCTTGTCCCAAATATGCATCAGCCTGCGATGTAAAAAGAAAAGCCAACGCTTGGGCCACCCACATGGGATCAATGTGCACCGAAGGGTCTAGCTGACTGACTGGATTGACCCCTGACTTTCGGATGGCCACCTGCATATCGGTATCCACCGTACCGGGACTTAAACCCAACACACGAATGCCCTGCGATGCGTATTCTTTGTGACCACATTGGGTTAGAGACAATACAGCAGCCTTCGTGGAACAATAATGACTCCACCCTTCCATGGGACGATACGCCGCACCAGAGCTTATATTCACAATGGTTCCAGGACTTTTCAAAAAAAGCATAGCGCCAATGGCTTCGCGCATGCCGTAATAAACACCTTTGTAATTAACATCCGCCACATAGGCCCAAGCACTAGGATCACTTTCGTGAAGGCTGGCCACCGGCTCAATCAGCCCTGCATTGTTCACCCACCCATCCAGTTGACCCGTTTGATCCAAAGCAAATTCACCCAACTTTTTCACATCTTCATACACCGACACATCGGTTGCACAAGTAAACGCCCTGCCACCCCGGTGCTTGATTTGATCCACCAGGGTCTCAAGCGCAGCCTCATCCCGTGCTGCAAGCACCACCACCGCACCTTGATCCGCAAAATATCGAGCTGCAGCGGCGCCAATGCCTCGACTGGCACCGGTGATCACCACCGTTTTGTCACGCAAATGATTGTTCATAGAAACAGATTAAGAGCAGGTTTTCGAAACAAACGTCCCCACATGATTCGTGGTGATGGTTTGCCCTTTGGCGTGGGTGACAGACTTCATCGTGTACCGTTGATCGCTTTCAACGGTACCATCGACCACCACATGGGCTTGGTGCTGATCATGCTCACAATTCATTTCCAAATGCCATGTCGTCCCGGTCCATTTTTGCTCCAATACTTTGCACCCATCGGTATTGTCCGACCGGTACAAAAGACCTTTTTGAATATCTTCTTTGGTTAAACAATGCGTTTGCTCTTGACTGGCTTGATCCACTGCGCCCATCGCCTCTTGCATTTTGGCTTTTTGTTCAGGACTCATCTGCTTCATGGCCTCTTGCATTTGTTTTTGAATCAACGCCTTGGCCCCCATCACTTGCTCGGTCACTTCCATTTTTTGCTCACCCTGACCCAAGAAAACTTCGTTGCTTAATTTCCACAAACCCGGCTGAAGCTTCGGCTGGGCGAAAGCCTCGTAAGATAAACCCAAAATCAACATCATCATGATTAGCTTTTTCATGAATCATCCTTACCATGATCGCCAAAAGTGGCAAAGAATTGCCCATGCAACCCAAGCACGGCTAAAACCTATTCAGGCTCGAATCATTGACCGATCTTCAAATCTCTATCTCAAATGCTTGTTGTTACTTTTTTTATATGGCGC
>CAZCBX010000003.1:0-198584 GCA_964497185.1 uncultured Bdellovibrionales bacterium | reverse complement strand
GCACGATCAAAGAAACCTTTGTTCCGGCAACCGATTATCGGTATCCGTTTTTGGGATAAACCGGCAAAGCATTTAAACCATATCTTAACTGGTCATTGCATGTTTGAAGCTCTATAGAAGGGTACATGCATGGGTTGATCGATCACTTTACGCAAGCAAGCGTGTTTGGCGTGCCAGTCAGAGAAATGATGTCTCTGATTCACACTTCGGGTCTTTTTTTGTCGGTTGGGTTTCTGTCGTTGTTTACCACGCTCAACCCGCTGGGGGCGACCGCTTTTTTCTTAAGCCATCCTGAAATCGCGCACTCGTCGAAACACCGCGCAGTGATGGCCAAACGCACTGCCAAAGCAGTCTTTATGGTGCTTTTGTTATTTGCGCTCACCGGGCAAATTATTTTCGACATCATGGGCATCTCGGTACACTCTTTTCAGATTGCGGGGGGTGTTTTTGTATTTTTGGTGGCATTGGAAATGTTGCGCGGTGCCAACGTTCGCGCAAAAACGTTGCCGGAAGAGCGAGAAGATTCAATGGATAAGGATGACATATCGGTTATTCCGCTGGCCATCCCTTTGTTGGCAGGGCCTGGATCCATTACGGTGGTGATTCTAACCATGGCTCGCGCGCAAGGGTGGGCTCAAGTGGTAGCGGTGATGGTTCTGGTCGCGTTGGTATCCACTTTAACCTATTATATTTTGGCGTATTCTGGCCGTCTTTTGCGTTTGGTGGGAGAGTCGGGTATCCGCGTGATGAACCGGGTCATGGGCCTGTTTGTCGGAGCCATTGCCGTAGAAATGATCGCCGCTGGTTTTAAAGCGTTTATTGCAGGCGTGTGAGGTGGGTCAAAAGGTCTTTTTGCTCTCTGATCAGTTTCTTCTGATACCGACTCTGAACCAAATCAATGACCACCAAAATACCAATGACAAAATAAAAAGTGGTTTTGCTCATGGGCACGATGGGTTTGTTCATAAAATCCAAATGTGCCAAATGCGCGCCTTCGGTGATCAGCATGATGCCCACCACAAACAATACAAACAAACCCAACACTTCGTACATGCGGTTTTTTTCTAAAAAACTTTGCCACCGACTCGGCTAAAAAAATCATCAGCAGGCCACTGATGACAATGGCTACGGCCATAATCCAAAAAACTTCGGTGAGCGCCATGGCACTTAAAATGGAATCAAAAGAAAAAACTAAGTTCATGAGCACAATCCAGGTGGTGACTTCAAAAGCGGTTTTGGTGGCTTGTTCTTTTTCATGTTCACTCATTTGATCCAGCGCGATCATGTGCCAAATTTCTTTAAGGGCGGTGTACAAAATAAAAATGCCACCAATCAATACGATTAAACTGTGGCCATTGACGCTGGCGTGAATCCATGGATCAAAGTCCACCCCAAACCATGGCGTTTGAAAGGCGGCCACCATCTTGGTTAAAACAAAAAGTAAAACAATGCGAAGCACAATGGCCACGCCAATGCCAGAAATACGAACTTTGCGCTGAGATTCTTTGGGCGCCCTTTTGGATTCGAGTGAAATGTAAAGCAAGTTGTCAAACCCAAGAACCGCTTGAAGCAGGATCAGCATAAGCAAGGTGGCCAAATGTTCCATGCAAACAAATGTATGAGATCTCCATGCGCTTGGCAAATGGAATGTATAGTCATTTAAGAGTGAAACCGGGCGAAACCGGATCTTTTTCATTGTGTCAGCGTTCTCGCCTACTTACGCAATGCTCACGTACGAGGGTACGCTGCGCTTGCGTAAGAGGCTGATTGTGCTTTGCTATATATTACTCCCTCGGGCAAGCAAATGCTTAAACGCATTTGCCTGTATATTCCCTCACGGATGGCCTTGACACAATAAAAAATCTTTAGCCGTTGTGTGAGCGCAAGCGAGCTACAACGCGGCTTATGTCACCTTTTTCGTCTTACCCGAAGGGTAAGCGGAAAAGTGACCTCGGTTTGTGGTACCCTATGTATTGTCTCACTTAATTTAAATAACTATATTGTTTTAAAAATGTGAATTTTTTGAATAGTCCAACGGTGAATGTGTGGTGCTCATTTGGATTTTTTGCAGTTGAATGCGCAAGTCCTGAACCTGAGTGGCCCAGTACTGATCGGTGCCAAAGTAGGGAAACGCCTGCTGAAATGAAGGGTCTTCCCAGCGCTTGCTGATCCAAGCAGAAAAATGAATGTAGCGCAAAGCCCGTAAGGGTTCAATCAGCCGTAAACTTTGATGGTCGAAATCCAGCATGGTTTGATACGCGTTTAATAAGTGTTGTCGTTGGGCCAGGGCATGGGCGTCATCACCAGAGACCAAAAGCCATACATCTTGCACCGCCGGTCCAGTAACCATGTCGTCAAAATCAATGAAAAACAATCCGGTGTCCGGACGATACAAAACATTGCCGTGGTGGCAATCCCCGTGAATGCGGTGCATGTCCACTGCTTCAAACCATGGCTCGGTCATGTGACAAATTTGTTCCACCAGTTTGCAATAATCTGACTCGTAAGCCATGCCAATGCGTCGATCCTGCAGCAGAGATTGCAAGTTTTGCAATCCATAGGTTTCGGGATTGAGTCGAACGCGGTGTTCTGCTACACCTGCTTTGCCCACGCCGTGCATGCGGCCCAACAATCTTCCCAACATTGCCAGGGTTTCTTCAGAGGGATCTTGTGGAGCGTGGCCGCCCTTCTTGGGAAATACACAAAACCACAGGTGGTGACCGGGCACTGAAAAAAGTGTTTGGTTGTTGCGAACAATGGGCGCCACAACCGGAATTTCATGATCGACCAGCTGCTGTAAAAAGGCATGCTCTTCTAAAATTTGTGCTTGGGTCCAGCGTCCAGGTCGATAAAATTTGCCAATCAGGGAAGTGGTGTCTTCTCCCTCAGTGTAAATCTCGACATCAAATACACGATTCTCCATGCTGTTAAGGGCGTTGTAACGACCTGTGGTTTCGTACCCGATGCTTTCCATGGCGTGCAAGATGGTTTCGGGCGTGAGCGAATAGAAAAATTGAGTTTCAGCTTGACCCCACGCATGAACTGCGGAGGGCTTAGAGGGTGCATCCGACATTATTGATTGCTCGAGTATACGATGATGGGACTGACCAACACTTCTTCATTCAGGTCTCGATCGTAGACGGCATAACGAAACGCTACAAAACAGCTGTCACTGCCAATGGATGAAAAATCTTCGCCGCCATTGAAGTTGGCGGTGGCCACAAAAGCATAATAGGCATAATTGGCGGAGGGAGATGCGCTTAAGCCCAACGAAGTGCCCGTAACTTCTGTGATGGAATTTTCATTTAAGCAGGCACCAATGGAGGGACTTTTGAGTCCAAACCAAGTGGCACTGGTGGGGCTGTTTTCAGCTGCGGGCACGGCCGGATCCAGCGTGTTGCTCGCGGCGTACTTGCCAGAAATGGTCTGGTAAATAAAAGGACTAAAGGCATTGTCCGGCAGTGGAAAATCAGTTCCGTTGGTGCATATGGGTCGAACGGGGGTTTTGTTGCCTGCGGCCCAGCTGTTTCGCTCAGCAGGCGACATGGAACTAAGGGTTTCGCAATTGCCAAAACGTTGGGTGTTCTGAAAGGTGACGTATTGGCTTTGATGAAACAAGCCCATGCTCTGCAGCGCTTCAATGGATTTGGCGCGCTGATAGTACAACGTAAAAGCAGGGACCACAATGCTAACCAAAAGCCCGATGATCGCAACAGCGATCATGAGCTCAACCAAGCTAAAGCCGCGTTTTCGATCTGCAGTAAATGTTTGGAAAAGTTGTGAATGGGTCAATGGAGCTCCTTGGTTATTGCGTGCTTTGTTTGGTTCGTGCAAAAACAAGTTTCTGATCGTCAGCATACGCAAATGCACTAATGTAGCGACTTGTTTGTAAAAATTGTTCAACCTGTTCTTGCGCATTTTTGCGGGTGGCCTCGTCGGCTAAAGTCCATTGTTCTGGACCAAAAACAATGATCAAGCTTTGTCCATTTTCAGCGATGCGCGCGGTAGGGATGGGCAGAGGCAATTGGCTTTGAAGCTTTTTTTGAATGTTGCCATCGTCACCAAACATCATCCATAATCGAAAAACAAGACCCCCCATAAGCAGAAAAGCAAAAATGGTTTTGCCCCATGATTTACCTTTGGTTTGAGGACTCTCCCACGCGGCCATGGGTGTGGGTTTTTTGGGATTTGTTTCTTCCATGATGGTTTTGGCCAGCACCGCTTCGCCAAAAGACGTTTCATCGTAAGAAATTTCAAATTCTTCTTTAAACAGTTTTTCAATGGCTGCAATGCCATCCTGCATGATTTGCAGGTCTTCGCGGATGGAATGGTAGGGCTTGACGGCCTCTAGCCACTCCCCTTGTTCAAAATACGTGTATATTTGAGAAATTGTTTCATAGGTTTGATTGCTGGCAATGATCAGATATCGATGCAATGCTTCGGTTTTGGGATTTTCGGTGATTTCTTCATCGGAAGCATCGGCCCGTTTGGCAAAGCCCTCCGTTTTTTCAAGCGCGACAATGGCTTTTAAACAACGACGCGTTTGCTCGATGATTTTCTTCATATCTTCCACGGGCAGGGTGGGTGCATGGTCCAAGTATTGATAAATCATACGTGCTTGCAAAGAGAGCGTTTGCAACGCTTGCAAATCTTCTTCTTCATCGCTCTGAGGCTGGGTTAAAAATTGCAACTGTTCGGCTGAGATGGTGTCTAACAGGTGAACCGCTTCCAACGATTCAATTTGCTGTCGGGGCGTTGAAAAAATGGCGGGTCCCAACGCCACCACTTGTTCAATGTGTGCCAAGGTGACGCGGGTTCGATCAGAGCTGCTTTGGCGAATACGGCTGATGATTTGCACAATGGCTTTTTGCACCTCCTCATCAATCTTTATAAAGCGCGCATAATAATACCATGTGGTTTTTTTGGGCGTTTGTCGCTGCGCCAAAATGGCAAAAGTGCCGCGGATGATGCCCGCTTGCTCATCACGCCACCCCAGGCCAACATGTTCACCTGCTGCAATGGGGTGGGTGCATTTAAACAAAATGCCGTCTTGGCCCAGTGCTTTGATCTTGATGGGGTACTTTTGACCCTGATACAACGCCACGCCCGGCTCCAAATAAGGAAACCGCTGTGCCAATCGGGTTTTAGAAGATTTTGGGGTGGCCATGAGCGAATTTAATTATAGTGAAAATGGTAAAAACATAAACAAGAATATCCGTATCCTACACGAAAAAATAGCCAAGGGGGGCATCCACGATTCAGCCAGAGAGAAAATTTTGCCTCAAAGAAAAAAAATATCGACCCTTTACGCGATTGTGCATATGTTAAACCCATGGCCAAATCGATTCAAGCCAATGCAACGGCTTCATCCATCGAATTATTAACCGATCATTTGATGATTCTACGGGTGAAAACCGATGAGCCTTTTCGCACCTTTGAACCAGGCCAATATGCAACCCTTGGTCTACCTGCCACCCATCCACGTGCTGCGCAATGCCTTGCAGAAGCGCAGGCGCAACCCGAAGGCAGCTGGATACGCCGTGCCTATTCCATTGCATCGCCACCCAGCCAAGATGAGCTGGAGTTTTACTTGGCGCTCGTACCCGATGGGGCATTAACTTCTCGGCTTTTTGCCCTAAGCCCAGGTGATCGGTTGTACATCTCACCCAAAGCCGTGGGCCGATTTACCCTCCAGGACATTCCGACCGACCGTCATTTGCTTTTGATGTCCACCGGCACGGGCTTGGCACCCTATATCAGCATGCTAAAACATGACACCTTCGATGGATTTTCTTCGCGTCATGTGATTGTGGCCCACGGCGTGCGCCACGCATCGGATCTAGGCTACCGCAGGTATTTGGAAGACTTGGATCAAACCCATCCCAATTTTCATTATGTCCCCGTATTGTCTCGTGATGACCCCACATGGCAGGGCCAGAAAGGGTACATTCAACACATTTTGTTTGAGGGCAGCCTTGAAAAACAATGGGGCATTGAATTTTTACCCGACAACACCGATGTCTTTTTGTGTGGCAACCCCGCCATGATTGATCAAGCATTGATGCATCTGCAAACACAGAAATTTGTGGTGCAAAAGGGCAGACAGCCCGGCAACATCCATACCGAAGAATACTGGTAAACCCGACCCATTGCCGATGAAGTGGCGCCATGGTTTTGCTTTCTTTGAGGGCGATGTTTTTTATGTAAAAGAAAACACACGTCAATAAAAATCATATAATATCAAATACTTATCTAAGTTCATTTTTAATTTTGACGTTGCGATGTCATGACTTGGCGTGTTAAATTGGTTGTCTATATAATATGGAAGTACTACGACTTGACAGAAGGGGGCCTCAAGTCCTCGCAGCCCTATGCTTTTTGGTTGGACTTTTGGTTCACAACCAAGCATCGGCTGTACCCATCGTTCCTGAAATCTGTGTTGAATATGCCGATCAAATTCGCGCTGTGGTCAAATCACCCTCGCTGAGCTCTGCGCAGGTCTTGGACGATGGTTTTCAATCAGGTCGAAGCTATCGCTGGCCGCGCATACTGCAAAATTTGGATGAACAATTTCAAGCGTTGAACCAAAGCCTGCACTTGACCCCTGGCCAACAGCTCACCGGCAATCAGCGTTATCTGCGAGATTGCATGAATGATCCCACCCAATGCCATGGATACTTTGTTCAAAACATAGACCGCTTTACACCTTTATACTGTGGGCATTCTCTATTGAAATTGGCCATGCAGGATGGGCATGAGGATGTGGTTCGGCGCACCCAACAATGCATCACCCACAAAGATCAATTTTTTGAAAAACCACACATGGAAAACCCCCGCTTTATTCAAGCATGTTTGAACCCCGACACCATGGAATACAAAGATTTTGAAAGTGAATACGAATATCTAAAACGGTGGAACGAGGCATATCAGCAAAAAGTCCTGACCGCGGGTGAGCAGTCTCCTGAAGCCAATGCCTTTTATTACATGTACCAAAAAGCCGTATCCGAATTGGATCAATATCAAGAAATGTCCAGCAGCCTTGCGCTGACGGTTCAACGTGAACATTTTCAGCAGCAACTCCGCGCTTGTCCCATTGGAAATGTGCCAAATCGGCTTCAGCGGTCGTACGGATACGCGCAAAAAGTATTTTCACAAAATTATACGCTTCAACCGCAAGACCTCGCCGATCAAACCTATGTGAAACAACTCAACATCCAATATTTGGAGGAAAAATTCACGCAGCAAACGCCGCAGGATTTAAGTCAAGAGGAATTGCTGGAGTGGTACATTTTCCGTCTCCCAAATCTAACGGACATGCAAGATGATGTTGGCAACAGAAAAGCATTGGTGCAGCGTTTAAAAAGCCAGGGCTTGTTGTACAAAAAATTTGCTTTGTATGAAGATGCTTATTTACCGGATTATGATTGGCAGGCCATGGCGTTTGGCCCCTTACCTCAGCCCAGCGATACCTATGCCTCTGTACAAATGGCGCAGGAGAGCAAAGCCAAACAAACCATCCCCACTCCCAACCATCCGCAACAACAGCTGCCCCCCACCCAAGCGCAACTGTTGCATGATTTGCAAAGCAATCGGTCTAACAAGCAAACTTTTGAACAGCAAATCACGCAAGGGTCTCTGGCAAGATTAACAAATGCCAAAACCAGCCTTTCTTTTCCGGCTGTTTATGCACGGTTTTTCCATGGCTCATATCCCAAAGTGGTGATTCAAGTGGCCATGTCGTATTTTCTTCAGCAACTTTTTATACAAACCATGGATGGGCACACCACCGAGTTTGCTTCCTTCCCGGATTTTATTCAAAAGTTTCAAAAGGCCACATGCAATATGCAGCCTGATTTGTGCAGCGAAGCTTGGCATGAACAATACGAAAAAGATTTCTATGAGCACTACCAGCGCTTTGCCAATATTTCTTTTGAGGCCGCACGGTTGGAATTTGAACTCAAAGATCTTGAAAAAAAGATCAAAGTGGCCAACGACTATTGCCATGATATGGGCAAAAATGCGCAAGAGCTGGCTACGCTATCCGAAGAAGACAAAAGCAAGACGCGCCAAGCATTGGAGATCCTGAGCGAACCTGTTTTTCAACACCCCTATTTCCAGAGCATCATGACGTCTGAAAAAGCGCTGGATTGGCTGGGCTTAAAGAAAAAAGACATCGTAGAAAAATGCCTTGGCGCAGGGGTGTTGTTTGGCTCTCGTACATTCAATGCTGAGATTCGAGAGCTCTATGCCAATACGTCCAACCGATCGATGGCCATCACGTACAATAAACTTGCACCTTACAAAGATTACCGGCCCAAAGATGCCAATGTACGTTCTACTTTTTCTCTGAAACGAGAAAAATTGGCCGAGCTCACAGCGCATATTCGAGAAGCTTTGGTGGACAAGCTGGATGACTTGGTCGAATTGCGGGGGTTGTATCACCTGGCCGACAAACCCACACGTTCGGTGCTGGAAGCACGTGGAGAGCAGTACACCGAAGAGTTTCAAAGTATGCTGGAGCATTACCCGCTGCCGGTGTTGGAATACTTTCAAGATCAACAAACGATGGAAAATGGATACTTTTTATGTGGCGTTATGCTGGAAATGCGCGACCGCATTCAAGAGGATGCCCAAAAAATTCAACAATACAACACCATTCTCATTGCGCTATCAGCTTTGGCCCTGCCAGTAACCATGGGCATGAGTAGTTGGCTTGCGCTTACCTCGGAGGCAGCCATGGCGGTCAATGCGTATGTTTTTGGCGCCTTGTCTGTTGCCTATGGCGGGCTGAATATTTACGAACTGGTCGAATTGTATGAGCTAAAAAATGATGCCGTGGCTTCCATGGCCACAGGCCATACCAGCGCATATGAGTCGGCAGATTTTTTAAATGCGCTTGAAGGTCAAATTCACTCCGCGTGGCTTAATGCGTCTATTGGCGTTTTATTGTTTGCATCCCTGGAAGCGCCTTTTGTTTATAAAACAGGCAAACGGTTTGTCCGAGAAACATTCAGCAAAGAGTTTCGTGAAGTGCAAAAAAGACGGATGGCCGAGATGGAAGACATTCGGAAAGTGCAAGACCCTGAACAAAATGGCCACTTTTTTGACGATGGCAATGTGTTTCACAGCATCACCAGTGTGGATCAGGTGAGCCGACAAGATTACCGCAAGTTTATCAACATTCTTCATGATCAAACGGTTCAGCGCACCAAAAATATTTCCGATGCCGCAAAGATCGAGCGCATTCGCAAAGAGCAAGAAATTTTGGCCAAAAATTTTCTTCGTGAAGCGGCGCCAAAACTTCAAAACCGAGCGCTTTTGGGCCCAGCAGAGCAGGTTACTGCTTCCAATACCGCTGAGTCCCCCACATTCATGAAGAAAATCAAAGCCAGGGTAAGCCGGAACGTCGAAGATTTTCGAGAGCTGGCGCGACCCCTGTGGTACCGGTTTTTAGGAAGTAAAAAAGCCATCCAGTTGCGCATACAGTTGCGCACTTTTTTAATCAAGCGCGCCGGCACCCAAGCCCAAAGGTTTGCACGTGAAGCCAAACTCTTGCGTTATTTGCAGAAGCTTCAGGCCGTTGGTGAAAAACTCAACGTTGAATTTCTAACCAAAAATCAATATCAGGCACTCTTAAAAGAAATGAAGTATTTTGTGGATGACCGTGGCGCCATCAAGCCTTTTGTCTATGTTGACGGAAAAAAAGTAGCTTTTAGCACGCGAGAAAAATTTCTACACAAAGCCATGCTTAAGCAGATTCGGGTAAAATCCAATCTGCTACCAGAAATAGATCATGCGCTACGCGTATTGATTCGCAGTCATATTTTTGACAAATTTAATTGGGTGCATTTATTGCGCAATTTTGATGGTAAAATTGAAAACATCATTGATTGCCGAGCCTTTGAGCGCGCCGTTGAATTTGCTGTATACGAGGAGACCAATATATGGCAGCAGCTTCGCCGAAGCTTCGGGTTGGACAGCACCGAATTGCTTTCCCGAAAATATTATCAAAAGCGCAAAGAGCTGATTTCCCAGCATTTCAATGATTTTTTTACGGTGGCCCAATATGGCAAATACCGCGAATATCAAGTGAACATGCAAATCGCGCGTCGCCTGCAAAGCGATTATGGCTTTACACTGGAACAAATTGAGGTGCTGTATCGAAAACGCTATCTTGACAGCTTTGATTTGCGTTTTGCGCTTGCCCATCGAAACATCATCGAAACAAGGGTTGCTGAGTTGGAAAACAGCATGGTGCTCAATCGTTTTATCAACCATGCCCCTTCCAGTCAGACATCGCCGGGAGCCTTTTCTTTGATGCCTTCCAAAGAGGTTTTTTTAAAACGCTTTTATCGTAGCTTAGAAAAAGAAATGATGACGTTGCAAAAAGGGTTTAACGAGGACATGGCCAAAATGAGTCGGCCCACTTACACGCAGGTGCGTCGATCCTTTAAGAAAAATTATCACCGCGCCAAAGTTCGATCGATGGTGTATCGCGAGTGTGCCAACCCCACCTCGGCCATCCGCAACTTGTCCAACAATTCCATGAACCGTTTTATGATGATGACCGGTGCAGTAACAGAAGCGGGCGCCTATACGGTCATTCATCGTGATGATGACATGACCACAGGTGAATTCTGGTCGCGTGCAATGTTTGACGTAACGCTAAAAACGTTGGGCAATTTTATTCGCTCAAAAGTGTTTACCAGTAAAGCCACCCCGAATACGCCCATTCGAAAAATTGGTAAGGAAACGGTGTTTATGGCGGGTATGGCCGCAGTGCTGGATGCACCCATGTATACACTTGCGGAAAAACATTTATGGGGCCACGGCGACGAATGGTTGGCCAACGATCAAGATTGGGAAGCATTTGTTCAGCAAATGAGCTTGTCACCTGAGCTTCGCCAACAGCCACTTAAACCATACAACCGTTTGATCAGCGATGATCATGCATTTTATCTTGATTATAAGGCCATACTGGATCAAGTGACGACGCAGGTGGAGGAAATTTTGGCCGAGCACCCAGAAATTCAAACTGAAAACCAATTGTATGATCACTTGGTCAATCAAAAATTGCTCACAAAAATTGCTGACAGTGGCGACACACAAGAACAGCTATTGGATTGGTATGCGGACTATTTGGCAGAACAATACCCAGCGGACCACGAGGCTGAAGATGAAAGATTTTTAAATCAGGCGTTGGACTGGCATCCGGTCGCTGTCATGGCGCCGGAGGCATACAATTCAGAAAATTTCTCTATTCCCGTTTTGTCGCCCATGTTTTTGGATGACCTTTCGGATGAGGCCTATGAGGGCATCAACCGTTGGTTGTTTTATCGGGCTTGGGATGTCACCTCGGGCTCACACATTAGTTATGTAAAGAATTATATGATCTATACCTTATTATGCAAGGCGCGTATTCATCCATCCTGGAACATGCGTATGGCCAAAGCCACGTACATTGCAGTGACCTCCGCAGAAACATATGCCAAGCTTCTATTGCGAGAAAAAGCAACCGGCAAGTAGCTTAAAATGTTACTTTTTTCGAGTAAAGTGGCTTCATTGCACGCTGCATCTTTGAAATTTACCGAATAAAGCGTGAAAAAACGTTCATTTGTACTAAAAAAAATAAAGTAATTTCAATAACTTAAAAAAAACTTCTTTTTTTTCAATATCATGGATTTCCCCTACATTTGGCCTAATTCGTAAACATAAGTTTACAAATAAAGGTAAAATTAAGTAACAAATCTTACCTTATTGTTATTAAAACAAATATAATCACATATTAGCCATATTTTTGTAGTTTTAATGAAATTAGCTTTTTTAAGTGACCTTTCATACACTATGAATGTAGCGAAGGTTTTATCTCAAAGAAAGGAATTAACTCATGCTTACAAGAACAATCAAAACATCAATGACATTAGGTTTAATGGCGATCATGGGCTGGGCGTCACCCAGTTATGGTGCGGCCATCGACACAGGAACTCTGTCAAACACCACGACAGCCGGTTCTCCCTTAATCAGTAACATTAACGCAACCCCCGTAGCCTCCATTCGTTTGGAAGTCGGTGGTGCCAATATGGGTACGGCAGCCGGTGAGCTAAGCGTATCCATTTCGGTAGACACATCGACACCCGCTGTATCGGTGGGTACCGCTGCCGATCAGTTGTTTAAAGATGATGCAGTGGGTGCCGCTTACTTTGGTTACTACCTATCCACAGGTGTGCGTTCAACTAACCAAACGCCTGCCAACGTGAACATCAAAATTAACAAAGGTGCAGGTGAAACGTCCAACCGTTCATACTACTTGCTAGGCAATGGTACCACCACGCCATCGGTTGAAGGTGACTTAACCATTGCGCCTGCATCAGCCACCACGTTTGCCACCGCCGGGTCTAATGGTGTGCATTGTGGTCCTAGCTATGCCGCCAACGGCTTAAGCGCCAGCTTAAACTGTGCTGGTGGTTCCGATGTGGCCAACATGGATATTACCCAGTTTGTGAAAGTGCTGTACTCCGATCCGGATAGTGCCGCCATTGTTTCACAAGTCGAATTCACTGCTGTTGCCGAGTAAAACCTATCGCGGAGTGACACTGGTGAAAACCATCCCCTGCCACAGCTGTATCGTGGCAGGGGATTTTTTTGAATAAACCAAAACAATGCAGTACAAAGGACATAATGTGATTCGACTGCTTCAACATATCAGCATACTGTGCTTGCTCCTGACTTGTTTGGACGCACACGCGCAGAAAATTGCCATGCGGCTGGGCGGTGCCAAATTTGTGCCCAGCGGTGGACAACTCGCCGTGAGCATTACCGTGGACACCAGCTTACCCACAGTCATTTCAGGTAGTCAGGCCGATCAAACTTTTCGGGACGATACCGTGTCCGCTGCTTTTTTTGGCTATTTTATTACCTTGGGTGTGGGAAGTTCGCAGCAGTCTACCTTTAACTCCCTTAAAGTTGCGGTTAAGGTAGGATCAGGAGAAACCTCGGGCCGAACCTATGCTTTGTATGGCCATGGTGCGACCAATCCTAGCAGTCAATCTGATTTGATTCGTCCACCCAACAGTTATGCCGCATTTTTAACCCGAAACGTGAACAACGCTTTTTGCGGCGTCAATTGGATGACCCACATTCCAGGCAGCGTTATTTGTGAAGGAGCGACCCTTGTGCCGACACTGGACCTCACCCAATTTGTAAAAGTGCTTTACAGCGATTCGACCGCATCCACCTTCACCTCACAGTTGGATTTTATCGCGGTGGTAAACTGATTTTCTTTTTAGCTTTTTGCCAAACCATTATTGATAGGCCAGCGGCAAATCCACCCGTCCCGCCATGGGCAGTACAATTTCGGACTCTGCTAGATTTACATGGCGTCCTTGTACAGTTTGTGGCGTTACCGATAGCGCATGCGCGCCGGCAGGAAGGCCATCAAATGCAAAGCTGCCATCTTGATCGGTGACCGTTGTGTATTTTCCAATGTGCACTTCAATGCCAGACAAGACTTTTTCATTTGGGTCCATGCGCCGATTTTGATTTTCATCCACAAAGGCAAAACCAAACACCCTGCGTTTGGCCAGAATCTGCATGGGTTGAAGCTTGGTGACTTCGTCTTGCTTCACGGTAAATTCGATGCTGCTGCTGGGCGTTGATTTGTATCCGCTGGGTAGCTCCGACGTGAGCACAGTGGCCGTGTAGGTGCCAGGTTCGGTTACATAGGTATTGAACAAGCCGGTTCGCGTGGTGGTGACCGTTTTGGATGAACGATCGCCCTTGATTTCCACCACAGCGTTTTTAAAGCCAAGTTTGTCGGTGGTGCTTTCTTGAATCAGTTGTACCCTGCCTTGAATGATCAGACGACGATTGATGCCAAAAAAAACAGTTTTTCGCTCGCCAGGATACACGTCAACCACCTGGGGATTGGTGGTGGTGAACTGATAATCTTGATAAGCGTTGGGTAAATGCACCATCACTTGGTTTTCACCCGCATCCACCTTGTATCGAAAATCACCGTTGATGGCCTCAACCGCTTTTTGACGATTGAGCACGATGGCGGGGTAGGGCACCAAAGGTTCATTGGGTTGAAAACGGCCATCGTCATTTTGGTCCAAAAACACCACCCCTTCGAGCGTACCCGAAGACTGAAAAGCCGACAGTAACGTATCGGGAACCTTTGAGCCAAAACGATACACAAACTCGCCCAGAACAGAAGCATACGAGTAATCCAAACCAGGATCCACATTGTATTGGCTGCGCACACCCACTTGAAGCGCGGTGTTGGCATTGTAGTAATAACTGGCGAAGGTTTGTAGCAAGTTGGACCAGTTGTCAAAGGTGTCTTGAAAAATTAAATTGTTTAAAGCGCCCAAACTCGCGGTGTGCTTGCCGCGTTCCCACATCACAGTGGGGCCCAGCAAAATGGAATACTCGTAATTAATTTCGTTGGTGTCTGCAGAAGTTTGTTCCTTGCGAAGCTGTTGAACCCGAAAGGTATGCTGAAGATTGTAGGAAAAGCCTCGGCTTCGATTGAGCGTTGCACGCGTATCATAACCCACCCCAAAGCGTCGAACGTTTTGAAAAGATAGGTCAATGTAGCTATGCTCCAGAAAAGCCTGCGCATAGAGAAAGTCTTTGGTTTGCTGATCGAGTTTTTGGTAGGTGACAAAGGCGCGCTGTTGATTTTGACGGCTATTTTGCGCATTGCCGAAGGACGAAGTGGCCCCGGTGATGATGCTTTTTTCTTTGGAAAGTTTGTATAGGTTGCTGGCGGTGATGCGATGGTTGGTGGTGGTGTTGTCCAAATTTACGTCATTGGAGCCAAACACACTGCGTTGATAATTAACGTTCCATGTGGATGCATCGGTGGCGTATACATCGGCAATGACGCTGGTTTCTTCCAAATCTTGTAGCAGAAAAAAGCTGGTTGGCGTAATGTAGTTTTTACTAATGTCGCGGTGGGACAACAAGATTCGACCCCAGTAGGGTGCGTATTCCACCAAGCCCCGATAGGCCTGGCCATCGCTGGAGCGTGCATATTCACCTTCCAGCGTAAAATCATGATTGAGCGGCCGCGCGATCAATGTTAGATCACCCACAAAATCATTTTCTGGATTGGGATTAAAAAAAGTGCCGGCCTCTTCAGGTTGATCCAGATAAATAAAGCTACCCTGCGCAATGATGTTGGGCCACAGTTCTTTGGTGCCCGACACGCCGTACAAATATTCTTTGGGCTGTGAAAAAAAATAATTCTCACGGGTCAAATTGCGCGCGGCCCCGCCAAATAGTTGAAATTGATCACGACGCTTGGGATGGTTAAGCTGAAATAATCCACCGCGAAGCGGAAAACCGTTAAGTGATAAGCGGCCTGGATCATAGTTCACATCACCCAAGGCCACGGTTGTAGATGGCGACTCATAATAAGTTAGCATTTGATTGGGCACCGTGGCAGAGGAAAAAGGTGTATAGGATTGGCTGTCCTCTAAGCCAATTGCGTTGGTCGTGCCGCGTAAAAAAGTCCGCCAATAGCGCTGTGAGTCGAGGGTTACCGACGATGAAAAATCATGGTTCCAAATGGGATCAAGCCATTGGCCGTTGGCGCGCTGAAAATTACTGGTGGTTCGGTATATGTATTCATTGCCCTGAGGGTTATAACCCGGGCGGAAATTTTCAACGATGTTGGGCGCAGCGCCTGTGACTTCAAATTGCAGGGTTTTTCGACCATCGGCATCCCATATGTAGACAAAAGTTTTACCCGTGCGATTGGCGGTGATGCGCAAAACATTGCCGGGCAGATTTTCCACGGAAAGAATGGAAGGGTTGGTAACAATGAAATTTCGAAAATTGTTAACGGGAAAGTCACGAATTTCGTTGAGCTTTAAAAGCACCAGCGGGACTTCCTGCGTCTCATTGTTGATCTGAGCGAAAAGCTGAGCAGACCCCAAAAGCCCGATCAAAATAACAAAAAGAACAAAAACGTATTTACGGTTTGTAAGCAAAGGTAAATTCTTGGGCAAAGTTTTTCTTGGTGGTGGTGGAGACCGCCATGAGTGCTTTGTAAGTACCAGGCTCAAGCATATCGAGTAAATTCACCGTGATTTCTTTTTCCTGTCCTGGAAAAAGAAAGGGTACCGTGACGTCCAACTTTTCTTGCATTTGGTCTTTGTCATCCAAAAGAATAATGGAGCCTTTGCCGGCCAGGTGAACGTTGCCCGTGTTTTTTAAACGAAACGTCAGGCTTTGAAAATTTTTGGAAACATTGAGCTTGGGCTGGGTTACTTCTGATTTTAGCACTTCGGTGCCGGCGGCTGTAAGCGTGAGCATGGCGCCCACTTTGCCAGAAAAACTCATCATCGATGCGCTTTTGCGATCGGTGTGGGTGGGCAAAATTTGTGCGTAAAAGCGGGTGTAATGCTCTCCTTTTTGATCTTTGGGGATCAAGCCCACCACCCTAATTTTTTGTACATGTTTGGGAGGAACCAGCACTTGATTGGGCGTGCATTGCATGTTGTAGCCTGCTTGCCGCTGAGTATGGGTGCCCAGCTCGCCGGAGACGGTTTCTTGGCCTTTAAACCATACATCATGGAACAGACAGCCCAATTTGTAAGCCGTACTGCCGTCGTTGACCACTGTAAATTCTTGCGCCACTGTGGTGCCTGCATCTCCGGTTAAAAAGCTTTCCGACGGCGTTAAAGAAATGGAAACTTGCCCCCATGCCACCCACGGACACGAGGCGATCAACAGCCATAAAAGGTTTTTCATCGCAATTCCTTTTTTTGATGTGATGTGTCTATGCTGTCCAAAAAATATAGACACGGTTTACTCAATTGAAGTTTTATTGTCGCACAAGGGTTTGGTCATGTCGACGACTAAAATGGGGGCAAGGGCCAATTGATTTTGTTGATAAGCTTGATCGTATTGTTTTTGTTGGTACAAGCCCAGCGCCAATTCAAAATGGGCCCTGGCCTGAACAATGGGCACATTTTTTTCGATCAAACAGATGGGCTGATTAAAAGCAGCCAAGCGTTTATGCGTTTGCTGTAGATCCTCAAAGGCTTTGAGGGCTTTAAAATAAGCAAAAGGTTTGGGCAAATCGGGCAGCGGATCGTCGACAATCCACTGCGCAACCCTGGCTTGGGCATGAGCGTTGGTGTGCTGCTCAATCATTTCTGCACGCTGCGCCCAAATTTTGCCTTGCTTGGAGAGCTGCTGACTTAACTCAAAATTGCGCATGGCAATTTGGTCTTTGGCCAAGCGGATGTATTGCAAAGACCACTGTTTGATTCGTGGGTACCACTGATTGTACGTTGTGGTGCGAGTGGTGCTTTGTTGCAGGTACACGTCCAGTGGAATGGGTTTGCTAATGTCTTGCATGGCTGGCTTGCGTGAGGCGGTAGAGGCTTTTCGCGGCGCGGGCGGGGGGAATATTTGCTCCACATCTTTGATGTTCTGCAACGATGTTGATAAGCTGCTGCATGAAATCAAGCCAAGGGAAAAAACCATGAAAAAAATGGATGCAAGCAAATTAGGAGTGTGGATGTTGGTGTGGATGGTCATGAGCTGTCAGTCCTCGCCCCAAGATACCATGGTATTGACCACCCCAAAAATTGAAAAGCAAATAAATGCAGGCAAGCCCGTGCTCAAAATTGGCGATCGCGTGATCTACGAAGGTCAAATCAAGCTAATGTCAGAAGTCATGCCAGGGTTTCAAGAAGATTGGGCTTCACCGATTCGTAAAAAAGAAGTTGCGCAGAGTTTGATTGAACAAGAGTTGTTTTTGCAAAAAGCACGGGAGCAAAACTTGATTGAAAACAACGAGCGCTTGCAAAAAAACCTGTGGGTGCAGGGTCGCAATTATCAAGCGGGAACTTATTTGCTGCAAGAAATCGATGAGCAAGCCAAAGCACAATATGAGGCCGACAAAGACCGCTACTACAAACAAGTGGAGCTTAAAGACATTGTGTACATGTATAAAAACATCCAAGCACCCACAGACATTGAAAAGAAGGAAAAAGCACTGGCCAAGGCGCAGGCCACACGACAACGATTAACTGCTGAAAATTTTTCGGAGGTGGCCAGCCAAGAAACCGACAATTTGATTGCGCGTGCAGACGAAGGTCGAATTGGCACGGTCAACATGCTTGATGAGCGCATCCGTTACTTAAAATGGGGCCCTTTGGTGGCGCAAGCGTTTGACATGAAAGAAGGAGAAATTTCACAGCCCATTGTTACGGACGAAGGCGTGCACATCATTCAATTGGTGCAGGCGCCTACGGTGCAAGCCTTTGAAGATGTGTTGCCCATCATACGCACCCAGCTTGAAGAAAAAATCAAACATGAGCTGTTGGCGCAAATGTTGGAAGAGACCAACATCGAATATCTGGACCCCACTTTAAAACCAGATCAAGCGCAAAAGCCGTAAAACAAACACTGCGCCAAAGCACAGGCCAATACTAACCAAAGTCATGCGCAAAGTCGGTTATGTCCTGGTAGATATAATCCATATCAAGAAAAGGAGTGCCAAACATGGTTATCAATATCAACGCAGGTCATCACATTCACGGTGGAGAATCATTGGAGCAGCATTTTAAGCAAATGGTCCTCGACAGTGTGGAACATTACGGAGAAATGGTGACCCGAGTCAACGTCAACATCAAAGATGTCAATGCCGACAAACACGGCAGTGACGACAAGCATTGCGCCATCGAAGCCCGACTATCTGGTTTAAAGCCCACCGCGGTCACCTGTGAATCAGATTCGGTTGAAGCCGCCGTCAGTGGCGCCCTCGATAAGCTAGTGAGCCATTTGGATAGTTTGTTGGGCAAACTCAACGACCGATGATGGATGCATCAAGTGGAATGTTATTTTCGCATCAGCCCGCAAACTTACCGATTGCGATGATCCCATGTTAAAATGGTTTCATATCACGCCCAGCGAGCTTTTGGGTGTGGTGCTGACCAGTCTCGCGCTGTACATTATTCTGATTGTTTGTGTGCGCATCCATGGGCTGCGAAGTTTTTCCAAAATCACCAGTCATGACTTTGCCGTCACCGTAGCCATTGGCTCCATTTTGGCCACCACCGCAATCAATCCATCGCCCAGTTTGTCCCAAGGCGCCCTGGCCATTGGCAGTTTGCTGTTATGGAAAAAAATACTCTCTTTTCTCCGCCTGTTGCCTGCTGGCTCCAAACTAGACAACCAACCCCTATTGGTTTACCGCGATGGTCAAATGCTCAAAGACAACTTAAAAAAAGCCAACCTCACCGAAAGCGACTTATACGCCAAAATGCGCGAAGCCAACGTATTAGAACCCTCCCAAGTCCGCGCCATCATCATTGAAACCACAGGTGACGTATCTGTTCTACACGGTCCCAAAGACAATTTCGACACAACCATGCTAAAAGGGGTGCGCAGCTAACAACATGCCTGCCTGGTGTAAAAAAGTAGCACTGGGGACCATCATTCTCCTGATGACTTTGATCGTATGGGGCAACCGCATCGAACCCCGTAGGGTCGAGTGGACCCACATCGATGCAAATATTCCGCACCTACCCGCGTCTTGGCGTGGTCAACAAATCGCTTTTATTGCAGATATGCAAGTAGGCATTTGGCTTGGCAATGACGATGTTCTCGATAAAATTGTGAAAGAGCTGGTTAAACGTCAACCGCTGGCGGTTTTAATCGGAGGAGATTTTATTTATCATCCAACTGACGATGACGCCTCCGAAGCGCAGCAAGATTGGGATGAAGAAGATCGACATCACACAAAGTTGCTTGTAGAACGGGTGGTCTCAACATTAAAGCCATTGACAGACCATGGCATTCAAGTGTTTGCCGTTCTGGGCAATCATGATTATTCCATGCACCATGTTAGTGCCAAATTGGTGGAAGAAACAGCAGTGGTTCTCACCGATCACCTAAGGCAAATCGGAGTCCAGGTTTTACACAATCAAGTGGTTCAATTGACTTACCAAAAAAGCAATTTGGCCCTCATCGGGGTGGCGCCTCATTATCCCAATTATGATGATGTGCAAACCCCTCTCAAAAGCTTAGACGCCAAACAACCACGCCTTGCGTTTATGCACAATGCCAATTCTCTGAGCAACACCACCCGACAACAAATTCCCTTTGCCATTGCGGGTCATACACATGGAGGTCAAGTGCGAATACCAGGTTTTCCAAATGCCACATGGATGTCGCTTGTGCCGCACACCCCCGATGACGTGAAAGGCGATGGATGGATTCCACAGGACGCTTCCAAACCCAAATTGTATGTCAACCGTGGCATCGGATTCAGCACGATCCCCATCCGCATTCATTGCCGACCCGAAGTCACCATCATTAAATTGCAATAACAACTTAACCAACGCGCCTATCCTAAAGCATAAACGACCGACAAAAAAACCTCTCAGTTTCCAAAGCCAGCTAGGTGCGTCGAGTGAAAAAAAGGACCTTCGGACCATAGTTTGGCAGGCGAGACAGGATTCGAACCTGCGACCGCTGGTTTTGGAATCCCCTTTAGTGAGAAATACCGAGAGTTATTGGAAGGTGCAGATGAATACTCAGATCAGCGCAAACGACATATAGCAGCAGCTAAGAACAAGAAAGTCCCTTTAACTATCTGAAACCAAAAGAAAAACGGAAATGAGGGTTTTTAGCGATTCTGGTAACAAAGTGGTTACAAATGAGTGCGAAATAACTTCACACTCTACTTCACAATTTTCTAAAAAAGTGTTAAAATACAAATAAATACAACTAAATACAGGATAAAAAATGAAAAGCGCAGACAACCCTTTTGAGCTCCAAAAATATAAAGAAATAGACCTCCCAAAGGCACCTCTCAAAAGAGTTATTGCTCAAGTGAGATTCCCTACTATTTTATTAGTTGAGGATAGACAGTATATTGCTAGTTTTCATGACTCTTTAAGAAATGATTACCCGATCTTGTCATCTCAAAAAGGTATTTCTGTAAATATCTTTAAGCCAGAAGATAAAAGGGAGGAGACCTTATGGAATTTTGTTGATGAAAGTAAAAAATGGAGAATAGTACTAGCCCCAGAGTTTATCGCAATTGAAACTCTTGAATATAGTTCCAGAACTGATTTTTTAGAAAGGTTTGAAAAAATACTAGCTTGCCTTGAGGAGAATATAGATATTGATATGTGTACTAGAATAGGGGTTAGGTACATAAATCAAATCACGGGCGACTCATTTGATAATGTATCTAATCTTTTTCGCAGTGAAATATTAGGGATATATGAATCTGGATTAAAAGAACAAATTTCTAGTTCTTTGCGGCAAACAGTTTTCTCAATTAGTAAAAAAGTTAATCTCAATGCTAGATGGGGTGTTCTTGCTAAAAATCAAACGTATGATCCCAATTCCCTTGAGCCTATAAATAAAAAGAGTTGGATTTTTGATTTAGATGCATTTTCGGAAAAAGGCCAAAGTTTTGATTCTGGTGAAATATTAAAACAGACTAAAAAACTATCAGAGTATGCATATAATTTTTTCCGTTGGTCTATCAAAAAAGAATTTATCACAAAGTATGGGGGGCAGATTAATGCTTAATTTGATAGATTTTAATGTAGATTCAACTAATACCCCTTTTTTCCCATCTCAACCAAAGTGTGAAATTAAGCACTCAATACTTGATACGATAGTTAACCCTACTAGAGTTTCTAGTAGAATTGATTTTGAGCCCGAATTTGAAGGCACATCAGCGCCGATAGATATATTAAAAGTGTTGGAAAAGGGTAAGCCCCAAAACGACATTGAAGAGTTAAAAAGAAAATCAGGACTCACTTGGGAAATGTTAGCTAAAATATTTAATGTATCCCGCCGCGCACTACATGATTGGAAAAATGGAAAAAAAGTTAACACTTCTAATCAGATAAAATTGTCGAAAGTGCTAATGTCTTTAGATTCGTTTGATATAGAAAACGTATCTGAGAATCGAAAAATTTTATTGACTCCAATAAAAGGGGTTTTGCCTATTGAGTTATTAGAAAAAGATCAATTTGATGAATTTGATAAAATAAAAAGGCAATTTTCTAGGTCAAGGGTAAGACTAAAAATTTCAGCTAGAGAATTGGCCAGGCGAATGCCAAGATCTCCTCAAGATTTTGTAGGTGCTAATTTTGATACTTTACAAAAAAGTAAAAATAAAAAAAGTATTGAAAAAATAAAAAAAATATTACAGGCACGAGTCTGTAATGAAAAAAAATGAGCCAATGGGAGCTAAAGATATAGACAAGGATTTTTGGCAACAGGGTGATTGTTTCATTGAGGATGCAGAGAAGTTTTACAAAGTTAGTACAGAAGGCCAGGTTATTTTTGATAACAATGAATCTGAAAGTACGGACGAGGTTTTAGGTTTCTGTATAGTAACTCAGACCTGTGACCTTACTCGAGAAGCTAGCCTAAGACCTTACATTCAAGTTTGTCCTATAATTGCTGTAGATAAAGCTATTTTAGCATCGATAGAAAAATTTGAGCGACCTAATTTTGCAGCCATTCCAAACTTGAAAAGTGACAGCCTAGTAGCAGACCTTGACCGTATAATGACAATTGAAAAAACTTATCTTTCAAAAGTAAAAAAAATTAAAGGCTGTTTATCTGACACTGATAGTAAAAACTTCGCGGAAGCATTATCTAGAAAGTTTTCTAGGCACGCTTTTCCAGATGACTTTAATATTCTTGCGAATCCTTTATCTAATATCTAAGAGAATAAAAGAAAAACATAAAAAACATAGTCCTGAAGGAGACGCTTTAAGAAGCCTTAGAGAAATTCGAGTGGCTGCAAGTCCAGAATGGGCAGGTGAAGAAATACATTTGCATTTTTACTTCATACGGCACTTTGATCAAAACTCATTTGATGGGAATGATTGGGATTATTGGGAGAAAAGATGGATGAGTTTGGTGAAAATTGATGGAAGGTATAAAGAAATAACTAGCGAAGTCACTACGGTAGAAGCGCTTTCTGCAGCCGAATATATATACAGTGATCTCCTCGATCTAGATTATTTATCTATTTCAGGGGATTGATCTATGTGTACTAAGTAACCCTACAAAATTTTTGTCGTGAGAGCCTGTGAGTTGTGAGTTTGTGAATCAATAATATCATATTGAGTATTTTGGCAGTTGTTGTGAGAGCTAGCTAATTGATGCTAAAAAAACCTACTAGCGTATTAGAGTTATTGCCTGGGGAACACTTGGACTATACTAAAACGTTAAACCCAAGCTATGACAAGGGCAAAATGGCAGGCGAGACAGGGTTCGAACCTGCGACCGCTGGTTTTGGAAACCAGAGCTCTACCAGCTGAGCTACTCGCCTTGAACAATCGGAAGGCATGTCTTATCTTATTTTATGCAAGAGTTCAATGATCGTTACGTTAGCCATATCAAGCCCACCATGCAAAGATTTAACACCCACATGGTGGGTGAAATGCGGCGGGCTTTGCCCTGCACCACTTTGATAAAAGTCCATGCCAAAAAAGACCAAATGATGCCTTGGGTGATCGAGAACGTCATGGGAATTAAAATGAGGGCCAAAAAGGCCGGTAGGGCTTCTTCAAAATCATCCAGCTGAACTTTGAGCAAAGGGGTCATCATCAGTGAACCCACAATAACCAAGATGGGGCTGGTGGATACTTTGGGTAGCATGGACAAAGCAGGCGCGAGAAAAAGCAGCGGCACAAAACAGGCTGCCGTCACCCATGCTGCTTTGCCCGTGCGGCCGCCCTGGGCAATGCCGGCGGCAGATTCAACGTAGCTGGTGGCAGGGCTCGTGCCCAAAAGGCCCGATAGGGTGGTGCCCAGAGCATCGGCCCATAAACACCCACGGATGTTCTTGGGTTGACCTTCGGAATCCTTCATGTTGGCCATTTCGCTCAAGCCCATAAAGGTTGATAGGCTGTCAAACAGATCGGTAAGTAATAAAGCGAACATTGGTGGCAGCAGAGACCAGCGCAATGCGCCCCAGATATCCAATTGCCCAAACAACGAAAAATCGGGCCACGCCACCCATGAAGCATGTTGCTGTAGGACAGGTGCGTGCTCGGGCCAAAGTGTACCTGCCACCAGGGCCAGAAAGGCTGTGGTCAGCATGCCCAATAGAAAACTGGCGCGAACTTTGCGTAGGTAAAGCCATGCGGTCCATGCAAGGCCTGCGATAAAAACCAGTGCGGTGAAACCCATGGGCCCTCGTTGCACAAGCGTGGCTGGATGGGCCACCACAAAGTTGGCGTTGGCCAGCCCAATCAAAGCCACAAACAAACCAATGCCGGCCGCAATGCCGTAGCGAAGAGTGGGCGCAATGGCCTGGACAATCATGGTGCGAATGTGAAAGGCGGACAAAATCATAAAAATTACACCCGTCCAAAAAACCATGCCCAGGGCGGTGGGCCACGGTATGTCCATGCCCAAAACCAGTGAATAGGTAAAAAAAGCGTTCAAGCCCATGCCCGGTGCAACCACAATGGGCATTTTGCCCAGCCATCCCATCAAAAGTGTGGACGCAATGGTGGTGGCAACGGTGGCCGTAACCAGTGGGCCCAAAGGCATGCCAGCCTCAGCCAGCAAGAGCGGATTGACCACGGCAATGTAGGCGGTGGCCAAAAAATTGGTCAGACCCGCTTGAATTTCGCAAGAAAGATGGGGGGAAAGTCGCAGCCACTTCATGGTGACAGCACTGTACCCAAAAAAAGAGCCGTCGACCACCGGTGGATGAAAAATTGCGCCGGTGCGATTATTCATTTGCTGGTATTTTCAGAAAGCTGAGCTATAATCGAATCTTATGAGCCAGGCGTCGGATCCCAATCACAAGAAAAAAAGAGCCGCTTCCCGATATGCTTATGTGCATCCAGCGCAATGCGTTTATCAAGACCAAGTTTTAGAGGTCACCACCCAAAACATCAGTACGTCGGGTGTGTTGATTGCGGTCGGCCAAAAGATTGATCTCAAAACCCAAATCAATATGTCGTGGGATGATCCCGAGGTGGGACAAATTGAGGGCACGTTTTATGTAATCCGCGAATTTCAAAAACAAGGCGGCGATGAAAAATTATTTTACTATGGGGTTCGTTATTACCAGCTAGAAACCGTATCCAAGCAACGTTTGCTCGATTTGCTCAACCGTGTAAAGAGCGAAGGCAAAAAAGAAGCCGAAAAAATATCGTTGGACACCATTTATGGCGTTTTGGATCAAAAAGAAGCTTTTTTTGTGAAGGCTTTGGAAAGTGCATCCAGCGTTCATCCGTTTTATAAAAAGTATCTTGAAAATTTAAAACCCTATGAAATCAAGGCGTTCGAAGCACAGGACAATCCGTATACACGGATTATTCGGCAATACGTGGTGCTCCATTTTCAAGCCACCATTTTAAAAAGCGTGGTGAGCTTTGTTCTAAAAAAGCCATCTCGCTTTGAAGCGTACTTAAGCCGCGTCAACGACGTTTTGAACGAATTGGAAGAAATTTCTACCAAAGAAGATGAAGTGTTCCAGTACATTGACAGCGTTAGCGCAGATGATGCCGACATTGCTGCCATGAAGATGAACTACAACGAATCCACCAATCGAAGCTTTTATGGCAAACAAGCCATGATGGAAAAAGTGATCAAAGAAATGGAAGGCTTGGAGCTCGCACCTGAACTCAGAGCCTACATGAACGCGATCAATGAACGATACGATCGCACCATGGAGCTCACCAACCCCAACATGCAGCTTTCGGACATTCATACTGTTTCGAAATACACCCCGCCACCCATATCAGGCACGGGTGAACATATGGTGCCTCCAAGTATGGGCATTGCCAGTGGTCAAGGTATTAAAAAGTACATTGTGCTGGCACTTTTACTGATGTTCTTGCTGATTCGGGGCGTTTTGGGGGCGGTCAATGGTTGGTTGGAAAAAAGAGAGTACGCCGATGAACTTCAGCTGCCCATCGCCATCAAGTCGGTTGAAAAACAAGGCCAACAGCTGAGCATCCGCGTGGACAGCGATGATTGGGACTCCTTAAATGAATCAACCGAAGCAGTGGTGCAGGAAAAAATTCAATCTTATTTGATGCGCGAAAATCGATTGCGCATTTGCATCGTTCGGTCCAGCGTGGGCGATGTCAAACGAATCATCACACAGCTGGAATAAATTTAATTTTTAATAGACCTGGTTTTGGGTCTGCTTTTCAATCATTACAGCTGAATGTTCGGGATAAACGAATGCATGGCTTGAAATTCGTCGATGTTTTCGACCATGGACGTTAAACTGTCTTTGTCCATAAACGTGGCATAAAAAGGCACTTTGTACACTTCGCCAAGCTCTTTGTATTCAATGTAACTGCGGCCCCATCGAGACACCGTAAAGGTCTGGATTCGAGCAAATATAATTCTTTGCTCTTTGAACAATAAGCCTGTGGTGACTTGAATATGATTGAGCGTAAAACTGATCAGTGGCTGATTTTGAAGCACCACGGCATAAAACGCAAAAGTACTGACGGTTACCAGGCCCAGTGCAATCAAGAGGGTTCCTAAAATAAAAATATTGGGTTTGGTGGTGAAAAAGTACACGTTGGCGATAAAGCAAGCCAAAAACAGCAGAAGCCCGAAAACAATGGCAATTTTGGCATTTCGACCGGCATAATACGAAACCTGGACATTCATGTCCGGCTTGCCTTGAATGGGGGTATATTTCTTTCCATCTTAGACATCTATGTTATATGCAAAAGCCCCATAATGGAAAGGATCTACGCATGAAAAAGTCTATTTTCTGGATGTTTCTGCTTTTCAACGTTGTATTTTCATCCAACGCCCAAGCGAATGTTGAAAAACTTCAATATCAAAACGTTAAAAACAACCTCCGCATTGAAGTGTTGCAAGATGACCTGATTCATGTGGCGTATCAAAATGGGCCGGTGGTGAATCCCTCAGTGCCCATGGAAGTCACGCCCTTTGTGGAAAAAAAAGTTTTTTCGGGGCCTTCTACTTTTCAAGAATTGCAAAACGGGTTTCAAACCAAAGCATTAAAAGTGGTCGTGTACACCCAAAGTTTGTGCATTCGCATTTATGATTTAATTCAAAACAACAACTTAACCAAAGTGTGTCCCAAAGGGTTGGGCCAAGCCGTTCAAGGTTTGCATCTGGATCCGGTGGGCTTAACCCATGCGTACGGGTTGGGCCAAGAGCTGGTTTCACCTGGAACCATCAACGGCGATTGGGTGGCGCACACCAAACGCACGCCGGGGGTAATGGGCAACCAAATGGTCACGTTTGAAAAAGCAGCGGTGGGCAACACACAAATTCCCATTTTGTATGGTTTGGGTCAGGGCAAAAAAGCTTTTGGTTTGTATTTGGACAATGTTTACAAACAAAAGTGGTATTTTTCTGAAGATGTGTGGCGCGCGGTGGTGTATGGCGGCGAGGGGTTATCTTTTTACGTGATGACGGGACCAGACCTCTCAGACCTGCGTAAAGACTACATGGCGCTGACAGGCCACCCTTTGGTTCCACCCAAAAAAATGTTCGGTCTTTGGTTGTCAGAATATGGTTTTGACTCATGGCAAGAGGTGGAAGAAAAAAAGCAAAAGCTGCTCAAAGAGGATTTTCCCCTGGATGGTTTTGTCTTGGACAACCAATGGTTTGGTGGCTTGCAGGAAAAGTCCCCCGATACAAAAATGGGCACCATGATGTGGGACACCCGCGCATTCCCCAATCCCGTACAAACCATGGCCCAGTACGCCAAGGAAAATTTGGGCTTCGTAATGATTGAAGAACCGTACGTGGGTAAAAATCTTTACGAAGACAAAAAGAATTTTCAAAGTTATTTGGTCAAAGATGAGCTGGGTGAGCCTGTCTACATCGATTACAACACCTGGTGGGGTGTGGGGGGCATGCTGGACTACACGCATCCGAAAGCTGCCAAAGCCTGGCATGAATGGAAACGCAAGCCACTGCTTCAACAAGAAGGCGTCTTGGGATTTTGGACGGATCTGGGCGAGCCAGAAATGTACCGGGAAGATGATGCCGTTTATTATGGCGGCAAACGACACGTCGATGTTCACAACCTTTATAACTTTTACTGGAATCAAAGCATTGTGGATGGCTACAAAAGCCAACAGAGCAAAAAAAGACCGTTTATCATGAGCCGGTCGGGCGGGCCGGGGTCGCAACGATTGGGTGTCGCGATGTGGTCGGGTGACATTGCAGCGCGCCTGAGCAGTTTGGCCAGCCACTACAATGCTCAAATGCACATGTCATTGTCGGGCATCGATTATTATGGCGCAGACATTGGTGGTTTTTGGCGACACACGGGTCCAGAGCAAGACAGCGATGCGTACCAAGCCATGTACTCTCTGTGGCTCGCCAACGCCTCTTGGACCGATGTTCCTGTTCGACCTCATGCGTTTAATGTGGACAACACTTATGACACCTCTCCTGCCACGGTGGGCTGGCGCAGAAGCAACCAGGCACAACTGATGCGTCGATATCAGCTTACGCCTTATTATTACAGCTTGGCACATCAAGCCTTTCATCAAGCCAACCCCTTAATCGCGCCCATGGTGTATTATTTTCAAGATGATGCAAAGGTTAGAGAAATGGCAGATCAAAAAATGGTGGGCCCTTGGGTGATGGTGGCCCTGCATGTTTCAACCGAGGATGAAACGCGCCAGGTGTATTTGCCGCAAGGCACCTGGTATGTTTGGGATGACAGTGAGCCCATCGTGAGTCCAGCGCAAGGCGCCACAACATCAGCGGAGGTGTTGGAGCAAAAGAAAATGGTGACGTTGCCAGCTTATGTGCGTGCCGGTGCCATTATTCCCACCTACACCTTTGATCCTGATTTGGACCATGTTCATGTGAACGCGGCGGCTTCATTGGTGTGGAAATTATACCCTAGCAAAAATCGCACGTCTTTTGATCATTACGACGATGATGGCCATAGCACCGCTTATCTCAATGGCACCTACAACCACTGGCTTGTGCAACAGCAGGCCACCGATCAAGATATTATCGTGTCGTGGATTCCCCAAAAACACAATGCGCCCACTGCGCAAGCACTGCCGCAAATCATGGAAGTGGTGTACCCCCGCGTCGATAGGGTGAAAAAAATATACTGGAACGACCAGCTTTTAAATAAAAAACAATTCAAGGCGCTGGATAAAAACAAGCTTCGCATAGAGCCAGGAGCGACATCAAGCGATCAGCCAGCCAAACTTCGTATTGTGTTAAACAAAGAATAAGGATGCGCCATGTCTTCGACCGCCCGTAGCTATAAGTATTATGATTTTATCATGGCGGCGTATGCGGTCGTACTGGTTTGCTCCAATCTGATTGGCCCTGGCAAGCTAGCGTACGTGAATTTATTTGGCTTTCAGCTTGAATACGGGGTGGGCAATTTATTTTTTCCCTTTAGCTATATTTTTGGCGATGTTTTAACCGAAGTGTATGGCTATGCCAGGTCGCGCCGCGTGATATGGATGGGCTTTGCGGCCTGCGCATTTGCAGCCGTCATGTGCTATTTTGTGGTCAACGTCCCCTACCTGCCCGTGGATGCGTATCAAAAAGAATTGCAAGCTTCGCTTGAGTATGTGTTTGGCAATGCGGCCCGCATTGTTCTGGCTTCTTTGGCAGGCGTTTGGGCTGGAGAATTTACCAATTCATTTGTTATGGCCAAAATGAAAATTTGGACCCGAGGCAAAGCGTTGTGGACGCGCACCATTGGTTCGACCATTGTGGGGCAAACTGTGGATTCGTTTGTTTTTTATCCCTTGGCTTTTTTGGGCATTTGGAAGACAGGCGACATGCTGACCGCCATCATATTGGCCATTTTGTTTAAAACCGTATGGGAAGCCATTCTTACACCTTTAACGTATTACATGGTGCGCAAGCTCAAGACCATTGAGCAAGAAGATTATTACGACCTGCAAACAGACTTCACCCCATTTTCTCTTCAGAAATAACGCTGAGCTGCCAAACATCGGTCGTCACTTGTGGCGCGCCACGCCGGGCCAATGTCCCACTTTCATGAAAAGACGTGTTGCTTTGAATTCGTTTGGCTGTAAACCATGGCGCGCTTAGTGCAAGCATTTGTGCTTCGGTTACGCTGTAGGGTGGCGCCGTGGATAATTCTTGGGCATAGGCAAAAGTTTTGCAAAGCATAAAGCCATCCGGTCGGAGCAATTGTGCCATGGCTTGCAGATAATGGGTGCGAAGGCTGGGATCAATGGCCACAAACGCAGCGCGATCCCAAACCCAACAGTATGTAGCCTGCGCTGTTTGCGCCCAGTCAAAAAAATCGGCTTCCCATAATTGGATGCGCCTATGGCTGTGCACAACGGCTTTGGGATGCGTCTGTGTAGACCAAGCGCCAGAATTTCGCGCCACCACGGCTTTTAAAGCCAGAGGCGACACATCTACACCCACCACGTCAAAAGACTGCTGGGCCAGCCAATCAATGTCGAGCGTTTTGCCACAAAGCGGGATCAAGACCGGGGATGATAGCGATGGACGTTCATTTTTGACAAACGTCTGAAGGTCGTTGTCGACTTTTTCATTGTGCCAGCCAATGTTGCCTTCTTGCCATCGTTTTTTCCAATAGGAAAGGTCCATGGTTTTTGTTATATTTTTTTTCATGGTTCATGCCCAGCAAATTCATGCCGAGCTCGAGCGAAGTCTTGCGCCGAAAGTACTCAATGTTAAAGACGATGGTGCCCGACACAAGAGGCACAAAGAAGCACAAGCCCATGGCGGTGGCCATTTTGTCGTGTACATTGTGGCCGACGCGTTTGAGGGCATGCGACCCGTCGCGCGACATCAGCTGGTTTACAAAACCCTCGGCATGCCCCGCCCCGACATTCACGCCTTGTCCATTCAGGCCAAAGCGCCCAGTGAGGTAGACGCCTAATGCGAACCGATGCCATTGCTTGGGTCGAACACAAAAGCCAAGTGTTGCAAAACAATCCCTTGGGCGATCCAGCTTGCCGAACGTTTCCGGTGTATGTACCGCCGTCCTATCACCAACATCCCAACAACACTTATCCGGTATTGTTTTATCTGTCAGGTTGGGGCAGTGTGGGTGCAACCTTGCTCAATCAACGCGCGCCGTTTGCGCCCAGCATGGTGGATTTATTGGACCAGTGGTTTGCGCAACACCCTGAACAAGAATGTGTGATGGTTTTTCCAGATGCATCCATCCGATATGGTTGCAGTCAATACATTAATTCGAAAGGCACCGGCCGGTACATGGACTATCTGTGCGATGAGTTGGTGGAGTTTGTGCAGGCCCATTTTCAAGTTTCAAAAGACCGTCAGCTTACAGGCGTGATGGGCCATTCCAGCGGAGGCTTTGGTGCGATGGCCACCGGCATGCTCAGGCCCGATACGTTTGGCCATGTGCTCTCTTCGGCAGGCGATAGCCACTACGCGTATTTGTATGGTTGTATGGTGCCAACGTTTATTCGCATGATGGAAAAATACAAAGGTGTAGAGGGCATGGCGTCGCATTTTTTTCAACAGTTTAATCCACTGCGCAATTGTTCGCGCGACTTAGGGCATAGCATGCTGCTGCTCAACATCTGTCTTTGTTTTTTGCCCAATGTGCAGGCACCCCTGGGCGCTGATTTGTTTTTTGAGCCCACCACAGGCGAGCTGATCCAAGACAAGTGGGCGCAACTGCTTACGTGGGATCCTGTTAACATGGTGGATCAACATCAAGACGCGTTGGCCTCGTTGGACAGTTTTGCATTGTTTGCGGGTGCGCAGGACGAATACGGCATTCACTTGGGCCACCGCCAAATTCGAAACAAATTGGAGAAAGCGGGCATTGCACATACGTTCAAAGAGTACGACGAAGGCCACTCTGGCATTTACCACAAAACCATAGAGCATGCTGCGCATCTATTGTCTTGCATGCCGCTAGACGAGGCTTAACAAAGCTTAAAAAAATTCAACCCGAACAGGCCGTTTTTGGGTGCACTGAATGCTGGCCTGTACGCCACGGGCCATCGTGCCGCATGCATTGTCCACGCCGGTTCGCTGACACGTCTGGCGTGTGGGTCCAGAAGCTTTGACACATTTGGTTTGTCGATCAAACTGCACGCATACTTCGCACCCCACACGACTCTCTTGGGTCACTGAAAAAGTCATCCATACCGCCGGCCCCAATATAAAAAAAACTCCCAAAATGATGGGCCAAATTCGTTTCTTCATGCCCAGCCCATACCATGTTTCCACGTCTTTGAGAACAAACACCCTCATAGCCGTGGGTATCGTGGTATTTTCCTGTGGAAGAGGGTGGGACAAGCTTGTGGTTGGATGATGGGGCAGGGAGTTTTCGCAAAAAAAAAATTACTCTCCACTTGTAGACCGTGGAAAGTGTGTTTTATCCTTGTAGAAACAAGGGGGCGCTGTAAATAAGAGCTTCCGGCTTCTCGCGTCGCGCGCGAGCCTGCGCTCCACTCTCAGGGACAGCTCCCTAAAACACGCGTTATAAGGAATAAAAACAAAACTTCCTCACGTGAATCGCAGAGAGCAATTTATCATTTGATTATGCTTGAAGTCGGGCCCAAAAGTCAATGGCTCAATGGAAAATTTCCAAGAAAAACATTGTCGATCAAACGCGTTGTGCCAAGTTTTGCAGCCAGCGCCACAAAACATTGGTCATGGGCTTTTTGGGGCATGCTGAAATCGGACCACTGACGCAAGTCCAAATACTCCAGTTGCAGGTTGGTTTGCGCCTCCAAAAATTGTTGGGCCTGGGCCATCAGTTTTGAAGTATCGGTTTGTCCTCGTTTGTAACGATTCTGAATGTCCAACAGTGTTTGGTAAAGTACGGGTGCTTGCACACGCTCGGCGTCTGACAAGTATTGATTGCGAGAACTCAGGGCCAAACCGCCGGGCTCACGAATGGTGGGAATACCCATCACTTTGGTTGAAATGTGCATTTGTTCTACCAGTGCATGGATGATGCGCAATTGCTGTACATCTTTTTGCCCAAAGTACGCATGGGTCGGCTGGACTAGGTTTAAAAGTTTATGCACGATCAAACATACCCCATCAAAGTGACCGGGCCTGCTGGCGCCGCACATCACTTGAGAAAATACATTTTCGTGCATGCTTAACGACTGCGGTGCTGGATACATGTCTTGAGTGGTGGGGGCAAATACGGCATCGGCACCAGCTTGCTGGGCCAACGTTATGTCTTGGTCTAGGGTTCTCGGATATCGATCAAAATCTTCGTTGGGTCCAAATTGCGTGGGGTTGACAAAAACACTGACCAGCGTGTGGTCTGCTTGGGTTAAGCTGGCTTGGATCAGTGCAGCGTGTCCCAAGTGCAAGGCGCCCATGGTGGGAACAAAACCGACCGTACCCTTGAGCGTTTCGCGGTGGGCCCGCAGCGCTTCGATGGTGGACAAAAGCTTCATGAGGTGGGCAGGGTTTGTTCAATGATGTCCCAAAATACGCGGGCAAAATCTTCTTTGGGGCAGTCTTCAAAGGTAAGCGGTTGGGTTTTTCCCTTTTGCAAGAGGGAAAACGTGTTTGCGCCAGGGCCAAAACCCCGCTGATGTTGGTACACCTGGTTGGCCACAATCCAGTCCAATTGTTTGCGCTCCAATTTTTCTTGTGCGGCTTCCAATACGTTGTGCGTTTGCGCACAAAACCCCACCAATGTTTTGGCCAACTTTTCGCCAGACACCGATGCCAAAATGTCGGGGGTGCGCGAAAGGGTCAGCGTCCAATCTTCTTCGGATTTCTTTTTTTTCTCATTGGGAATGTCGCTTAAACAATAGTCCGCCACAGCGGCGCTGGCCACAAATACATCACAAGGTGTATTTTCATTTACGGCGTGCATCATATCGTTTGCGCTCACCACGGGAACCACCTTGCCATGAAAGGGCTCGTACGTAGACATGGGCCCGGCAATCACGGTAACATCGGCACCCCGAAATTCAGCCACTTGTGCCAGCAACAGCCCCAATGTTCCGGTTGCGGGTGAAGATAAAAAACGAACGGGATCCAAAAATTCACGGGTGGGCCCTGCAGTGATCACGACTTTTTGATTGAACAAGGCAGAAGCTTTTTGCATCAGGGCAAATGTATTTCGATAGATATCTTCCGGCTCCATCATTTTTCCAGGCCCGACTTCACGACAAGCCAGTTCGCCGCTGGTGGGATCCAAAATATGATGGCCCTGATGTTGAAGGGTTTGAATGTTCGTTTGAACCTGTGGGCTCTGCCACATTTGTGTGTTCATGGCGGGAGCCAAAAAAAGTGGTTTGTCATAAGCCAAACAGGTGGTGGATAAAAAATCGTCACTGGCGCCATTGGCCAATTTATTCAAGGTGGATGCTGTGGCTGGTGCCACGATGATGCAATCCGCCCATCGGGCCAAGTCAATGTGTGCATTGCCTGTGGTGGAATCAAACCACGGCTCGGTGTACACGGGCTCTTGTGTTAAGCCTTCAAAAGTTTTGGGCGTTACAAATTGCGCCGCACTTTGGGTCATCATCACCCGAACCTTGTGCCCCTTTTTTTGAAATTCGCGCAAAAGCAAGCAACTTTTATAAGCAGCGATGCCGCCCGAAATGCCCAACACGACATTCATGCTGATAAACCTTTTGACTGACGAAGTGCCTGGCCAATATGCATGATGCCCTCCAAGGTTAAATGAGGATGGTAGTTGTAGTGTTTTGGCAAGAGCGGGCGCAGCGTTTCCATGGCCCCACCGGTCAACCAAACTTGGGCATGGGGCGTTTGTTTTTCCTGCATCATGCATGTGACAAGTTTTTCAATGCATCCAGCATGGCCGCGCAGCAAACCATTTTGTATCGCTTGCACGGTGTTTTTACCAAAGACCGAGCTCGGCAGTGTCCATTCAACATGGGTCAATGCAGAGGCCTGTTGGCTAAGCGCATCGGCTGATATGCCCATACCCGGCGCAATGGCGCCGCCGATAAATTGTCCATCGGCATTGATCATCATCACGGTGGTGGCGGTGCCGGCATCCACCACAATCAGCGGAGGTTTGCTTAATAACAATGCAGCTTGCGCGGAAGCAATAAGATCTGCACCCAGCTGGGCCGGGGTATCAATGTGGATGGTAAAATCCAAAGGAGCTGCGGCATGCACAAATTCAAGATCCACATCAGGTAGCCGTTTGAGTTCATCGGTGATGGTGGGCACCACCGACGCAATGGTCCAAGGCCATTGAGGCGCGTCGGGGCAGGACCGTTCCAGCAATTGGCAAAACAAACTCCAGTATTCATCGGCCAGGCGGTCTTTGTGGGTTTTTATTTTCCAAGTGCGGACAATGGTGCCGTTGCGCACCCAGCCCAACGCTGTTTTGGTGTTGCCAATGTCGACCACAATGCTGTTGTTCATTGCCGTGCCTTGGTGCGTTGAATGTATTGACCCACCACCTCGGTCATACGCTCGCGCAAGTTGTCCATGGGTCGAACAAACTTGGGCGTGCGGCCGGTGGTGTAGCCCATTAAATCGTGAAAAACCAACACTTGTCCATCGGTTTGTGTGCCGGCACCAATGCCAATGGTGGGAATGTGCAGCTCGCGTGTAATTTGCTCGGCCAGCGCATCCGGAATGCATTCCAACACAATGCTAAACGCACCGGCTTTTTGCAGCGCAAGCGCATCTTGCATCAAGCGATCGGCGTGGGCTTGCGTCTTGCCTTGGGCTTTGAAGCCACCCAACTGATGCACCGACTGAGGGGTAAGACCAATGTGTCCCATGATGGGAATGCCCGATTCGACCAGCTTGTGTACGGTGGCCGCCATGGGTTGCCCACCCTCCAATTTAAGCGCTTGGGCGCCTGTCTGGGCCATCAATTTGCACGCATTTTTGACAGCAAGTTCCACACTGGCTTGATAGGTGCCAAAAGGCATGTCGATGACCACCAGCGCTTGCTCAACCCCTTTGCATACAGCTTGGCCATGATGAATCATGGCTTCGAGGCTAACTGCAAGCGTATTGGGCTGACCCAGAAGTACGTTGCCCAAAGAATCTCCCACCAAAATCATGTCTACGCCTGCCTGATCTACAATGGCCGCTGTGGGATAATCGTAAGCAGTCAACATCGAAATGGGCTCTTGGCCTTTCATGGCCTGGATATCGAGAATGGATCGCGGTTTCATGCCTCTTCTGTATCGTTTTGCCAACCTCCTGACAAATGGAAAAACGCCCAGCTTTTGACGCAATTATGATATAGTCAACGCGTGAAGACTTTTTGGTTATACATCAGCCTTGTACTCGGCAGCCTAAGCTTGGCCCCATGGAGCATGGCGGACGATTTTTTTGCCCCCAGTGAACTGGAGCCGTCAGGCATTCCGACCCCACCGCCCTGGGTGCAACAGCCCGAGTCCAAGCCTGAAACGCAAGAAAATGTGCCACCTCCACCCCCAGGCCCACCCCCTGGTTTTTGGGGCGAAGAGGAAGATGATGAAGAACCCGAACCACCCTCGTTTGGCGGCTTTGGTTCGTCTCCCTCCAATGAAAAACCCAAAAACAGTTTTCAGCTCGTTGAACCATGGAATGATCCGCTTCAAGAGCGCCCACCCACCGATTGCTTGGGCTGGGGACACCCATTTTTGGGCGTGAATGTGTATGACCGCCAACCCTTTTGTCAATTTCAGCTGGAACAAAAAATTGAAACGTCCAGACAGACCATCCGCGCGTTGGAAGACCATACGCGTAGCCTCATTTTGCGTGAGGCCATCAAAGGCAACGTGACCCGTGAACAGACCAAAGATGTGGAACTGCAATACGACCAGCTTTTGGATACGTTGATTATGGCGAGGGTATCAGGCTGCAAATGCCTTCAGTAGGAAAGGTCAAGCTCACGAGGATTGGCATGCTCTGCGTTCTCGTTCGTTCCTCGTCCTCACGTGCCTAAAGCACGCTCCGGGCGAGTCTCTCACTGCGGCCTTGATCATACCAATCCTCGTGAGCTTTCTACGTCGGATCCACTGGGTCTGATATTTTTTATATGGCTTAGGAAGGTCAAGCGTCTATATTTTCCTTTCTACTGCGTTGTCGCCGCGCTCCCCATGCTCATGTGCTTGAGCACACTGCGCTGGGTCGCTTTGCTCCGCCTTGTAGAAAGAAAAATATAGACGCTTTCTGCATGAGTGTGCGGGTTGCCGAAATTGAAAATTGGTAAGGAAGGTCAAGCCCACGAGGATTGGCATGCTCTGCGTTCTCGTTCGTTCCTCGTCCTCACGTGCCTAAAGCACGCTCCGGAATTATATTACTCCTTCGGATGCGCAAATGCTCGTTCGCATTTGCCTTTTATATCCTCAGGGATGGCCTTGATCATACCAATCCTCGTGAGCTTTCTACTTCGGATCCATGGGTAACGATTTCTATGATGGTTTCAGGCGTTAGGTTTAAAAGTAAGATTTTTAAAATTTCTTTTTTTGGGGTTGGCATTGGTTTTGCTTCTTTGGGTGGGTAGAAAGGAAGTGAATATGGAAAATTTACATACATCAACCGTGAATGAGGGGGCGCAGGTGCCCACGCAGCAAGAGACCAATTTGGCCTTGGCGGTGCATTTGTCTTTTTTGGGCAGTGTGTTTGTGCCTTTTATGGGGTTGATTGGTCCGTTGGTGATGTGGCAGGTGTACAAAAATCAGTCTGCTTATGTCACACAGCATGCGATTGAAGCGCTCAACGCCAATATAACGTTGATGCTGGCTGGGATGCTTTGCGGCGTCTTGTGTTTTGTGTTGATTGGGTTTTTGTTTTTGCCCGTTCTTTTGGTGGGTGCGATTGTGTTTTTTGTCAAAGGGGCGCTGGCCGCCAGTCAGGGCAAGTCATTTTCGTATCCATGGATTGTTCGGTTTATCCGCGTGTAAGGCAGGTGCGTCCAAAGGACGCACAGCTTAACCGTTGGTGCGTTCAAAAATTTTGGCCGTCCAGGCGTAGGGATTTTTATCGCTTTGTTCACAGATGGTTTCTTGTATGAGTTGCCAAGGCTGGTCGTCAAAGGTTGGAAAGTACGCGTCACCTTCTTGGGCGTAATCCACTTCGGTGATGTATAGCTTATCGATCAAAGCCAAGGCTTGTTGATAGATTTGCGCGCCACCGGCGATAAAACATTCGGTTTCTCCGCGCACGCGAGCCCACTGAATGGCTTCTTCCAACGAGTGACTTACATGTGCGCCTTTGGCTTCAAAATCTTTTTGGCGCGTAACCACAATGGTGGTGCGTCCGGGCAAGACATTGGGAATGGACTCAAAAGTTTTGCGCCCCATGATCAAGTGATGGCCCATGGTGGTTTTTTTAAAATATTGAAACTCCAAAGGCAGGCGCCAAAGCAAATCATTGTTTTTGCCAATCACGCGGTTTTTGCCCATGGCGGCAATGGCCGATACGATCATACCGCCACCGGCGCTTTGATGTGCGGATGGGCTTGGTAGTTTTCAAGCGAGAAATCGTCAAAAGAAAATTCAAAAATATTTTTCACCGCAGGGTTGATTTTCATGGTGGGCAGCGGGTAGGGCTCTCGGCTAAGCTGAAGCTGGGCTTGTTCCATATGATTGCTGTACAAATGTGCGTCGCCCAAAGTATGCACAAAATCGCCCAAGCCTAGATCACAGACTTGCGCCATCATCATGGTAAGCAGTGCGTACGAGGCAATGTTAAACGGAACACCCAAAAAGATGTCGGCCGATCGTTGATACAGCTGACAAGACAGTTTGCCATCGGCGACATAAAATTGAAAAAAAGCATGACAGGGTGGCAGGGCCATATTTTCTAGCTCGCCCACGTTCCATGCGTTGACAATCAAACGGCGTGAGTCGGGATTGGTTTTAATTTGATCCACCACTTGCGCAATTTGATCGATGGTGCGTCCATCGGCGGCTTTCCAACTGCGCCACTGGCTGCCATATACAGGCCCGAGGTTGCCTTCTTCGTCGGCCCAAGCATCCCAAATGCGAACTTTGTTTTCTTTCAAATAGGCAATGTTGGTCTCGCCCTTTAAAAACCAAAGCAGTTCATGAATGATGGATTTGAGGTGACACTTTTTGGTGGTGACCAGTGGAAAACCTTCGTTTAAATCAAAGCGCATTTGATACCCAAAGACAGATCGCGTGCCTGTGCCGGTACGATCTTGTTTGGGTGTGCCAGTTTCCATCACGGTCTTCATCAAGTCCAAGTACTGCTTCATGCGTTCGGTTGTAGCAAAAGTCTTTGCGTATTCAAAGCGCAAAAACCTTTCGTCCCTAAAGGGACGGAGGGTCTCCAATTTTCCACCACCCCTTCATGTCCAGCCTACACCTCCGGCCTGCGTCCCCAAAGGGACTGTCCCTTTGGGGACGGAAGGTTTGAATGGAAGTCGATGGGGTAGCCACATTTGGCGTTGCGCAAAGATGCAAATTGACCTATGTATGCTTACAGTATGACCGTGAAAGCCGATCATTGGATAGTCAACATGTGCCAAGAACATGGCATGATCGAACCTTTTGAGCCCTCCCAGGTGCGCGAAGGCAAAATTTCCTATGGCACTTCCAGCTATGGCTATGATTTTCGCATTGGCAATACGTTTAAGACGCCCAACCTCTCTTACGCGGGCGTGATCGACCCCAAAGGCGACCAAGAGCAAATGTTTGTTACACAAACGCTGGAAGAGTGCGTGATTGCACCAAGCAGTTATGTGCTGGCCAACACCATGGAATACTTTCGCATTCCTCGCAACATCATCACCATTTGTTATGGCAAATCCACTTATGCGCGCTGCGGATTGATTGTGAACGTCACACCTTTTGAGCCTGAATGGGAAGGGTATGCCACCATTTCGATCATCAACCCAACGACGCTGCCGGTTAAAATTTATCCTGGTGAAGGCATTGGTCAATTGCTCTTTTTAGAAAGCAACCAGCCCTGCAAGACATCGTACGCAGATAAAAAAGGCAAATATCAAGCACAGACCGACATCACCCCGGCCAAAATTTAAGGAGCGAGCCATGGAAGTTCTAAAAGATATTTTTGGCATGCCGTTATTTCCGCATTTGTACATGATCCCCTTGACCTTGGTTGTGGGCATATGGATGGGGTACCAAATGCGGGGCGCTGTGGATCAAGAGGATGAGCTGCTTCCGCCCAAACCCAAAGTGGATGACGACCTTTAAGCCTGCATCCTGAAGGCAACTCGTGTTATAGTATAAAGATATGAGTCAACGACCCAATCAAACGCGCCTGGCCTTGGGCCCGCCCATTTCTCCGACCGTGAAAACATTGATCTGGATCAATGTATGGGTGTACCTCGCTTTTATGTTGGTGGGCCATCAGCTTCATCCATTGGGTGTATCGTACAAGCAAATTTTGTTGTCCATTTTGGGCCTGCACCCCGAAGCGGTGCGAGCCCATTTTACATTTTGGCAGCCGGTCACCTATTTGTTTGTGCACGTCAGTTTTTTTCATCTGCTCTTTAACATGCTGGGCTTGTGGTGGTTTGGTACCGATTTGGAAAGGGTTTGGGGCAGTCGGCGCTTTTTGCAATATTATTTGTTTACAGGGATTGGCTCAGGCTTGATTTCGCTGATCATGGGCTTGCCGACCATTGGTGCATCCGGCTCCATTTACGGCCTGCTTTTCGCTTTTGGCATGTTGTACCCCAATCGTGTGCTGTACCTTTATTTTTTGGTGCCCATCAAGGCCAAATATTTTGTCCTGCTCTTTGGTGGACTGGAGCTTTTGGCTTTGGCCACATCGTCCCACAGTGGCATCAATCACTGGGCGCACTTGGGCGGCATCTTTTTTGGGTTCGTTTGGTTTTTTCTGCTTAAAAATGCGCTCGACCCCCGCAAGCTGATACGCCAGTATAAATTGCGCAAAGCCAAAAAACGCTTGCGCCTGATCGTCAACCAATCTGAAAAAAAATCTTCGGATATCAGCCACCCCTACGCCGATGATGACCAGAACCCAACCATTCATTAGCGTGTCATTGAATTGATTTCTCGACCTGCCTTTGGTCAGCAGATTTTTGATTGAATATCTTCTACAATCAACATAAGTTAATTTTCACAAACACACTGTACAACAGAGAGGAAACACAAATGACCACAAGAGAAGTTGCCAACCGATTGGTATCCCTTTGCCGCGAAGGCAAAAACAGCACGGCGGTGGATGAATTGTACGATGAAAACATCAAAAGCATTGAAGCCACCGGCGGTGATCCCATGCCTGCTGTGATCGAAGGACTGGGTAAAGTAAAAGAAAAAAATCAGTGGTGGTTTGACAATCACGAAGTTCACGGTGGCGAAGTATTGGGACCTTTTTTTGGCCATGGGGGTGACAATTTCTGCGTTAATTTCATGTTTGATGTCACATTTAAGCCCAAAGGCGAGCGATCCAAATTGGAAGAAGTGGCTTGGTACAAAGTGGAAAATGGTAAAATCGTGGAAGAACGATTTTACTACGATACGCCCGACGTGGCCTAGTCGCTTAAAAACCAAACACACAACCTTTTATTTTTATAATGTTTTTTGCCCCGGAGCGCACTTGTGTGCATCGGGGCATTTTTTGGTCTTGTCAGCCCGTCCTGTCTTGATATAGCCAACCCTATGACCCAATTGTCTTTTGATGCGCAATCTGCACAGACGCCCCTGATGCGTCAATACGCCGATATTAAAAAACAGGCCGCAGATGCCATCTTGTTTTTTCGGTTGGGTGATTTTTATGAAATGTTTTTTGAAGATGCCGTGACCGCTGCGGGCATTTTGGACATTGCGCTGACCTCTCGCGATAAAAATGCAAAAAACCCCATTCCACTTTGTGGCGTTCCCTATCACAGTGCCAAAAGTTACATTGCCAAACTACTGGATGCCGGCAAAAAAGTGGCCATCTGTGAACAGGTGGGCGATCCCAAAGCCGTAAAAGGAAAAAACATTGTAGAGCGTCAAATTGTTCGCATCATCACGCCGGGTACGCGAACCGATGAGGACGGACTGTCAGCCATGGCCACCAACACGCTTGCGTCGATTTATCGTCATGAGCGCCAATGGTTTTTGGCTTGGTTGGATATCCACGCGGGCAGCATGCAATACGCACAAGTAGAAACTTTGCGCCAAGCCCAGCAAATACTGGCCATGTTGACCCCCGCTGAATGCATCGTGGCCGACCACCAAATGGCCAAAGATTCAGAACTTGCACAAATGGTAAAGCACCTTTCCTGTCATGTCGAAACCATGGCTGGATGGCAATATGAGGATGCGCCCCAGGCTGTGCTCAAACGCTATGGCACCACGCATGCCAAGTCATTGGGCTTGGATGAGACGGCGCCAGCCATGTATCCCATGTTTGCTTTGTTGGACTATGTTGAAACCCAAAACGGTCACACCATTGCACACTTGCAAACGCCCACATCTTTTTCGTCTTCTCCCTATTTGCAAATGGACGCGGCCACCCAGGCCAACCTTGAGCTGCTTCCCACACAGGGCAAAGCCCAAAGAGATACGCTTTTTGGCGTGTTGGCGCAGACCCAAACACTGCCGGGCACCCGCTTGCTCAAACAATGGATTGCGCAGCCGTTGCAAGACATGGCTGAAATTGAACGTCGGTTGCAATGCGTGCAAAGTTTGATTGAACAAACGTCTACACGAGAAAAACTGACTGTTTTGTTAAAACAAGTCCGGGATATGGAGCGCATTCTTCCCAGAGTGGCATGCAAAAAACCGTTGGTGCGGGATTTGTTGTCCATTCGGCAAACGCTTGAAACCATTCCAGCCATTGCGCAAGCACTGCGCGATGCTTCGGTTCCGTCTTTGGTGGCCTTGGCTCAAAAGTTACCCGATTTATCTTCACTGCATCAAATTTTATCCGACGCGTTGACCGACGATCCACCCATGCAGCTTCACGAAGGTGGGGTGATCCGTTCCAGCTACGATGAAACACTTGCGCGGCTTCGAAAAGTGTCCAGTCAAAATCAATCTTGGATTGTGTCTCTTGAGCAAACGCTCAAAAAAGAAACCAACATCGGGTCGCTGAAAGTTGGTTACAACAAAGTTTTTGGGTATTACGTAGAGGTCACCAAAGCCCACATTGACAAAGTACCCGATACCTTTATCCGCAAACAAACGCTGGTCAATGCCGAGCGGTTTATCACCCAAGAGCTCAAAGCCAAAGAAGATGAAATTTTGGAAGCCAAACAGCAGGTGGGCCAAGTGGAGGCCAAACTTTTTCAATCGGTGGCAGACCAAGTTTCACAGCACGTGGAGGACATATTGGAAACCAGCCAACAGCTGGCCGCCATTGATGTTTGGTTGAGTCTGGCCCAAGTGGCCATCCAACAATCCTACGTGCGACCCAAGCTGGTTCAGGAGGGCCCCATTGATATCCGAGACGGACGTCACCCCATGGTGGAAGTCAACGTGCGCGATCGTCCTTTTGTGCCCAATGACTTGCAAATGAATGACGCCGACCAGCGTTTTATTCTATTAACCGGTCCCAACATGGCGGGTAAGTCGACCATCATGCGCCAGGCTGCGCTGATGATGGTCATGGCGCAGATGGGGAGCTTTGTTCCGGCCAGTCATGCAAGCCTGCCGGTGGTCGATCAAATTTTTACCCGCATCGGCGCGCAAGATGATGTAAGCCAAGGTCGCTCTACGTTTATGGTAGAGATGAACGAAACCGCGCACATTCTACGTTGCGCCACGCCCCGAAGTTTTGTGCTGCTGGATGAAATTGGTCGCGGCACCAGCACTTACGATGGCTTATCCATCGCATGGGCCGTCACCGAAGCCTTGCACGATGACATCCAAGCCAAAACCATGTTTGCCACCCACTACCATGAGCTCAGCGCGCTCACTAAAGACAAACCAGCCATGGTCAACATGAAAATGACCATCCGCGAATGGCAAGGCGACATTGTTTTTATGCATAAAATGCAGCCAGGGGAGGTGGAAAAAAGCTACGGCATTGAAGTGGCCAAGCTGGCCGGGGTGCCTTCCAGCGTCATCCAGCGTGCCAAAACCATCCTCGCCGAGTTGGAAAATGACCGCGCGCCTGCCGCTGCGCCAGCAAGCTCAGAGAAGTCCAAGCCAGAAGCACACGTGGCGGTTTCTGCCGTGGAGCGCGCCCTTGTCGATCTTGATGTGGACGCTTGCTCTCCAAAAGAAGCACTGGACTGGCTCTACACGTGGAAAACCAAAGTGAAACCCAACACACCCTAGACACTTGAGATTGTCAAGTGCAGCCTCCCCGCGTATAATCAATTTTACATGAAAGCCAAGATGTACATATGGGCCATGGCGCTCGCTTGCATGATCGGGACCACGCATGGTCATGCGGCCACCCTGACAGCCATGACCATTGGTCAGCAAGATGCCCAGACCGCAATTCAGTTGTTTGTGACTGAAAAATTAGAGCATCAAGCCAGTTATTTGCCGGCCGATCCTGACAGTCAAAAACCTGCACGTTTTTTTGTGGATTTTTTTCCTGCACAGCTGGCACCCTCTTTTTTGGTGCCTACATTGGATCAGCACCCCACCATCTCAGACATTCGGGTGGGAAAAAATGCGCCCGATCGCATTCGACTGGTGTTTGATTTAACAGCCAGCGGCCAAGACACAAAATTTTCGCTGGAGACCAACAGCAAGGGCATCCAAATATTGACGCAAGGCCAAGGAAAAGTTGTGTCCTCTTCTTCGGTTGACATCGCGGTCCAAGCAAACAAACAAACGTTAAAAACACCAAAAGCACCCAAAACCACATCGGTAAACCAATCCAAGCCCTCGCCCAAAACCAACTATCGCATCATCATTGATCCAGGCCATGGCGGCAAAGACCCAGGTGCGCATGGAAGTCGTGGTGGTTTAGAAAAAAATGTGGTTTTGGCCATTTCCAAAAAAGTCAGAGACATGCTGGCCCGCAACAAACGTTATGATCTGTTCATGACCCGCAAAACCGACGTTTTTATTCCCCTGTTGGACCGCACCCAGTTTGCCAATCAGAAAAAAGGCGATTTGTTTGTGTCCATCCATGCCAACGCCAGCCCACGCAAAGCGGCCAAGGGTGTTTCCACGTACTTTTTAAACAATGCCGATGACCAAGAATCCCTGCGGGTGGCCATGCGTGAGAACGGCGAACTGGACCCTTCAAAACTCAACATTCCCACCGGCTCGGACGATTATTATTTGGAACTCATGAAAGCATCCATGGTGAAAAATTTTCACACGTCTCAGTCTACGGATTTGGCGCGCTGGGTGCAGCAAAACATGGTGGCGGACCTGCGAAAAAACTATTCAGACGTGGTTGATTTGGGCGTGCGCAGCGCGCGTTTTTACGTGCTCACCGGTTCAACCATGCCCTCGATATTGGTGGAAACGTCGTTTATTTCCAACCCCACCGAAGAAAAACGCCTGACCAGTTCAACCTATCAAACCCGAATGGCGCAATCGATTGTCAAAGGCATTGAAGCCTACATTTCAGAAATCGAAAAACGCCAAGAGCATACGGCCATGCTTCGTTAAAGCGTCCTCCATAAAAAAAGGCAGGGCTTATAAAGCCCTGCCTTCTCTCTTGATCCCCCTTAAGGATAAAAATTGCCTATTACAAAAACTCTGAGATTTGAATGAATTGTCCTTGCGGATTGGTTAGCTGCTGACCGTCGAAGTCTGCAGCATTTTGAACCTCTGCAAAACCTTGAGTATACAAGGAGCCGCACTCATAGGTAGGCACTGCCAAGATCCACTGATCAAAGCGGTTGGGAACGGCTTGAGATACGTGAGCGGGAACGGTAACTTCAATCAAACCCAACAATCTTTTAATTTTAATCACGCCCTGGGGTGGGTAGGCTATGTCCTCATCAAAAGTGACAATGGCACCACCACAACTGTTTGGGGGGTTGAAATTACTCATGCTGACGATGCTTGGCGGTCCTGGTTTAGAGTTGGATCCGGTTGCACCTGTGCTAAACGTGAAATCTGATCCAGTCGGGTATTCACCGTTCACACCACCAAAAATGGGATTTTGAACGGTACTTAACAAGTTTGGCATAAATTGAACGCTGTATACGGTATTGATTTGCAACTGATAACCATCGTTGGGGATAATTTCGAGCTGACCATTACCATTGGCCACAAATGTGAAATTGGACGTTACATCAATTGAACTATCACCGACAAGAGCATAGATAAGAATATTACCAGGAATGGTTGTTTCATCAACTGGCTCTGAGAAGTAAACTCTAATTACATTAAGTTGTGTGCTTACCAAATCGGTACCATTAAAAGGAGAGGTGGAAGTAATCCGAAAGTTATATTGGGTTGGAAACTGCGCATTGCAAAAAGGGCTGTTGGGGTTCTGCGCACAATTGATGCCATCGGTGCCCACATCGCCGCAGCTCCATAACAACGGAAAAGTCAGAAGGGTCAGTATCACGGTTTGAATTATTGTGTGCTTTTTCATAATAGCTCCTAGTTATCATACCCATCTTCTTCAAGGCAATAGGGCCTTGGGTGATGAGTTCTTTCCTGCCCTATATAAAGCAAAGTCCGTGCCAACATTAAAAACTTTAAATATTTGAAAATAAAAGATATTTTAATCTATGCTTGTGACATAAGATGCCCATTTAGTGACATATATGTCCCATAAGTAAAAAAATTTGTATACGCTGCTAAAAGTATCTTGACACAAAGTCTTCTGATGTAAAATCTGGAGCTGTTTTATTCCATAACAAGAAAATCCCGGGACAGGATGGTGCCCGAAATGTTTTCTTTATAGATAAGCTTTTTGTATTATCAGAAAAAATTTCAAGAGAATTGGCGTTATCTATATTTTTTCGAAAAAAATTGGTTTTATTTGTATCTAATTCCAAGTTTGCGCCGAATATATGGAAATTAGACATGGATGAGGAAATGAATTTTTCATCGTCTTGAGAATCATATACGGTTTGGCCTACAATGTCTGAGTTAGTGGCGAGATCAAAACTTCTGTTATACAGTTTATACCCGTAAGCTGCTTGAGAAATGGATGCTCGTACATTAAACATATTATCATTGAAGGTAATATGTGAGTTGAGGGGCTCTTTTTCATAGAAATTGCTGGAATTTTCGGAGAGTTCATCCGAAAATGGTTCATATTTTAAGTAATTTTGCCCATCATAGATCCATTCACCATTATTTTTAATGGCTAGGATCAAGCGTGTATAGCCGTCAGAACCAGAGGATGTACTGTCAGTATGTTGAACTAACACTAGATGATTTCCGTCTTTTTCAGAATCAAGCCTATTTGGCCGGTTAACAATTTGTTTGGCATCATCGAGATTAAATGGACGATCCCAAAATAAATTAGTTTTAGCTGCATGCATTAAATAATGATTATTACTAGAGGGGGTTGTTCTCTGATACCAGAAGATATCAGCATCTCCACTTTCTGAAACACTTGCTTCGACTGAATTGAGGGTTGTAGAGTCATAATTCCATAACAATTGATTTTGAGGAATCGGTTCTTGTTCGTAACATACAGGTGTTATAGGTCCTGGCTCGGGGTTTGCGACATTGTTTTGACAGTTACAGGCTTCCAACCAAGCAATACAGTTAGAATTGTAATTTGCGATATCGCCTTGATTGTTTACAGTATACATGCCGACGTTGATTCGAAGCGGTGCGGTAAAATTATTGAAATTAAAATCAACTTTATAGATTTGATATAAGCTAGTGCTTATATTCGTGGAAAAGTATTTTAGCACAAATGCTCCTGATCCAGAGGCATTGACGTCCCCATCATATTCAGCCAATCCATGCGCGTCGGAATCAAGCCCAAAGGTTTGAATTGGCGTCCATGATTCACCGTTGAAATGTGTATATAGTACGTTATTGAGGTTCGTATCTTCGTAAGTAATCAATCCCCAATTGTTGTCATACGAAAATACTTTTCTACCACGAGAATTTAGTGGAACCTGAGTTAAAAGCGTGGGCTCTTGTAGCGTTTCCGAAAAATAGTTTTTATACCGGGCGGTAAAGAGCTTGATTGAATTGTTTTCGGTAACTGATATCAAAGCAATGATGTGACCGTCATTATTAATGGCATATTGAAATTGAGAGACATAAGCATTGGGGTTGTCGGTTGCAAACAAAACACGAGGGTCGATTAATTCAATATCATCTGGACGTTTTAAAACACCATGCTGTAATTTATAGGTACTGTGTGTGAGCATCGTCCCATTTTCAATAGCAATTAGCTCCAAAGAATCGCTGCTTGGGTTTGGAACAATTGTAATGGTGTTTGAAATTCCACCGATCTCAAATGGTTTGGCGAGTGCTTCTTCATCTGATTCAGGATCTTCCCATGTAGGCGTAGAGCAGTCAATGGTGATTGCATCCACATCTTTATTGTTGATGGTGCCATAACCATTCTTTACTTTACAGCACGTATTTTCCGGGTGATTCTTGACCATCACTTCAAAAGTTTCTCCATGTTCAAGCTGATATTCAAATTGAAATGACTGACCAGCAGCCACTTCTTGAATAACTTCACTTCCTTGAATTAATTCTATGTTTACAGAAGAGGGACTCTCAATGATCTCTCCACCAATGGTAAAACCAACACCAAACTGAATATGCAAAGCGTATGATTCAATTTCTTCTTCAAGTGCTTTGGCAGAGTTGGCTAAAAATGCTGATGGTAGCCATGTCAAGACCAATTCTTTTGTACTTTGACTAACGTGGTGGTTTTCGGCAATGCCTTTGAAAGTTAGTTGTGCGGTTTTTTCATTCAACGTTTCGATTTCAAGCGTCAAGCCCTTAGGTACCGTTCCTTGAAGAACATAATGAACGTTTTCTGCCATTAAATTATTAGAGAGATTTTGGTTCCAAGACCACCGGTCCAAGGTAATGTTTTGCGACTCGATCTTGCCGTTGTTTTCTGGCTGTAACTCTTGGAAAGTAATCACTGGGAGGCCACCTGTTTCGAGTTGGCTGGAATTGCTTCCACCAGAACATCCAATCCATGTGTAAGAGAGACAAATGAAAAATAAATATAATATTGGTCTATGATTCATTCATTTCACATAAACAATTCATACATAAAAAGCAAGCCGGCTAAGCAGACTTAAAACTGACGTCTCTGACGCAAGAAAATATGGGTGAATAAGAGAAACAGGCTGATCCAGGCGGCAAAGAATACACCGGGGGTGTGCTGGGCGCGTACGTCCGTTTTCTGCCAAAGCCATGTTTCGGCCATGGGATCGGGGATGTGGTCTTCGATGGTTTGGCTTTGCGCGCGGCGCAGTAGGTCTATTTTGTTTTCATGCTGGGTCATCTGCATGGCGTACCGGGCATTTTCTTCTTGAAGCTGTAGTTTGGTGAGCCAGGGTTGGGCTCTGGTTTCCAGTTTTTGGTCCAAACGTGAAATTTCTCGGTTCATCTCTCCTATGCGCGCCTGACTCTCTTTTTCCTGCTGAATGTACAATTTGCGGAGGTCGGAAGTGGCATCCATGGTGGGAATGAGTTGTCTGAATAGATCAAGCTGTTGCTGGCGTAGATTTTTGTTTTTCTCATACAAGTCTCGCTCTTGCACCCACTTTTCCACGGTGGCTTTGAGCGGGCCAATTTCTTTTTCGAGGGCTTTGATTTCTTCTTGGTTGCTGGTGCGAATGTTCACCAGGGAAGAGAGTTTTTCTTGCTGATATTGGATGGCTTGTCGGTTTTCCTCTTTGGTGTGCCAGCCATGTTGCCAAGGAAAAACATCTTGGGCGTAGGCCAATGCGTTCTTTAATGTTTTGTATTGGTATACCTTGAATTCACAGAGCACTTCGTCTTGAAAAGCACTCACGGAACACTGCTGCTGCTGAAGGCCAGAAAAAAAAGGTTGTTTTTCCACCGCATTTTTCCATGTGGGCACCCAGTCTCTTGAGGGCGAGCCATTTTGCACGGGGGTATCGATCGCCCACGTAAGCCGAGCATGCCAAGAGATGGGGACATAGTGATAAAAAGCCCACCCGCCCAGCGTGCACAACAATAGCACGATGGCCCATCGGCCATAGGGAACAGTAGGACGTTGATTGGTGGTTTCGGTCATGACGGGTCTGTCTTTTTCACATACACAGAAAACATCAGGGCTGCAACCATCCAAACGTAGATCAGCCAGGGCAGCATCTGATACAACGTTCGGTGATCGTTGGGTGCCACTTTATACACTTGCGCACTGGGGGTGAACAATTGGGTGGCGTGATGCATGCTTCCGTCGGCCCTGTACAATGCTGTGATGCCAGTATTGGCCACACGAATAATGGGCTTGCGGTATTCAATGCTGCGCACTTGGGGAAAGCGGGCATGTTGATAGGGGCCAGAAGATTTTTCAAACCATGCATCGTTGGTAATGTTGACGATGAAAGTGGCCCCTTGCTGAAAAAAAGGGCGCAGGTGATCGCCAAATAAGATTTCGTAACAGATGGAGACACCCAGTTTTTCGGTGCCAATGGTGGCCACGGGCCAAGTGGTGCCGGGCGCAAAAGATCCGGCAATGCCTGAAAACCATTTTTGAAGCGCGGCAATGCCAAAGGTGGGAAAAAACTCTCCAAACGGCACCAGTCGAATTTTGTCGTAGCCGTATGTCAGATGATAATCGGGTTGCATCACCACCGCGCTGTTAAAAAACACCGTTTGATTCTCTTTGACAGCTTTGCGAGCAGTCCCCACCAGCAAAGGGCTTTGCAACTGTAAGTTGGCAAGTTGAACAATGGTTTGATCATTGTATTGAATGCGACTGGGCAAGGCGGCCTCGGGCCAAATGATAAGGTCCAAGGGTTGCGTTTGTGCGGCTTGGAGTTGGTGTGTCATGGCTTGGTATTTGTCCAAAATGGCTCTTTTAGAAGCGCGATCCCATTTCATGGCTTGCTTGATGTTACCCTGAATCACCCCAGCACGCAGGGATGGCTCTTTTGTGGGGACCCACTGGCTTTGAAGAAACACGCCCACGCCGATCCAAAGCAGAAGGCAAGACCCTATGCCGACGGCTGCTTTTTTTACTTTTCGCGTGGAGATATCTAAGGGTAGAAAACCCACATGAACGCAGGCCAAGACCCAGGCGTGAAACATCCAATTGATGCCATGTGCCCCCCACCATTGTGCAGTTTGCACCATGAACAATTGGGAAGCCAGGCCATACACAGGCGTGTACCAAGGAAACCCCTCCAGTGGAAAATAATGAAGAAGCCAGTCCGATAACGTAAAAACCGTTGCGCCGAAGATGATCAAACTTTTTTGGGTGGAAAAACGACGCCATGCCCACACCGCCAAAGTGAAAAATCCAGCCCGTAACGCGCTTAAGCCTAAGAGCGCACCGATCGATAGCGGCAACGAAAGCCCGCCATGGCGATACATGGATATGACAATCCAATACAAAACCCCCACGTTGATGATCATCCAATACGCCCATGCAAACCGCAAGGGCCGCTTGCTTTGTTTTAACAACTGAAAAAAACAAAGGTATGTTCCCACCATGCAGACGCTGGTCCAGCCGTTGATCGGAGAAATCCAATCGCCAAAGGCCATGGGATAAGAACACAATCCCAATGCGATGCCCAGACAGGTCCATAACCAATGTTTAGTGTTCATGACGGGTCTTTCGGTAAAGGTGGTCTTGTAAAGCGAACATCACTTTTTTTTCATCGGGCTCGGCGTGGTCATGGCCAAGCAAGTGCAGCAGCCCGTGAATGGCCAAAATGGCATATTCATCTTTTAAACGATGCGCTTGTTTTTGGTTTTGTTTTTGGGTTTGGTCGGTGGAAATAACAATGTCGCCCAAAAAGTAAAATGCACCCATTTGCACATGCTGCTCAAAAGAGAGGACATCGGTGGTTTTGGCCAAGCCTCTGTAAGTTTGATTTAAAGCGATCATGTCTTTGTCGCGCACAAAGGTAAGGTGAACTTCTTGTTGATCAAGGTTGAGCAAAGAAAGACTGCGTTTTAAAATACGAGCGGTTCGATCGGCTCGTGCAGTGGCTCGACCGGTATGTTCTTGCGCCCGCACCCGGTTCATAAGATTTATGGCGTGGCGTGCTCGTAGGCACGAATCATTTTTTGAACCAATGAATGGCGAACGACATCTTCATCGGTGAATTTTACAAACCCAATGTCTTCAATGCCTTGCAAAACGGTGATGGCTTCTCGAAGACCCGACTGCTGATGGCGGGGCAAGTCGATTTGCGTGATGTCGCCATTGATAACCATTTTCGAATTGGCGCCCAAGCGCGTTAAAAACATTTTCATTTGTTCGCGGGTGGTGTTTTGTGCTTCGTCTAAGATGACAAACGCATCGTTGAGTGTGCGGCCGCGCATAAATGCCAATGGGGCAACTTCAATGGTTTCAGATTCGATCAAACGGTTGGCTTTTTCCACGTCCATCATGTCGTACAATGCATCATACAGTGGGCGAAGGTAGGGGTTAACTTTTTCGGTCAGGTCGCCGGGTAAAAAGCCTAATTTTTCACCCGCTTCAACCGCCGGCCGGGTGAGGATGATTCTCTTTACACGCTTTTCATTCCAGTGAGCCACAGCCATGGCCATGGCCAGGTAGGTTTTGCCTGTACCCGCCGGGCCGTAGCCAAATACGACATCTTTGGCATCAATGAGCTCGGTGTATTGTTTTTGGAGGTGTGTTTTGGGAGCAATGCGCACATCCTTTTTGGACACCGGCACGGGTGAAAGAAAGAATTCTTTGAGATTGGCCTGCGGTTTTTCTTTGATCAGATGAAGGGCGGTCTCGATGTCTTTGGTTTTCATGGTAAAACCACTTTGGATCAGCTCAAAAATTTGCAAAATGAAAGAGCGGGCGGCCATTGATTCTTTTTTATCGCCCTCAATGCGCAGGTTGGTGCCACGCGCAAAGATGTCCACAGAAAAAAATGATTCGATTAACGACAGATGTTTGTCATTTTGCCCAAACAGAATCCGGCAAGTATCGATATGGTCAAGTTGAAGTTCTACTTTCATGGACTAGGGCCTATACTCCAAATCATATGTATTGAAGCCAGGCTTGTAAATCCAATTCTCGGTTTTTTTCAAATGGGCAAGTTCTTCGAGGTCGGTGGGCAAATCATCCCGAAAAGTTTTTTGGATCATGAGATAACGTTGAATGTCGAGCGCATCATTTCGCTTATAAATTTCTGCAAAGCCCATGGGCAAAACGCTTCGATCCACGCTTTGACTCAAGGTGGAAATGGTTTTGTTGGCATTCCAATAGGAAGAGGGTTGAAAAATGAACACAGCCATATTGATGCCCAAAAAAAGCAGAAGCACAAAAAAAGGAAAAGCTCTTTTAAGCCAACGATCAAAATAATTGTTTACGCGTCTATTCTTATGGCTGCTTTTTTTATTTTTTTTCATACAGATCCTGATCTTTTACGGGTTTGGGCATGCGCCATGTGCTGATGTATATGCCCAGCAAGCCAATGAAAAAAATAACACCCCACGGAAAAGCATCGGGCCCCATGTATGTAAACCAAATCCACAAGGACGAAAGGCAAAATGCCCAACCCGTTAGAACCACCAGGGATACCAAGGGTTTGTTTTGGTCTAGCCAAAAATGGTGGGGAAGTACATTGTACAAGGTGCGAATTGACCGTTCGCGGCGGCGCAAAGCATGGAGGTATTTAAAATATAGTTTTTGATAGGGGCGCAGCTCTTTGATGACCGTTTTTTTGGTAAAGCGCTCTTTTTTTTCATAAACAAAGTAATAGTCGCTGATTTTGGTGGTGGAAGCCAGGATGAATTGCAGCACCACGGTGACCAGCACAATGATTTGTACATATTCAATGGTGGGCTGGTGAAAAGTTTGGGCAAAAAGTGTCTGAAAAGCATTTTCATACAAGACCGGTGAATGGTCCTGCCACGCGCGCAGCCAAGCTTGGCTGGTGTAATGGCTGTAAGGCAAAAGCTCTGTTTTGGCAATAAACAGCGCGGGCGCATGAAACAGGACGGGGAAAAAGATGATGCTAATTTCCAAAAGAACCCAAAGGTATTTTTCGAGTCGGTGGATAAAACGCCAGATGAGCAAAGTCCAAATGCACAAGCCGACCAGCCACCCAAAGGTTAGGACAGCGGTGGTCATCACCATGCTCAATATAGTCCCAAAGGCCAAAGGACTGAGCCACCCGACAAGCGAGCTGTAATATTGAAGAATAAAAGGGATGTATTTAATCATGAAAGACACAACCATCATGCCAAGAACCATAAAAAGAGTGATATAAAGTGCGTGATCCAGAACCGCTTTGAGGTACAGCTTGCCATGAGGCTGTTGCCAGCGCAAACTCAACGCTTTAAAACAATGAGATAAAATGCTGTTCCATTGATTGGGTGAGCTTTGCCAACGGCACAGCAAGGCATGGGGCATGGGCTCGCTGGGCGAAAAACGCACCGCATACCGCCAGCGATAGTCTTTTTCAAGCGTGGCATTGTCTTCAGCGGGATTGAGCTCCATCAGCAAAGCTTCGGTAAAAAGAGGCAGTCCTGTAATTTTGTTTTCCAATTGATACTGGACAATGTTTTCTAGGGTTTGAGGGTCGTTTTCGGGGTTTAATAATTGTATTTGTCGGCGAAGTGTCCATTGATTTTGTAGCTCTTGGTCGATTTTTTGTGAAACTTGAGGTAAAGAATCCCCAAACGACCATAACGGCATCAAGATCCATGCGCTAAAGAACCAAAATCTCATACTGTTGTTTTTGTACCACACAATGAGAAGGAAAGCTTGCTTTAGGGCTTGTCGATCTTTCAATTTGACAGTAAAAATTGAAGGGTGATGGCGAAATGGACATCAGGCAAATCAACCCAAGATGGCAGATAATTCATGAAACGAACCCATATTTTAATTCCTACCAAAAAGGATGACCCTGCCCACGTGGAAGTGGCCAGTCATCGACTGATGCTTCGTGCGGGCATGATCCGTCAGCTGGCGGCAGGTGTGTACGATGTGCTGCCATTGGGTCTTCGGTGTTTTCGAAAAGTCGAGGCCATTATTCGAGATGAAATGAACCGCGCCGGCGGCCAGGAATTGTCTCTGCCTTACGTGCAGCCCGCGGACATTTGGAAAGAAACAGGCCGATGGGAAAGCAATGGCAAGGAACTTTTGCGCTTTCAGGATCGGCACGGCCGCGATTTTTGCTTGGGGCCCACCCATGAAGAAGTCATTACCGAACTGGTTCGAGATGAAATCCGCTCATACAAAGAATTGCCACAAACTTTTTATCAAATTCAATTGAAATTTCGTGACGAGGTTCGTCCTCGCTTTGGTTTGATGCGCGGCCGCGAGTTTATCATGAAGGATGCCTACAGTTTCGATGCCACGGAGCAAGGGCTGGATGAATCCTATCAAGCCATGCGCGCTGCATACCATGCCATTTTTAAACGCTGTGGCTTGCGTTTTAGAAGTGTTCAAGCCGATTCGGGAAACATTGGCGGCAGTGCTTCGGAAGAATTTATGGTGATGGCGTCGTCTGGCGAGGATGCGGTGGTGTTTTCTCAAAACATGGACTACGCGGCCAACGTTGAAAAAGCCCAAAGCCGTGAATTTGTCTCTCAGCTGCCGAAAGAAACTTTTACCGCATTGGAAAAAAAGCACACGCCGCAAACCAGAACCATTGAAGATGTGTGCAAGCGGCTTGAACTGCACCCCAAAGAAACCGTCAAAACATTATTGTACAAAGCCGATCAACAATGGATCGCGTTGGTTTTGCCGGGTGATCGCCAGGTCAATGAACTTGCGCTGCCCGCTTTGCTCAAGGCAGAAACAGTGATAGCAGCCACCGAAAAAGAAGTGCAGGGCATCACGGACATTCCGTTTGGCAGCCTTGGGCCCATTGATTTGCAGAAAAAAATCCCCGCCATTGAAACCATTTATTACGATACCCTGGTCCATGAGGGGCGGCATTATGCATTGGGCGCCAATGAGGCCGATTATCATTGGGTGGGCGCCAAAGCTGGAGAGGATTTTAAGCTGGAGCATGTTTTGCATTTTCACTTGGTGCAGGATGGCGACCAGGCCATGGATTCCGATCAAGCATTAACCATAGAGCGCGGCATCGAAGTGGGCCATATTTTTAAGTTGGGCACCAAATACAGCCAAGCCATGAATGCTCAGTTTTTAGACCCCGATGGCAAATTGCAGCCTTTTATCATGGGATGTTATGGTATAGGGGTGGGGCGCACGCTGGCGGCGGCCATAGAGCAGAATCACGATGACGACGGCATTATTTTTCCACCGCAGTTGGCGCCGTTTGACGTGGCCGTGCTGCCCATCAAATGGAAAAGCGAACGTTTGCAAAAAGCAGCGGTGCAGATATATGAAAATTTACAAAAAGCAGGCATGGATGTGTTGTTGGACGATCGCGATGCAGGATATGGCATGAAACGCAAAGACGCCGATCTGATTGGCATTCCCATCACCATTACAGTGGGTGACCGCGGTTTGGATGAAGGCAAGGTAGAAGTAGGCCTCCGCTGGTCGGACGACAAACACATGCTCAGTCCTGAAGCGCTTTTGGCTTGGTGCAAACAAGCGTTGGATGAAGGTTTGCCTTCTTAATCAATGGCACAAAAAAAAGGTATGGATATGGAACCCAATATTGATGTAATTATCAAACGATACGCGTCGGCTGAAATGGCCGAAATCTTTTCTCAACAAAAACGCGTCGCCCTTTGGCGAGAGTTGTGGATTGCGCTTGCCGAGGCAGAGCAGGAACTGGGTCTGCCCATCAAAAAAACGCAAATTGATCAACTCAAAAAGTTTAGAGACAACATCAACTGGAAAGTTGCTGAAAAAAACGAAGCCAAATTTCGCCATGACGTCATGGCCCACGTGCATGCCTATGGAGAGCAATGTCCAAAAGCCGCGGGCATTATTCATTTGGGTGCAACCAGCGCCTACGTCACCGATAACGCCGATTTAATTGTCATGAAAGAAGGCTTGAAATTGGTCGCTGGCAAACTTGCCACCGTCATTGACCGGCTGGGCGTAATGGCCAAAAAAACCAAAGCCATTCCCACCCTGGCCTACACCCATTTTCAAACCGCACAGCCCACCACCGTGGGCAAACGCACTTGTTTGTGGTTGCAGAATTTTTTAATGGACCTGGAGCAAGTGGAGTTTGAGCTGGAACAAATGATGTTTCTGGGCGTAAAAGGCACGACCGGCACTCAAGATAGTTTTATCAAACTTTTTGAGGGCGACAAAAAGAAGGTCAAAGCCCTGGATAAAAAAGTAACCAAAAAAATGGGCTTTAAAAAAGCGTTTATTGCCACCGGGCAAACCTACCCACGAAAAGTGGATTCCAGAGTTTTAAGCGCGTTGGCTTCCATCGCGGAGTCTGGGTCCAAATTGGCCAACGATTTGCGTCTTTTGCAAGCCCTTCATGAAATGGAAGAACCCATTGAAAGCGACCAAATCGGCTCCAGCGCGATGCCTTACAAGCGAAATCCCATGCGAAGCGAGCGCATTACTTCGTTGTCAAGGTATGTGATGAACTTGGTTCACAATGCCCGTGAAACATCAGCCAATCACTGGTTTGAACGCACATTGGACGACTCAGCCAACCGTCGCATCATCATTCCGCATGCATTTTTGCTCATTGATGGTGTGTTGGACTTGTTGATCAATGTCACAACCAACCTCAAAGTGCATGAAGGGGTCATTGAACAAAGGTTGAATCAAGAGCTTCCTTTTGTCCAGACCGAAGAAATCATGATGGCTGCGGTCAAGTGCGGCGGCAATCGACAAGACATGCATGAAAGTATTCGTGAACACTCGTTTGAAGTGATCAAAAACATCCGTGAAAAAGGCATGCAAAACGATTTGCTGGCCCGCCTCCGAGACGACAAAGCCTTTGCCGATGTGCCACCCAAGCTGTTGGTCAAAGCCGATGCAGCCCGTTTAACAGGCATGAGTGAAGATCAAGTCGACGAAATGCTCAAAACCTACTTGCCGCCCATTCGTCGAAAATACAGCAAGTACCTTAAAGCCAAACCCAAAATTCGGGTGTAGCTTTACAGCTTAATATTACATTGTAATACAACGTAATATTGGGTATGATATAGGTATGTCAAAAAATGCCATATCGGTTCGCGTACCCGATGAAACCATCGAAGATCTTGATAAGTTGGCGAAAGTGCGTCAGCGAGATCGGAGCTTTTTGGTCAACGAAGCCATTGATTTATTGCTAGATATGCATCAGTGGCAAATTCAGCACATCAAAGAAGGTTTGCGCCAGGCCAAAGAAGGCAAGATGGCCAGCAAAGCACAAGTTCAAGCCCAAATTGATCAATGGCTCAGCTGACAGTTCGCTGGACGCATGTAGCGCTTAATGATTTGGATTCAGCAAGAGAATACGTGGAGCAGACCTACCCAGATAAAAAACCACAGACCCTTGCACGCATACTCGAAGCAATTGAAAAAGTCAGAGTTTTTCCGAACATGGGTAAAAAAGGAAGTGTTCGTGGCACACGCGAATTTGTTTTTGCGGACTTGCCATTCATGCTGATTTATCGACCAACAAAGAGTGCCATTGAAATCATTGCGCTATTGCATACTTCAAGAAAGTGGCCACCTTCGTAACATCTACTTTGGATTAATCTCAATGACACGCGTGGTCTAATCGGCCCACCAGATTATTGTGATGACTCAGCCTGTTTTTCGAAATGCTCGTCTAGTGCATCTTGGTAGTCAATTTGGTAATCTGGTGCGGTTTTAAACGCTTCAATCCAGCCATTTTCTATAATGCTCACAAAAGCGGCCCACCCTTTGGCATTTATATCACTGAGGTTGCCTTCAACGGGTATTTTTAGAGCAAACGTATCGGTTTTTTTATTTTTTAGCAGCCAGCCAAACAAGCCGACAAACCCTTCCCACACGGTTTCCAAAAATCCATCTTCGGGCCCAATTAGCGCAGGGTTTTTAAGCATGGGTTTAAAGGTGCCTTTGAAATATCCATCGGCAATGGCCACTTCGCCAAAAAAATGAAAAACGCCTTCTTCAAAATCCACACCTGCATAGTGTTCGGTAAAAGGATTGACCGCGGTTAAATTGGCATTTTCCAGTGAAATGGTTAAATCCATGTCAGGGACTTCTTTTAAAATGTTCAGGCTGCCGTCCAACGAAAACTTTCCTTGCCCAAACGATGTGCCGCGAATGGAAAGGGGCGAGGGCAGGGTGTATTCTTTGGCGTAGGTATTTTGCAAGTTGCTCAGGGTTAATGAGAGATCGGTGATTTGTAGATCGATGTTGGGGTCGGTGTTCACCTCTACATACGCCAGCTTTCCACCCGCAATGGTGAGGCGGTTGATATCCAGTGGCACAATGCTGGTAAGGGCTTGGGTCCAGTCTTCTTCTTTGGCTTGCTCTGGGCCTTTTTGATCTTCGGCGATATAAATAATGGTGGCTTGATCCATATCAATTTCGGCCACGATGCGGCCCTGCAATAAAGCACGCCATTGGATGGAAATGTCGGTGAGTGGAAAATCCAAAAAAGGCACTTGGGTTTGGGCTTTGGTTTTGTTGAGGTACAACCCGTGAATTTTGTAAGCACCGCGCCACAACGCCACGTCAATGTCTTTGATTTGTCCATAGTAGCCTGGAATGTTGGCCAACACTTTATTGACATGGTTTTTAATCAGCGTGGGCAGCACCAACCGAAAACCAATCAAAAGCAAAACCATGCATACAGGAATCCACATGCGTTTTCTTTTCCACCACACTTTTGCGTTTGCATTCATCAAGGACCTGCCTTAGCCAAATAATTTTTTGCCCTGGAAGTCTACGTGGTCACCCAGCTGCTCTTCAATGCGAAGCAGCTGATTGTACTTGGCCACGCGGTCTGACCGTGACAGAGACCCAGTTTTGATTTGTCCAGCATGCGTACCCACCGCCAAATCGGCGATAAACGTATCTTCGGTTTCGCCACTGCGATGAGAGATGACATTGGTGTAGCCCGCTTCTTTGGCTATGGCAATGGTTTGCAACGTTTCGGTGATGGTGCCGATTTGGTTGACTTTGATTAAAATGGAATTGGCCAGCTTTTCATCAATGCCTTTGCGAAGAATGTGAGGGTTGGTGACAAACAAATCATCGCCCACCCATTGGCATTGGGCCCCCAATTGTTGGGTCAATTTTTGCCAGCCTTCCCAATCATCCTCGGACAGTCCGTCTTCGATGCTGACAATGGGGTAATCTTGCAGCAACGAAGCATAATGCTCAATCATTTCATCGGTGGATTTGTCCAGCGACGTGCCTTTGTTGGAGGTGTATCGGCCATTGTTATAAAATTCGCTGGATGCCACGTCCAAAGCAAGGGACACGTGCTCTTGGGGTTGGTATCCTGCTCTTTCAATGGCTTGAAGCAGCAAGTCCATGGCTTGTTCGTTGCTCTGCAAAGCGGGCGCAAAGCCGCCTTCATCACCGACGTTGGTGGATAGATTTTTATCCTGCAATATTTTTTTAAGGCTGTGAAAAATTTCACACCCGGCACGAAGGCTGTCGGTAAAACGGTCAAACCCATGCGGGATGATCATAAATTCCTGAATGTCCAAATTGTTGTCGGCGTGAGCGCCACCATTGATGACATTCATCATGGGCACGGGCATGGTGTAGGTGGAACCCATGCAAGCATACAAAGGTTTGTTTTGTAGTTGGGCTGCTGCACGCATGGCGGCCATGGACACACCCAACATGGCATTGGCACCCAATTTTTCCTTGTTGTTGGTGCCGTCAAGGTCAATCATGATTTGATCCAAAGTGGCTTGGTCCAAAACAGATTTGTCTTTTAAAGCAGGTGCAATGAGTCGAAGTACATGATCGATGGCTGTGTGAACTGACTTGCCCAGGTATTCTGCCTGTTTGCCATCGCGTAGCTCAAGCGCCTCTCGTTTGCCGGTCGATGCGCCCGAAGGAACGGCGGCACGCCCCATGATGCCATTGTGGCAGTGAACCTCGGCTTCCACGGTGGGATTGCCTCTGGAGTCAATGATTTGTCGTGCGTGAATGTGTTGGATGAAGCTATCTGAATTCATTGTTTTCCCATACCAGGAAAACAAATGGGCGTATAGAATCGAGTGTCAGGTGAAAGAGGGGATTTTTCCAATCTTCTTGAATATGCAGATAATGAGTACCGCTCTCCATTGTTGTAGGAGGTGCACAAGATGTGCACCATGAAGGGAAAAAATGCTTTTCCCCTCTGAATTTTATGTAAAATAAAATTCATTCACCCCTTTGCGTAAATTATCCACGCGCAGAAGCCAAAACCTCAATCTTCTTGAATATGCAAATAATGCGTGCCGCTCTCTACTTCCATGATTTTGCGGATGAGGAGGTCGATGTTTTTTTCGTTTTCCATAAACCGTTTGTTTTCAGAGCTAATGACAATAATCGGGCTTTGATGGTAATGCTGAAAAAAAGTTTGATAGGCTTGCACGACATTTTCAATGTAGGCCTTGGGAATAAGCAGCGTCAGTTCTTCATTTTTTTTGGCCATGCGTTTGATGAGCTGGTCGGTGGTTTGTTGCAAGTACACAACCACATCCGGTTTGGTAATGGTGCCACCCAACAAGGAATATACCTTTTCATACAAAGCAAATTCAGCCGGCTCTAGGGTGAGTGAGGCGAACAAACGATCTTTTTGAAAAAGGTAATCGCACACCAAATTGGACGAAAACAAACTGCCTTGCGCCAGCTCTTTTTGTTGGCCAAAACGAGAAAGCAAGAAGTACAGCTGTACTTGAAACGCGTACTGATCCATATTTTGATAAAAGGCGGGAAGAAAAGGGTTGGGTTGGTCCACCACTTGCTGCGCATTGATCTTTTCACTCAGCGCAGCCACCAATTCTGATTTGCCTGCACCGATCGGGCCTTCTACACATATGTATTTGGCTTTCATACAATGACTAACTTACCACTTTCGATTCTCATGGCTATATTTTTTGCTCGTCTTTCCACCCGCATGCTTGTACTCATTTGTGATGAGCAAAACATACATGATTACAGGCGCCTCAAGCGGCATCGGTCAAGCACTGGCAACGCAATTGCTTGCGCAAGAAGGACATTTGTTGCTTTTGGCCCGGCGAAAACAAAAAATTTTGGATTGGATCGATGCCCTGCGTCCTGCCGCGATCAAGGCCACTTATGAGGTGCATACGGTGGATGTATCGGACGTGCAACAAGTGACGGCTTTTTTTGATGATTTGGAAGGAGAAGGTCGACCGCTCCACGCTTTGGTGAACAACGCAGGTTTTGCGGCGGGCGTGGATGGCGTAGAAGATGCAAAATACGAGGATTGGTTGGCCATGATGCAAACCAATTTTATGGGTGCGTTTGCTTGCAGCCAGCGTGCCATTGCGTTGATGCCCCATCATGCGGGCGCGCGGATTATCAACGTGGGTTCCATTGCGGGCCTACAAGCGTATCCAGGAGGTGGTGGATACTGCGCCTCCAAATTTTCGCTGCGCGCGCTGACCCAAACGCTGCGCTTGGAACTCTTACCCAAGGGCATTGGGGTGACCAGCATTGACCCTGGGTTGGTCGAAACGCAGTTTAGTCAGGTGCGATTGGGTGATCCAGTCAAAGCCAAAGCTGTGTATGAGGGTCTCCAACCGCTGGTGGCCGAAGATATTGCGGAAATGATTTTATTTGCATTGTCCCGCCCCGCCCATGTCAACATTGACCAACTGGTTACCATGCCCATGGCACAGGCCAGTGCGTTTCACGTGCACCGCGAATCCAAAGCCTAAAAGCTTAGGACGACGGCGCGGGTGGGGTTAGCTGATTAAAAATTGTTTGAAGCGAAGCCACATCCAGCGTTTCAGGGCGAATGCTGTGAAGTGCCGGGTCAATGAGAGATACATCGTAGGATGCGTCTTTTAAAATTTTGCCAAGGGTCTTACGGCGCTTTTGAAAAAGCAGCGCCACAAAATCCAGGAACGCCGGCTTGATTGGATGGCCATTGGGGCTCAGTCGCACCACTTGAGAATCAATGTCAGGTGGTGGATAAAAACAGCCGGGCTTAAGCGTGGGTCCTTTGGTGACGTCACAAACGCTTTGAAGCCAAACAGATAAACGTCCATAGGTTTTGCTGCCAGGTTTGGCTTCCATGCGCGCAACCACTTCCTTTTGTAGCAGCAACGTAATGGATTGAATGCGATCAAGGTCTTTTAAAAGCAGCGCAATGATGGGGGTGGTGATGTGATAGGGCAAATTGGCCACCACATGATAGTGGTTTTGTCCTGGAAAAAGGTCTTTTGGACTGACTTCCAGCACGTCTTGATGCAAAAAAGTTGCATGGGGCGCGGCAAAAGTTTTGTTTAAAAAATCAAAAAGAATGGGATCGAGTTCAATGGCGGTGTAAGCCTTGGCTTTCGGAATCATGTATTCAGTCATGGCACCCAGGCCAGGTCCGATTTCCAAAATATTGGCCTGAGGGGGCACGTTGGCAAAATTAAAAATTTGCTGCACGTTGTTGGGATGCACCAAAAAATTTTGGCCCCATTTTTTTCGTGGACGAATATTGAGCTGCCCCAAAATGTGTTTAGGATGTTGCATCGGCTTGGGCGCTTGCCACCAGGGGTGCATTGGGTTGAGGGATCAGCGTAAGCTCGCTAGCACCGTGCATTTTGTATGTGTAATAACCAGCCGCGGCAATCATGGCTGCGTTGTCGGTGCAATAAGCCTTTGGGGTTATCCAGAGCTTAGGGGTGCCTGGCAACTGGGCCAATTTTTCGCGCAACCGACCATTGGCTGCAACACCGCCACATACAATGATGTTATCAATGCCGGTTTGTTTTTGCGCAAGGGCAATGGTTTGGACCAGACAGTCCATGACAGCTTCTTGAAAGCTGGCAGCGATGTCAGCCAGGTGCTGCGGAAATTTGGAGGGATTTTTTTGAAGCCATACGGCCAACGAGGTTTTTAGACCGCTAAAGCTCAGTCGAATATCATTGGCAAGGGGCCTTGGAAAAGCGATCCATTGTGGGTCTCCACCCTGTGCGGCTTTTTCAAGTGCGGGGCCTCCTGGAAAACCCAGGCCCAACATTTTTGCTGCTTTGTCTAATGCTTCACCAGCCGCGTCGTCAATGGACTGACCCATTTTTTCAAAGTGATAAAGATCGTCCACGCGATAAAGCAGCGTATGTCCCCCGGACGCAATCAACGCCAAGGCTGGAAATGAACATTCGGGTTGATCCAGCGTGGACGAGACCAAATGACCATAAATATGGTGAACCCCAACCAGCGGCAAGTTGTGAGCAAAGGCCAGCGCTTTGGCGGCGCTCACGCCCATGATCAAGGCGCCCATCAAGCCCGGTCGAGAGGTAACGGCAATGGCATCCAAATCGGCAAATGTGCAGCTGGCTTGAGCCAAGGCTTTGTCAATGGTGGGCAACATATGCAACAGATGGCTGCGCGAAGCAAGCTCAGGCACTACACCGCCGTAGGCTTGATGTTCTTGGACCTGGCTATAAATAACGGAGCTTTCAATGATGTGTCCATTCACAACCACGGCTGCAGCTGTTTCGTCACATGAGCTTTCAATCCCCAGGATGCGCATACGAGAAAAGCTTATACGTTATGCGTTAATGGATTGTAAGGCTTTTTGCGCTTTTTCTTTGGCGGGGTGTTTGGGACAGAGTTCAATGGCTTCTTGAAAAAACAGAGCGGCATTTTTGCTGTCTTCTAAACCTATGAATGATTGGCCTTGATAATATCGCGCTTCACACGCTTGTCCGCTGGGTGGAAATTCATCCACGACACTCTGCAAGGCTTGAATGGCACGCGGATAGTCTTTTTTCTCGTAATACGCTTGGCCCAGGGCCAACATCACGTCCGCACGTTTGGGATGTTTATCATGATTTTCAATCCAGCCTTCAAGCTGGACAATCGATTGATTCCAGGATTTGTCTCGAAACATTTGTTCAATGGTGGTTTCAATGGCCACGGCATCGTTACGTGATGCTGTTGAGACGGGGCTGGTTGTATTTGAGATATTGGCGGTGGGCATAGCCGTTGTCGTGGGGCGGGAAGGCATGGCGGCAGGGCCAGGACCATCCGAAAGCTGCACGTTTTCAATTTCACGAAGCCGACCGTCCAAATCTTGATTTTGATTTTGCGCTTGTTGACGCAACTCCTGAATTTCAAAGCCCAATACTTCTGATTTGCCTTGAAGTTTGTTCAACTGGTTTTGCATCTCTTCCATGCGGGACATGGTTTGAGCCAGCTGTTGTTCAAGGCGGTCTACTTTGGCTTTGGTACTGGTGGGCGAAGCATACGAAGGTGTGCCCATTTGATCGCCATCCGAAGGTCGGGTGGGCGGCGGAAAGCTACAGTGGGCCAACACCAACAATGCGGTGATGGCCCATGTGGCTTTACCAATATATGGGAAGTGTCCTCTCAAGTATTGCTTCATTCGTACAAAAACTTCAAGGGTTAGCGAATCATCAATTCAGCGCGGCGGTTTTTGGCCCATGCGCTTTCATCTGAACCCATTGCGGCAGGGCGTTCTTCGCCGTAGCTAACCAAATCAAGGTTGCCTTGACGCACACCCAGCATGTTGAGGTAATCCGATACGGCCATGGCACGACGGTTACCCAATGCTAGATTGTACTCGCTGCTGCCACGCTCATCGGTGTGACCTTGGATGGTGAGTTCTTTGTTTACGGTTTTTACGGCTTCAGCCACCATTTTCAAAGCTTCACGGTCGTTGTCGGTCAAGCTGTATTGGTCAAAACCAAAATAGATGGTGGGAAGATTTTGAATGTAAGTTTGTGCTTCTTCCATGGTCATGTTGGTGCCAGCATTGGCTGAATCCAAGTTTTCTTCATCAATGGCCATGCCGTCGCTGCCAGTGTTAGCGCTTTCGGTGTTCATACCGTCCGCGGCGGTGCTGACGTCTTTGTCTTTGGAACAGCCTTGAAACACTGCAACACACATGAATAGGGTTAAAAATACGCTCGCGAGAGACTTTGACATGAGATTTCCTCCTTGAAAGGGTCCATATATTAATGCAAATAAGCCATTTAAAGGCTCTATTGGGTCTTAATCTATTTCAAGTGCTGCATAAGTCAACTTTTCCCTTGCAAATCGGCCTAACTATTTCTATATAGACAAGCAAGCTTTGAATTCAATCAAGTGGGCCTCCAAAGCCCACTTTTTTTTATGAACGGGTTGATCCCAAAAAGCGCAAAAAAAATAGACAATTTTACACCAACACATAAATGGATGGCCCCATGGCAAAGAAAAAACAAGATCCAAAAATTGAAATGTTCAAAGGTCTAAATCGAGAGATGGACCAAATCGCCAAAGACAAAGGCATTGATAAAATGATTGTTGTCGAGGCTGTTCAAGCCGCTTTTTTGTTGGCAGGAAAAAAAGTTTTTGGTGAGGATAAAGAAATCGAAGCGCACTACAACGAAGAAATCGAAGAGATTGAGTTGTTCGAGTTTTTAAAAGTTGTGGACAACCCGCAAGATGAAAACACCGAAATCGGTTTAGAAGAAGCGCGTAAAGAAGATCCAGAGTGTGAAATTGGCGATGAGATCGGCTTAAAAATGAACGCTGAAAAATTGGGCCGCATTGCCGCGCAGACAGCCAAGCAAGTCATCATTCAAAAAATTCGCGATGCAGAAACCGAAATTATTTTTAATGAATACAAAGACCGTGAAGGCGAGCTCATTGCGGGCATTGTTCGTCGCATGGAACGCCGCAATTTGATTGTGGACCTGGGCCGAACCGAAGCCATTCTTCCTTATTCTGAGCAAGTGCCCCGAGAGCATTTTCGTCCTGGCGACCGCATCCAGTGTTTTGTCAAAGAAATTAACAAAACGCCACGGGGTGCACAAATTGTTGTGTCGCGTGCAGACGCTGGGTTGTTGGTTAAACTTTTTGCCAATGAGGTTCCAGAAATTTACGAAGGTGTTGTGACCATCGAATCTGCTGCGCGTGAGCCAGGTGGACGAGCGAAAATTTCTGTGTCAACCCGAGACAGTGACGTTGATCCAGTGGGTGCATGTGTTGGCATGAAAGGCTCGCGTGTGCAAGCTGTGGTGCAAGAACTTCGCGGTGAAAAAATTGACATTGTTCCCTTTCACCCAGATCCAGCCCGCTTTGCCTGCAATGCCATTGCCCCAGCAGAAGTCTCGCGTGTGGTATTGGATGAAAAAAACAAAATCATGGAACTGATTGTTGCAGACGATCAATTGTCATTGGCCATTGGTAAAAAAGGTCAGAACGTCCGACTGGCCTCAAAACTAACCGGCTGGAAAATCGACATTCAATCGGAAACCAAAGTTCAAGAAGCGGCCGAATCAGGCAAAGGCAACCTAACCAACATTGAAGGCATTGGTGAAAATTTAGCCGAGCTTCTTTACAACCAAGGCATTGTGAGTCCTGAGGCATTGGTCGAGCACCCCGCCCAAGACATTGCGCGCATTACCGGTTTGGATGAAGAAAAAATTATTAGTTTGCAAAAAGCTGCTTCAGAGTGGATTGCTTTTTCTGAGCAACAAGCAAAAGAAATCGCAGATTCGCAAGCGCAACAAGATGAACAAGAGCCTTCTGCCAATGCAGAGCAAGCGCAAGTGGCAACCAAAGAGAATGAACCAGTACCCACCCCGGAGCCAACAGCGGAAGTATAACGCTTTGTATGGTGAAAGGTTTGTGGGTTAAGGTTAGGAGAGACGAAGTAAGATGGATACTGAAAACGATAAAGTCATAACAGAAAAACGAGTCACCAAAAAAGTGATCCGTCGTCGTGCCAAAGCCAAGCCTGAACCTGCGCCTGAAGAAGCCAGTTTAAAAGCCGAAGCTGCTCAAGAAGTGCAGCCAGAGCCCACCCCAGAAAAAGAGACTGAAGCTGTTCCCAAGCGCGTTGAAACACCCAAAGTGTTGACCAAAGTGCCTCAGCCCGAAAAAGAGCAAGCACCTGCGCCTGCCGATTCAAAACCAGCGCCAGAAGACGACGGCATGAATCAGGGCTACAGCAAACTAAAAGTTGTCGCCAAAAAAGATACTGAGCCAGAGCTGAAAATCAAATCTTTTCCCACCGAAGAAGAAAAACGAAAAGCGCAAGAAGAAGCCACCGGTCGACCTGCGCCCAGCTTAACCAAAAAAGAAATCATTGATGTGCGCAACATGAACCGCCCCAAAGGTGGTCGCAAACGAAAACAAGCGCCAGGCAAGCAAGGCAAAAAAACAGAAATTACGGTGCCAAAAGCCGCCAAGCGTGTGGTGAAAATTGGCGAAGCCATTTCCGTACAAGAGTTGGCCAAAAACATGAGTGTGAAAGGCACAGACCTGATCAAAAAACTCATGGGCATGGGCGTGATGGCCACCATCAATCAAACCCTGGATGCAGACACAGCCATGCTTGTGGCCACTGAATTTGGTTATGAAGTAGAAAGCGTAACCATCGCTCCTGAAGATCTTTTGGTCGCAGTTGAAAAAGACATTGAAGCCAACCCAGAGGACGAAGTGATTCGTCCGCCAGTGGTCACCGTTATGGGCCACGTCGATCATGGTAAAACTTCTTTGTTGGATGCGATTCGTAAATCAGATGTGGCCGCGGGCGAAGCCGGTGGAATCACGCAGCACATTGGTGCTTACACCATTCAAACGGGCTCGGGCCATAAAATCACTTTTATTGATACACCTGGCCACGAATCATTCACGGCCATGCGCGCGCGAGGCGCCCAGGTGACCGACATTGTTATTTTGGTTGTGGCTGCCGACGACGGCGTGATGCCGCAAACCAAAGAAGCCGTCAACCACGCCAAGTCCGCAGGCGTACCACTTTTGGTGGCGGTGAATAAAATGGATAAACCTGGCGCAGACGTAGAGCGCATAAAAAAAGAACTGACAGAATTTGAACTGGTGCCAGAGGAATGGGGCGGTGATACAATCTATGCACCCGTCTCTGCGCTCAAAGGTGACGGCATCAATGATTTGTTGGAGCATGTTTACTTACAGTCAGAGATCATGGAGCTCAAAGCCAATCCAAAACGGTTGGCCAAAGGGGTGATCATTGAATCTCGGGTGGACAAAGGCCGCGGTGCCATTATTACCGTGCTGGTTCGTGAAGGTACTTTGAATGTGGGTGACAACATCATTTCAGGCGCTGAATTTGGCCGTGTTCGAGACATGCGCGATGAAAAAGGCATGCGTCTTAAAGAAGCAGGTCCTTCTCAGGCAGTTGAAATTACAGGTTTCTCTGGTGTTCCCTCCGCGGGCGAAGAGCTGATTGCTGTGGCCGACGAGAAAAAAGCCAAGCAAATTGCAGAAATGCGCAAAAACATTGATCGTGAAAAAGAGCTGGCGGCTTCAAGCAAAGTGTCGCTGGACGATTTGTATTCAAAAATTGCGCAGGGCGATGTCAAAGAGCTGAACGTGATTATCAAAGCCGACACCGACGGCAGTGTGGAAGTGTTAAAAGATTCTGTGGCCAAACTGTCGACTCAAAAAGTGGTGGTAAAAGTCATTCACGGTGCCGTTGGCGGCATAACGGAAAACGATGTGCTTTTGGCAACGGCTTCAGGGGCGTTGATCGTGGGCTTTAACGTTCGTCCCCAAAGCACAGCCAAAAAACTGGCCGAGCAGAAAGACATTGAAATTCGTCTGTACAAAATCATTTACGAATTGCAAGAAGACCTGACCAAAGCCATGGCAGGTTTGCTGGCGCCCAAAGAAGTGGAAGAAGCGCTCGGCATGGCCGAAGTGTTGGAAGTCTACACCATTGGCAAAGTTGGCACCATTGCTGGTTGTCTTGTGCAAGAAGGCCGAATGGTCCGAGATGCCAAGATTCGATTGGTACGCGATGATGTGGTGGTGCATGAAGGTGAGCTGGTTTCACTCAAACGCTTTAAAGACGACGCCAAAGAAGTCAAATCGGGTACGGAGTGTGGCTTGCAGATTAAAAACTTCAATGACATCAAAGTCGGCGATAAAATCGAAGCCTTTTCAATTACAGAAGTGGCTGCAGAACTCGAGTAATCAAACGATGCGACCTTCCAAAAACCAACCTTACAAACGTACCGATCGCGTGGCTGATTTGCTGCGAAAAATTTTATCGGAAATGTTTGTTCATGGTTTAAATCACTGGGGCGTGGACGGTTTAACGGTTACCTTTGTGGACGTTTCACCCGACCTTCGCCATGCCAAAGTGTATTACCGCGTGATGGATCAAGGCAAGCTGGGCTCCATTAAACAAAATCTGCAAAGGGTTTTGCCGCAAATTCAGCGCGAAGTCGGACGCCAAATGCAAACCAAATACACCCCGCGCGTATCCTTTGAGTATGATGCTGCCTTTGACCAAGGTCATCACATCGCCGATCTGCTTGATCAAGTGGATGTGGACAGCTCTGAAGAAGAATAATCAATGGCAGCTGCGGGCACAAAGTTGCACTCTTTGGTGCACGGGGTGCTCTGCGTAAACAAGCCTGCGGGCATTTCATCTCATACCGTGGTTGGCAAAGTTCGCCGCCTATTCAATACCCGAAAGGTGGGCCATGCCGGCACTTTGGATCCGTTGGCTACGGGTCTGCTGCTTGTATGCGTCGGCAAAGCCACAAAAATTAGTAGTTACATCATGGGACAAGACAAAGTGTATACATGCGATGTGGTATTGGGCACCGCCACCACCACTTATGATGCCGAAGGGCAAGTGACAAGCACGTCTCAAAAAGTTGTGGCACAAGAAGAGCTGGAACAGGCTTTGCAACATTTCCAAGGGGACCTATTGCAAAGGCCGCCTTTATACTCAGCCATCAAAAAAGACGGCAAAAAATTATATGAATACGCCCGTAAAGGGCAGCAGGTAGATGTGCCATCTCGACCAGTGCGCATTGACGCGCTTGATTGCCTGCAATTTCAATATCCCCGCTTAACGCTTAGAATCGCGTGTAGCAAAGGAACGTATATTCGATCCATTGCGCATGATTTGGGCCAAGCCCTGGGTGTGGGTGGTCATGCGCAGCACATCCACCGTGAAAAAAGTGGTGCGTTTTCATTAGCACAGGCAGTGGATTGGCAAGTGATTGAAGATCAAAATGTGGATCAGGCCATCGGTCAGTTGATCACTCCCATGCAAGCATTGTCGTTTATGCCATGCGTGCAATTGGATGCTGATCAAGTACGCGCCATGAAGTGTGGCCAAGGGTATAATCAATGTGTGGATGTGCCGACCGGTGCGTTTTTTGTTTTTGCTTTCAACGGTAAAGCGGTGGCATTGGCTCAAAGCCAGGACGAAGGATCGCATCCCAAAGTGATGCGGGTTTTATAGAGTGTTAAGTTTATAGAGTGTTAAGAAAAATTTCAACGCGGCGATTGAGCAGCCTTTGGTAATCGGTATCTTCTTGATATTTGGGCTGTGTGGCGCCTTGTCCCTGCACTTGAATGCTTGATGCATCCAGGCCTTGAATGACCAAAAATTGTTTTACATGTTCTGCACGAGCCAAAGACAACCGCTGGTTGTAAGCATCCGACCCCGTCTGGTCGGTGTGACCAATGAGTGTCACCGAAATGTTGGGTTCATTGGCGAGCCAGTCCACCAAGTCTTGCAATAAAAGGAGGCTCTCGGGCATCAAATGTTTTTGGTTTTGTTCAAAGTGAACGGCTTTGCCATGAAAATAGCTTTGGTCACGGCCTTTGGTCATGGCGGTCTGTTTTTCTTGCGTGAATCGACGCAGCTCATCGAGCACCGTTTCAGAAATCGTTCCTGCAGTCGGGGTGGTTTTTTGCGTCTGAGGCGTATAAGTAATGCCTGCAAACACACGCCACGAGGGTGCGCCGTATCCTCTGGTCAACCCTTTGCCTACACCAGCAAGCCATTGAGTGGAGGTACTGGCTTGTTTTCGTACAAAAACACTGGCTTCGATGGGGCTTTCAACGGCATCGGTGAAGGGTGAAGATGCATCCGTGATGGCTGCCAATTCGGCGCCGAGGGTGCATGTTTCAAAATCATAACTGGCGCCATACTGAAGCATCCATTGATGCTCAATGGTGAGGTTGGCCAATTGTGCTTGCTCGGTTCGGTACATAAAACCAAGGTTGAACGCATGGTAAAACCGACCAAGCTGTTGATCCACAACCAGGTGGGTGCCCAAGCCAAAGCCGGGATGACCAAGATAATCCGCGTCACTGCCTGTGGGAAAGACCAGCGTCGGTAGCACAGCAAGGCCAACGGCCGATGTTTTTTGCTCTTTGAGCGTAATCAATGCACGCACCATCATGTCGCCCAAGCCTCGATCATCCACCAAAGTAGACAATGCATTGTTGGGTTTTAACAGAGGTGAAAATTGATAGGCCACGTTGAGATCCACGCGTGGAAAAAGTGAAAAAGTAAGGGAGGCATCCCAAGTAAACACCCCTTCGATAAAATTCAGTTGTCCGTTGTTGCCGGTGAACTCCAGGGGTTGATCGGCATAATTGATATAAAAAGATGCTGAAAAAGGATGGTCTTGCGTTTGACTGCCTTGGGTTTGCACGAGGTTTTGGCCAGGCAAGGCGGGGCGAAAATGTTGAACATTGGGGCCCTGCGCAAAGGCAGGCACGCAACTGCATGCCAAAAGCATCATTGAAAATCGCTTAAGCATGGGCGCCTCTTTTTCTTAAAAGCGCGATGCAACCCAACGCCAACCAAAACACCAAAGGCGCATGACTTGTTTGACAACCGCCTCCACCTTGAAGCGCATCATTTCCAACAAATTGATTGGTGTTGGCAACCGAATTGACCGTATCGATATAATCAGGCACACCATCGCGATCCGAATCCCCATCACCCTCAAAGGCATCGGGCGTACCATCGTTGTCGCTGTCTAAATCTTGAAAATTGGGTATGCCATCGTTGTCTGTATCAATGGGGGGAGTGGCCAGGTTGGCATCGCCTGCTTCCACTGAGTCGGCAATGCCATCGTTGTCACTGTCGTCATCCAGTGCATCGATGGTTCCATCGCCATCGGTGTCTTCGGGATCGTCAATGTTGGTCACCTCTTGATTGTCCGCAATGGTATCGCCATCTGAGTCCATGTTGTTTGGATCCAACCCTTGCAAAAGCTCCTGTCCATTGGTGAAACCGTCGCCATCTGAGTCCACCGCATTGAGTCCCACGATCGCTCTGACTTGGTCTACTTTGCTACCATCGACCGTGGACGAAGCCAACACATCGATGTTGAGCATGGTGCCACTGTCGATGGCAAAGTCAGCGGTCACTTCGATTTGAAAATTGCGGCTGGCGCCCACAGCCAAATTGTTGATGGCATACCCAGAGCCGGTCACTTGGCTGGTGATGTTGGTGGTGCCGTTAAAATAAGCCACAGAAAACGTGCCCCCACCCACATCGGTGGTGCCCGTGCCTTGGAGATTGACTTGATCGGTCAGCTGTCCATCGTTTTGAACGCGTACATCAAACGTGATGGTTTCGCCGTTGTCCAAGCTTTGTGACGCAGTTTGGGTCATGACAAAATTTTCGTATAGGTTGTTGCCGGTGTAAGTGGCATCGTCCTCATTTTTAATCAGCGCGTCGGGCTGCACGCCACACGTAACACCCAACGTGACGTTATCCAATGCAATGTAACCATTATCATAATTGGGAGAACTGCCGGGTCTGGATGCGACGGTCCAGTTGCCGCTGACCGTGCTCACATTGGGAATGGTAAAAGTATTGGTGTAAATGCCATCGTTTGCCACGGCATCCGAGCCGCTAGCGCCATCATCAAACAAGGTAAGCGTGGTGAAAGGGGCCATCGTGTTGTCTTGCACACGGGCTTCAATGGTATTTTGTGCGCCGGTGCCTAAATACTGTCCCACATCGGTGGTGGTGGTGACAGTCACGCTGTCTCCACAAACGTAGGGGCCCGTGACGGTTGTGTTTTGCACCCCAAAACCTTGGGGCACACCAGGCGTGGTGGCGTCAATGATGGAAGTTGAACCAATGGATACCGTGGGTGCTGGAAATGCCAGTTTGCGAGACGCGCTGGCGCCCCATAAGTTGGTTTCATCATCGGTGGCATCATCTTCGTAATAAGCGTAAAACACTCGGTTGGCCCTAACATAATGGCCCGCTGCATATGGACCCGAATTGAAAATAACTTTACCCGGTGTTTGCCCCGAGGCGCTGCACGCTTGGGTGGCTACCACTGCATTGGCAGGGCTGAACAGTCTCACGGTGGTTGAAAAAGGACAGACAATGGCAACATATTCTGCGGTGGTGGGCATAAAATATTCTCGGTTCATCTCGCGGATGGGCAAAAAGTTGGTGGTCTCACTTCCGTCCGAATCGGCTTGCTGTATGGCGTTGATGGGTGCATTGGCAGATAAGTGGTAGGCATCGCCCGTGCCTTGTGAGCCATTGCTGCCGTTGCCAGGGCTATTGCTTTGACCACGGTTGCCCCCTATGGCGCTGGACCCACCCGATGAAGGGTACGACGTGCCGCTGGTGCCATTGGCTGAATAGCCAATAAATAAGCTGTTGGATCGAATGCCATAAATATCTTCGGCAGGCTCCACCAACACAAATGCATCCGAGCTGCCTGTTTGGTGATAGCCAATGATGGGTGTGGTGGCAGTGAGAATGGCCGTGTTGTTGCTTGAACTCACATCTTTGCTAATGGTTTGCTGTACGCCTTGGACCAGCGCCGTCACAGAAGGTGAACCATCTGCACCACCATTTTCGATGGTTACCGTGGCCGCGTCAAAAGGCGCATACACGCTCCACGTTTGTGTGCCGCTGCGTTCGGTCGGACCCAAAAACAATGTGGAGGCAAATGAGATGGGCACAATGGCATCTTCGCCATCCCCTGTACCCCGGCCATAAAAAGGTTTGGTGGCTTGAATGACATCACTTACATCGACCCCCGTAAATGTGCCAATGTCCCCTCGGTCCAAATTCAATGTGGTGCTTCCATCTGTGATGGTGTTGCCATCGTATAAGCTGATCACGGCAACATTGCCGCCGTCTATATTTTCACCCACCACCACCATTAAGTCAGTCAACATGCTGTAAGAAAAGGTGGTTTCCACATCACTCTGATTGACTGCGGCAGAATTGCCATAGTATAAATAAAAATCTTGGGTGTCATTGGCGGGCAGGCTATCCATCTTCACCCAAAAAGCTGCACGTTGCTGGGTGGTATCTAAGTATTGAATGGCAAAATCAAGCTCGGTGGTTTGATCATCCAGTACAAAACGAACATCATCGCCTTGAGGGTCGACGCTGGCCCAAAAATCTGGATAACTGTTATCGACTTCTACGTACACTTGGTACGCATCCAGTGCATTGCCATTGGCTGAGTTATCTGCGGTGAGCGCCAGCCGGCTGGACCATGCAAAATCATACCATGCAGGAGCCATGGCAGCCGTAGGCGTTTTACCCGCCGCGCTATTGGCCAAAATGTCAAAGTACACATAGTGTGTTGCCACATCTTCCAACTCAAGAACAATGTCGCCTTGGCCATTGCCAAGCGCATCCGGACTGGCCAAATAAGCGTCATCCAAAAAAACATAACTGGCGGCTTCCAAACCATTGCTTCGCACCACGCGAATGGATTGGTCATCCAAGGTTCCAGTAACATTCAGTGTGGTGAGTAATGCATCGGCATCGATGCTAATGCGAATCAGACCATCGGGCGCGCCACCGGACACATCCACTGGTACACGATAATGCCAGTCATTTCCGTTTCCAACCCCATCGGGATCAAACCAGCTAGGAGAGGCTAGATCTGGGTGAGCATGCGTAGCAAATACACATAACCCCATCAACAACCCATACATCCATTGTTGCATCGATAAACCTCAAATTGATTGCTTTAAAATAACGTGCAAAGTGTCTTTGTAAAACCTTTCACGATTCCATTCAGAATAGCGCGTCTTGATGAAATTGCAAATGAAACATAGGAACGACGCGTACCTAAAAAAATACGCAAATCATTCCCAAGTTCCGTGTGACCCTTGGAAGCTGTTGCTTTGTATGTAACGAAGTATAAAAAAATATGAAAACAAACGCCAAAAGCGTTTGTCCTTTAACTTACACACCCATCAATCTTGCTTCATAAGCCTCAAGAGCATGATGGGCTGATGCGAACGCCTCCGCAGCACAGCGAGGACGAATGAGCACCAGTCCATCATGCTTACCACGAACCCTCAAAAAAAAATTTTAAACAAACCCCATTAAAAAATCACGAAAGCAAGACCCTAAAACAAACCTTTGATCGATTTTTTAACATCTTCAGTCTTGTCCTTAATCTGCTTCTCCACATCTTTCTGACTGCCCGAATCTTTTTTGGGTAGAATCTCTTTTATTTTATCCTCAGCCTTATCTTTAAAGGGCGCAGCAGCCTGCTCTAATTTTTCTTTGGCTTGATCTTTTACAACTTCTTTGGCGGCATTGCCCAAGGCTTGATCATCCACCACCACCGATGGGCTGCTAACTTGCCCTTTGACTTGCAGGGGCAAAATCAACTGATTGTTTTGTTTCAAAGCTGCAACCAATGTAGAAGGCACAATGCTTTTGAGCTTGCTTTCCATTGACGGTGGCAACTGGGCTTGCACGTCCAGATTTTGAGACCCATCAATGGACTGCCAACCATCGATGACAAACCCAAATGAACCGGCTTGAAAATCAAACTTGTCAATGTAAACGCGTCCGCCATCCACGCGAAACTTTTGTACGCGATCTTCAATTTTAAGTTTTTTAATCGACGGGCTATCCAACAATTTGGCCACGGCATTTTGCACGGGATGACCCGCCAGGGTGGCTTGATGCAGCGAAACTTTTCCGTTGGCGTCCAAACTTGAGGTGTTTAAATCAAAAGTGGGGGTGAGCCCAGCTTTGCTTTTGCCCTGAACAGACACTTGTGCGTCCAGCATGGACGGATCCAAGTGCAAAAGCTTTTGAATGTTGTCGGCATAAGCCAATGCTTGCGATGCACGAATTTTGTTGATGTCCAGCGCCAAATCAAACGACGGCCCCGCATTTCGATCGGTAAAATCCACACGGCCATTGAGCGTGTTGCGTCCTTCAAACACAGTCATTTGCAATGGTTGAAAGTCGATGACGCCATTGGCAATTTTCGCATTCACCAGCGCATTGGTTAACGTTAAACCATCCCATAAAATTTCTTTGGCCCGAATGTCCACCGACCCTTGCAACTGATAAAACATATCGGGCATGACAAACGGCTCGTCGCTTTCTTCCTCTTGCTGAGAGGGGACAAAAGGCTGCAAATCCAAACGATCGCTTTGTGCATTGAAAGCAAATTGAAAAGGTTGGTTGGGTTCAGACCACGTTAACACGCTGGGCAATTTGGCTTGGTCAATCAATATATCGGATTGACCTGTGGTAGCTTTCATGGTGATGAGCATGGTGTCTTTGGGGCTTAGGGTGATTTTTCCATCCATGCTGGCACGGCCCGTGGGCAGCGCGCTGCTTTGAATTTCAACATTGGACAAAACAACGTTGCCGACCAAATCGGCCTCAGCGTATTGCTGACTGGCATTTTTTGCTTTGATGTCCAAGGTCACCTTGCCATCCAGAGACGATAAATCTTGGCTTTTGAGCAACGGCTCAAAATCTTTGAGCGCCAATGTGCCTGATACATTGCCATCAAGTTTGGGCGCACGAAGGTAGTTTTTAACCATCGCATGGCCTTGCAATGAACTGTTCTTGGCTTTGAGTGCAAAGTTTGAAACATGAATGTTTTCAGGCGTGGCCTCCATTTGGAGGGAAATGGGCGCGACCTCCACATTGTTTTTACGGTCTTTCAACCGGCCATCTTTAAGTACAAGATTTAAAGAAGAAGAGGATTGCAAAAAGGATTTTTCTAAATCTTCGGTATCCCAATCACCTTTGATCACGGCATCGAGGGAAAATACGCCGCTTGCATCGATGCCTTGGCCCTGCAGACTTTCCAAAGGCAAAAACCGAAACACATCTTGGGTGTTGGTTTCATCTGTGCGCATCACCATATCGGTGCGCCAGGTGGTGGGGTTGACCTGCGAAGCTTGCCCTGAAAGATTCAATTGAATGTCGGCCACCTGAAGCCGAGAGGCACCCAGGTCCAGTGTTTGGGTTTGGCCATTCCATGTGGCTTGTTGGGTTAATTCAACGCGCACATCTTCTATGTTTTGCTGTGCATAAGAAAATTGTCCAATGCTGGTTTTGCCGCTGGTTTGAATCACATCTCCATTGATCGTCAAAGAAAGGTTTTGTTCAATGTCAGCCAATTCAACCGAAGGTTGTTGAGCTGCATCCAACATGACCACCTTGCCATCGCGCATGACAATATTGGAGATCGAAAAAGCCCATGAGGTATCTGTTTCCTGCGTCTGCGCAGGTGTTTCTTGCTCGGGGTCGGCAACCCAAAGCTGTGCATCCTGTTTCTGGCTTTCTTCTCGAAGCGTAACCGTTGGCATCTCAAGGCGAAGTTCATCTACCTTGATTTGATCGGACAAAAGAGGCAACCACTGCACTTGAACAAAAAGCTCGTCTACAGAAAGCGCAATCGGATATTGTGCGTCGCCAACGGCAATGTCGCGAAGCGATACGCCCAGTCGCGGAAAAATCCGCACCGACACATCACCCATGGAAACAGGGTAGTCCGTGCGCGCTTGAATCTTGGCTACGGCCATGTTTTTGATTTTTTCAGTGGGAATAAAAAAAGGAACCACCAAAATAAGGACTACAATCAGGCCAATGACGGCCAAGGAAATTTTTTGCCAGCGTTTCATGGCGTTATCATAAGCCCATCGCTTATAAAAAACCACCCTTGAGTGACGGTTATTATACCAAAGTTAGTACAGAGGGTGGTTTTAAGGCAAAGCCGATACAACGCCTGCGCCACCCGAGCCCGAAGACCTGGGAGCAGAAGACGACCCGCCGCCCACGGCAGAAAAAGAAGTAAAAGCCTCGTTCATGGAGTGCGCGTTGGTACCGCCGTCCGGCATCCAGCCATTGGGCCCCGGTTGTACGCAGTCAAAACATTGTGCTTGATTTTGCGTGTATCCCTGCGGGGTGGTGGCTCGATTGGCTAGGGCGTATAAGTTTTCCAAGCTCATGGCCTGATCGGCTTGCTGATAAATGGGTTGGGCCACATAAGAATTGACTTTATCCAAAAGTAGAAACTGCAATTTATCGCCAAAACTGCCTTTGCCTGTAAAAACCTGCAACAGGGATGCACCCAAGCCCATTAAATTGCCCATGCGTGGGTAAGAGCCTTGCGTATTGGCAGCCATGCCCGGAGACATTCGCGACTGGGCCAAATGGGGATCCCGTGAGTATTGAGGAGACTGCGCATAATAAGGAGATTGATACCCCATGTTTGTATTGGAAAAATAAGGGCTAGGCGCTGAAGCGGCTTGTGTAGGGTTGTTTCGAGGTGCGCCAAAATCAGGAATTTGCGCCCAACCCACTGTGGCAAAGCCCAAAAGTATCCATGCCGTGAAAAAAAGACGTACCATGGCTTTAGTATATCGGTTTTCTACAGTGAATGGAAATGGGACTTGATTAAACATGGCAACCTCTCTTTCATTTTATTTTTTTTCCGTACCCACATAAATAAATGCGTCTTCAAACCTTGGTACACGTCGACTGATTTTTTCAATGGATAACAACGTGTCTGGACCCGTGGCTTGGGTTTGCTGGGTAAAAATTTCGGTCATTTCTTCACCGCTCAATTCCGAGGTTTGCGAAAAATCACTTCCCAGGGAAAGCGATAGCCGAGAAGACGGACTTTCTAAACCCAACGGCTTTACAGCGTATAGGTTGTAAGAAGCCGTTAAGTACGCCATGGGATCCTCACTTTTCAGTGATTCGCGCAAATACAACTCAAAGCTGCGTTTTACACCAAAATCTTTACACGGCCCGGTAGTGGCATGTTGATCTTCATCGGTTTCTTCACACAAGGTGATGTTTTTTTGTAGGGCCCGTGGCGGGATGTGTTGGTTTTGCCCAGGGTAGTGGAGTACGATAAAGTCTTTTTGGCCGGCAATGGCTTCTTGAACAAAGGGTTCGGGCAGGCTGTCGCGTTGAAAATGAAAGTGCTGCTTGGTTTTAATGGTAAACTGAGAAGACAGCCCTTCCACCACCAGTGCTTTTTCGGGCACCTCAAAAGATTCTACCCCTACACAGTACGTTTGCCCCAATTCCAAAGCGCCGGCATCTTTTGGGATGAGGTAGGCCCGAAGCTCATTTTTTTCGGTGGTCTCATTGACGGTGGCAAACGCCTCTAAATGAAATGGCACATGGGCGCCTTGCCACACTTTGGGAGTTTTGGCGGCATCGGGGGATGGCTGGTCATCCTCTGGCTGCGTTTGCGTGTTTTGTTTGGGAACATTTTTTCGGGCAGCTGTGGGTTCTTCTGCGGGTGGTTCTTCATTGGGATCCACATCTTTGGAACATACTGCAAAAGAAAATAACCCTTTGTGCAAATCACTTTCGGTAAGGTCGTGGGCTTGTTCAAAGTGAATTTCCACAATGACGTTCATCGGCACATCCGAGCTACCGTGGTTGGGATAAATGGCAATTTGGTCCTCCGGCAGGCACGCCCACAAACCCGTTAACAAACAGGTCAATATGACAAAATGTACGCGTTGAATCACGGTCAATAAAAAGCAAAAATCATGCCGAACAGGTAATTAAAAAATACATTAAAATCAATAACTTAAAAGTTTAGACGTGTTAGAATCGACACATTGAAGTCTCACTGTGTCCTCACGGGTCGCAGTCGGGTTTATTCAATGATTTCAAGCACGCATCGTTGGTTTTGTTTGCCGCTGGCCGCGTCCAAAAGCGTGCGAATGGCGTTGGCATTGGAGCCTTTTTTTCCGATCACTTTGCCAATGTCATTTTTGGCCACAGCCAATTTGAGTACACACGTGTTATCGCCCATCACTTCCTCCACGTGAACCGCATCGGGCTCGTCCACCAACGCCTTGGCCAATGCTTCAACGAGTTTTTTCATGGGGGCAGCTCCTTTATGGGTGTTGGGTCGTATACAGCCCATTGATCATACCATTGTTGGACCAAACACTTCAATTATGTTGTGGATTTTTTTACAAAAACCCCTTAAAAAGCAAATACATGGCAAATCCCAAAGGATCCATTTGGACCCGCAACATATCTTCTTTTTTTACCAAAGACGATCAAGCCCCGGTGTACCCCCGTCAAGAGCTTGAAGCGCTTTTGTACCAATCGGATTTGTCCATGGCCCACATTCAACTGCTTCTGGATAAAGTGGAAAAAGTGCGCAAAAAAGGCGCTCAGGCCGTGCAGCAAAAGTTATGCGAAACCACCCAAGCGTGGCTGGAGCCAATCCATCAAACGCCTTTTGACGTGCCCACCCCTGGGGTGATTTTGATGGCGGGCATCAATGGCAGTGGCAAAACCACCTCTTGCGCAAGATTGGCTCACTGGCTCATCCAGCAAAACCATCGCGTCATTTTAGCCGCGGGGGACACATTTCGTGCCGGAGCCATCGATCAGCTGCAAATGTGGGCGGACCGTTTGGGCATTGAATGTGTGAAACAAGCGTACAAGTCCGATCCAGCCGCGGTGATTTATCAGGCGTGGCAGAAAGCCAAAGCGGAAAATGCCATCCTGATTGCGGACACCGCCGGACGGTTGCACACCCAAGCACCCCTGATGGAGCAGCTTTCCAAAATTGTGCGCGTGCTTCAAAAAGACGATCCACAGCTGCCCCATCAATCGCTTTTGGTGTTGGATGGCACCAATGGCCAAAATGCATTGATGCAATCCAAACATTTTTCATCCACCATTCCCATCACTGGCTTGGTGGTGACCAAGCTCGATGGCACGTCCAAGGGCGGGGCCGTGATATCCAGCAGCATCGAAATGAATGTGCCGATTGTTTTTGTGGGTGTGGGTGAGAAAAAAGACGATTTTGTGCCTTTTGAAGTCAAACCATTTTTAGAAGCTTTTTTTCAAACGGATTTGGATTCCCAGTCATGATCGCGCTCATCCTAGCAATGCTGCTCATCATGGCCGGGTTTTTGGCCATGGCCCGATCCATGGAACGCGCCTATGGACTGGTGGTCTGTCGTTGGATGCAACCCGCCGATAGTTTTTCACTGACCGACATGGTCAAGGGCATGCTGGTGCAAATGCTTTTGATGCGCACGCACACCGGTTTTAATTACCGCTTGGGTATGCTGCATATGAGTCAAAAATCCTGGTTATCGGTTTTGCCTTGGGTGTTGGGCTTTCCCTTTGCCACACTCTTGGGCATGATTTTTTTGCAAAGCATTGCCATGTACGACTTATCCAAGTGGTCGCAATACATGGTGGTCATTGGGTGGGTGGCCTTTTTTGTCTTGCGCTCTGATTTGTACCGAAACCACGGGCTTCGTTTGTTGGGCATTGGGCTATTTTTCTGGGGATTATCGTTGATTCAAATCAGTCCTTCACCGATGGACGCCATTCGGTGGGGGGCCATGAATTTAACGCCATATTTTGTTAAACCATGGTGGGTTTTTTCTTTGGCTTTGCTCAGCACCACGTTTACCCGAACCAGCATTTTAGCCCACGCACTGTGCATTATGTGGATGAGTGTGGAAGCCATCGAATTGTCCACGGGCATGGCCGCCATTTTGGGCGCCATGGTGGGGGAGGGCACCTATATGGTGCTGGATCACCAGCCCAAAGATGACCGTCTCAAACAATTTCAGCGTTGTTTTGCGGGACTGCGTTGGGTGATGGGTTTGCTTTGCATGTTTGGCCTGGACGCATTGGCACAAGGATTTCATTCGTCTTATCGATTGGACGTATTTTCATTGTTGTTGTTTTATGTATTGTTGCACACCATTGTGGGTGGGATTATTTTGGGTGCGTTGCCCTGGCTTAAGCAACAATCGTGGTGGGCCATGCCTCCCGCTCAGGGCATCAGCGAGTTGGGCATACACCATCGGTATGCAGTGTATCCCGCACTGGCTCTTACTTATGCCAAAATGCATGTGACGGCCATGGCGCAAATTGCCTACAGTATGCTCGGACAAATCATGGCTTGCTTTACAGAGCAAGCGGGTCAAACCATTGTCTGGATGGACGAGCAATACGACCGCATGGAAAACCGCTGCCGACAAATGAAATTCTTTTTATCACGGCTGAACTTGGAAGAGCTGTCTTATCGCCAAACCCATTTGCAATCTGAATTTTCACAAATGAACCAAACCATTAAAAATTTATCAAGCTACATCAACCGAGACGTGGTGGAATTGGCCACACACAAAAAAGAACGGGGCATGGAGTTCAGTGCAGCCTCCATGAAATCATTGAGCCAATACCACCAAGCCATCATGGAAAATATGCTTCGCACGCTGGATCATTTGCAAACCCACAATCCACAGCAAGCCAAAGCCGTCACCCGCAATCAAAAAGTGCTGTATTCGATGGGACTGGAATTAAGACAAAATCACCTTGAAGAAATCAAAGATGAAAAAACCCCAGATCTGGCTGCCTCTTCCTTGTACTTTGCACTCGTGGCCCACTTGCAAGTGTTAAGCATAACAATTTCCAAATTGGCCTATCCAAGCCTGGATCGCCGCAAAGATCGCACACAGTAACCTTTGTAGTCAATTAGTTTAATCACAGGACACCGGATCTTTTTCATTCTGGCTCATTTTGCTTCGCCTTATATTACTCCCTACGGCATGCAAATGCTTTCGCATTTGCATTATAAGCCTTCGGAGATGTTCTCGCTTACTTTTGGAATGCTCATGTACAAACGTACACTGCGCTTCCAAAAGAAGCTGCGGCCTTGCCAGAATAAAAAATATCTCGGTTCGTGTATCCCTAATATTTCGTCGCATGCATAAGATGAAACACTAGAGGAATGTTTACAGCAAAGCTTGAAACATGGAGCTTGACGCGGCCGTGGCAAAATGATTATCTACGACCATGGGCGTAGAAGTCAAAATTATGGGCAAAACCTTTCAGGTGAAAAGCCAGTACGAAGAAAGTTTTACCACGGAAACAGCGGACCTGGTTAACGCCAAGATGAAAGAGTTGATCGGCAAATCCAATCAATTTTCCATGGAGACCGTGGCCATTTTGGCGGCCATGAACATTGCCGGTGATTTGCTAAAATTGTCTCGAAGCGAAAACAAACGCAAAGCCGACCTGCGCAAAACCCTTGAATCCATCAACATCGTATTGCAAGAAAAACAGCAGCAGTTTGATCAGCAGCGCAGCGCGCTTGAAAACAAATAACCCATGCCATTGCCTGCCGCTGCGAGCAAGCAGCAAATTCGCCGACAAGTCCGCTGGCTGAGAGATTCGCATTTTGATGCCACCCGAACGCAAAAAAGCCAAACCATTGCAGCGCACGTCATGGCGTGGATTGCGCAGCGAAACTTAACCCACATTGGTCTGTATGCGTCCATGGGCAGCGAAGTGCAAACCCAAGATTTAATTCAGCATCTTTGTCTGATGGGCAAAGTGTGTTGGTTACCCAAAGTGCAAGGCCCCACCATGACCTTTCACTCCACCCTCGACGGGCTGGATTTAGTCAAAGGCCCTTACGGCATTGCAGAGCCCACCAGCACCCAAGCAGCCAAAAAACTTGATTTGCTTCTGGTGCCTGCCCTTAGTGTAGACAGTTTTGGACATCGACTTGGGTATGGCAAGGGGTATTACGATCGATTTATCCAAACCACCCCCGCCAAGCACACCATGGCGTTGGTGTATGAATGCCAAGTGCGCGCAAAACTCCCCTTCGAAACCCACGACCAACCCCTGCAATGGATCGCCACCGAAAGAGGCATTCGACATGTCTTCTAAACCGACCTTCAATGTCATGATGATTGGCGACGTCTTTGGGCGACCGGGCCGAACCATCATTCAAGAAGAGCTGCCCAACTTGATTCAAAAGCACAACATCGACGCCGTGGTGGCCAACGGAGAAAATGCAGCCGGAGGCAAAGGCCTAACCCCAGACACCGCCGACCAATTATGGAATTCGGGCATTGATGTCATCACGCTGGGCAACCATACGTTTGATCAAAAAAGCATCATCCCTGTTTTGGAGCAAAGCAACCGTGTGATTCGCCCTTGGAATATGGCAGATACCACACCCGGCAAAGGCTACTGCCTGGTCAAAAAAGCCGGCATCACTTTGGCCGTGGTCAATCTAATGGGCACCGTGTTTATGCATCATAAAATTTCACCTTTCCCATTGCTGGACACCTATCTCAAAGAACTCCACCAACACACCCATTTGATTGTTGTGGACATGCACGGCGAAATCACCGGTGAAAAACGCGCCTTGGGCCATACCCTGGATGGTCGAGTCTCGGCCGTTGCTGGCACCCACACCCACGTCCCCACCGCCGACGAAGAAATCCTACCCGGCGGCACCGGCTACGTCACCGACCTGGGCATGACCGGCCCCTACGATTCAGTCATCGGCATTAAAAAAGAACTCGGCATCCAACGCTTCACCACCGGCAAAAAAGCCTTCCAAGTCGCCAAAGGTAACCCAAAACTCTACGCCACCATCTTCCACCTCAACCCCGAAACAGGCCATACTGAGTCCATCGAGCGGATTCAGGCCTGAACTTCATCAACTCACAAATAACAGCAAGCACTTACTAAATGACGAATCCGTCCCACAACTCATTTAAAAATGTTTTCATGACCAAATATGAATACCTAATGCGGTGGTCCGTTTGAACATCAATATAAATTCGATATCAAAAACCGTCTAAGATGAAATCCGTTTATACAAATATCATTGGCTCGTAGCTTCAACCTCATATTCAATACCCAAATAGTGACGAAAGAAATTGATGCGGGCAGGGTTGGAATAGGGGTTCTATATTTTTGATCTAGATAAATCAATTAGCCTTACCTTACCTTACATAAATTAAGTTTCGCTTGTAGGCCCCTGGTTCTTGAGGGTTTGCGCTGATTGTTCCTGCAGACTGAGTGCGTTGGTATAAAGAATTTTCAGTCAAGAGAACTGACTTTTATTTATACTGATTCAAGTAAGTATGACGGTTGCCAAAAGAATGATTTTGTTCCCAAAAAACCATTGGGCCGCATGTATTTTTACTTGCGTAAAGTATGTATGAATTGCCATCATCTTCATCCTCTTCAAAGCTAAATACTTCAGGGTCACTCCACTCGATTCCATTATTGGAACGAGTTTGAAAGCTTTTATCAAATGTATTGCAACACCCAAATTCCTCATCTAATTCGGAGACGTCGGAAGACCAAAAAACAAATTTTTTACTTGGTTGATTAAAAACTAATACACGGAGATCTGCATAATAGGGGCTATATTGTGCGATATTTTCATAAAAATGTGTATTTAAGCTGTTCCAAGAACCCTCAGAATAAAATTCGATACCGACCCGTATGGCAAGTTCAAAATCTGGGTTTTGGTTATCGTATTCATACTTTCTGCTAAGAAATGCGAGAAGTATTTCATCATCTTCATTGAGATGAATATCGTAACTCGCTTCTTTAATAAGCAGATTTTCTACATTCGGATGTCCCACGAGATGTTTAGATAGTGACCAAATCCCATCATATTTTGTGAAGACTCTTAGATCAGTGTCATTAAATTCTCCACCATAAAAAACATCCGTTGACGTCAATATAAACGAGGTGCCGTTATCATTGATTTGGTTCCGTGAATCAAACTGTTTATATTCCATTTGCGCAAGGTAATCATTTTGATTATTGGGAAAAAACCATTGACCATCTATTTTCTCAATTTTATAAAGATAGCTAATCGTGTTTTCATCATTGTGTTCATGCCATGATAAAATCATATCCCCGTGGTCATTAAAATCGATGGCTGGAGTGCCATAAGCATTGCCTCTTTGAGAGACTATAGTTAATGTGTCTGAGGTTGTGATGCTTCCTTCTGTAATAGTTTGCATGTAAAGATCTCCAGAATGTGAGTCTTGAACCCATACAATAATGCCGTTGCCCTTGTTATCAATTTTGAAATTTAATGTTGGGGATAAATAGCCGGCTGCCTCCGGAGTCGGTGACAATATGATTTCGGGGGATTGACTTAGATCGCTATGAATTTTTTTGTATCGAATCGAACCATTTTCTTCCCATGTAGTTAGTTTTTCACCTTTAAATTCAATTAGTACAATAGAATCAGTGTCTGGAGTCAATGGGTCAAGGAGTGTATTGGTCATGCTATAATTTTCATAATTGTAGTTTATATTAAACGTAAATCTTGGTGCTAAGTTCGTAACTTTTTGAACCCATTGAGCGTTGAGAACTTTTTCATTGGATAATGACAAATTCCTATTCACATGTTGATAAAAATAATTTTGATCTGTAATCAAAATATTTGCATGGGGATCAAGGAAAGAATTGGTTTGGGGAAAATTAAAGTGATCGGTACTTGAGTTGTATAAAGAAAAATATTTACCGTAGTTTTCTGGGCTATCCATCATATTTATACTGTTAGACCAAGTAAAAGCAATGTCCCCAAAATGATTCTCAGCAAATTTAGAAAAATAATCGGGTTGTAGACCTGCTGGGGCTATGTTGGCGAAGTTTTCGTTTCTTCCACTGGCATGCCAAGTAGGACTATTACAATTGAGTAAGAAATTAGAAAGATTTTTTTCCTCTGCGTATCCTTCTGAAAAGTTTAAATAACAACATTGAGATTCAGGATGTTTTTTAATCTGAATTGTATATTTTTCTCCAGGCTCAACAAGGTCACTAAATTCGAATTTTGAGGATGCAACAGGAATCACTATCGATTCATTTTTTTCTACATGGTGAAGCGTTACAGATCCAAGGAGCCCTTCGACTTCACCAGCAATTTTATACCCTTTTCCAAAAATAATATTCAGTTCATATTCGCTGACCTCCTCATCCAGGGCTTTTCTAGAGGAAGCCAAAAATATCTCTGGGTGCAGTTGAAAATGAATTTTGTCAATGCTGTCATTGACATGATGGTTGGTGGCATTACCTTCGAAAAATAATGATAATTTCTTTGAATCTTGAATGACTGCTTCAAAAGTAAGCCCCTCTGGAATCATGGATTTATCGACGCTGTAATGAATTCCTTCGACAAGTTCTGAATTGCTAGAAAGCTCCTGGTTCCATGACCATTTATCTAGTGAAATTGTTTTGGATTCAAGGCGGCCGTTATTTTCTGGATGAATTTCTTGAAAGGTTAATTTAGGAAGTGAATTTTGGGCGTTTGAAGAACTGCTGGAGGATGATCCACAAGAGGCTAAGGTGATAATCAATGAGAAAATAAATATGAAGTTTCGCATTCACAGGATGTAGCAAAATGGCTCCAGCGCTTCAAGTATAAAAAATGTTGATTATTGAAGTCGTTTTAAAAATGAGAATTGTTAAGTGTTTGTTTTTACAAGTTAAGTATTTAAAATATCAAATTTTAATCAGCAGGTATCCCAGAGTTGATCCACTCGGTAATAGCATTTGCTTCGGTGGACCCCACAGCAAAGACTTGATTTCCACCATGCATTACCTGTGCGGTGGGTTTTGTGAGTATTAAACTGTTGGTATCGTTGGCTACGGCATAACCACCACTAATGATATTGTCGTATATTTCTTGCACTGAATTATTATTAATTCGAAGATCAGGATTTGGAGAGCCATCATGGCAGCCATCACAAGCATCAAATATAGCGATAAGTTCCTCGCCGAAATTATGGTCATTGTCTAGATCATATTCTAACTCGTTTTCGACCCAGCAGTATATTTTTTCAAAGTCGGGGTCGGTTTTACTATCAAATATAGTATTGCCACCGTGGGCTGTACCATCGTCATCTTGAGATAGAGGCGCTGTAATAAGTGTACTCTGAAAAAAGTTGAAGTTGTTTATGGCGGTGGAAGTTTTTATTCCCGCTATCATAGAAGAAGCAGTTTCATCTTGGTTGGGGTCTAAATTTACGCCAGCTGCAGGGCTAGGATCATATTCTACATGACAGCTTACACCTGAACAGCTAGCATCAAAAACAGGTTGCACAGACGTGGAATAAGTAGAGTCTACTTCCTCACAATTGATCAAAGAAAATGGGTTTGGGTCATTACCACCACCTGGCCCTTCGTTATTCTGAAAATTATCAGGATCTAGGCCATTTAAATCGACATTGGAGCAGCTGCTGATCATGAATGCAAGCGCCCAAAGCCACACCCATGAATTTTTTCGGTTATGCATGGGTTCTATTCTACGGCAATTGGGGCTGCTTGTCATCCTTCACTGTTGGCTCTTATGCTTTTAGGTCTGGGACATCTGGCAACTCGCCCATGTCGGTTTGAGCCATATCGATCTTTAAGATGTCACACAAATGACGCATCATTTGATCACGGCTGTAAAGACTTCCACTGGAGGAGGGTGTATTGCTTCCGTTGGAATATAGAACTTGTCGAGATTCACTGGAAGTTCCTCCAAAAGAACCAGATTTAAAACCTGTAAAAGCAGGATCTGAGCTGGCGTAGATGAGTCCGCCTGCACCACCGTCTGGGTTATCAAAGGAACTTGAGTTGTGATACTGGTTCCGAATAAATTCCGTCATAAAAATAACATGAATGGTGGGTGTAAAACCGCCCCCTGTAAAGAAGTCGGCTGAAGTTAACATGTTGTTTAACGCTTCCGCGATGTATATGGCGCTTTCACCTTGGGGTGTTCCTGCTCCATTGATGGTTACGTTTGTGTCCCCGTTTGAGAGGTCACCAGCGTAATCTCGGTTGTTATGCCAGTCACCACCATTGTTGTTCCACAAGGCATAATTGGGGGTAATGCCATTTTCCATCAGGCGCATGGCGGTAATAAAAGCACGATGCATGACACCGCTGCCATCTCCATCTATTTTTCCAGGAGCAGCCATGGAGGTGTCCATGTGGTTTCGAACTGCAGTGTTGTCGCCTGAATTAGGATCAAGCAGGTTAGAATAATCTTCTTTCAAGGCAGCGAGTGCTTTTTCGTTGAAATTATTGATACTGCCTTTTTTATCATTGGCTCGGATGGCTTTTTCAACGTCTTGTTGAAAGCGATTATTCAACGCTTGAAACAGCGCATTGCGCTTTTCAGCAATCACTGGATCACCTTGACGGTTGGTGATTTCTAATTCTTTGTATTTATTAACCACTGAATTAATAGAATGAAATTCTGGATGATGGGCAGCTTTGTTGGCCGGTAAGTTCATCGTTTCATCTCCATCGGGGCCGCGATGAAATGCAACGATGTTACCTAAAGTTTCACTTTGTTTTTGCTCACTAGCCCAAATTAACGGGTTACCTGCTTGGCCCCCTGCTAATCCTGCCATGGCAAAAGCACTTCGATGACCTTGGGTGGGCATAAAAGTGCTACATGCTTGGATGGAGTGTCGATGTGCGTTCAACGGATTGCTATCCGCTCCATCGTATTGTGGAATATTAATGGCTACACCATTGTTTGTGGCTGAATTTTGGAAAATATGATGGCTGCTTTGTGTATTTCGCTCCACATGATGGGGTGTATGATCAGTTTGATTACCAATAACACTGGTGAATGGGTGACCACCACGCGAGGTGACGATAAAAAAGAAGTCTTGATTGGCTTCCTGAGCAAAAGCCAAGGAACTGCCCAGAAGCTTTTTGGAAATTTTTTCCATGGTTTCGAGACGTACAAGAGTCGGAACAGAAAGGGCTGTTAGCGCAAAACCAATGTTCTTAATGAACTTTCGACGGCTCATCGGATCCATTTTTTCTAAATTTTGCTCTTGGGCTTTCATGGTTTTCTTTTTCATGGTGGTCTCTCTTCCTTTAAATCGTTTTGGGTCTCTTGCTAGGGTCCTTCTAGTATATCCTATAAATATGTGATGCCATACAAAGAGGTGGCCGCGGCCAAACAGTTGGCAACAAACACTTCGCTTTCGCCGTCATCGGCAAAGATTTGAAGGATTTCACCTTCAAGTTGTCCTACTTCCACGTTTTTACCGGTAATGGTTAAGAAAACATCACCCAAGCGTGTGTCGCTGGCCAGCACTTCCTCCGGCATATCGGCGCAAGCTGCGGCGTAAATCTGGTAGAGTGCACCAATGGTTGATGAGTTTAGCTCCTTTTTTTCCAGCAAACTTTGATATTGATCCAAAAGATCATAAGCATCCGAATTGGTGGGCACTTGCATGACGTTTTCAAGACGTTCTAGATGGCTTAGATAATGCAGACCGCGTACTTCTGAACTGGCTGGGTCAAAACCTGCTTCGCCGTTGCCGGAAGAAATGCTGGAACCGCCGCATGCTTGGAGCATGAGCATGGCTAGAGCCATGGCGGCAAATGTAAAAGTTGATCGTTGTTTCATGGTTTTATCCTTCCCTTAATCTTCCTGGTACACCAGTACCAAAAAGTTACTGCTTTTTAAGAATGTTCGAAAAAACTCCTTGGGGGTTTGATCGAGTTCATTAAATTGTGTGGTCCAATTGGTTAAGAATTCAATCTGTGCATCGCTATCGGCAAAATGGTTGGGCACATCGGTGGTGGTCCCGGGGCTACCATAGGGCAAGTCCAACAGGATGCTTAGCAAACGTTCGGTCCAACCTTTGGCAAAGTCGGGATGGGCCACCACTTCTTGTGCCAAGGCACGTGGGTTCAATACTGGATTGCCATTGGGTGTAATCACATACAGCAAATCGGCTTCTTCGACCGGAATGGGTGTATCACTTTCATCACGGGGCTCTACGTTGATATTGCCAATATTTTCTTCCATTCCGTACTGGTTGTTACCACGGTTGCGACCACTGTTATTGAAGTTGTTCCCTGAATTATTATAGTCGGCAAATGCACGACGAATGATGTTGAGCGCTGAATGACAAGATGGACAAACCATGTCTGGTGCACCGGGATCAAACCGGTACGTATTCATGAGCGTGCTTTCGCTCCAACGATTTAACTCGGTTCGTGGAAAAGGTGCTTCGTCGGCAAAATTGATGGACATAATTTCGCGGGCCATGTCAAAGCGTTGTTGATCCATATAAAATTCAGAGTAGCCGCGCGTGGTGATGTAACCTGCTTGAAATTCTTCGTTGGGGCCATTGGTAAAGGTTTGAGGTTCTTGCAGGCCTTCATCATCGACCTGATATTGTGCGAGCAAAAATTCGCTGATGGGGCGACCGGTTAAAAATACGTATGTGCCCAAATTCACGGCTTTGCGCTGATTCTCGCTCAAACCTTCATAGCTCCCTGCACCGTAAAGAATTTGCGCAAAGTAATCATTGATTTTGTTTTGCATTAAACTGGTGTCGATCAGTTTGTCGATGGCGGTTTCATAGAGTGCGCGGGCATCACTGGAGGTGGGTGCAGACGCAATTTCTGCCAACGTTTCGGGTGAGGCAAAGGTATACGTTAATTGTGGGTAGGTTCGGGCCAGTGCGTCTCTATAGTGTTGCGCACTGAATGTAATGGCATCGGGGTTGGCAAATGGGTTGGCATTGACCGAATTGACCGATGAACCGCCGCCGCACCCTGCTGAGAAAAGCACGATGCTTGCATACACGCTGGTGATTGCGCAGATTTTGCTCAATTTGCTCGATTTATTCATACCTACCCCTTAGTAGAGCAAAGCGCGTGCCAAGTATTGAAATGCGCTTTTTCTCTTTGATTTTAATGGTTTATGGTTAATTCTTTGTGAAAGCCACCGCTGAAAAATGGCGATACTGCGCAATAATTGCAGGGTGAATGCCGATTTTGCATGCTTCTTGTTTCACAATGATGGCTGTTTTGGTTAAGATGTCCTATTATATAAGTTAATGAAGACCTTATTTTACCAAGAGAGTCTATGAATGCCCAATATTTATCGTTTATGTTTGCTTGTCCTTATTTGCGGATGCATACAGGCTTGTTTTTTTGACGAAGCCGGTGGGGACGCAGGTGCATCGTTTCAAGATGATATTTCACCGCTTTTGCTGATCAATTGTGCCACGGCAGGGTGCCACGATGCCGATGCTTCATCCGGTGGATTAAATTTGGCCTTGGACGAGGGACAAACGCCTACAGATCAATATGATGAAATTACCAATGCTGCACTGGTGGATGCCACGATGCCAGAAACTTCCGTATTGTTGTTGCAAGCTGCCAATGCAGATCCCAATGATCCGCACGATGGGGGCGTGGTCTTTGCACAAGGGTCAACCGAGTACAATCAGATTTTAACATGGATTCAAGAAGGCGCCATCAACGATGATTGCACAGGGGTGGACCATGGGTTTTCAGCCGATGTGATTCCTGCGTTGTCTTCCTGTACGGGCAGCGGGTGTCATGATGGTACGGCATCGCCCAACTTTTTAGATCAGCCCTACAACGCCGCGTCCGGGGTGGTCAATGTTGACAATCCCGCACAAAGTTTGCTTTTACAAAATGCGCTGGGACAAAACGACCATGGGGGCGGAACGGTATTTGCTTCCGCAAGCGATGAAGATTACCGAACCATTTTCTGCTGGATTCAAGAAGATGATGCGGCAGACAATTAAAACCTTGAAGACATAGCTTGCTAAACGCTATAGAAAAGAACCAATGAGCAAACAATACAAACATGGCCTGTGTTGGGTCCGGCGAGACATTCGCATGAGCGACCATCGCGCCATGCATGAAGCACTGACCCAGTGTGAAAAAGTGACGGTCGCGTTTGTATTTGACAAAGTCATACTCAAAAAACTCAAAGACAAAGATGATCGGCGTATTTCGTTTATTCATCGTAGCCTTCAGGAACTCGACTCCGCTTTAAAAAGAAAAGACTCCAAACTTTTGGTGCTGCATGGCGACCCCAAAGAAAAAATTCCAAGTGTGGCCAAAAAAATGAAGGTAGACGCCGTTTTTGCCAACAAAGACGTAGAACCTTACGCCAAAGATCGAGATGCCAAAGTGGCAAAAGCATTAGAGAAACAGGACATTGCGTTTCGAACTTACAAAGACCACGTTATTTTTATCGGTGATGAAATTTTAAATCAGCAGGGCGAGCCCTACAAAGTATTTACCCCCTACAAAAATAAGTGGCTGGAGGAAGTCGACCAGCACTTGTACGAAGATTACTCCACCAAACGCCAAAATTTTACCCTGCACGATGATGTTCAAAAGCATTTGGAACCATGGACCATGAGTGACATTGGGTTTGAAAAAAATGATTTATGGCTAGAGCCAGGCCAAGGCGCTGCGCAAGACCGACTGGAACGCTTTTTGGAAGATGTCACGGATTACGATGACCTTCGAAATTATCCGGCCATTGACAAAGGTTTTTCAGGCCTATCGGTTCATTTGCGTCACGGCACCATTTCGATCCGTGAGTGTGTACGGGCCATTCGAAAAAAGAGAAGCAAAGGCTCAGATGTGTGGTTGAGCGAATTAATTTGGCGCGATTTTTATCACATGATTTTGGATCAATTTCCACACGTGGCCAATGGCAGTTTTAAAGAAGACTACAAAGACATGAATTGGCCAGGTTCCGAAAAACGATTTCAAGCATGGTGTGAGGGTCAAACCGGTTATCCCATTGTCGATGCGGCCATGAGATGCATCAATCAAACAGGATGGATGCACAATCGATTGCGCATGATTGTGGCCATGTTTTTAACCAAAGACCTGCTGGTGGATTGGCAAAAAGGCGAGGCGTATTTTGAACGCCACCTGCTGGATTTTGACTTGGCCGCCAACAATGGTGGCTGGCAATGGAGTGCGTCCACGGGCTGTGATGCGCAGCCGTATTTCCGAATTTTTAATCCAATCACCCAATCTGAAAAATTTGATCCCGATGGCGTGTTCATTCGACAGTATTGCATGGAGCTGGTGGATTTTTCGGACAAAAACATTCATGCACCTTGGAAAACTTCCAAAAAAGAGCAAGAAAAAGCAAATTGCATCATCGGCAAAGATTACCCTGAACCCATCGTAGACCATAAAACCCAACGAGAAAAAGCCATCGCCTTATTTAAAAAAAGTAAAAAATAAGTTTTCGTTTTCTCGTTTCAAAGATGTTCCCAGTACAGCTTTTTTACACTTCTGCTCGTGGGGGCGTACCTGGCAATTCAGACTTCTACTGCGAAAAGCGATTTTGTGGCCATTTCTGCGTCAGCTCTCACAAAAAAATCCTCATCGTAGCTTTGGCTACGACTGCGGTTTTTGTGCAAAATCTTCCTTGAACTGACCACAAACTCACTTTTCTCGTCACGAAGCTGAATTCCCAGGCACGCCCACTCCTCGCTTACGCTGCGGAGACGCTCGCATAAGTGAAAAAAGCTGTGGCACACTTTGAAGTTTATTGTGGGGGGGGAGTAAATTATACGGACAAACGCCCACGGCGTTTGACTTTATTCCTTACCCAAACCCAAAGTCTGCAAGATGTGTCAGCCCGAGGGGTCCCGTATTCGCGTCTCCGCAGCGCAGCGAGGACTAGCGAATACGGGACCCCTCGGGCTGACACATCTTGCAAACTTTTAATCACGATCCATGATAATCATCATCACTTTGCCCAAGCTGGGCCATTCGGCGCGGCCATATTCTTTTTGATTGGAAGCTTGTTTTTTGGTGATTAGTTTTAAATCGACAAACACGTCCAACAAACGTTGCATTTGATCGCCGGTGTTGATGCACCCTGCAGAGGCTCGAAAGCTTTGGCCAGTTTGGGGTGTTACATAGGTGTCAGGGTAGTCTGGATCCACGCTATTGTCATGGATGCGCAGCAGGTAACGACCCAGCACATAAGCAAGTGGAAATTCATGAAGCCAATAGTCGGTGAGCGACTCTTTGGGCACCAAGTTCAGCAATTTGGGCGAGGTTTGCTGCTGAAAATTTAAGGGGGGCTGCATGCCATCGATGTCAATGCGTGGCACCCTGCCAAATTGTCGTGCTTGGGTAAAAAATGTGCCCCACAAATAATAGATGCCTTGCGGCGTGTCGCTATCTTTGATGGATCGATAGCTGTCGTCTGTGGGGGTCTTTTCCCTGCGTGAGCGAGCCAGCACCTGCATGCGAAAAGGTTTTTTGCCATCCATGAGCCATTGGTTTTGGTGTTTGATGGTCAGTTCACACAATTCATTGCGATCCGGTGGGCAAGCAACATACAGGACGGTGAGCTCAGGGTCGATGTCCCGTTGCCATATGGTCTGTTGCGAAACTTTTCGGGTCCAAGGTTTGGATGAAAGGGTGGCTAACACCTCGGCTTGAATCAGCCCATAGGCAATGGATTGCCCCCCATCTAGAAACCGAATCATGGGTACCCAGGCTTGGGTGGTTGTTTGTGCGTCGGTTTGCAGTGTCAGTACTTCTTGGGGGCGAGCATAAAAACAAGTGCCAGGTTCCAGCTTGTTGTGAAAAAAGTATTGATCCAGTCGGCCTTCTTGATCGCTGGTTTGAATATGCTGGTTTTCCATCCATTGGCCAATGGTGCGCAAAGCGTCTTTGTTGCCTACGTGTTGAATGGACAAATAAGGCAAAGCGTTGCCGCTAGTGGGAACACAGAATTCTTGGGCTGCAAAGCTCATGGATGGCACCATCATAAGGCATATTTGGAGCAGCACCAACTGTTTCATTCGGATGGACATGGCCTTGATACGCCGATCAATTTTATGGTTTGGCCAGATAGGTTTGCAGAATGTCTTTTTCGAGTGAATTGTCGCTAGGCAGGGCGTGCCATCGACCATCGGCATGTTTTATTTCTGCGTGGTGATATAGCTTGATCAAAGTTTGCTGATTGTTGGACGTGAGTGTGCCAGTGATTTGATGTCGATGATTGCCTTCCATGATTTTATTTGTCGAAAAAAAACCACGCGAGCGCTCTGCCATGTCCAATGTGTAAAGATAGTCGTATTGCACGATGTTGAGTAATTTTTCCCACGCTTGCGCATAACTGGCTTCTACGTACATCATGTTGGGGGCCAATTTTGCACCTTGAAGGCTGCTTGCGGGTGATTTTTGGGCACAATGGGTCAAACTGCATAAACACAAGCCCATTAAAATCCATCGGGTCATGCTTCTATTGTACCCGATTCAGTATTAAATCTATAGAGAGATTTGGTGTTAAAATAAAATGAACTAGGGCTTGCGAGACTCGACCACAGCCAGCGTGCCATCTTCGTTCAATTTGAGTTTTGGTAGACCCTGACTCAAAAATTCTTGCGCGTTTTCTTGTGCATCAGCAAGATCCAGTTCGTCTTCCCATTGCAAGCGTTTTCCGGGTAAGGCCTTTAAGACTTTGATGTCTCCATTTTTATAAAGCTGCACATGGTGGACACCCATGTTGGCTAGATCCACTGAACCATGGTGCGAATCCTCAATGATACCCGTGAGCACTTTTGCTTCGGGCGCAGTTAATTTGTGCAAACTTTGATCGCGATAAAATGTTGCTTTTCGGGCTTTGAAATCATCAAGATCATAACCATACCGCATGCCCATTAAGGTTTGGCCAAAAGGTGCTTTGAGTGTTTTGATGGTGTCATCCCCGGTGATATCCACCCATACAAAATGAACCACTGTATGTGCGTTATTGGGATGAGGGTCAGCCTGTGCCCACCCGCGACCATTGAAACCGATCACGCTTAAGCCAATCAAGAAAAAGAATATCAAACGTGTTTTTTGTCTTTTCACGACCCAATCACTAGCACATTATTTTGCGTTGTGTCAACTTCGGTGATGGATTAGGACTCAAGGAGCTTTTTTAAGATGTCATTGACCACGGCGGGATTGGCTTGACCTTTGGTTTCCTTCATCATTTGCCCCACAAAAAAGCCGAACAATTTTTCTTTGCCATCCAGGTACTGTTGTTTTTGAGTGGGATTGGCCGCAATGATTTTTTGTGCAATGCTTTCAAGCGCTGCGGTATCCGAAACTTGGGCCAGGCCTTTGTCTTCAATGATGACTTGGGGGCTTCGCCCCGTTTGGGCCATGTCATCCAGCACGTCTTTGGCAATTTTTCCACTAATGGTGCCTTGATCCATGGCTTGAAGGGTTTGCGCCAAATAAATGGGTGTGATGCGGCTTTGACTCAAATCTGTGTTGCTCTCTTTCACAATCCGCATGACTTCACTCATCAGCATGTTGCTTAGTTTTTTGATCTTTTTGGGCTGCGTTTCTTGATAAGCTTCCACGGCAGCCTCAAAATAATCGGCGGTTTCTTTTTCAGCCGTGAGTACACTCGCGTCGTATTCAGGCAATTGCCACTGCTTCATGTAGCGTGCTTTTCGGGCATCGGGCAATTCTGGAAGTGTTTGCGCAGTTTGATCCACCCATGCTTTGTCTAAAACAAGCGGCCCCAAATCGGGCTCAGGAAAATAGCGATAGTCATTGGCTTCTTCTTTGGAGCGCATGGCTTTGGTGACCATTTTGTCCGTGTTAAAAAGACGGGTTTCCTGCACCACGGTGCCACCTTGGTCGTACACTTCACTTTGCCGAGCAATTTCATATTCAATGGCTTTTTGCACAAAACGAAACGAGTTGATGTTTTTGATTTCCACTCGTGTGCGCAATAGCGTTTCGCCTTCCGGTCGAACCGATACGTTGGCATCACAGCGCATGCTACCTTCTTCAAGGTTGCCATCACAAACATCAATGTAGCGTAAAATGCTTCGCAACTTTTTCAAATAAGCCACGGCATGTTCAGCGCTGTGGACCACAGGCTCCGATACAATTTCAATGAGTGGCACGCCGGCTCGGTTTAAATCCACCAAACTACCAGAGCCTTGGTTGAGTTGACTGTCCCCATGCAAAAGTTTGCCGGCATCCTCTTCCATATGGATGCGGGTTAATGCAACAGGCCCAAGTTCAGTGTCAACTTGTCCACCCAAACAAATGGGATGGGTGAATTGTGAAATTTGATAGCCTTTGGGAAGGTCTGGGTAAAAGTAATTTTTGCGGTCAAAGACACTTTTTAGTTGAATGTCACAACCCAGAGCCAAACCAGCTTTGGTGGCAAACTCCACAGCCCGCTCATTGATCACTGGCAGGCCGCCCGGCATGCCAAGACAGACAGGACATGTCAGTGAATTTGGATCCTGGCCAAATGCATTGGCACATGCACAAAAAAGTTTGGTGTTGGTTTTGAGCTGTGCATGAACTTCTAAACCGATGGTCGGAATGTATTTCATAAGCTGGGCTCCTGTTGATAAAACTGAGTGGCTTGTTCGTATTGATGGGCCACTTGCAAAAGCTTCTGCTCATCAAAATGGTTGCCAATCAATTGCAAACCCAAAGGCAAATGGTTTTTGCTAAAACCGCTGGGGATGGAAATGGCAGGATTGCCCGACAAAGGCGTCGATACGGTATAAACATCGGCCAAGTACATTTCAAGCGGGTTGCGACCCGATGGATCCAAGGAAAAGGCTTCGCCAGGCACAGTGGGTGAAGCAATGACGTCCACCTTGGCAAACGCTTGATCAAAATCTTGACGAATTAACTTTCGCACGCGTCGGGCATGCATGTAGTAGGCATCGTAATAGCCAGCACTTAACATAAAAGTACCCAACATAATTCGACGTTGCACTTCTGGACCAAAACCTTCCGATCGGGATTGTCGATAGATTTCATTTAATCCTTGTTCTTGACCTTTGCGCGTGGTGTATCGAATGCCATCGTATCGAGACAGATTGCTCGAGGCCTCTGCAGGGGCAATGATGTAATAACAAGCTGTGGCATATCGTGAATGGGGCATGGACACAGCCATGGTGGTGGCACCCAGTTCTTTAAGAACATCGAGTGCTGTTTCAAAGTTGGCGATGATTTCAGGATTAAGGCCTTCAAAATACACTTCATCTGGGATGCCAATGACCTTGCCCTTGATGCTTTGTGAAAGCGCGTCAAAATCAAGCGCAGGAAGATCTTTGCGAGACGTAGAGTCCAGTGGGTCATGCCCCTTGATGGCTTCCAGCAGGTATGCGTTGTCCAAAACCGTTTTGCCCATCGGCCCCACCTGATCGAGAGAAGAAGCAAATGCCATGACCCCATAGCGGCTTACGCTGCCATAGGTGGGTTTTAAACCAGTGATGCCACAGAGTGCAGCAGGCTGGCGAATCGAGCCCCCTGTATCGGTGCCGATGGACAATGGCACTTGTCGTGCGCTAATGCATGCCGCAGAACCCCCACTGGATCCGCCAGGAACGCGTTCAATGTTCCATGGATTGCGGCAAGGCATAAAGCTAGAGTTTTCGTTGCTTGAGCCCATCGCGAATTCATCGCAATTGGTTTTACCAATCAGCACACTGCCAACGTTTTTCAACTTTTGAACAATGGTGGCATCGTAGGGTGGAATAAAATCTTTTAAAATTTGGCTGGCCGCAGTGGTTCGCACCCCTTGGGTACAAAGAATATCTTTGATGCCAATGGGAATGCCGGTTAAAGGCGAGGGCGCTTTTTGATCATCCAGCAACCGATCGGCTTTTTTTGCTTGCTCCAAAGCACCTTGGGCATCCACCAACAAAAAACTGCCAATGCGCTCGTTGGTCGCTTCGATTTGTGCCAAACAAGCTTGGGTTAATTCAACCGATGTAATCTCCCTTTGACTCAGTTTTGTAGACAGTTCATGAACAGTGGCTTGCAGCAATGGGTTCACTTTTTCCCACCTTCGATGACTTTGGGAATAAAAAAGAAGGGTGGCTGGGCGTGCGGGGCATTTTGAAAAACTTCTTCCAAACTGCAACGCGTTTCGGGCTCATCGGCTCTTTGGGGCAAAGCTGGCGCATCCAACGAATCTTCCACCTCAGAGGTATCCACCTGTTGCAAAACTTCAATGTAGGTAACAATCTGATTAAACTCTTTTAACCGCTCTTGCTCCACTTTAGGATCCAAACGAAGGCGCGCCAGTTCAGCGACTTTTTGTAAGTCTTTTAAAGTATATGTCGACATGCTCCCTTGGCTATCACAAACCATCCTAAGCGCCAACGAAGATTTACAGTGGCAATTAAAAGGCTTGCATGAGCTTCATGGCAATGGGGAAAAACAAAATGATAAATACAACCGGAAAGATAAAAAAGATCAGTGGAAAAAGCATTTTAACAGGCGCTTTTTGGGCTTGGGTCTGGGCTTCTTTAAAGATTTTTTGGCGGAGGGTTTGGGCTTGCATGCGCAAAATATCGGCCAAGCTGCTGCCCATTTCAACCGATTGTTGGATGCTGGTGGATAAAAAAACTAGTTCTTGGCTTCTAGTGCGTTTGGCCACTTCTTGCATGGCTTGAGAAAAACCCATGCCGATTTCGGTGGAGGCCAAAGCCAAAGCAATCTCACGGTGCAAAGGATGGTCTGGCGTGGTCTTCACCATTTGTTTCATGCTGGTGATGCTGTCCATGCCGGATTCAAGACATAAAATCAGCATGTCCAAAAAGTAAGGAAACCGCTGGTAAATGCGTTGGTTGCGCAGGCGCAATTTGCGTTTTTCATGCATCCACATCCAAAGGGGCACCAGCACAGCCAAGCTAGCAAAAATCCACTGCTTGGAAAAGGCCAATAGAATAATCACCAGCAAGGCCATCACAATGCATTGATTCCAGCGCTTTTGCGTTATTTTTTGGGCAGCAGCATGGCTGTAGCCTTGGGCTTGCAGTAGATTGGCAAAAGCTTGTGTGGCCTGCTGCGAAGCTTTATGTCCTTGCAAATGGTTGTGGCTTTTCACGGATATTTGCTTGATGGAAGGCAGGCTTAGTCGAAGTAAAGCCACCATGAAAGCAAAAAAAAGAGGGTAGAGTAAAAGAGGAGAAATCATCATCGTGGGGTTCCTTTTTTTCGTTGGGTTAATCCAATAGTTTGGTGTTGGCAATTTTGATGATCCAGCCAATGCCAATGGTCATGGACACAGCACAGTACACCAGCGCAATTTTTCCAATGCTGCTTTGGGTTAAGGGTGTCATGTATCCGGGTGAAATGTAGCGAAGTGCTAGGACAAGCAAAAAAGGCATGCTGCAGGCCACCACCGCTTGCATTTTCCCCTGGGCCGTTAAAGCTTTGAGCTCTTGTTTTAACCGTGCCTTTTCATGCACCGTTTCTGAAATATGCGCCAGTGCTTCGGCCAAGTTGGAGCCCATTTTGCGTGAAATCTCAATGGCAGAAATGGCCATGCCCAAATTGTGATCGGGCATGCGCAAGTTTAAATTTTTCAATGCGTCTTCAAAAGATTGCCCCAAATTCATTTCTTTACGGACCATGTCCATTTCTTGCGCGATGGGATTGCTCATGGTGCGGCAGGTTTGTTCCATGGCTTTTTCCACGGTGTGTCCTGATTTTAATACCGAGGTGACAAAGGGAAAGAATTGAAGCAGCTGTGTTTGAAATTGCTGATGGCGTCGGTGTTGAACCCACTTGACCCATACAAATGGAATGTACAGGTAACTTAATCCGCCGAGCAGCGCCGGAATCACAGACTGGCATAGCAGTGATAAAAGTGCGCAGCCAAGCCATAGGCTGGTCAGTTTCTTTTGGATGGTTTGCGGCGTGACCATTAAAAACTGTTTGCGCAAGTCTGTGTGCAGGGTGGTCAGGCGTTTTTTTTGCGCACGCGCGGCTTGCTCACTCAGGCGTGCATAAAATTTGATGCCGAGTAGAATGAATACGCAAAACAAACAAATTAAACCGATGACCATCATGATGCCTCTCCAAACAAAAGTTTCATGGCTGCGGTTTTGACTGTGTCAGGCAGGTCTTGAAAAAAGCGTGGCTGTTGTTGGTTAAAGCTTAGCTGTTGGGTGTTGCGATTAAGCTCAAATACGTGGTTCATGGTGATAATCTCGCCCTCGGTTCGACCCACTTCGGTGATGTGGGTGACCCGACGCTGGCCCTTTTCATCGCGGGTGACATACACCACAATGTCCACCGAGCTGGATATTTGGTCGCGGATGGCTTTGAGTGGAAGATCAAATCCAGCCATGAGAATCATGGTTTCCAAACGACTTAGCGCATCGCGCGGAGAGTTTGCGTGGAGTGTGGTGAGGGATCCGTCATGGCCGGTGTTCATGGCTTGAAGCATGTCCAATGCTTCTTCGCCACGACATTCGCCGATGATGATTCGGTCGGGTCGCATGCGCAGCGCGTTTTTGAGTAAATCACGAATGGCCACCAAACCTTGGCCTTCCACATTGGCAGGACGTGTCTCCAGTGAAATCACATGGTCCTGCGATAATTTCAGCTCGGCTGCGTCTTCAATGGTCACCACGCGTTCTTGTTTGCCAATGGATTTGGATACAGCATTTAAAAAAGTGGTTTTGCCTGAGCCTGTGCCGCCAGCAATGATGATGTTCTTTTTGTGTTTGACACAAAAATCAATGAACTGTGCGGCTTGACCGGACAGTGATTTCATGTCCACCAAATTTCTTAATGTAAAATTTTGCTTGGAAAACTTTCGAATGGTGATTACAGGTCCAATTAATGAAAGTGGTGGAATGATCACATTGACCCTTGAGCCATCGGGCAGTCGTGCATCCACCATGGGCGAGGATTCATCAATGCGTCGGCCCAGTGGCGAAATGATTCGTTGAATCACTGCTCTCATGGACTCATCGGACATAAAGGCCAGCGGTGTTTTTTTGAGGGTGCCTTGATGCTCGACAAAAATATGGTTGTGGCCATTGACCATGATTTCAGTCACGGCGGGGTCGCGCAGCAAAATTTCCAAAGGGCCTAAACCTATGGCTTCAGTGATGACTTCGTTCATCATTTTTTCAGTTTCGCTGTTTTTTAAAGCCCACGGCTGACCTTCAAGACTTGTTTTAATTTTGGCTTTAACTTGTTGTTGAAAAGTTGGATCTTTCATCGTCGATGCATCAATTTCGCGCAGGTCAATGATGGACAGCAGGTTGTCGTGAATGGCTTGTTTGATTTTTTGTTTTTGCATGGCGGCCTCTTTTCTTCTTAGTCCAAGATGGAAAATTTTAGTTTTTCGTCCATTTCTTTAAACCGATCGTGCATGTTTTGCTCTTCGTAGAGGTGTAGGGGGCGATCAGCATTGCCGTTATGGGGCGTAAGAAACATCACAAACTCAGACTGGTTGTTGCGAAAGTTTCGGCTTTTAAACAGCTCTCCCAAAATTGGAATGTGGCCCAAGAAAGGAAATTTTTTGGTGGCTTTGCTTTGCCGTGCTTCAATCAGGCCGGCCAGGGCAACTGTTTGCCCGTACTCTAAGTCAACGGCTGTATTGACTTTGTGCTCAACAATGGAGGGCAGTCCATCGATTTCCGTGGATAGATCCAAATCACTGATGCGACTGCGAATGTCTAAGAATACTTTGTTGGAAGCATCGGCCGTGGCATCGATTTCAATGTGAAGGCCGTAAGACTTGAACACCACGTTGGCTGTTCGTTCGGAAACCAGACGTATGGGCAACTCGCCACCGGCATCGAAAGTGGCGGTTTTGCCGTTGCGAACCAGCAGTTTGGGATTGGAGAGCACTTTGGCCTGGCCACGTTTGACCAATGTTTTGAGGGTTACGTTGCCAGCAGCCGAGATATTGGAGGTTGCCGAGCGAAACTGGCTGGTTGAAAACTGACCCTGTACATCTATGGCTTCTGGCCAGCCAAAACCGATGTCATCGAGTTTGTCGGACATCACCTCCATGAATTTTAAATCCACCCAAATTTGATTTTCCACCTGCACGCCCATGCGCAAATGGCTTTGGGTCTGAAAATAAATGTTTTGTGCAATTTTCAACGCACGCTCTTGGTCCATGGCACTGGTGACAAAGCCTTTTAAATACAAAGTGTCACCGGCGCTATGCACCGACACTTGGGTCATGCCTTGGCTGGCCAATTTTTCTTCTACAATCTTCTTTAAAAAGGTTAACGCCTTGGGACTGACCTTGGTGTAGTTTTTAACATTTTTATACAGCTGTGAAATGCGCTGAACAAGCTCTAAATCTTCGCCGCGGTACAATTGTCCATCGATGAGGATAAACCCGCCGACTTGATCAATTTGGATGCCTTCAATGCCGCCCAATAAACGTCGAATTTCGCTGATGGTACTTTGGGATTGGGTTTCAACAATGATGGTGTAGCTGTGTTTTTGTTGATCTTCGGTCCACACCAAAAGATTGGTTTGCCCCGCGCGCTTACCGGTGACGATGATTTGGCGACCATTGCCGGGGTCGTTCAGGCTGGCAATGCGTGGATCACCGATGGAAGCTTTGGTGATGCCTTCACGCTCAATGACCTGTTGGTGACCTGGTTTGATAAAAACAGAGGTTTGTGCCCACGCAGGAAGCGCCAAAATAAAAATAAAGGTAAAGTGTAAAAAATTCGATGTTGTTCTCATATTGCAGTACAAAAGCAATATGAATGCCAAGCCTCAAAACAAAATAATGGCCTTTTTAAAGCCTTTTTTGTGGCGATTGTGGGTGAGTTGTTTGATTTTCGGTTGGTATGCGACGCAGATCGAACCAGTGCGGGCGGCCAATCAAGCCTCGATTCAATGGCTTACATCTTCTTTTTTCGACAAACCACCATCGGCCCAAAAAAAGGCCCTTCGCCAGCTGACGCTTTTTTCTTCGGATGCCTCGCTGCTGTTTTTTTGTCAAGTTGCCTTGGACCAGCTGATGGACACGGATGTTCGGCGAGATGCCCTAAAGGCCATTTTGGCGACAGACTCTGCAAAGTATCGCGCAGCCTTGATGCCGCTGCAAACTTCGGGACTGTCCAACCAGTCGGTGATCGATGCCTTGATGCTGCTGCCGATTGAAGGCATAGGTCATGCCTGGCTCGCATCAATCCGCTGGCAGAAAGATACGGATTCACTGGTGACGCAAAAATTGGCCCAAGCCTATCGCAGTTTGCAAAACATCGATGCGATTGATCCTACGTATATGCAACACTGGGATGCTCCTGAAGCAAAACGTTTTTTAAAAAAAGAGGTGGAACAGAGCAAAGTCGCACAAGAGCCTTTCTGGCTCGGTTTGTTGGCTTGGGTCAGCACTGCCGATGATGCAGCACTGTTTCGGAAGAAATTAAAAAATCCTGTACTGGAAATTCGGCAGGCCGCTGTCTATGGTTTAACCAGGCCTGGCGGACCGAGAGATTATGATGCTCTGGTTCAAGCATTACACAAAGAAAGCCGATCTCGGTTGCCCATTAAAATGATTGAATATTTGGTGCAAGACGGCAGTGTGCAAGCCAAGGAAGCGGCCGATCGGTTTGCCCAAAAATTACCAGCCAAGGAAAAAGCTTGGGTGCAAGCGCAGTGGCGGTAGGCAGTGCTTAATGAACTTTATCGGAATGGGGCAAAACCCAGTTGGCCATTGAAATGCCATGCTTGGCTAGAATATCTTCCCACAGTGTGGCCCGAGAGATTTCCAATAATTGGGCTTTGATGGGCAATTCAAGCCATACGTCCTCTTTTAGCTCGTCTTCTAGCTGACCTTCAGACCAGCCGGCGTAGCCCAAAATAAGTTGTACATGGCTGTGCGCTTCGCCTTTGTGCATGCAGTGTTGTTCCAAAGCCAACAATGTGCTGCTGATAAACCAGCCGGGTGCCACTTCGGTGTCGTTTTCGGCGACGCTGGCTTGGTTATGCAAAACAAAAGCTCGGGTGGATTCCATGGGGCCACCCCAATAAACAGGAATTTTTTTTAGATCATCGGCCCATAAACCATCGGGGTCTTTTTCATCCAAATAGGCTTGTTCCAAAATGTCGTGTGCGCTGACCGACAGCGACCGATTGAGTACGACGCCCATCGCGCCTTCGGGTGAATGATCCAAAAGCAAGCTGACGGTTTTTTCAAAAAAAGGATCTTCAAAGCCAGGGGTAGCGACCAAAAGATGCAGTGGTTTCGACATGGAGTGCGCTTATATCACGTTCACTTTCGAACACAACCATCGGTGGTTATTTCAAATGGATATGTTGAAAGGATTGGTATGGTACCGGAGGTCGGACTTGAACCGACACGGGGCTATTAACCCCTCGGGATTTTAAGTCCCGTGCGTCTACCAATTTCGCCACTCCGGCACATGAGCAGTCGATCGACGTTATCTTCCTATCTGATTTGGCTCATTTGGCAATACTCATTTTTCCTTTTTTAATGCAGCGCCTTGCGCATCCAGCTGCGTGACTTGCGCCCATTGGATTTTTTTAAGTTGGGGCGCGATGATGTCGCCATCGCCCACCAGCACCCACATACTCTGATCCATGAGCATGTGTTCTTTGGCCTGAGCACGGATTAAGTCGGGTTGCAATGACTTGAGGGTTTGGGTGTAGGTTTGGTAAAAGTCCAAGGGATAACCCTTAGATGCAATGGCATGCACGCTATCGGCTACGGCATCGGTGGTTTCCCATTGACTGGTTAAAGTCATCAGGCGATTGCGTCGCGTATCCTGAATTTCTTCGGGTGTGAAGCTGCGCGCGGGATTTTGCAGGTACTCGATTTCCTTTTTTAGCTCCATGAAGGCTTCATAGGTTTTGTCACTTTGAACTTGGGTGCGGATGCTCCAAATTCGGTGTGTGCGAAGGTCTTGGGCATAGCTGCGCACACCGTAGGTCCAGCCTTTGTCTTCACGCAAATTCATGTTGATGCGCGAAGAGTTGGCACGTCCAAAAATTTGGTTGGCCATGTCCAGGGCAACGTTTTCTTTGGATGCCGAAGCCAATGGAAACGGTGCCGCGGATAAAATAACGGTTTGGGATGTACCAGGAAAATCATACCAGTAAATTTGAGGCTTATCGGTTGTTTGCACTCTTTTACCTGCGGGCGTTTGGGTGTTTTGAGCCACCTCAAAATGGCGGGTCAAAGTGTCGGTGATTTGCTTGGCTTCTTCCATGGTTGCATCACCCACCACGATGCTAGTGGTAAGCTGTTTTTTAACCACATCCGACCAATAATTGGCAATGTCTTTGGTGGATATTTGCTCAAGATTTTTGGCCTGCCCCCACTGCTCTCCAGCAAGAGGATGGTCGGCGCCAAAATATTGCACACCCAAAAGGTCTGAGGCGACACCCCCGGGCTGAGAAGTTTTTTTCTCCTCGTAATCAGAAAGGCTGGATTGAATGCGGGTCCATTCTTGGTCCGGAAAAGTTGGATGGTCCATCACATGATTGGCCAATTTGAGCACGTCTTGAATGTTTTCTTTGTTGGCTTCGATCAAGATGGAGCTGCGATAGATGCCCGGGGACGGGGTGAAGGTGGCGCCCAAATTATCAAATGCTTCCGAAAGCTCAGGCCCGGTGTATTTACGGGTGCCTTCATTGAGCAAAGCAAAAACCGCGTAATTTAATCCTACCTTGTCTTTGGGGTCGTCTATGCGCCCATGGTGAAAAATTAATTCAATTTGAAGCCGAGCGATGGATTGCCTTTGGGCATGATAGAGATCAAGACCATTGGATAGCGTTTGTTTGTTGATGGTTGGAAAAGACGCTTCCGGAATATCAGTAGGCAAGGTCGGCATTTTTTCACGCGGGGCATCCACAGTTGGTTGCGGCTGTTGGGTATCGGGTGCGATGACCACTTCATATTTGCCATCACGCAACCATTTTTTTGCTGAAGCAAGCACTTGTTTTGGATCTGAAGCAAAATACCATTGAAAAAGAGACTGATAGTTTTCAGCGCCATTGTTTTGAATTTCATTTTTGGCCAGCAACCGAGCTTTGCCACCGAAGCCGCCCACCTTTTCCATGCTTTTTAATAATTTTGCTTTATTGCGGTTGCGAATGCTCTCTACGCGGCTTTTGGAAAAGCCTTTTTTGATGTGATGATCAAGCAATGCATCGATGCGCTGGCTGACTTGCTGGGCTTGTGCATGGGCTTTGAGAGTGGCTACGATGTTGAACTGGCTGCCCAGCTCACGGTCATCCACATAAGCAAAAACACTGCTGACCAAATTTTCATCCAGGTGAAGGGTTTTCCAAAGGGGTGCATTCTTGCCTTCACTCATCAAGTCGGCAAACAGTTGCAAATGGGCGTATGCCTGATCGCCATAAGCGGGTACATTCCAAGATTGTATCAGCTGAACAAAAGGCACATCATCGTGCAGCAGATCTTTGCGGTGGCCTGTGCGTTTGGCCACCCACTTTTTTACTTTTGGTTTAAGTGGCCCTGGCTTAATGGCGCCATAGTAGTGACGGACCCTCTCAATGACTTTTTCTGTTTCGACATCACCGACGATCACCAACACTGCGTTGTTGGGACCATAATAATCCCGAAACCACTGTTTGGCATCTTGCAATGTAGCCGCACGAAGGTCTTCTTCTGCCCCGATGACAGGCCATGAATAAGGATGACCCAAGGGGTAAGTGGCTTGGGGAAAGTAATCAAAAAGAACGCCGCGATAGGGTTGATTTTGAGTTTCGCCCAATTCGTTGAGCACCACGCTGACTTGGTTTTCCAGTTTATCTTGCGTCAGCGAGCCCAATACGTGCCCCATTCGATCGGATTCCACCCACAGCAAAGCATCTAAGTTTTGTTTGGGCACAGTTTGAAAATAATTGGTTCGGTCGTAGGAGGTGGTGCCGTTGATGCTGGTCAGGCCCAACAGCTTTTGTGTATCAAAAAACTCCTGGTCTAGATTTTCGCTGCCTTGAAACAACAAATGTTCAAAAAGATGAGCAAAGCCGCGGCGACCATCGGGTTCATTTTTAGATCCCACGTGGTATCGGGTATGCACAGCCACAATCGGCGCCTTATGGTCTTCGGCAATGATCACTCGAAGGCCGTTGTCCAAGACAAAACGCTTAAAAGCAATATCAAGTATGGGACTTTCTTGCCCATACGCAAAAGAGGCCAAAAGTAAAAGACAGCAAGCAAAACCAAATTTATTTTTCATCATTTGATTAGATGTATCCGAAAAAAGTGAAAAAACAAGGTTTTGGCAAGCAGCTTGCAATTACTTTACCCATGAAGCGAGTTTTTCAAATCATTGCGCGTTTTTGGCAAACATGGTGGCAGCCACAGCTGCAAATCAAGCACAATGTCACCGGTCGATGCCAATTTTTCAACCTGCACCAAAAATCAATATCGCTGGGAAGTGATGGCTCTAACGACTTGATTTTATTTGGTCAAGACATCGATGCATTTGAAGGCACATTGATTCGTAAAGCCAAAAACCTCATTTTTTTAACCGCACAAGGAGAAAAAATACCCGTGTTGAAGGATGGTTTGCAGGTGGGCTGTTTTTCAATCGGCAGGGTGTCCAGAATTTGGTCATTGTTGCCACTGGTGGTGGCCCTTGTGGGGCTTGTAGTTTTGATGATCAGCGCGCCGTCTAAACCAGTGGTGCAAGCCGAGCGTACAGTCGTTACATTGCCTGCCAAAGGCACTTATGGGCATGAAATCGCGGGTCAAGGCCCCACCGATGTTCTATCCTTTGCATTTACCACAAACACACCCCAAGCCATGACCTTCTATTTTACACCGGGTAACATCCCAAGCAGTGATGCCGTATGGATCGAACTCAACGGCCAGCGATTGGAATCTTTGACTCCATCCATCAACACGTGGGCCAGAGAAGCTCGGGTGGCCCTGCCAGCCACGTATCTTCAGCCGGGGGTCAATCGGCTTGAATTTGTAACCCAACAACCATTGGCGATGCCCTGGGGTGTTCGAAATTTGTATGTGCAAAAAAGCCAAATGGAAGCCACCCAGGTGGACCCTGAAAAGTGGTTTCACGTGGCTGAAAAATTATTTTTAGAAAGAAACGCCATATCGGGCAATTTGCTGCGCGCCAAACAAGCCATGCGTAAATCCATCAAAGCGCTACAGCAAAACCAGCAGCCCATTCCTGCGGCCTATCAAACATTGTATGAAAAAATTGTGGGTGAGCAAAAGCAGCTTTTTGAAACCACGCTGCGCCAAGCCCGTTTGTTGGTTCGCAACCAAGATTTGCCGCGCGCACGCCGCTATTACCAGAAAATATTGCAGGAAATGATTGACCCCATGAGCCCCAATCGATCCAAAATTCAACGTGAAATGAGAGAGGCGGGTCTTCGGTGAAAAAAACATACAAACTGTGGGTTGAGGTAGCGGGCCAATATTACTGGCTTGCTGTGCGTGTCGGCAAAGCACAAGGTCAGTTGCAATGGAAAAATCATTGCATTGGCTATCGCACCGCGGGCAAACAACATGTGTTTTTTTGGGCCGACGCACCCACGCATTTGATTGATTCGTTTGCGCCGGACCAAGCCTTACAGCGAAACCCAACGTCGGTTTGTGTGTTGCCCAGCGGGGGCCGACCTCGTTTGGCAGTATGGCTTTGCGCCAGCTTGATGCTGTGTCTCTGGTTGATGTGGCCAGGGCAAGGACCCCGCGTGCAAAGTGCGTTGGCTCAAACGCAAACACCAGCAGCTCTGCAGTCTTCTGAGCCGCAGGATTCAAACATTGAAACCGTATACTTGGACGCACCTCAAGAAGTGGTGGGCAAAGATGAGGTGTTGTTGGATCATGTAGGCAAAGATGCTTCGGCCGTTGAAATCCATGGTCGTTCTTATGAAATTGTACATAGCTTGCCGCCTTCTAAAAAGCAGCCAGCAACTTCAAAAGTTTCTACAAGTAAAACACTTCAAAAAAAGAGCGCAACCAAGAACAGACAGCCATCCCCGAAACGTACCAGTGCGGTCAACGATGAACAGTTTCAAAAAGCAAAAAAATATTTTTTGCATGGTCAGCCATTAAAAGCCAAAGCCTTGTTGGGTGAGAATATGGACCAAATGACGCCTGAACAACGAAACTTGTTATCCGAAATTTATTTTTTCGAGTGCCGCCAGTGGGTGCAAAAAAGCGAGTACACCAAAGCGCTGGTGGACTGTCAAAAAGCCAACCGCGCCCAACACCATGACAAAGCCACACAATTTTTAGAAGCCATGCAAGAGCAGGCAGAAACTTATTATTTGGAGGGCTATTCGTTGGAAGGTGTGGCACCGGACCGCGCCATGCAAAAATACAAAGAAGCCATGATGCTCGGTGGGGCTCGAAGCACGTGGTCGAAAAAAGCAGCTTCGCGCTTACGCGTTTTGCAATAAAACTACAATAAAGGTTGGGCAGGTGGTGGCGTGCGGCCGGTTAACTTTAGGTGGTCGTAAGCTTTGCTGGTCACCATTCGGCCGCGGGGAGTGCGGGTTAAAAACCCTTTTTGCAATAAAAATGGTTCGTATACTTCTTCGAGGGTGTGGCGTTCTTCGCTGATGGTGGAGGCCAGTGTATCCAGACCGACGGGGCCACCGTCAAAATTGTGAATGATGGTGGTGAGGATTTTGCGATCCATCGGATCAAACCCTTCTTGGTCTACTTCAAGAAGCGTGAGGGCTTCTTGACTGATGGCAAAGTTAATGTTGCCATCGCTTTTGACCTGCGCAAAGTCGCGAATTCGTTTGAGCAATCGGTTGGCGATGCGTGGCGTGCCCCTGGACCTGCGGGCGATTTCATTGGCCGCTTTGTCTTCAATGGTGATGCCCAAAATTTGAGCCGAGCGGCTGACGATGGTGGCCAGCTCTTGGGTGGAGTAAAATTCAAGTCTTTCCACCACGCCAAATCGATCCCGCAGAGGTGAGGTTAATAAGCCTGTTCGGGTGGTAGCGCCCACCAAGGTGAAGGGGGCAATGTCGATTTTTACTGTTTTGGCCGAAGGTCCTTGACCAATGAGGATGTCCAAACGGTAGTCTTCCATGGCTTGGTACAAAATTTCTTCGACGGTGCGGTTCAGGCGATGAATTTCATCCACAAACAATACGTCTTTGGGTTCCAGGGCGGTGAGGATGGCGGCCAAGTCGCCTGCTTTCTCGATGACAGGCGCTGAGGTAGAGCGCAGCGATACGCCCAATTCGGAAGCAATGATGTTGGCCAGGGTGGTTTTACCCAGGCCGGGTGGCCCTGAAAACAAAGCGTGATCCATGGCTTCACCCCGCTGTTGGCAGGCCTGAATGTATATTTCCAATTTGGCTTTGATTTTGCTTTGACCCACATACTGATCGAGCGTTTGGGGACGCAGGTTGTACTCTTGATGGGCTTCGGTTTCGTGTTGGATTTCTGGATGAACTTCGCGCATGCTATCCACTCAAACTTTGCAGAGATTGACGAAATTTTTGATCAAAAGAAGCATTTTCTTCAAAGGTTTGCTGGGCCAGCACTTGTTCAATGTGATTGCGCTTGTAACCCAAATTGATGAGGGCAGAAACCAGCTCTTGATCGGCATCCATCGGAGCGCCCGCGCTTAACACCGATGAAGGGACAGCATTGAATGCAAATGATTCCATTTGGTCGGCCAATTCCAGCACAATTTTTTCAGCGGCTTTTTTGCCAATGCCTTTGATGGTGCAGAGGCCTTGGGTGTCGCGACGGGCAATCATCGGTGCCAATTTGTCGGGGGCATAGCCGGTTAATATGCCAAGCGCTGTTTTGGCACCTACGCCGGAGACTTTAATTAAACGTAGAAAAAGTTCTTTTTCCTGTTTGGTGGGAAAGCCAAACAAATTCAGAGCGTCTTCGCGTGCGTGGGTGTGGATGTATAGGGTGATGGGTTGGCCCAGAGGTACTTGTAAATCTTGGCGCTGCGGGGTGAGCACTTCGTAGCCTACGCCTTGCACATCAATGAGCATGGTGTCTGCGGCAATGTCGAGCAATGTGCCTTGAAGATATCCAATCATGTGCGATGCTGCCTTTTTATGCGGGCGCCAACTTGATTGCCGGCCTGCACTTTTTGTTCTAGATCAAAACGATTCAAATGGCAAATGGCGCATGACAGGGCATCGGTCTGATCCATGCTTTGGATCTGTGTTTTTTGAAGATTGAGCAACCGCATCACCATATCAAATACTTGTTCTTTGGTGGCCCGGCCATAGCCTACGCTGGCTTGTTTAACTTCCAATGCGGAGTATTCAAAAATAGGGATGCCAGCTTGCGCGGCGGTCATTAAAATGGTGCCCCGCGCGTGGGCAAGCACCATGGCCGAGCGAACATTTTTAGCAAAAAACGCAGCTTCAATGGCCAAGGCGTCTGGTTTGTGCAGCTCAATTTGTGCGAGCAAATGCAGGTGAATGGCCAATAATTTTTCAGATAAGGGCTGGGCGGCAGGCAGTTTGACCACGCCGCTGTCTACGTGTGTTAAGTGCGTGCCTTTTTTTCCAACCACGCCAAATCCAGTAATGCGCGTGCCGGGATCAACGCCCAACACGCGAATGGTGGAAGTGGGTTTATGCGACATGGTCCATCGCTTCTTCGTCGATGTCGGCGTTGGTCCATACGTTTTGCACGTCATCGTTGTCCTCCAACACCTCAATGATTTTTAACATTTTTTCGGCGTCTTTGCCCTCCAAAGCAACCATGGTCTTGGGCAGCTTGGAGATCTGGGCTTTGGCCAGTTCAATGCCATGCTTTTCTAACGCTGTTTTGACATCCACAAAATCGGTGGGCTCAGTAAATACTTCAAAACCTTGCTCGTCGGCTTGAAAGTCAATGGCCCCTGCTTCCAGCGCGAGTTCCATGAGTGTTTCTTCTTCCAAACCTTCTTTTTTTTCGATGGCCAAGTAACCTTGGGTTTCGAAGTTCCAGGCGACCGAGCCGTTTTCACCAAGATTGCCACCGTGTTTGGAAAGCGCGTGCCGAATTTCGGGAACCACTCGATTTCGATTGTCGGTAAGCACGTCAATGATGACTGCAGCACCATTGGGCCCATAGCCTTCAAACACAGCTTCTTCGTAAACCACATTGTCCAAGCCGCCCGAACCTTTTTTAATGGCGCGTTCAATGTTGTCTTTGGGCATGTTTTCACCGCGCGCTGTGGCAATGGCCGTACGCAAGCGCGGATTGCCTTCTGGGTCGGGGCCACCCTCTTTAGCGGCCACCGTGATTTCACGAATCAGCTTGGTGTAAATTTTTCCGCGTTTGGCGTCATTGGCCCCTTTGGCTCGTTTGATTTTGCTCCACTTGTTATGTCCTGCCATCTTTGGGTTCTTTCTTCGTATAGAGGGACTGGATCTTTTTGCTCTGCCCTGCGTTCTCCCTCACTCGTTGTCCTCACGTGCCGCTAGCACGCTGCGGGAACTCGCTCAGTGTGGCCTTGGTCAGACCAAAAATATCTCAGTCCAGTTATTTTGCGATATGGGTTTGGGGTCTTTGTTCATGGTTAGTAGCGTATCAAAATGAGTGGGGGGTGCAATTTGATTTTTTTTGAGGGTGGGTGTGATAGAGGGGATGGATGCGTGTTCAAAGTCCGGCCAAAGTGAATCTTTCGCTCAAAGTGGGGGGCAAAATGCCCGATGGTTTTCACTGGGTGGAAACACTGATGGTGAAAATTGACATGATGGACGAACTTGAAATTGCTTGGAATGAGTCGGGGGCTTGGTCTCTGTCGGTGCCTGGCTACCCAGAGTTGGAAAATGACGATAACTTGATATTCAAAGCCTGCCGCTGGTTTGCCACGCAAATTCAAACGAATGTGGGTGCAGACATTGTACTTCATAAAACCATTCCCATGGGTGCTGGGTTGGGCGGTGGTAGCAGCAATGCGGGTGTGATGCTTCAAGCGCTCAACCAATGGGTGCCGCAACCCTTAGACCATCAGATTCTGATGCAGGGTGCACGGGAGCTGGGCGCGGATGTGCCGTTTTTTGCCACAGAATGCACGTGGGCGCACATGGACGGTCGGGGTGATCAATGGATTACGGGTGGTGATGCCCCCTCGCTGTCTTTGGTGGTGGTGTGTCCAGGCGTTCATTGCAATACGGGTCAGATGTATCAACGGTTATCCCGCGCTGGACAAAAAGCGCAACCCAAGTCCAACCTTTTACCTAGCGAAGCCTTTATACCAAACCATTGGCGCGCATTTGAGCAAATTCAACCCTTTGGCAATGATTTCGCCGCTGCCGTGAATGAAACGTGGTTGGCCTCAGCCATCCATGGCTTGTTGGCACAAGGAGCCCTGCATGCTCAGTTATCGGGCAGCGGCAGTGCGGTGTTTGGTTTATTTGAGGACGAACCTCAAGCGCAACAAGCCGCCAACGCGCTGGGCGACCATGCACATGCACAAAAGGTGATCAAGACCGTTGACTTGCGAAAAACACAGTGGTAAAACGCACAAATCGCAAAAGCGTTCTCACCACTTTGGTGAAAGCAGTGACCTCAATGGGGCGTCGGCAAGCGGTAAGCCAACAGGTTTTGATCCTGTCATGCGAAGGTTCGAATCCTTCCGCCCCATCCAATTTTTAAAAAAACAACAAAACCACAAATGTTAATGATACGTTTCAGCCAGAGCACTATCTGGAAGGATGAGAATCGGAAAAAGGTTCGACAAGCCGCTCTGCGAAAGCAGAGCCAATATAAAAAGCCAAAGGCAAAGCCTTTGGAATCACCAACGCAGCGAGGGCGCGCCAGCGCCCTAAATCCTTCCGCCCCATCCAATTTCCTACATAATATGGAAACAAGACCATCTAAAAAAAACGGTTTTAGCTTTTTAGTCTTTACGGTAGGTATTCACGACATGAATTTGCAAAGCAAGACAGTGCCATTGATGGCGATAATCGTTGCTTCTTTTTTCTGGGGTGCAAGTTATCCCATGGCAAAAATCGGTTTAGAAGACATACCTGTGTTTGCTTTTCTTGCGGGATGCTTTTTACTTGTTGCGCTTTTTTTATTCTTTTTTAATTACTATAAAAAATATCCTCGACCATTGTATTGGGTGCATTGCTCATCTTCATTGCAATTCTTTTGACCAATGACAAAGTTATTCAAACTATTCGAAAAACAAGTTCATAGCGGTGTATTGAATATTGAGTTGAATTTTCTTAGCCACGCAGGATGAGAAAGTGGTAGAGGTCAAGATTCATCGTCAATAGCTATAGATTTGCAGGCGGGCCGTAGGCACACCAGCCAACCCATGAAGCTATATTTCTATTTTTTGTTTTTCAACGGTGTCCCTGTAGCTTTCAGCCAAGTCTTCGTTGGAGACAAGATCAACTTTGATGGGCAATGCGCTAAGCTCCATATTTTCTTCAATGGCGCCGATGAGATGCTCCGGAAGTGTCGAAGAAGGCTGGTACAGAATATCAATGTCCGAAAAAGGTCGGTGGTTTCCAGTGGCCCTTGAACCAAAAACCCAAACATGGCATTGGTGATCCTTAAGCGGCCTTATCAGATTTTTCTGCAAGATGCTCCATTGTGCAGGAGATAAACCAAATTTATGACCGCTCATCAAATTCTTTCATGAGCGCTTCAAATTCCGGAATGGCATTTTTTGCCGTGGCATATACTTTTTCAGCCAGATCTTCTTTGTAAGTATGAGTAGAAAGATTTCTGGCTTCGATCAAGCTAAACCACACGACTGGGTCCGCGATCAAGCCTTCATCCGCCATTTCGCGAACCACAGAGCGGGGAGAGTTCGTGCTAGACAACATGAGTTTTTTAGCCGTTTTCCAAGCGAGCTCAACCGTGAACTCAAAGCGTTGAATGACAGAGTCACGCATAAACTCATTTTTTTCCTGTTGAAGCGCGTCTTTTAACCGCTTAAGGGCTTTTTTATATTCGTGTGTGGACATATCACTTATCTATATCAAGATATCAGGCCAATAGGCAAGACAAGCCGCTCTGCGAAAGCAGAGCCAATATAAACGAACTATTGACACATAAACGTAAGACGCGTCATGTACTGTGCATCGCTGGTGGCTGCGCGCGAGCCTGCGTAACCATCGTCGACACCCAACACAGCGGCCATGTCACCGGCTTTGCGGACAATGATGGCGGCATCTTCGTCCATTTGGCCTTCGTAGGTGGTTTCTTCATTGACAATTTGGGCCACGCGATTTCGTTTTTCACAAAATTTGATGGCCTCTGTGCGCGCTTTGTCCACGGATTTAATTTTTTCCTCGTGTTTGGACAGTATTTCAAACTTGCCATCGCCCACGCCAATGACGTCGGTTTTGGAGCCACAGGCGATCAGGCCGAAAGTGATAAGGGTCAATAGGTAAAGCGTTTTCATAAAATAACTATAGATGCTGTATGCGAATATGCCAATGATTATTTGGGCGTATGGACACGTCCAGTGAACGAAGCTTTGCTCTTCAAGTTGCCTTTATATATTGTGATGAGACGAATTGGATGACTTTTTACCAATCCTACACGCACGTATAGCTTGATCCATTGCAATTTGGCTCATTCTACGGCTTTATCGCTTGAAATCCTTGGATTTTTACCATACATAAGGCGCTCGAAGGACACCTTAATTTTTACTGCGGTAGGATGACCATGGAACCCAAAATTAAAGTATTTAGCGGCAGCGCCAGTGACGATTTGACCCAAGAGATTTGCAGCCATTTGGGCCTGCAGGTCGGTCAGCGGACTTTAAAGCGCTTCAGTGATGGGGAAACGTGGGTTGAAATCAGCGAAAATGTACGCGGCATGGATGTATTTGTGATTCAGTCGACGTGCAATCCAGCCAATCACAACATCATGGAGCTTTTGGTGATGATCGATGCCCTCAAACGCGCTTCGGCCGATCGCATCACGGCGGTGATTCCTTACTATGGCTACGCCCGTCAAGACCGAAAAGTTGCCCCCAGAACGCCCATTTCCGCCAAGCTGGTGGCGGATTTGCTTGAATCCGCAGGTGCCAACCGCGTCTTGTCCATGGACCTTCACGCAGGCCAAATTCAAGGCTTTTTTGATGTCCCTTTTGATCATTTATTTTCAGCCCCCGTGCTGGTGGACCATATTCGCAGCAAGATTGACCAGGAGATTGTGGTGGTATCGCCGGATGCTGGCGGGGTTGAGCGCGCACGTGCTTATGCCAAGGCGCTAGACGCATCCTTGGCCATCATTGATAAACGACGCGAAAAAGCCAATGTGTCCGAGGTCATGAATGTGATCGGAGAAGTGAAAGATAAGGTTGCAGTGATAGTGGATGATATGATAGATACAGCCGGCACTGTGACGCAAGCGGCCCGTGTTTTAAAAGAAAAGGGCGCAGCGTCGGTGTACTGTGCGGTGACCCACGGTGTGTTGTCAGGGCCTGCCATTGAACGCATTCAAACATCGGAGTTGGTGGAATTGGTGATTACCAACACCATTCCATTGAACGAGCAAGCGCGCGCTTGCGATCGCATTCAAGTTTGTTCGGTTGCTAAATTGCTGGGTGAAGCAATTCAAAGAATTCACAACAACGACTCGGTTAGTTCGTTGTTTTTGATTAAGGAGTAAAAAAATCATGGAAAATACAATTGAAATGAATGTACGGGCCGGCAGCGGTAAAGGTGAAGCCCGAAAGTTACGCAACGATATGAAAATTCCCGGTGTATGTTACGGACGTCATATGGATACGGGTGTACCCGTAAGCGTTGGTAAATTGTTAATTGCACGTGTGCTTCGCGAAAGCGATGACAATGCGCTTTTCGAAGTGTCGTGTGATGACAAAACCATCAACGGACAAATGGTGATGATCAAAGATACACATGTTCACCCAGTGACCGATGAACTCATGCATGTCGATTTTTTAGCCGTCAACATGAACGAAAAAATTAAAGCTGAGGTTGCGGTTGAACTGGTCGGTAAGCCCAAAGGCGCCGAAGAGGGCGGTATTTTGCAACAGCCCAACCGTTCACTTGAAATCAGTGCATTGCCCAATAAAGTGCCTCGCGTACTAGAGGTGGATGTTACAGGTTTGGCCATTGGTGATTCTCTGCACGTAAACGACATTACGTTGCCAGACGGGGTAGAAATTGTTGATTTCTCAAACCGTACTTTGGCCGTTGTGGTTGCGCCCACAGAAGAAAAAGTGGAAGAGCCAACCGATGTGGATCCAACCGCTGTGGAAGTGACTTCAGAGAAAAAAGAAATTGAAGGCACTGAAAAACCTCAAGGCAAAGGCAAAGCCGAGGGAGAGGGCGACAAAGGCGCATCTTAATTTACGGTGTTGATTCTTATATGCTTACAAGGCCAGGTTGCAAAACCTGGCCTTTTTTATCGTGGAGAAACGCCATTTCGCCTGATATACCGATGAAACCATGTCTTCTTCCATTCAACTCATTGTAGGACTGGGCAACCCAGGGCTTCGATATGCCTGGACACGCCATAATTTGGGCTTTTTGGCGCTGGACGCGCTCTCCAGTCAAACAACACCTGCATTTTCCTGGAAAGAGAAGTTTGGCGGTCTTTGGGCCAAGGAGCACATCGCGCATCAAACTTGCGCTTTTCTCAAACCCATGGAGTTTATGAATCTCAGTGGTCAAGCCACACAAAAAGCGGCAGCCTTTTTGTCGCTGACACCGGACCAGATTTTGGTCGTACACGATGAGGCAGATCTTCCGGAAGGTCAGCTCCGCCTGAAAAAAGGCGGCGGAGCTGGCGGGCACAACGGGTTACGGTCGCTGATTGGTTGTCTGGGCAGTGGGGATTTTTACCGTCTGCGCGTGGGTACGGGCAAACATCCACAGATGGATTTGGCTGCTTTTATGCTGTCCAAAGCCTCGCCCGATCTTTTGGCGCCGTTGGCCGAAGAAGCGGCCAAAGCCATTGTTATGGTACTCAGTCAAGGCTTTCGAGATGCGCAGCAAACCCTTCATCGACCTTGATTTGATACCTTTTTTCTGCTAAAGACAAGCCACAATAAAACCTCGTTTTGATGGAGTTTGTTTTTCGGGCACAGGGTCAGAAAACAAAAACTCAACTGAAAATCAAAACTGCGAACCCAAGAGGAGTCCTAATGCGAAAATATGAAACGGTCGTGTTGTTTAAATCCGACGCCACCAAAGAGTACATCAACAGCGTAAGCAAAAAGCTTGAAAAAATTATGAAAGCCAAGCCTGGTCAATTGATCAAAAAAGATGACTGGGGCATTCGTAAATTTGCTTATCCCATTCAAGACCTAGAGCAAGGTCGCTATATTTTTTGGTATTTCGAAAATGAGCCCAAAGTGGTCAAAGAAATCGACAAAGCCCTTCGGTTTGACGAAGAGTTGTTGCGTTACGCCACCATTATTTCAGGTCCTGAAGTTTCAACCGAAGAAGAAGATCCCAGAGGCAAAAAACCTGTGAAAGGTCGCGGTCGTCTGTCTGTTCAAATGGACTACAAAGACACAGCAGGTCTAACCAAGTTTTTAACCGAGCGTGGAAAAATTATTCCCCGTCGCGTAACAGGCATTGACTCTAAATCACAGCGTGATTTAACCATTGCTGTGAAACGTGCGCGCCAGTTGGCCCTTCTTTCATTTACAGAAGGCTTTTATCAACCCCATACCACGCAGCGCACCACCGATGCATCTGCATCATCCACTGAAGAATAAATAAGGAGATCATCATGAAAGTCATTTTATTGGAATCCACAAACAATGTGGGCATGGTTGGTGATGTGGTTAACGTAAAGCCTGGTTTTGCGCGCAATTTTTTAATTCCACAAGGCAAAGCCATGGTTGCCGATGAAAGCAACGTAGCCGCCTTTGAACATCAAAAACGAATGATGGAAAAGCGCATTGAAAAAGCACGTGTCGAAGCTGAAGGCGTGCGTGGCAAGCTGCAAGACAAAGAAGTGACGGCTGTTCGCCGTACCGCCAAAGCGGGAAAACTTTTTGGTTCAGTGACCACCCTCGACATTCAAGCGTTGATTGCTGAGCAGTTGGATGTGGAAGTCAACCGCAAAGGCATCGCGTTGTCCGAGCCCATTAAAAAAACAGGCAGCTATCCTGTGGTCATCAAAATGGATGGCGGCGTTGAAGCCAACATCACCGTGACGGTTGAAGCCGAAGAAGTGGAAGAAGATCTTCAGGCTCAGAGCACATCTTCTGAAGATGAAATCAAAGCCCAAGACCAAGGCCAAGAGGAGCAAACCGCCACCCCTGAAACGGCTGAAGCCACAAGCCAAGAAACCGAAACCGAAAAAACTGCCTAAACCAAGGTCGAAGTGGACGAGCGACCCCAACAAGCAAACATGCATCAACGGGTTCCGCCTCAAAACATTGAGGCGGAACAGTCGGTGCTGGGTGGCATGTTGTTGGACAATGAATCCGCGTTTGATGTATCTGAAACGCTCGTTGCCAAAGATTTTTATAAAAAAACCCATCAACAGATTTTTCAATCCATTTTGGATTTGGTTGAACGCGATGAGCCAGCCGATCTGATCACACTAACCAATGAATTAAAAACCAAGGGCACGCTCGATCAAATCGGTGGTGTGGCTTACCTGGCAACTTTGGTGGACGCCGTACCCACGGCTGCCAACATTGGCCACTACGCCAAAATCGTAAAAGAAAAAGCCGTGCTCCGTGACATCATTCATGCAGCCACCACCATTGCCACCAAAGGATACGAAGAAACTTCCGACATCACCGATTTTTTGGATGAAGCGGAAAAAACCATTTTTCAGGTATCAGAAGCACAGCACGCTGGCAGCCTAACGTCGATCAAAGAAGTGGTAAAAAGTTCTTTTCAGCAAATTGAAAAAAATTATGAACGCAAAGAACTGGTTACGGGCATTCCTACAGGCTTCAACGATTTGGATAAACTCACGTCCGGCTTGCAACCCTCTGATTTGATCATTGTTGCCGGACGACCTGCCATGGGTAAAACATCCTTCTGTTTAAACATTGCTGAACACATTGCTTTGAAAGAAAACGAAACGGTTGCGTTGTTCTCACTGGAGATGGCCCGTGAGCAGCTGGTAACCCGTCTCTTATGCTCTGAGGCAAGGGTTGACTCTTCTAGGGTTCGGTCCGGGTTTATCGATGATGGTGAATGGATGCGTTTAACCGATGCGGCCGACAAGTTATCCAGTGCATCGATGTACATTGATGATACGCCTGGTATGAACGTTTTTGAAATTCGTGCCAAATGTCGCCGGCTTAAAATGACCCAGGGTTTGGGCTTGATTGTGATTGATTACTTGCAGCTTATGACGGGTCGGGGTGATTCGCGTGAACAGGAAATCTCTGGTATTTCGCGGGCGCTCAAAGGTCTGGCCAAAGAACTCAACGTGCCTGTGATCGCACTATCTCAGCTAAACCGTGGCGTAGAAAGTCGGGATGACAAACGTCCACGCATGGCTGATTTGCGTGAATCGGGTGCCATTGAACAAGATGCAGACATCATTGGGTTTATTTACCGCGACGAAGTGTACAACAAAGATTCGCCAGACATAGGCATTGCGGAGTTTAATTTGGTGAAACATCGAAACGGTGCCATTGGCATGGTTCGGCTGTCCTTTCAAGGCAAGTACACCAAATTCGACAATTTGGCCATGGACTACGTGTCAGACGATTCCACTTATGAAGCAGGACCCGCCGTGCCTGCAGGCGCAGCCTAAAATAACCATTTCAATATTTTCTTTGCATTTATGCGCTGAACCGCCCAAGATGTGGGGTATGAAAACACGCAAACATTTCACTCAAACAACCTTAAAATTTTTCATATGCATGATGCTTTTATGGTTGGTGGCCTGCAGCAGCTCGCAGTCAAATAGCAACACCGATGGCCCGACAGCCGCGCAGCAAGCAGTGGTGGATACTTTTTTTTCTTCCTCTTTAACCCAACTTACCATTGAAGTTTTTTACGAAGATGGGCACGCTCCCTACACAGGGAATTTAGGGCTGGGTGGCGATTTGTGGGGATACACCACCAAAAGCTTGGATGCGCTGTTTGAATCTTTTGAAAATCGGACGGTCGTTGTGGATACGCAGTTATCACAAATGACAGCGTTTGCATCACAAGACACGGACCAATGGACCCTGGATGCGCTGCAAGCATTGGCCGAGGCTCAGTTTACACCCAGCTTTACATCTACCGAAGCACAGCTGGCCCTTATTTTTGTGGGCGGACAGTTTGCGCAGAGCGATACAGTGTTGGGTCTGCACATTCCTGGCACATATTATGCGTTTGTCTTTCAAGAAGTCATAGACAACATTTCCACCACCGAAATCAGCAAACAGCAAATCCAGCAGGCTGTAGTGGTGCACGAGTTGGGGCATGCCTTGGGCTTGGTGCACAATGGCCTACCCATGGTGGAAGATCATGAAGATGATGATCACCCCAAACACACCATCGATGAAAACGACGTTATGTTTTGGGCCGTAGAAAGCAGCAGCAATGTTCAAGATTTTGTGGGCGGGCTTGCCGGTGCAACAGAAAATTTGTTTGGGCCCAACAGCCTGCAAGATGCGCAAAACTATCAGCCATAAATGCAAGAGAGACGATTCGTATATCGCGGTTTCTAATTTTTGAGTTTCAAAGGCGTTACCGATAGCAGCTTTTTGGGCTTGTGTTCGCTAGGTCCTCGCGCAACTACCGGAGGCGCTCACACGGATCCCCTCGGGCCCCACGATCCCACACCCTTCAGAGGTACCTATAAGCTATGCGATGAATTAACACCGTTATCCAATAGCTTTTTAAAATAAGTATGAATCATGTCCATAAATTTTTGCGTGTCACGTTCTTTGAAGGCGCGATCACGAAACTCGCTGCTGTTGGGCAAACCAGCAGTATACCACACCACATGTTTGCGAAATGTTCGATAGGATCGATCTTCATGGCCATAAAAATCCAAGTGCTCTTGTAGGTGTTCCAGCAACGTCTCATAAATTTCTAGCACGGTGGGCGTATGGCCTGAAAAAATCCATGGATTGCCCAACGCACCGCGGGCGATCATCACGCCGTCGAGCTGCGTTTGGCTAAATTTATCCAAAATATCTTGATGGGTGGTGACATCGCCGTTGCCAATCACAGGAATGGACAGATGCTTTTTTAAATCCGCAACCAAGTTCCAATCGGCCTTGCCTTTGTATTTTTGGCTGCGGGTTCGTGCGTGGACGGCAATCAGTGCCGCGCCGGCATTTTCCATGCGCTTGCCAATGGTGATGTGGTTCATGGCGTCTTCGGTCCAGCCCACGCGAATTTTAACCGTGGTGGGTAGCTGCGTGCTTTCAGCAATGGCCTCCACCACTCGCGCGGCCAAATCAGGCACTTTGAGCAATGCAGAACCGCCCCCATTTTTAACCACATTTTTGGCAGGGCAGCCCATGTTCAAATCAATAAAATCGGCGCCTTTGTCTTTGGCCCACTTGGCTGCTTCACCCACCAATTTGGGATCATTGCCGCAGAGTTGAAAACCAATGGGTTTTTCATCTTCGGTCATTTTGGTGGTTTCCACCACGCGCTGTTTATCGGCCGCATGAATGATGGCCTGAGCGTGGATCATCTGCGTGCAAATAACATTGCAACCGTGCTTGCGCACCAATTTACGAAAAGGCACATCCGTGATGCCCTCCATGGGGCCTAAAAATAAAGCCTTTTCAAATGAATGCGGACCTAGCTGTATGGGTCGAATCATGTTGAGCGTCATATCTCATATCCACGACTCCCGCAAGGGCTATACCGGCCGTTCATACCCGATGGCGGGGTGTTATGGGATGGGCGCGGCTGACTAGGTTTTTTTGGTTTTGGGCTGGGGGGCTTGCAATAAAACATATGCATCGACTTTTTTGGCGCCTGCCTGGTATAGGGCTTTGGCCGCAGCGTGGAGGGTGGATCCGCTGGTGCGCACATCATCAATGAGCAGAAAACGCTGCCTGTCCACCTCGTCTTTTACAGTAAAAGCCTGACGGATGTTGTGAGCGCGACTTTTAAAATCTGGCTGCTTTGCTTGCGCAGGTCGTGGCATTTTACGCAGCGGCTGACGGATTTGTAGATGGGGCCATGCTTTTTGCAGCTGATGGGCCATCCAATGCGGGAGCGAATAGCCACGTTGAACCAAGCGCCAAGGGTGGTAAGGCATGGCGATGATGGCATCCCAGGGTTGGGTTTGAAATTGAGACGCATGGGTTCGAACCACGGTCTGCCAAAACAAAAGTGAAGCAGGCGTGGCTTTCCATTTTGCGTTTTGCAGCTGCTGGGCCATCCACTGGGTGTAGATACCACTGGACCATGTATGCAGGTGGATGTCGGCGTCATGGACGAGCATGGGTGTATACACCATGCTCCAACATGGATTGCACAAAGAGGGCGCATGGGTATGCAAAGGCAAGGCCCTTTCGCACCGGCTACAGACAGGCGGTAAAAGGGCATGCAGAAAATCGATTAACCCCAAGCGGTTGGCGCACTGATGCAAGATGGACATGCAATTTTCTATTCATATTTCATGCCAAGATGATACGCTTGCCCACATGAAAAAGATATCGTCACGACTGTTGGGCGCATGGATCGGCCTATTTGTAGGGTTGTTGGTGTTGGATCAATGGACCAAAATTTTTATGGCCGATTGGCTTGCGCTGGGCCAGAGTGTGCCCGTGATTGACGGGTTTTTCAATTTTACTTTGGTTCACAATCGTGGCGCTGCGTTTGGCATGGGGTCGACATGGAGCACGCCTTTTTTCTTAACCACTTCTTTTTTGGCCATGGGGGTGGTGATTTATCTATTCTCTAAATTAAAACCCGAGGAAAAACTTTCTCGCTGGGCCATGGTGATGATTTTATCGGGCGCAGTGGGCAACATCATTGATCGCGTGCGCTTGGGGTATGTGATTGATTTTTTAGATGTGTATGTTCAAAATCACCACTGGCCTGTTTTTAATGTGGCGGACTCTGCCATTACAGTGGGGGCCATTTTGTTTGCGCTGGATTCGCTGATTATTTCTGCACGTCCTGCAAAACCTCATGCAAGCGATGCAGCTGAGCCGCATACCAAGCCTCTCCAATAACACTTGAGGGTGGTCGCGCTGTCAGCCATGCCAACGCTTGATCGGGCTGACCGAAATGCTCAAAATAGCGAAGCATTTTTCGATGCAGCAAAGTTTGAGATAGGGGCGAACCCGAAGTCCAGTCCAGTTTATTGTCCAAAGCGATGAGAGCAGGTCCATCTTTAAGAGGATGAAGTTTTTCAATCATGGACCACTTTACCTGTTCGGGCATGTCTTTGGGCATTTCATCCATGAAATGATACATGCCACGCACATACCAGCGATACCAATTCGGGTGGTTCTGCCATAGCCAATGGGCGGCACCATTTTGTTCAATGAGCGGTTTGCGATTTAAAGCCAGATGAATGCGGTCGTTGAGCGTTTGGGGGAGCAAAGGGTGGGTCAGATAAGAAGCCAAAGCGTCATGGTGCCGAGGCAGATCGCGCAATAAATATTCTACGTGGCGTGTTTGAGCCCAGGCGCTATTGGAACTGCATCGACGGGCCTGGCTCACCGCCTCTTGTTTGCAAGCATCCGTCTGACAGCGGTAATCGTAGCGATATTGAAATTCAGAAAGTTCATGCACACAGGTGCGCAAAAATACAGGAGCACGTGCCAGTATGGGCTGCATTCGATCGCCCAAAGCCGGATCCACAGAAATTTGAAGCAAATGATCATGCCACTGTTTTTCGAGCAGCGGCAGGGAAACGCCAAACGCCTCCATCGCGTTGCCGCTGGCATAAAAAGCGGCAAAGGATTTTTGACCCTGGGTGCGGATCAGCCATTGAATCCATGAGCCAGCCGCGGTGTAACTCATGGCTGAATTGTGACCCAAAAAAGAAACATTGGATACCAGCGTTGCCAGGTCGGGTAGCTGGTTTTGACTCAACATGTAGGCGGCCCATTGATCCAACGGCACAAACCGGTATTCTTCTTGCACGGCCATGGCCAAGCCTTCAGTTAAAGCCATGTTTCTTCCCAAGCCTAAACCTGCCAAACCCAATGGCTTGGCGATGACATGACTGAGTTCATGAACCAAGAGCGGGTCAGACGGTGAAAGATCCACCATGTGCAGCGCTTGCTGCATGGGATTGCCAATCATGGTCCAGTGTGTTCCCGTAAGTTTTTTCTTCAATACTGCATCTTCATACACATAAATGCGGATGGGCTCCTGGGGCAAGGGGACAGCCAGTTGCTGCGAAATGTTTTGAATCAGATGGTCCAGGGATGCTTTTTCTACAGGTGTCAGCGGCAAACGAAGATCCCGATGGGTGAAGATGCGCGCGTATTGGCTGTGTTGGACGCGGCCTAGGGCTCTTTCCACGGAGGCATGGGTGCTTCGAAAGCCCAAATCGGTGCGAAAAAACAAAGGAAGCCACAATAGCAATGTCCAAGGGTAAAACTTTTTGGCATTGAGCATAAAAAACAGAGCCAGCCACAGCGTCCATACGCGAAACCACAACAGTGAAGTAAACTGCGGAATCCATGCATCGTAAAGTGGACCCGGTATGTAGCCCAGAGAAAAATGGTAAGCCCAAAGTGTGGGAGATGTAAGTACATCCATGAAATTGGGCAGTGAGAGTAAAATCCATGCAGCCAGCATCCAGAATCGGCACGACCACGCACCTGAGCAACGCTTTAGTAGGGCATATGTCAGTCCAATGAGAAACACCGTGCCAATCATCGTCAGTAAGCCCCACCAGGCCAGGCCCATGGACCAGCTGCAAGGGGGGATCCATAGTGCAAGAATGAATTGGGTGAAAGTCAGCCCGGTTAGCCAGCCCAGTCCATACATCATGCATTGGCCCAGTGAGCAAGGTTTGCCCTTTGCAAAACGCTGCGGCATAAAAATAATCAGAAACACGTGCAGTGCGAATACGCTGACCAAATGGGTTTCAAAACTCAGTGGTCCCAAGCCGGCACCCAAGACACAAATCAGACTTGGCAAAGGTGCAAGACACCACTCCCACGCAAACAACCGCCGACGGAGGGTGCTATTGGGCAGAGACATATTGCGTTTTTCCCGACTCAACGGTGATGGGTTTGTGGGTCGTGTTTTTTGCCCCTTGGAAACTGATCAGATACTTTCCATCTTCCAGCGTTAATTGTTTCATGGGCAACACGCCCACCAATTTGCCATTGATCAGCACTTTGGTGCCATGGGCCCCCCGAAAGAGCAAGGTGCCTTTGGTGGTTTTGGGTTTTGGGTTGATGCGGGGTTTGGATGGAGATGTTTTTTTTGCGGTTGGGGTGGGTTTTGGAGAAGGTGTGCTTTTGACTTTTGAAGGGGCTACATCCGTATTTTGAGCGGTATCGATCGGAACAGCTTTGAATACAGTTGGGGTTTGTTCTTGTTCAGGTGCAGTGGTGCTTACGGGCGCCGCAGAAGGGGTTTGGATGACTTGGTTTGGCTCAACTGTGCTGGGCTTCCATACATACCATCCAATGCCGGCAAGCAAACAAAACATGACCACCACAAATCCGATTAAGCCTTGGCGTTTGTACATGGGCGTGGATGCGCTGTTGGTGTTTTGAAAAGCTTCCAAGGAATGTGTATGCGCAATGAGGGATTTTTCTTCCGAAATGGAAAGACTGGAACCCGCTGTGGTTTCACCCATCACTTTCGTTTTTTCAATGGGAATTTCCAACCGTTGGTCCGGCGGTATGAGTTGAACCATCATTTCGCCCAGTTTTTCTTCTCCATATGACAGCCAGCTGGGTTCTTGCAGTGCAATCAAGTCATCCAGAAAATCTCGGGCTTGCTGATAGCGATCTTCGTTTTCAGGCATCATGGCTTGCTGCACAACGCCGTAGAGCGGTGTTGGCAAATCAGGGCGAAACTTTTTTAGGTCGGGGCAGTCACCGCGCACAATGCTTTTAAGCAGTTCAAACTCTTTGTCTTGACTAAAGGGATGTTGACCGGCCAACATTTCATACAAAGTGACGCCCAAGGAAAAAAGATCGGACTGCGGTGTGATGTCTTCTGCAGTAACTTGCTCAGGCGATAGATATCGGTACTTGCCTTTGAGCACGCCGGATTTTGTTTTGTCTTCTTTCATTTGCGCATTGGCAATGCCAAAATCGGAAAGTTTGACCCGACCATCATAAGCAATCAGGATGTTGTGCGGACTGATATCTCGATGCACAATGTCCAGTGGGCCTTTGTCGTCTTTTTTTCGATGTGCATAGTGGAGCGCTTTAAGCACCTCGCATGCCATAAATACACAGGCTTGCCAGGGTAAAGTGTATTGCTGGTTTTGTGCGTTTTGGATGAGCTGTTTGCCGTTGCAACCATCCACATATTCCATGGCAATGATGTATTGCTGATCCCATTGAAAAAAATCGTAGAGTTGGACAATGTTGGGATGCGAAAGTTTCGAGTGAATGCGTGCTTCCAAAGACAGCATTTTGATAAACTGCGGATGATCGGTGTAAAATGGCAGAATGCGTTTTAGCGCAATGACTTTTTCAAAACCATCGGGGCCTGTTTTAACGGCTTTAAAAACCTCGGCCATGCCACCTTTGCCGAGACTGGATATGAGTCTATAAGGGGCCTCAGACAAATTCATTACCGGCTATGGATGGGGGGCGTTAGCGCTGGACGAAGGTATTCGAAAACTCGATCCAGTGCGATGCGCTCTTGTTTCATGGTATCACGATTGCGAATGGTTACGGCCTGATCCTCCAAAGTTTCATAATCGATGGTCACACAAAAAGGCGTACCCACTTCATCTTGGCGGCGGTAGCGACGACCGATGGAGCCGGAGTCATCTCGGCTTACAGAAAAGAAAGATTGAAGTTCTTGAGTGAGTTGGTCGGCAATTTCAGGCAGGCCACCTTTTTTCACCAGCGGTAGCACCGCCACTTGGATGGGTGCAATAAACGGTGCAAACTTCATCACAACGCGCTCTTCTTCTTCCGTATAAGCGTCGCAAAGAAGGCAAAGAATGGAGCGATCGCAACCTGCTGAAGTTTCAATGACGTATGGAATGAATTTTTCTTTGGTGTTTTCATCAAAATACTGAAGATTTTTACCGCTGTATTCTTGATGACGGCTTAAATCAAAATCCGTGCGGTTGTGAATGCCTTCCAGCTCACTCCATCCAAAAGGAAATTTGTACTCGATGTCAAAAGCGCTTTTGGCGTAGTGAGCCAGCTCATCGCCTTGATGCTGGTGAAATCGAATTTGATCTTGTTGCACTTGCAAGTCTTGATACCAGCGCTGACGGGCTTCTTTCCATATTTCCATGGCTTCTTCATCTTGCCCTGGTTTTACAAAATATTGCATTTCCATTTGTTCAAATTCGCGGGTGCGAAACGTAAAGTTGCCCGGTGTAATCTCGTTGCGAAAAGCTTTACCAATCTGGGCGATGCCAAACGGAATCTTTGCACGGGCCGTGGTCTGAACATTTTGATAGTTGACATAAATGCCTTGGGCGGTTTCGGGACGCAGATAAATGACGTTGGAGGCTTCTTCCAAGGGTCCCATAAACGTTTTAAACATCAAGTTGAACTGCCTAGGTTCGGTTAACGCTTCTTGCCCACAGTTCGGACATGCCACGGTGTTTTCTTCCAGATGGTCTGCACGAAAGCGGCCTTTGCACTCTTTGCAATCCACCATCGGGTCGGTAAAATTGTCCAAGTGGCCGGAGGCTTCCCAAATTTTGGGATGCATGAGAATGGAGCTATCCAAGCCGTGGACATTGCTATGGCGCTGGGTCATGCTTTTCCACCAAAAGTCTTTTACGTTTCGTTTGAGTTCACTGCCCAGGGGGCCATAGTCATAACAGCTATTGAGGCCGCCATAAATTTCGCTGGAGGGGTAAATAAAACCGCGGCGTTTGCAAAGAGAAACAATTTTATCCATCATATAAGTACTCGGGTTTCTGTTGATGTGGGTGCAAGTGCTATATTTTGCTTTGATTGTATAAAAACCAAAGTGTAATCAGTGCCTTACAAAAATTAACCTTCTTTTGGTTATAATCGATTTGTACCCGTTTGAAAAGCGGGCAAATGCTTTATCCTCTTTATGGGTGAATGTAGGTTTTCCACTCTTTTTGGATGGCCTGGTCAATAAAAGCATAGAATAGTTTGGCATCAATTTGATGTTGCTTGAGTTGGCCAAAGGAGATGGATAAAACGTAATCTTCTGGCGACAACGGAATGGTTTTTTGGTTCATTTTGCCCTCTTGGAGAATGGTATGGGCCTGCTGCCATGATTTTTTACCCAGCGCAAGGGGGTCGGGATACAAAGATACCAGCGCCGACTGATTTTTTGTTACAAAGTGGTCAGACAAACTTGGAACATTGTGGCTTTGCAAAAAAGTATATAAACCATCTTGCGCAGATGCATCCAGCGTGGTGGGGTCAGCAATAAAATAGTAAGCATCAATTTTGTCTTTGAATCCTTGAATGTAGGCTGGGACATCTTTGGCAGAATTAACTTTGATGGACAATATCTTCAAGCCCAGATTGGAGGCTTGTTTGGCAAAATCATCAAATTCTTCTTTGGAGTAGGTGGGATCATACAGGGTGCCAATGGTTTTTACGTCAGGCAGCAAAAAGGGCAAGATGGAAATTCTCTCTGCGATGGAAATTCGATGATCCACACGAATCACGTTGCTTCGATTGGCCAAGCTGGCCACATGCACGTCGGTTAAAATAAATGGAATCGAGGGGAAATCCGAGACAGCATTGACCACAGGCACATCGCCAATGGTTAAAACCAAATCAGGATTGATTTCTTTTATTTTTTTGGACAGCAGCCGGCCGTTTTGACCATCATATTGAAAGGCAATTATTTTTTCAGGTGTGCTTGCGGAAAAACCGGCAAAAAATTGCCGTGCAAAGAGGCTGTCGTCGTTTTTGATGACCAAAATGCGAAAACTCATGGCAAATGCACTTTGGCTGAGCACAAAAATGGATAGAAATAGGACGAAACCACGGATGACTTTTTGCATAGGGGTCATTGTATCGATAGCGCTCGGTAAATACAAGTGTTAAGCGCAGCTGTTAGGCTTTGTCAAGGCGTTGATAAAGCGCTTGAATCATGGCTTTGCGGGCTTTTGTGCTCATCGGACGGTATCCTTGTTCATATTGCGTGAGCATCTCTTGAGGAATTTCCAATAAAAAGCGGGAGGGGCTCACAGGCCGGAGTTTGCCGTGCCTTTTGCGTTTGAGCGCTCGGGTTAAGACAAGGCGCTCTTTGGCCCGGGTAAGACCCACATACAGCAATCGCCTTTCTTCCGAGACGTCTGACCCCAGACTTCGATGGGGGATAATTTCTTCTTCCACACCTGCAATGATCACCACTTTGAATTCCAACCCTTTGCATCGGTGCAAGGTCATCAGCTGGACTTGAGACTTATCCGTATCGTCTTCTTCAATGGTTTCGCCCAGCTGCATGGCTTCTATAAAAGCCACCAACGATGAGGCTTGTGTGCCTGATTTTTCAAAGTAACCGTCTAGTACTTGCGCAAAAGTTTCAATGAGTTCCCAGCGTTTGTGGGCGGTGTGGGCATCCTTGAAAGAATCGTACACATACTGTTGATACCCCAGTTGCTTAAGCCATGCCAATAGGTTTTCGCCAGTTGTGCGCGGCCCTTGAAACAACGATTGTCGATGCTGCGCTAAGCTTTGATGAAGCGCTTCAATGGCGTGATGCGCGCGCGGTTGAAGCGCCAATTTCGAGGTGTGTTTGGCGGCTTGAAAAAAACTGATGCCCATGGCCTGCGCGTGTGCCGCAATGGCTTCGACGGTTTTGTCACCAATGCCCCGAGGGGGCGTATTTAAAATGCGTCGGAATGAAACTTCGGAGGGGCGCACCAAACAGGCCAGATAGGCCAGAATGTCTTTGATCTCTTTGCGGCTGAAAAACCCTTGTCCACCTGTAATTTTATAGGGAATCTGATGCTTGCGAAGACTGGCTTCCAACATGCCACCTTGACCGTTGGAGCGATACAACACACAAATGTCTTGATAGGGGTAGCCCTGCTGATGAAAATAGTCGATTTGTTTGATGATGCCTTCGACTTCCTCCAGATCGTGGTTGTACACAAAAACTTCGGGCATCTCTCCTTGATCTTTATACCCTGAAGCGATCAACTGTTTGGCATGTCGTGCCTGATTTTTTTCAATTAAATGGTTGGCCACATTTAAAATGGATTTTTTCGAACGATAGTTGCGTGTTAGGTAAATGGTTTTGCAGGTGGGGTAGTGTTTGGCAAAATCAAGAATGTGCTGAATTTGAGCGCCACGCCAGCCATAAATGGATTGGTCATCGTCCCCCACCACGCATAAATTATGGGAGCTTTGAGACAACATGCCAATGAGGCGCATTTGATGGTGATTGGTATCTTGAAACTCATCAACCATGATAAAACGAAATTGCTTTTGATACTGCGCCAGAATTTCTGGTTTGTTTTCAAACAGCTCCATGGGCTTAAGCAACAAACCGTCAAAGTCCACCACGCCCATCACATGCAGCCGTTGAAGGTAGGCGGGAAGTAAGGCTTCTGCCATCTCCTTGTATTCAGGTGTGTCGATGATGTCTGGATCGTCGGCACGAATTTTTCCCAGCAATTCGAGTACTTTGGCAGGGTCAAAATCGCTTTTGTCATAGTGGTTGATGGTTTTGAGCAGATCTTTGACAATGCTTGTGGCATCGGCTTGGTCGATGATGCCAAATGCTTTGGGAAGGCCAAGGTGGTGATGGTGTTTTTTGAGCACGGATAGACCAAACGAGTGAAACGTGCCAGCCCACAAGCGCTTGGCCATGGGGCCAATTTTTTTCTGTACGCGGACCGTTAATTCTTTGGCCGCTTTGTTGGTAAAGGTTAACACAAGAATTTCATCGGCACGGGCCAGGCGCTCATCAATCATGCGGCCTGTGCGATGAACCAAAACGGTGGTTTTGCCGCTACCCGCTCCAGCCAAAATAAGCAAAGGGCCTTCATTGTGAGAAGCTGCTTGGCGTTGTTCGGGGTTGAGGCCTTCAAGCCATCGGCTGCTCATGGGCGTACCTGAAAGTTTTCAGAAAATGTAAAATCAGAAGCAGCATGCATAGGCGAGGCAATGTAACGGATGTTACAATTTCGTCAACCAGCAAAATGCAAAGGTCATGGGGTCCATGGAGATTTCACGTTTGTGCTTCATTACAGCGATTTGCAGCAGCGTAGGCCCATGGCCTGACTTTTGGTCTCGGGCGGCCATTCTTGCAGTGAAGAACAACGAGAAGCGTAAGCACCCGAGCTGTAGGACCCGCCTTTGCTGATGTACGCGCTGGAATTGAGGTGGCCTTGGGTGGAGGTCCACTCCATGACATTGCCGCTCATATCCATCACCCCTTCAGCCGTTTTGCATTCTGCTTTGGTGCCTGAGGGCACCGGAGAAGATAGGGGTTCCATGCCCGGCTCTGTCATTTGCACGTGACACTGATTGTCGACAAACGTTTGCCCGTAAGAAAATGCCATATTCTGATTGGCAGCGGCCCCCTTGCAAGCACGTTCCCACTCTTGATCGCTGCACAACCGTTTCCCCTTTTGTTGGCAGAGTTGTTTTGCCTCTTGATAACTGACGTTGGTTTGTGGCTGTTGGCCTTTTGCATTTGGGTATTCATAAGTATCGATGCAAAAAGAAGAGAGTGAAACGCGCGCAAAAGGTTTTTCAATCAGCGCCTGACGGTCGGGATCATTGGGGTCCGAACCGAATGCAAATTCACCCGAAGATATCAGGCGCATGCCGGAGGGACAGCTGGGCGCTTTTTTGACAACTTTTTTGGGGGTGGTTTTGGGCTTTGTGGGTTTGGGCTTGGCGGCTGCGCTTTTTATGGTCTGAATTTGAGACTCTACTGCGTCAATTTCATTTTCAACACCGGCCAGTTCCATTTCCAACGCCAATGTGTCCGGCCCTTGATTTTCATCAACGGGCGCCGGCGGTATTTCTTCCGGTTCAAGCAGTGCGATTTCCTCATCGCTGGGTGGACGCATGTCAAACCAGGGTTGATAAAAAAGCAGGGTAAGCAAACCAATGAACAAAACCAGACCCAATGCTTTGACCCATATGGAGGTTTCAATCAGGCGTTTGACCGTGGATTCAATCAGCGTCATTTCTTTGGACACAGAATTTTCAGACTCATTTTGATTCAGCAGCGAGACATAGGGCTGAACTTTGGTATCACCCTGTGAAGGTTCAAGGGAGGACCCTTGCCACTCAATGTCACTTCGTGGCTTGGTGGAATCTTGTGTAATGGGTTTTTTACTGCTGCTCTCGCTGACTTCGCCCGGTGCAGGCGGGAAAAGCTGTTTGGTCAGATCGCCCAATTCGCTGGTTAAAGAATCTTCCGAAACTTGACTGAAAAAAGGAGTCAACGTTGTGGCGATGGTTGCGCCATCGGCAGGCCGGTCGTTGGGATCTTTGGCCAACATGTTCATGACCAAACTTTCAATTTCAGATGGAATGTCATCGACCAAGCTGCCCAAGCGAGGAATATTGGCTTTGGTGGCTTGCTGATATCGCTCAATGCTATCGGATGAGCCGTACACTTTTTTGCCGGTTAAGAGTTCAAAAAAAATGATGCCCAGTGAAAAAATATCCGTGCGATGATCAATTTTTTTACCCAGGGCTTGTTCTGGCGACATGTAGCTGTACTTGCCTTGAATTTTGCCCGGCTGGGTTTGGGTCATTTTGATGGTGGCCTTGGCAATGCCAAAATCGGTCAGCTTGATTTCCCCACGCCGAGAAATCAATACATTCTGTGGGCTGACATCTCGGTGTACAAGCTGTAGGTAATCGTCCTGGCCTTCGATTTTCATTTTATGCGCATAGTCGAGGGCGGAAGCAACCCGCGCGATGATGTAATAGATCAGCGGACGACTGAGCGATTTTTTTTGCTTAAGGGTTCGAAAAAAAAGATTTTTTAAGTTGGTGCCCTCCACAAGCTCCATGGCCAAATAAAAGCGATGGTCGACCTGACCAAAGTCATACACCTGCACAATGTTGCTGTGATGAAACTGGGATGAAATGCGCGCCTCATCCACAAACATTTCGACAAACTCATCGTCTTCTGAAAATTCGGGCAAAATTCGTTTGATGGCGAGTTTTTTTTCAAAGCCCTTGGGGCCCAAAAGTTTGGCCTGAAACACTTCCGCCATGCCACCAACGGCGATTCTTCGGAGCAAGGTGTATTTGCCAAATTCGATGGGATATTCAGGTTGCATGGATGTGAATGAAAAGCCTTCTGGTTGGTGCGTTTATAGGGTCAATGTTTGACGATGTTCAGAAACCATCATATGGATATCTGACCATGATTTCAATCAAAAAGAAGCCGGCCCAGCCTCCTTTGGCTGTTGTCATTCTCGCTGCTGGCAAAGGAACCCGCATGCAGTCGGAAAAACCAAAAGTTTTGCATGAAGTGGCAGATAAACCCATGTTGGCCCATGTTTTGACATCTGCGCGTCAGTTGAAGCCAGAACATTTGGTGGTGATTGTGGGCTATCAAGCCGCCATGGTGCAAGAAGCTTTTCGAAACGCACAAGACGTGCAGTGGGCGCATCAAGAGGGCATGAAAGGTACGGGCCATGCCGTTCAGTTTGCGCATGCACCCCTGGCTCACTTTGAAGGTGACGTGTTGGTGCTGTACGGTGATGTGCCCGCCATCACTGTCAAAACCCTTCAAACGTTGATCCGCACGCACCAAGATGCTCAAGCTGCCGTGACCATGCTAACGGCCAACGTGGCCAAACCCACGGGATACGGGCGCATCATCAAAAATCAGAAGGGCTGTGTATGTGGCATTGTGGAAGAAAAAGATGCCAGCGAAGCACAAAAGCAAATCAGCGAAATCAATACAGGCATTGGGGTGTACGATGCGGCTTTTTTATTTGAGTCTGTGTTCGCACTGGATTGCAATAATCAACAAAACGAATACTATCTAACCGATGTGGTGGCCATGGCGGCAAAGCAAGGCAAGAAGGTCACCTCGCTCTGTTTGTCTAGTGACCAAGAGGTGCAAGGGATCAATGATTTGCCAAGCCTTGCGCATATGGATGCGTGGATGCGTCAGCATCCTGCATTCGATTGAAAGAGGATAAAGCGATGTGCGGAATTGTTGGATACATTGGTTTTCAAAAAGCCACCCCCATTTTGGTCGATGGGTTAACCCGTCTTGAATATCGAGGCTATGACTCTGCGGGCATTGCTGTGGCCGATGGCGACCACACGCAAGTGGTGCGCAGCAAAGGAAAAATTTCCAAGCTACAGGAAAAACTTCAAACCATGGACATTGATGGTCAAGTTGGCATTGGCCACACCCGCTGGGCCACCCACGGCAAACCGTCTGAGATCAATGCCCATCCTCATGCATCAGACCAGCTGGTGCTGGTGCACAATGGCATCATTGAAAATTACGAAACCATTAAAAAAGACTTAATCGCGCAAGGCGTTCAATTTCAATCCGAAACCGACACCGAAGTGATCCCATGGCTCATGGACACTTATCTTCGACAAACCAACGATCTCGAACAAGCCCTTTATAAGACCTTGCAGGAACTCAAAGGGGCATTTGCCCTGGCGCTTTATGCCAAAAATGATCCGAGCACCCTATGGGTTGCCAAAAATGCAAGTCCCTTGATCATCGGGGTGGGCCAAGGAGAAACCTTTTTAGCGTCGGATATTCCAGCGCTGTTGCAACACACCCGAGAGGTCATTATTTTGGAAGATGGCCAAGTGGCCAAACTCAACAAAGATGGGTTTGCCATCACCGATTTTGAGAAAACACCTTTGGATGTTTCGCCCACGCATATAACGTGGTCGCACATTGCCGCGGAAAAAGAAGGCTACCGCCATTTTATGCTCAAAGAAATTCATGAACAGCCGCGCGCAATCACCGATACCTTGCGCGGGCGACTTTCGGACACCACTTATCAAGTGTCGTGGGCCGAATTCAAACAGCCCGATTTTTTTCAACATGTGCAAGCCATCAAGCTTTTGGCTTGTGGTACAAGTTATCACGCAGCATTGGTGGCGCAGCAGTGGTTGGAGGCCTATGCCCAAGTGCCAACCACGGTAGAAATTGCATCCGAGTTTCGTTACCGTCATCCAGTCATCACGCCAGGCACCCTTTGTGTGGCCATCTCTCAATCGGGTGAAACTGCTGATACACTGGCCGCCGTGGTCAAAGCCAAAGGCATGGGCGCACAAACCTTGGCCATTTGCAATGTGGTTGAAAGCTCCATTGCCAGAGCGTGTGACGAAGTATTGTACACCCACGCAGGGCCCGAAATTGGCGTGGCCTCAACCAAAGCGTTTACCACCCAGTTAGTATGTTTGGGCTTGCTGACCATGGGTCTGGGACAAAGCAAAAAAAACATGACCGCAGAAACGCTGCAAAAATGGGGGCATGCATGGTTGGAACTGCCACGAAAAATTGAACATGCGCTGGAATTGTGTGCCGACCTCGAACAAACTTTGCACCAGTTTGTGCAAAGTCGAGACTTTCTCTATTTAGGCCGCGGTGTGAGTTATCCCATTGCCTTGGAAGGCGCATTGAAACTTAAAGAAATTTCTTACATTCATGCAGAAGGATACATGGGTGGAGAGCTGAAACACGGCCCCATTGCACTCATTGACGATGTTATGCCTGTGGTGGCCCTTGCCGCACAAGCCGAGCTTCATGAAAAAATGAAGAGCAACATCGTGGAGGTCAAAGCGCGGGGTGGCATCATCATAGCGGTATGTGAAGAAAGCGATCACAGCTTGGATCATGTGGCCGAGCAAATCCTTCGCATTCCGGACTGCGATGCGTTTTCACTCCCAGTCCTGCAAACCATTCCTCTGCAACTTTTATCCTATCACATTGCCACGTTGCGTGGCTGCGACGTGGATCAACCGCGCAATTTGGCCAAATCAGTTACCGTAGAGTAAATACAAAAAAAGAGGTGCTGATATCTGATGTCAGCACCTCTTTGATAAGCATTTGACCGCTTTGACAAGCGTCTAAGACTTAGTGGTTTTCTATTTTGTAGAGTTTGTCTTCAATGTCGGTAAGTCGATCTGCAATTTTATCCATGGATTGTTGGATGTCATTGAGCGCAGACGCTTCGCGAACGGCATTGGCCACGCGGTTACCGATGAATGCATCAAAATCTTCTTGATTGTTTTCAGGTGCGGTGGTGACTTCTTTGAGTAAGTTTTTACCTTCTGTTTTGCTCAAGTCGCCTCGATCAACCAAACGGTTGATGTAACGTTCGGCTTCTTCAATTTTTTCTTGCGAGCTATTGACGCCCAAAAGCACATATCGCTGAATGAAATCAAAAAGCGAGCCTTCGCCTTTTTGAATGATGTCACGCAACATGGTCAAAGGCAGAATGGAGCGTGTGGCTTTTTCTTGATCCACCAAAATTTGGGTTAAGATGATGGAAGTGACATCGCCTTTGGTTTTGTTATCAATCACTTTGACTTCTTCACCTTGTTTGATCATTTTGGCAATGTCTTCCAATGTGATGTAACAAGAATTTTTGGTGTCATAGAGTTTTCGGTTCTGGTATTTTTTCACCATACGAACTTCTGGGTTGGCCAGCATACAAAGTCTCCTTTAGATATTATACTTAAAAATCAAATGCTTACGTGCATTAACGCTTTGTGTAAGAACCTTATCACGCCTGACGCAAAAAAGTCAAGAAAATGACATAGCAGCGTCAAAAAAATATGCACCCCAACGGTGCAACTTATCCAAGCTGAGCGATGAGATCGATTTCCACCAACACATCTTTGGGCAGACGCGCCACTTCAACGGTGGAGCGAGCGGGTTTGTATTCGCCCAAATATTCAGCGTACACCTCATTGAGTTTGCCAAAATCACCCATGTCTTTCACAAATACGCTGGCTTTGACCACATGGCTAAAATCCCCGCCGGCCTCTTTGAGCACCGCTTGTAGATTTTTAAACACTTGATGGGCTTGATCCACCACATTGTCGCCCACAATTTCCATGGTTTGGGGGTCCAAAGGAATTTGACCAGAAGTAAACAGCAAATTGCCGATTTTTACAGCTTGAGAATAGGGGCCAATGGCGGCAGGGGCCTGGTCGGTGTGAATGCGTTCTGACATGGATTTTTCTCCTTTTTACTAAATTTTTTTAACAATGTATCAGTGTTTATCGCAACTTGTTTATAGGATGCAAGCAAATCTCACGCGGGTCACGCCTGATAAATGCCAACGTAAGGCAGATTGCGAAATTTTTCAGCTGCGTCCAGGCCGTAACCCACTACATAATGATTGTCGATGCTAAAGCCCAAGTAGTCGATGGGCACGTCTTTGACTTTATTGGCAGGCTTGTGCAGCAACGAACAAATTTTAATGGAGGCGGGCTCGCGGGTGCCCAGCATATCCAACAAAAAAGACAAAGTGATGCCCGTATCGACAATGTCTTCAATTAATAGAATGTGCTTGCCTTTGATGGAAGTGGAAAGATCCAAGCCAATTTTAACGTCGCCAGAGGAGGTCAGCTCTTGCCCGTAGGACGATGCACGCATGCAATCAAAAGACAACGGCAAATCAATCGCACGGGTCAAGTCCGCAAAAAACACCACCGACCCTTTTAAAATGCAGACGCAGGTTAACTCTTTGCCTTGGTAATCTTGGGTGATTTGCGCGCCCAATTCTTTCACTTTTTGAGCAATGGCTTCTTGCGTGATCAGGGGTTCAATTTTTTTGCTCCAGCTCATGTTTGCATCCATTCTTGAAGAACATTCATAAAATTGCTTAGCGCTTGGTCGGCGTGGGTTAAGACTTCCTGGTGAGAAGCCTGCTGCAACGATTGGCCAGGAAATGGATAAGTATTGGTGATAATGGAAACACCCAGTACTTTCATGTTTTCCTTTCGGGCCACCAACACTTCCGGCACTGTCGACATGCCCACCATATCTGCACCCAATGTCCGCATCATTTGCACTTCGGCAGGGGTTTCAAAGTTGGGTCCTGTAAACCAAAAATAAGTGCCTTCATGCAACTGCGTACCGGTGGCTTGAGCAGCCCGCTGCCATTGCTGCCTGAGGTCTGGATCGTAAGCTTCAGACATGTCATAAAAAGGATTATCCCAATGGGGCAATTGCAATCCAAACAAAGGATGATGGCCTGTGAGATTGATGTGATCTTGCAAAAGGCATAAATCGCCCACGCGAAAATTTTGATTAAGTCCACCGGCCGCATTGGTGGCAACATACAAAGGAATCTCCCACATGGCTGCAATCCAAGCTGGCATCGCCGCTTCAAAAGCACTTAAGCCCTGATACATATGAAAACGACCCGTAAAAATAAGCACCGTCTTGCCATACAACTGGCCCAAAATCAGTTGACTACCATGGCCCTGCACATGGTGAGACGGGAAGTGAGGAATGTCATCATACGCCTCTTGATGAACGACGGTTACCTCATCCAACAACTTTTTAAACCCCGAACCCAAAACCAACGCCATGGTTGGGGTGTCCTTGGGAAAACGCTGCTTGAGCCAATCAAAACTCTCCAAAAGCTGCGAATGCGTGGTGGTTCCAATCATAAGACGAACCTTATGCCACACTTCGCCCCACCTTGCAAAAACGCAACAATAAAGAGAAAAGCAGAACCTATTTTGAGCATACAAAAAATGATTAAAGTTTTGAACAAGCGCCGAGGAGCCCGTGGGGGCTTTGCATTCACTCAGTCCTCGCTTACGCTGCGGAGACGTTCATGCAACCCCCCCACGGGCACAAAGCTCCGCGTTTTTTAATCCGTATTTTTTTTTCCTTCTTAAAAATAAACTTCGATCTAAACAACAGCTTTTTGGGCTTGAAGCGAGCGTCTCCGCAGCGCAGCGAGGACTAGCGAGCTTTAAGCCCAAAAAGCTGACACCGGCGCCCATGTAAAAAAAGAACCCAAAAAAAGCCCCTCAACCAAACCAATTTGCCCCCCGACTCGCACCAATTTGCGTCGCCCCCTGAGCCAAAAAACCCTCAGCCTGCGCTTTGGTCCGAATCCCGCCACTGGCTTTGATCCCCAAATACCCACCCACCGTTTGACGCATGCACGCAATGTCCTCCAAACTGGCCCCGCGTGATGCAAAACCGGTCGAGGTTTTGACAAAATGCGCGCCTGCCCGTTGGCTGATCAGACATGCTTGTATGATTTGGCTAGCGCTACAATGCGCTGTTTCGATAATCACTTTGACACAATGGTTTTGCGCGGCTTCAACCACGGCTTGAATGTCCGCCTGCAAAAGCTGCCATTGGTTGCTGTGCAGATAACCTTGATGAAGCACCATATCAATTTCAGTGGCACCCTGATCGATCAGCCAGCGGGTTTCAAAAGCTTTTACGTCGGTTGCGGTGTAGCCCAATGGAAACCCAACCACCGATGCAACCTCAATGTCCATGCTGGACAAACGGTCGTAAGCATGGGCCGTCCATGCAGGAGGAATGCACACGGCGCCAAAACCAAAGGTAATGGCCTGGTCGCAAAGTATATCGATGTCTTTGGCCGCAGCGGTGGGTTTGAGAAAGGTATGGTCAATGGCTTTGGGTAAGCTCACGTTGGTGGATGGTTGGGGCAGGGTGGGGTGAAAAGGACCCAATATTTCATCCATTTGGCTTTTGATCTTCTCAATGTTTTGCTCTAGACTTTGCATGTGAAATTTTTTCGAATGCTGGGGTTGGTGTGGTTCATCGCGATTGAATGTAGCCATGCACAGTTATCAACGCAAGATCAAAATCAATGGTTCGCCACACAAGTGATTCAAACCAAACAGTGGGTCCGCGATGTTCGCGTGGTCCCAGCGCAGGGTGAAACAAAAAAAGACACTTGGTTGGTTTTGCAGCGCAGTGGCAGTTTTCCCAATTGGACCCACACGCTGTCCACCATCACCCAAGGAAAAAACCTTTGGGCTCTGACCCCTTTGATGGAAGTGCCCGCCCATACCATTTATTGGTCGGTGGCCACCATGGGTACACAACGTTGGCTTGTCTTTCAAACGCACACCCAAGTATGGCTGGTTTCCTGGTCTGAGGAGGGCGTCAAGGGCAAGCCGCACATCGTGGATTTGCCCCAAACACAACCTTTTGCCAATCAATGGGGGCCCATGTGGCATGATGCAACTTGCGATCCTCTCCATCCATCTTGGCTTTGTCTGCATTCGCCGTCCGGTCAATGGTTATTGGATGGAGAAAAACGCCAATGGGTCTCAACGAAAGCCATTCCCATCATTGCCCAGCCCGTGGGGCCAACATCGAGCAATGTTTTGCCCACCCCGCTGGAGCCGTGGTTTTCTTCTTACCAGCGCAAAGCCACCATCAAGCCCATGCAGTTGGGCGACGATCGGCATTGGAGTTACCATTGGATGGATACACTGTATTTAATGGACCAACAACAACCGACCCAAGTGTCCCAGAAAAACTTTGGTATTTTGTCGGACAATGCCCGCAATCAAACGTATGGATACACCACACTTTTGCCCGCCCGTCTCAATGATGACACCTCCACCGATTTGTTGATCAATCATGTGCAAGGCACAGGGGCTTTGTTTCGATCCAAAGCGTATGTTGCGCTGTATGATGCAGCCAAAACACAGTGGCAAAAGTTGCAGCAGGTTCCGTTTCCCAAAAAACAAACATCGATGGCGTTTGTTCGAGATGTCAACGCCGATCGACAAACCGATGTGGTGGTGGCCTCGACCAATATGAATGTGTGGGCCATGATCAAAGCATTGACCAAACGGCAAGTGAGCGTTGAATTTACGCTGTATCAGCAGAGCGCTGGCAAGGCGCCATTTGACTGGAAAAAACCGACCGTGCAGCGGACCATCGATTTTGATTTTTCCCTCAGGGATTTTTTTGTCGATGGCTTGATGCCCACCCTGGATGGTGATTACAACGGAGATGGCAAGCCGGATGTTCTCTACGCACGAAACCCACAGGAATTAACCATTGTGTTGCAAGAAAAGGATAAAAAAACGGCTTTTGCCAAAGTGCCCTCGGCCCTAGTTTCAATCAAAGTTCCCAGACGGCATGCCATTGGTGACATCAATGGCGATGGCAAAGACGACATTTTGCTATATGACAACCTTGCGCCAGCCCACCAAGCCTTGACGGTGTTGATCAACCAGAACCGATTATAAAACTTTCGTAGCTTGTTGATCGATGGCCTTTCTGATATGCAGGCGGCATGTGGTCAAGAGAAAAAATAGCCCAAACGCTTCAAGAAAACATTCCAGGTGCCCAGGTGGCCGTCGATGACCTAACCGGCACCAGCGATCACTTTCAAGTGACCATTGTGGCGGAATCCTTCGAAGGCCAAACCCCCATCGAAAGACATCGAAGCGTTTACAGCGCACTGGGCAGCGACGTGGGTGGAGCCATTCACGCTTTGAGCATCCGCGCTTTTACTCCCGCGCAATGGGAAAAAATATCAAGTTCCACAGAATAAACCAAAAGGAAGTCATCATGTCAGAAGAAACCAAAAAGAAAATTGAAGCACTGATTCAAGAAAACAACGTTATGCTTTTTATGAAAGGCAACAAGTTAATGCCCATGTGTGGCTTCTCGGGTGCAACGGTGCAGTGTCTGGAGCAGGTGGGTGCAACGTATGAAACTTTCAACGTATTGGAAGACCCAGAAATTCGTGAGGGCATCAAAGAGTTTTCGAACTGGCCGACCATTCCTCAATTGTACGTCAATGGTGAGTTTATTGGTGGTTGTGACATCGTCCGTGACATGTACAGCACGGGTGACCTGGCCAAATTAATAGCTTAAGTTTTACGATTTACGCATCCAGCTCAGTGGGTTGGCTGTTAGCTGTTTGATGGCATCATGGTATAATTCCACCTCGCCCGTGTCCCACCAAGGAATCTCTTGCGGGTACCCAAAAATCCGGCCCTCTTGGCAAAGCGGTTCAAGCAGGTCACGCACCATGCAAAAAGTTGATTGTAAAGGCATGTGGTGGAAGATTTTTCTAGAAAAGATCGTCACGCCGCCAAACATGCCGACCCGCTTTTGTTGGCTGGATGTTTGCAAAATGCTGTCGATTTGTTGGTTCGGATGAAGGTGAATCGGGGTGTATTTTTGCTTTGGATCTGGCACCACCAATAGTGTGGCCAAGGCTTGTTTGGCTTGATGAAAGGCAAGCATGTCTTGCAAAATGGTTTCCGTCATCACATCGCAATTCATGACAAAAAAATGGTTGTCTGTGATGGAAGCTTGCATGTTTTTGATACCACCACCTGTGCCCAAAAGGGTTTCTTCTTCAAAAGTATGAATGTCCAAAGGCCAGTCATGCGAAGCCAATTCGTCGAGCACGTGGTTGGCACCGTGATGAAGGTTCATGGAAATTTGTTCAATGCCTTGTTGCGCAAAATAATGACTCATCCACGATAAGATGGTTTGTGACCCAAAAGGAAGCAAAACTTTGGGAATGCTGTCGGTCAACGGTCGCATGCGCGTGGATAGCCCTGCGCATAAAAACATGCCTTGGCGCAATCGAGTCATTTATACCTCGACAATCAGTTTTTCCGCATAGGGTTCCAGTGCGTGACGCAGTGGTGACAATTTGGGATAAGCCTGCAGCGTTTCCACAACGTATTTCATGCACTGGGGAATGTATTTGAGATAGTCAGGATTGTTATTGACCTGATCGAAATAGACAAACCGGCCCGCGGCCTTTAAATTTCGGTGCAAACTCATGATATCAAAACGATACAAAAATTCTTCGGCAGGCAGTTTTTTCTCTGCGTAACTGTCATCAATCACCGATTGATAGTAGGCCACCAATTCTTTTTGCATGGGACGATCGATTTCTACATAGGCATCTTTGAGTAAAGACGCCAAGTCATAATAAAGAGGTGCCAGCAGCGCATCCTGAAAATCAATGACCGCCAAAGTTTGAGCATCTTCCACCAAAATATTGCGCGAATGAAAGTCCCGGTGGCAAAAAACGGACGCCCACGTCACGTATTCTTGGGTAAGCTTGTGAAGATTTTGCCGAATGGTTTGCACTTCTTCGGGATCAAACTCCATAAAATTCATGATGCCGTACTCTAAAAAATGCTCAAATTCCCAGTTGTACAAATCTTGATCAAATTTGCGTTGATACACCAAACCCTGCTGAAGCTCAGGACCGTCGGGTGCAGATATTTGCGCCAACAAGTCCAGCGCTTTAGACAAATATTTTTTGGGTTGATGCGCCAATGGATCAATGAGCATGGTGTCGCCCAAATCTTCCAGCAATAGAGTGCGATGGGGCACATCGGCCACCAGCACTTCTGGAATGCGCACATTTTTGGCTTGTAGGTGTTGGGCCACAGTTAAAAAAGGCAGGTCGCTGGGCACATGGGATGTGTTTTCGTATTCTTGTGCCAAGGACTCTTGACCACTTTCTGGTAAAAGCATCCACACACATGAATCGCGGTTGTGATGCAAAACGCGAAAATATTCACGGTTGGACGCGTCACCCGCCAATCGAAATACTTGAAAATCATCGCCCAAGTAAGCCACGCTGGCACTGCTAGCTTGCAAGATTGCTTGTTCTGGAGTAGAGGTAGTCTGCATATGCGGTTGAAACTACACGCAAATGCTTCAAGAAGCAAAAGATATGAATGGAGATAAATATGCCATTAGCGACGATGGGCGCAATTAACTTAACACTTTTGGCCGCATGCATCGGTATGGCCTTCTGCGTGATCGCCTTCAAACCAGCGTCAAAAAAATTGATCATCATGGCCGGTATAACATTGTTTTTGATGATCACCGTGACGATTTTGGCCATCATGATGGAGCTGCAAATGGCCACACCTGCGGTGGCCGCGAATCTGCAACCATGGGTAGGACCATAACGGAGAGAATGTATGTTTGATCGTTTAACCGAAAAAGTCTCACGCACAGTCAAAAATCTGCGGGGCCAAGGAAAAATCACCGAAGAAAACATTGAAGGGGCCATCGAGGAAGTACGCCTAAGCCTATTGGAAGCCGATGTTCAGTATCGTGTGGTGCAATCCATCATTGATTCCATTCGCAAAGAAGCACTGGGTGAAGAAGTGCTGTTGGGCGTAAGTCCAGATCAACAATTTATTAAAATTTTGCACGATAGCTTGATTCGCATGTTGGGTGAGCAAGAAGTCGAAGTGCCGAAACCTGCCAGCAAGCCGTTAAAAATTCTGGTGATGGGCCTTCAGGGAACAGGTAAAACCACCACCTGCGGTAAACTGGCCAAGTATTTTCGTGACGAACTGGGCAAAATGCCTCTGCTCATTCCAGCCGACACATCCCGTCCAGCCGCACGCGAGCAGCTTGAATCCATCGGCAAGGAGCACGGTTTAAAAGTATTTGAATCACGCGAAAATGATCCCGTTCAAGTGGTTCAAACGGCGTTGTCGCAAGTCAAAGGGCAAGAAATCGCCGCCGACACCGTTATTGTGGATACCGCAGGCCGTCTGGCCATTGACGAAAATCTAATGGACGAACTGGCTCGAATCAAAGAAACGGTCCAACCCGATTGGATTCTGTACGCATTGGATGCCATGGCCGGTCAGGACGCAGTCACAGTGGCCCAAACTTTTCATGAACATGTGCCGTTTGACAACGTGATTTTGACCAAAATGGATGGCGATGCCAGGGGCGGAAGTGCGCTATCGGTTCTTTATACCACGGGCGCGTCCATTGCTTTTTTAGGGGTGGGCGAAAAAATTGACGAATTTGAGCGTTTGTATCCATCGCGATTGGCTTCGCGCATTTTGGGTATGGGCGATGTGGTGACGCTGGTTGAAAAAGTGCAAAAAGTGGTCGACGAAAAACGCGCGGCAGAGTTGTCACGCAAGCTGGCCAAAAATCAATTCACGTTGGAAGATTTTGAAGAGCAGCTGCAGTCTGTTCAAAAAATGGGCTCGATGGAAAGCATTGTCGGACTTTTGCCTGGCGGCGCCCAGATGAAAAAAATGATGGCTGGCGGCTTGCCCGAAAAAGAAATGAGCAAAACCCAGGCCATCATTCGGTCCATGACCCCACAGGAACGACGCAACCCCAAACTTCTCAATGGTAGTCGCCGTAAACGCATTGCGGAAGGTGCGGGCGTATCAGTGGCTGAAGTCAATCGAATGTTAAAACAATTTTTGCAAGCCAAAACCATGATGAGCCGTTTTCAAAAATTGGGCGGCAAAAAAGCAGCGGCAAGCATGTTTGGCAAAATGCAGCGCTAAACTTTGTCGCGTCTTTAACTTTTTATCTCGGATGCCGCTTATGCGCGGGTGACACGTTCTAACGTGTTTTAGAATTCATTGACAATGTTTTCAACCACAGCCATGACAAACTTTTTATGGTCTTCGTGATAAGCCAATTTTTCTATCAGGACATGTGAATCTTGATTCAAGTGATCCAGAATAAAATCCGTGCATCCTACCGTCTCATCTTCCAGCAAACACAACAGCGCATCATCGGATATTGGTGGTAAATCGACTTCTTTCGTAATGCCTTTGTTCGTATACATACCCCAACCACCACGCTCTTCAAACCGCACCGCAAGTTTCATGCGGGTTTTGTAAAGATTGAACTGCGGCACGTCGATGTCAAAATAAAAAGCTACTGTTTTAATTTTTTCGTTTCGCTGATGCAGTTCATCCAGTATGGCTTTTTGCAGGGAAGGCTGTATCAGTTTCCAATAAAGATAAATTTTCTGACATTCGTAAGACAGACCGCCAAAGCTGCTTGCAAAATGAACATGGTTTTGCGTAGAAACGTTGGGCATATCGTGACAACCAATTTTTTCCCACTTTTCATCGCTGGGTAGCTCACCTTGTAAGGTGGTTACGCTTGTCGCATCATAATAAGTATTTTGCGCCACCGCCGTTTGCATCATGGCATAGGTGATCAATGTGGAAGCCCATTTTTTCACGACTTTCTCCAGGGGTTATTCTTTCACCTTAGCATGTGTATGAATCGTTATACAAGTGCAAATGCCCGCAGCAGGCTATTTTGCATGGGATTGATCAAAATTAAGCCTTATTTGGCTTGGATGCATGCACAATTTAAACAGTGGTGGATCAACTGTGTAGTCATTTGAAAGTCTTTGTGGCAGTTATGTACTTGTATTTATAGATAAAATTAAATAATAGTGATCCATTCGATCATCGCTGATTTTTATCCACCCAACCATCATTTTCCCTCGCATTTTTCATTGTTTTCCCGCGGCGGATCGTGTAAAAGACCCGAACTATGGTTACTATTCGACTTACAAGAAAAGGCATGAAAAAAGCCCCGATGTATCGTGTTGTTGTTGCCGATTCTCGCAGCCGACGAGACGGACGTTATTTGGAAAATGTAGGATATTTTGATCCCAAACACCCCAACGCTGTGGGTGAGGTGAAAAAAGACCGCATTGACCATTGGATAAGCAAAGGCGCACAGCCTTCAGACGCGGTTAAACGCTTGCTTCTCCGCATCGCGAAAAATAAATAAGTTTTTTTCATATTCATTAAAACCTATAACACTGCTTTTCGACTTTGCGCGCAAGCCCACCGTCAAGCTGTGTTTTGCTCACGCTCAAATTGATAGATTAGGAGATCAAGATGAAAGATCTGTTGGAACTCATTGTCAAAGAACTGGTTGATTTTCCCGAAGACGTCAACATCAACGAAATCGCTGGCGAACAAACCTGCGTGTATGAACTACGCGTGAATAAAGAAGATCTAGGCAAAATCATTGGCAAACAGGGCCGCACGGCTCGTTCCATTCGTACGCTTCTAAGTGCCGCAGCAGTCAAAGATTCCAAGCGTGTGATGCTTGAAATCATTGATTAAGCATTGCATTCACATCATCATCGGCTTGCTCGCACCACCCAGGTGATGGTAAGAGAAAGCAAATGACCTCTTCAGCGAGCAGCTACATTGAGATGGGCGTGTTGGGCAAGCCCAAAGGTTTAAAAGGCGAAATCCGCCTACGCCTTCACAACCCTCAATCTTCCTATTTTCAGCCTGACAAGCCCGTATGGCTTGGCACAGACCAAAAAATTCTATGGCATGTGGCGCGGTGTGTACCTTATCAAAAACATCATTTAATTTCGTTTAAAGAAGCATCCCGACTTGAAGACGTTCAGAATTTAGTGTTGCAACCGGTGTACGTGCCGCGTGAAGCGTTGGACGCATGTGAGGACGAGCAATACTATCATGTAGACTTGATTGGGTGCAGCGTCTTGCATGTACAAGGCCACACACTGGGCAAGGTAAAAGAAGTCTTGGTTACGGGCGCCAATGACGTTTTGGTTGTGCTTGGTCCTGATGGCAAGGAAATCGACGTGCCGTTCATGGCCCCTTGGATTCATTCGGTGGATTTGGACCAGCGGCAAATTGTCATCGAGCCCATCGATATTTATTCCGGCCCGCATGGCCAGGAGCAAGAATCTGATGCGTTTTGATGTCATCACATTGTTTCCCGAAGCGCTTGAAAGCTTGCAAGTCAGCAAAATTTGGCAAAACGCCCAGGCCCAGGGCAAATTGGATTTGCATGTGCATGACTTGCGTGCGTTTTCCACGCAAAAACATCACAAAGTAGATGATACCCCGTATGGGGGTGGTGCCGGTATGGTTTTGTCCATCGAACCGCTGGTGGCAGCATTGGAGTCCATTGAGCGCCTGGCATCCAGCCAAGTCATTGCCATGTCGCCTCAGGGTCAAACATTCAACCAGCCCATGGCCGAAGACCTCCATGCCCAGTGGCAACAGTTGATTCTGGTTTGCGGCCGGTATGAAGGGTTTGATCAACGGTTTTTGGATCACTGGGTCGATCAACTGGTGTCCATTGGTGATTTTGTGCTATCAGGCGGTGAGCTGGCGGCCATGGTTGTGATGGAAACCATATCCCGCTTGGTGCCTGGTGTGATTGGCTCGGTGGAAAACGTGCAGCAAGACACCTTTACATCGGGCCGCTACAAGCACCCTCAGTACACCAAACCCGCTGTATTTCGCGGCATGGCGGTGCCAGAGGTGCTTTTGTCGGGAAACCATGAAAAAATAAGGGATTGGCGTGAAAAACAGTCGCGAAAAAGGACTTTACAAATGCGCCCAGATTTACTAAAAGAGGCGAACATTTTGTCATTGAGCAAATCCAAAAAAGATTCGTAGAAAGTAGACATCGTCATGAATGCACAAGAAATTATCAACGGCTTGCAGGAAAAAAAACACCCTCATTTTCAACCAGGCGACACAGTTCGGGTTCATATTCGCATCATCGAAGGTGAAAAAGAGCGAATTCAAATTTTTCAAGGCATCGTCATTGCCAAAAAAGGTGGCGGCAATTCAGCCAGTTTTATCGTGCGTAAAATGAGTTTTGGCGTGGGCGTAGAGCGTATCTTCCCCATGCAATGCACCAACATCGAAAAAATTGAAATCGTGGAACAAGGACGCGTGCGTCAGTCAAAATTGTTTTACATTCGCAAACTCAAAGGCAAATCTTTGCGCATCACCAAAGATGGCCGTGAGCGAAACATCACTGGTGATGAAGGTTTAACCGAAACCACCGCCATTGAGCAACCTTCTGAAGAAAATGCAGATGAGCAAAAAGGCTCAGTTGCTGAATCGAAGTCTTCCGCTGCAAAGTCAGAAACCACGGAAGCCACAGCGTAAAAAAATTTTCGCTGTATCACTTTTAAAAAAAGCCCAGCAAATTTGCTGGGCTTTTTTTTATTTCGAATGGGTGATGGATCGATTTACTGCAAAAGTTTGGATCGACCCATAAAAGATTTGCGAAACACCTCTTCGGTCAGCGATATGTTGGTGGGCGGAAAGCCTGGTGGAATCAAATAAAACGATCTGGGATCATTTTTAAAAATTTTGGCTTTAAAACCATAGTTTTTGGCATTGTAGTTTTGTTGCGAATAGAAAAACTGTGTATTCATGCTACCGAACACCGACAACAACGTGCCGCCTGCGCGTGGAATCACTTCGCCTTTGCCGTTGGTATCGGGGTTGTAATATGGGTCGGCATAGTCGGTGTAGGCCTGGTTGGAAGGCAAATTGTACATGATGTTGGGATTGCCCGGCCCCACACCATTGGCATAATACATGGGTTCCACCACATGGCCCGCTGAATTGGTGATGGGCGTATAAATGCTTTCGGCCGTTTCTGAGCTATAACCGGAAGGAACATCCGAGGCATTGGTGTAGACAATGTTGTTGCCATCACCATCCTGCAAATAATTGCCATCACCATCGACTGCATAGAACGATTGAGTTTGAGCGAAAAAAGAAACGTCGGGATCGTTCACCTCAAAAGGGTTGCGTCTTTTGGTTTCGCTGCAGTCGGCATTTTCACAAGTTAAAACACCGATGCCCTGGTCGGCATTGGCTTCAGGGTTAAAAATACCTTGAACGACCAACGGGCCCGAAGAATAAATGTGTGCGTCGATATCCAAAGCGTTGACCGCATTGTAGGCCTGAAAGCCGGATGCCAAAGAACTGTCTGCATTGCGATCCCAATAGTTGGCATACGAAGCGTAGCTTTCATCACCCACATCACGGTCTTCATAACTCCCACTGTTTTGCGGAATAAAATTGGTGATGCCCAAATAAGCTTCAGCGGGCGTGATGGTGTTGGAATCTCCGTCGCCAATGGGTGAGTATTTATCGACTGAAAGCGCTTCAGTTATAGGATCGGCCTGAGAGGGTACACTGATGCCTTGGGGAATGCCCTCAGGAATTTCAACTTGTTCGCGCGCAATGATGCCAAGAATATCATCTGAGGCGGAAGCGCTTTGGTTTTGATACACCAAATCACCCTCGATCACCACACGGTCAGAGACCATGGTCAGCTGACCATCCAAAATGCCTTTGATGTGAACGCGGCATCCGCAAGAATCATCGGAGCCTTCACACACATAAATACCTGTAGAATCGAGTGTATCCGGTAGGGCGTTTCCACTGGTGCCGTTAAGCCGGTCCGCCCATTCGCCTTGGTAACGGTCAAGGGGATTGTTGGCTGTGCTCATATTGAGTGTATCCAGCACATAACTGGGCTGTGTGGTGGTGCTTGTGTTGTTTACGAAATCTTCCAAGGCAGGTTTTAAATTTTGTGGATTGGTGGTTTGGTTTTTGTTTGGATCCACCCAAAATAAAACTGGATCATCAATCCGGCCCATCATGCCTGAGCTGTTGACATTGCAATTGTATTCCAAAATTTCTGCACCGTTGAGTTTATAACATTTGTCAACATACCCACCCACAGCACCGCCACAGTTGGCTGTGATGGTATTGGCACTGTAATCATTTTTTAGTTTGTCAATGTAGGCATCGGAAGTGGGAACTGTAAACCCCGCATCGTCATCGATGTTGACGCCATCTTTATAGCCTTCTTCAAACTCGACGTAGGGTTTAACTTCATACTGGTAGGCCGTAGAAGGATCATCAGCATTGATGGACCACCCCGTGGTTTGGGTACGGACTTTAAACGGGTGGTCCTGGCCGCTGGGGGTTTCATTGTGGAAGGTCACGGGGTCCATAAACCAAAAGCGATTGCGCGAATCCTCCACCAAATTTTCAACCGAGTCGTTGCGAAATACCCCTGTGGAAAATTGAAAAATGACTTGATCGGCCGGCAGGTTAATATGCGTGCGGCCATACATACCCGGGTAAAAATAAAAATTGCTATCTGGATCGGGAAATGAGCCCACCCCATGAATGCCCAACGAAATCTCTGCAAAATTTTCCATTCGAATCTGGATTCGGCTTTCAATGGTATACACTTCGCCCGTGCTTTGCTGCACAGCTTCAGCCACCACCAAAAAATATTTGGGCAAGCGTCGATCGTATTCATTCAAATTGCCACAAGCGCTCACCAAACAAGGGTCTTCAGGGAAATAGTAAATGTTGGTGGTGATGTCTCCGTTGTTGCGTGTATAGCGGGGCGTGAGTGTGCGATCGCCCAGGCTGTTGTCAAAGTCAAAATACAGACCTTCATGAAAGGCGGCTTCCAATGGCTCGTCTTCGTCGGGTATTTTTACAAAACTCTCCAACCCAGGATCGCCCATTTGAGAATTGTTTAACAGGCGAGATAAATCGGTGCGCGCAAGTACAATGCCAGTTTCAGCTTCTTCCTGAAGCTGCTCGCTGCGTTTAAAGAAGCCCGATAGCTTGGTGACAAATTGGGTGTTTCGAGCCAGCATAAAAACCGACACCGTCAGCACCAAAATAATAATCATCACGGTCATCACCGCAACGCCTCGTTGAGCTTTGTTTTTTAATTGATGCATCATTAATTGCCTCCGCTTCCCCCACCAATGGGACCGTCCGATCCGCTGGATCCACCATTTGAATCCAGTTCGCTGGCCGGCTTGGTGTTTTCAACATACACGCCCGGTAGTTCAGGTTTGTTTAATAAAAGGGATGTTGAAGAGCCCGAGGGAGGGTCCACCAGTTTTTTAGGCACGAAAGAGAGATTGGTGGCCAGCTTTTGACCCGCAGCACCTGGGTCGGAAGGGTCGGGGAGCATGGTGATGTCCAGTTCCAATTTTTTCATGTCCGAAAAGCCCAATTGATTTTGGCAGTCGCAAAACGCTTCAGAGGTTACAATGCAGCGTGCATAATCCCGTCCGTATATTCCGGGGCGTGGGGTGCGTGTAACGATGGTGTCATCGACACCGTCGGCTACATTGTCTAAGGGGTCGACCACGCGGTATCCTATTTTGAACTGCTGAACGTTGCTCAAAATGGGTTGAAAAGCGTATACCAAACCACTGGCACCATACGCCAGGGTATCGGGGTTAAAGCCGTCGTCCAATACATGGTTGTCTTTTTGGATGGTGTTGGTGTCTGGATCGAAGAAATAAGAGGAAATGTTGGCTTTGACCACATAGGCCCCTCCAGGGATTTCGATTTGGTTGCCACTGTTGTCACGGGTGTAGCCAAAGTCATATTCAAATGGAATGTTCCAAATGGACGCGTTGTTGTGAAAAACATCAAAGCCAAACCCATCGGCTCTTTCGACCAAAGAGGTGATGCGTACAAGGTCGCGTTTGAAAGAATCGGATATAAATATATAGTCGCCGACTTCCAAACCGTCTCGGGTCTCCAAAACAATGGGTTGATCCACAAATGACCCATCGCTGGGGTCAATTTGCGCCGTGGGAAACAGGGAACCCGCGGCATTTCGCGCCACTTGAATCAGAGAAGCCTCGCGATCCACGGTGGCAAAAATAACACCATCACTTAAATCAACGGCTTCTGCGTCTGAAGCATTATCAAAATAAATGGTGGGGTCGACCGGGTTGGTGAACAAATCACCAAAGGCAGCGGTGGATGTATATTCGTCCAAATTGTAGCCGGGGAAAGGAATTAGGCTCCAGCTCATTTCCTGGATTTCATTCGCGTCACTGGTATTAACGCAGGCAAACGGGCGCGACACAGATAGAAAAGAGGCGCGTGAGTTTTGCATGGGCACGATGTTTTCCACTTCTTCGGACAGCAAGCGTTTAAAACCAATGACGCGTTTTTGTACGCTCAATTCCTCTTGAGCACTGGAAGTTTTGGTGGAAAATTCACGCACAAACCGAAAGACCCCTGCGCTGACGGCCAAAAGCAGCACTGTGCCGATCATCAGCTCAATGAGTGTAAGGCCCCTTTGTGAACGAAAGTAGCCATTTTTAGAGTAAAATGGAGCAATTTTCATTCCCATGATTATATCACAGAATGTTCTGTCATGGTTAGGGCTCAATGGTTTTAAAAACATAAAAAAAGGAAGTTATTTTCATCAATTGCCTCTTTTTTTCGTGGAAAAAGTTGTTCTATTGTAAAATTGCCCCTACAATATTCTGGATAGGCCTGTTGTATTCATGTGGATTCTTGCAACTTAAAATAAGTGCGATCCAATTTTACAGCAGAGCGGGTGAGCGAAACAGGGGAGAACATACATTGTTGTTTCAAAAAGGAAAAAATCTCATAGGAATCGACATTGGTTCCAGTAGCATCAAAGTGGTCGGTCTTAAGGACAACAAAGGCATGTACACGCTTGAGTATTTTCAAATTGCCCCTTTGGAGCCAGAAACCATTGTCGACGGCACCATTGTAAGTAAAGACAACATCACCAGCAAGATTCGTGAAATCATCGCCCACAACCAAATTAAGAATAAAAATGTCGTCGCGTCCATCTCCGGCCACGCCGTGATCATGAAAAAATTCACCTATCCCTACATGACCCAAGAAGAATTGGAAGAGGGCATTCAGTGGGAAATGGAGCAATACATCCCCTATGACAAAGATGACGTGTTTTACGATGTTCAAATTTTAGACATCGACGACATGGAAGGTGAAGCCGGAAAAATGGATGTCATTCTGGTCGCGGCCAAAAAAGAGACGGTGGGCGAATACACCGATTTGCTGCTTGAGTCAGGACTAAAGCCATTAATTATGGACGTGGATGCGTTTGCCATCGAAAACATGTTTCAATACAATTATCCAGGCTACCAAAACGATGTGGTGGCATTGGTCAACATTGGTGCCAGCATATCAAACGTGAATATTTTGGAAAATGGCATCTCGGCTTTCACGCGAGACATCAATATCGGGGGCAATTTTTACACCAGTGAAATTCAAAAACAGATGAACGTGAGTTTGGAACAAGCCGAGTCATTGAAGCTGGGTGGAGATTTTGGTGCGCCCATGGAAACCACTGAAGCCGTGATTCCACAAGAAGTGGGCGGTATTATTCGCTCTGTGTCGGAAGCCATCGCGGGCGAAATTCAACGGTCCATGGATTTTTACGCGGCCTCTTCGGCACGTGGCAAAGTGTCTCGAATTTTTCTTATGGGCGGCTCTTCTAAAATTCCAACCCTTTCCAACATTATTGAATCCAAGCTGGATTTGCCGGTTGAAATTGTGAATCCTTTCAAAGAAATTGAAATCAATCAGAACAAGTTTAGCTATGAGCAAATCCAAGAAGTTGCACCTTCTGCTGCGGTTGCAGTGGGTCTTGCCATGCGGGTACTGGGGGATCGATGATTTATATTAACCTGCTGCCCACCAAGAACGAATTTAAAAAGAACGTTTTCTTTTTGCAAATGGGAATTTTGGTTGTGCTGTGTTTGCTTTCAACGGCGGCTTATTTTTTAATCATGGACATATCCATCAATAAAAAGATTGAGCACGAAGATCAGTACACGACGCGTTTAAATACCAAAATCAAAGCGCTGGATTCTGTCATCACCAAAGTTGAAGGTTTTAAAAAGCAAAAAGCCGAACTTGAGCGTAAAATATCCACCATTGAGCAGCTCAACCGTCAGCGAACGGGTCCTGTATTTTTTATGGAAGAGTTTTCAGAGCTGTTGCCAGACAAAGTGTGGGTGTTGTCATTTAAAGAAACGGGCAAAAAACTCTCCATTGATGGTTTTGCCATGGATGGCCCAACACTGGAAGAATTTGTGGATCTGCTCATTGAGTCTCCCTATTTCACCAATGTTGTCTTGGAGAAGGTCGATCAGTCCATCGAAGGACAAAAAGAATTGCAGAAATTCTCCATCACATCCAACGTTAATTACACACCGAAGGGAGCGTAGCATGGATCAGCTGATTGATAAGTATTCCAAAGTGCCCATGCCAGCCCGCTGGGCAGCCATTGTGGCGATTCCCTTTGTTTTGTTCGCGGTGCTTTACTTTCTAATTTACGATCCCAAGGTCAAAGAGCTGGAGCAGAAGCGCTCCGAAAGCCAAAAACTGGAAAAAAAATATGTTGAAAACCAAGCGGTGGCTGACAACCTGCCGCAGTTTCAAGAAGAGGTGAATATTCTCAATCAGCAATTGGATCGAGCAGTGACTTTGTTGCCCAACGAAGCCAACGTGCATCAGCTATATAAGCAATTGTTTGTCGAAGCAGAAAAGGCCAACGTAGAATTGCTTTCATTTAAGCCCGGTAGCGAAGGTCGAAAAGATTTTTACAATGAGCTGAGTCTGAGTGTCCGATTGGAAGGTACCTATCATCGCATCGCTGAATTTATTGATCGAATCGGAAAACTGGATCGAATCATCAATGTTTCGGACATTAATTTTTCCAAAGTGGTTTTGACCAATGGAGATGCGGAGCTAGAGCTGACCACCAACGTTACAACTTATACATTTGGAGGCAGAGGTGCTGTGGCGCCATCGTCCAGTTCTTCATCGGATGATGAAAACAGAAGTCGTCGCAGGAGGAGAAGAAGATGATGTGCAAACTGCGTAGCTTGTTGATATTTTCTTGCATGGGTTTGGTCGCTTGTAGCTCTGATCTCGATTTGGAATCGAGAATGAATACCATCGAGAAAAAAGTTGAAGCCAATGGGCAGAAAATTCAAAATGAACCTCAGGTCAAAGAAGTTGATTTTTTAAGCAAAACCGACCAGGAGATGTTTTACAATCCCAATGGCCGTCGTGACCCTTACAAATCATTCGAGGGTAAGGTGGTGACCAAAACGGTTCGCAATTTTGAAAACAACTTAGAGCTTTTTGATTTGTCCGAGTTAACCTTGACCGCCGTGGTGTGGGGCATCGCCAAGCCCAAAGCATTGTTTCGCGCGCCAGATGGTTACAGCTATATCGCACAGAAAGGCAATCGCATTGGTCGCAATGGTGGCAAAATAGTGAAAGTTGCCAGAAACAAAGTGTACGTGCAGGAAGAATACCGCAGCCCAACTGGCGATATTACCGTTCGCCAGTTAGAATTGGATTTACATCTGGAACAAGAGGACGATGAAGATCAAGAGCTGGAAAGTCTTGAATTTTCATTTTCGGATGAGTGAGGAAACATAGAATGAGAAAAATAAAAGAGACAAAAGTAATTCGATATCAGGTGCTGGGGATGCTGCTTGGTTTGTCGATGGTGGTGGGTTGCGGATCCAAAGACGCACCAACGACGGTTTCAGACTCGGATGCAGTACAGGAATCGGTTTCTTTTGATGGACCCAATCAGCTACAGGACATTTCAGTGGATAGTCAGCCTCTAGGCACCATTGTTACGTTTACGGGCACACAGCCCATGTCGCCCAACATTTTTAAACTGGAAGAGCCCAGCCGAATTGTGGTGGATCTAACCGATACGCAGATGGGCGATGTCACCAACAATATTGCGGTGGGTGATAGCACCGTCCAGACCATTTCCATGGAGCAATTCGATGATGCGCAAGGCTCATTGAGTCGCGCAGAAATTGCTTTGAATGTACCTTCTGAATACCAAATGGAATCTTTTGGCAATCAATTGATTTTGCGCATTGGCGACGTGGAAGTTCCGGCCGCTGCTTCGGAGCAGCCCCTTGAATCCATAGGCTTGTTTCCTGAAGATGGATCCGATGCGCCTGATTTGAATAACTTTGAAGACGACGGCCAATTATTTCCTTTGGAAGGGGATGCAGCCACCGATCCATTTGCTTTAACCACCGACGATGCTTTTGTAGCACCCGCTGATGAAGTGGCTTTGGTGACCGATGCGCCTGCATCAGCCATCACAGATGTGGATTATGCCACTTCTGAGGAAGGCACCATTATCATGATTTCTGGAAACGGCCAGGTGGGTACGGTCAATGAACAAGCATTGGGTGAGCCCAATCGATTGGTTTTTGACTTTGTGAATGTATTGCAAGCCGACTTGCCCGAAAAAAACATGATGGTCGGTACGCAGGAAGTTGACCAAATTCGCGTGGGGGAAAACCCAGAATACACCCGTGTGGTGCTGGATTTGAAAACCGATACCATCCCAGAGTACACGCTTTCTCGCACCAATGACAAAGTTACCATCTTGATCCAGCGTCCACTGGGTTTGGTGGACAATGCAACCATTGATGCCTTGGAATCAGCTCCTGTGGTTAGTGAAGCTTCACCCAACACAACCATGGTGGATGATTCAACCGTCAATGTTGATTTTGGTCTGGGATTGGACGTCGAAAACCGTCGAAAAATTGTCATCGACAAAGTGAACTTTGAACAAATGGAAGGGATTCAAAAATCTCGCATCACCATCGGTTTAAATCGTGCAGACACCAAGTTTGATGTGTTGATTCCTCGCGAAGACCAGGTAAAAATTTACATTCCCAACGCGCGCTTTAAAAACGAGCTGTTGGAGCGTTATTTGGATACAAGTGAATATGCAAGTTCGGTTTCTCGTGTAACGCCTTCTTACGATGCCGATGACAAAGCGTCTTCCTTTTTGATTTCTACTTACCAAACCAACGTGCCGTACGAAATCAGCCAAGATGGCCAAAACTTGTACATTGACTTTCCCATGGTGGACAAGCCGCAAGAAGCACAAGCCGCGGCATCCAACACTGGCACCAGCGTGGATCAGCCCCTTGTGCCAGCCCAAGAAGTTTCCATGTCAGAAGCCATGGCGCCAGAAGCCAAAGAAACCTCCAGTTTTCGTTATAAATATGTAGACGAGTCATTTATGAGTGACTCTGTCGATACGGGTACACCTTTGAGTCAAATGGGCCGTATTTTGGCAGGTGATTTGGATGGCCGAAGATTTACGGGCCGCAAAATCTCGTTGGACATCAAAGATGCAGACGTGCGAAGTATCTTTAGGCTGATTGCCGATATTTCAAAATTTAACTTAATCATATCGGATGACGTCAATGGTCGCGTCACCATCAAGTTGGATGACGTGCCTTGGGATCAGGCCTTTGCGATTATCCTTCAAAGCAAGGGTTTGTGGTTTGAAAAATACGGCAACATCGTGCGAATTGCGCCATCGGCCAAGCTGCAGGAAGAAAAAGAAGCCGCCGCTGCCGCCGAGCGCGCAGCCCAGGCTGTCAAACCGTTGGACATTTTATTCAAACCCGTGAGTTATGCTGAGGCCGGTACGCTGACCTCGCAAGTCGGGACCGTATTGTCTGAACGCGGCTCTGTGGATATCGATAGCCGTACCAATACATTGATCATCAAAGACATCCGCGAGAATTTGGAAAAAGCCAAAAAAATGATCGATATTTTGGATACGCAAACACCTCAAGTATCCATCGAAGCACGCATCGTGGAAGCCACGACACGTTTTGGTCGTTCATTGGGTATTACCTGGACAGGGCAATCCCGATTTACACCACAAACGGGTAACCCCACAGGGTTGTACTTCCCCAACTCCATTGAAGTTCCATTTGCTTTGGATTTTACGGGGTCTTTGACCACGGCGACACAAAGTGCAGGCATCAACATGGGTAGCATCAACAATGTGTTGGATTTGGACTTGCAATTGGCCTTTGGTGAACAGCGCGGTGAATCCAAACTGATTTCATCTCCCAAGGTGACCGTATTGGATAACAAGTCTGCCACCATTTCATCCGGACGACGAATCCCGTTTATTACACAAACAGCGGATTCAGGTTCAAACGTTCGTTTTGAAAACGCGGCCACGTCGCTCAACGTCACACCCCACATCACCAACGAAGGTGCGGTATTGATGAACATCACCGCGACACGAAACGAACCATCGGGTGAGGTTGTTTTGGACAACCCCATCATCACACAGCGTACGGCCACCACTGAAGTGTTGGTCAAAAGTGGGAATACCACCGTTCTGGGCGGTATTTACGCCATGAGCACAGGTCGGACCATTGACCGCGTACCGTTCTTGTCATCCATTCCGATTTTGGGCTTTTTGTTTAAAAGTAACGACAAAACACTTCAACGCGATGAATTGCTTATTTTCATTACGCCACGCATTGTGGGGGATGAACGGGAAGCCATCCGAGATGTAAGGCAATAGGAGAAATGCAGATGAAAAAAACAATCAGTGTAATGTTTGCCATGATGGCAGGTCTACTTTTGGTCCAATGCAATGCAGCCATTGACGGATACAATGCGCCTGAGGGCTCTACCATTGAATATACGCCAGAAACACTGGCGCTAACCAATTTATGTGAGGGTGAAGAGCGATTGTTGTTGCTTTCTGCCCTGGTTCGAACCCCAAGGGAAGTTCCTACTGAGGGGTCCATTTCGAACGTCACTTCCGAATTGGTGCTTGCTGAAAATATTTTCGGACAAATGGAAGCCAACGGTCCATTGAGATTGTATGTGAAAAGTGAAGATGCAGAGATTTTAGAACCGTTTTCCACACAAGTAACGCGTGTCAACAACGATAACATATCTTTCACCACGGACAGTCGAGGGATTTTTGATATTGTCGTGGGTATACCGGGCGTGGCGCCGGGTTTGGCCATCCAGGACTGCGTAAATACATCCATTGGTGTCATCTCAGAAGAATTTTGTGTCAACGTAACTTGCCTCGCTGTGCAATAGGCTGTAGGTTTGCAAACGTATGGCCAATGACACCCTTGACGCCGACATTCAAAAAGCCGATCAGCTGCGTTTGTCGGGTCAATATGAAAAGGCCATTGCCATTCTGCGGGATGTAATCGCGCAATCCCCATTTCTTGCACCGGCCAAACTTTTGTTGGGGCGTTCTTATTTTGAATCAGGCCGTCACGGTCAGGCCTTGGATACGTTGGAAGAGTTTGTTGATTTTGTGCCCGAACACCCGTTGGCCAATAAAATTTTGGCCCGGTTGTATTTTTCCCAAAAAAAACTCGATCAAGCCAAGCAGTGCATTGCCGTTGTATTGGAACAAGCACCCAACGACCGTGTTTGCTTGAAACTAAGCAAAGAAATTGAAGATTTGGATTTGGTCGGGGGTGAGCTTGAAGATACCGTTAAAACGGATCGACCCACCATGACCGCCACCATGGCGGAACTGTACTACCACCAAGGTCACTTTGAAGAAGCCAGAAAAATTTATCAAGCATTGCTCGAGCAGCAACCCGATCATCCAGGTTACCAAGAAAAACTGCGCATGGTGGAACATTCTATGCGAGAGGATTCGGTTCGTGTGGTGTCGCCCCCTGCACAAGTGGACAATGAACCCACCGAAAAGTTGCCACTATCACTCACGGAAGATTTGCATGACCCCACCACCGGGCAGCGAAAAAAAGCGCTGCAGACATTGCTAGAGCGTGTGCAAGCACGCAGAAAGAAGGCCCATGTTTGAAAAACCCATGAATACCGTGCTGTCTTTTTTAAAAGGTGCACAGGCAATTTTGCTAATGGGTATCGATGGCATTGTCATAGAGTACCATGGCAAGGAAGAATATGACTCTTTTGAAGAGATAAGCATCGAGATGAGTCAGATTGTCAAAGAGGTGGAAAAAATTTCCAGCCACGCGGCACTGGGTGGCATGCGAGAAATGATTGTGTATTTTGAGAAAAATACAGTGATTCTTCAATACATGACATCGGATGTCTTTCTGGCTTTATTATTGAACCAGTCTGAAAGCGTGGGCAAAAGTCGTTTTGCCTTGCAAAATATTGCCCCAGACATCCAAGCCGGTTTATCAAAATAGCCGCAAAAATGAGCAAAAAACATCGTTTTTTGCCATAAAATTCATGAAAAATGCAAAAAACTTAGACATATTGGTTTTTTCTACGTAAATACAAAACCATGGATATCAAGTTGCTAAAAGACATATTTAAGGTGGTCGAAAAAACCGATTTTCAAGAAGTTGAGATTGTGGAAGGCGATCTACGCGTTCGCATCGAACGCAATAAGTCTACGGCTCCGACCTTGCAAACATCCATACCGGTAGCCACAGCTGCACCCGTGGCGGCGCCTGAAACAGCAAACGTCGAAGAAGCGAAAGCTCCCCCCGCCGCTGACCAAGGCACACAGCCCGGAGACTACATTACCTCGCCGTTTGTGGGTACGTTTTATGCTGCACCATCTCCCGATTCGCCTGCCTACGTGAAGACTGGCGACCGCGTGAAAAAGGGGCAAATTTTATGCATTGTGGAAGCCATGAAATTGATGAATGAAATTGAGTCTGAATTCGACGGCGTGGTGGCAGAGATATTGGTGGACAACGCTCAGCCAGTGGAATTTGGTCAAAAGCTTTTTCGCATTGAGTCTGCCTAATGTTCAAAAAAATCTTAATTGCCAATCGAGGTGAAATAGCCCTTCGTATCATTCGCTCATGCAAAGAAATGGGCATTGCGACTGTGGCCGTTCATTCTGAAGCAGACGCGCAAGCCTTGTTTGTTAAATTGGCCGATGAGTCGGTATGCATTGGACGGGCACCGGCCACGGAGAGCTACCTTCTGCCCCAACGCATTTTATCTGCTGCTGAGATCACTGGGGCCGATGCCATTCACCCCGGGTATGGGTTTATGGCCGAAAACGCGGAATTTGCCAAAATGGTGGAATCTTGTGGTTTTCGGTTTATTGGACCGACTGCCGACAACATTCTCCTCATGGGAGACAAACTGGCCTCACGCGAAGTGATGGAAGCCAATGGTTTGCCGCTTCTGCCCAGCGCCACAGTTTCTAGCCTGGATCAAGCGGAAGCCGAAGATGCGCTGGAGCGAATTGGTTTACCTTTGATTATCAAAGCCTCTGCTGGCGGCGGCGGCAAGGGAATAAAAATTGTTCGTTCAAAAGATACCTTTTGGAACACGCTTAAAACCGCCCAAGCCGAAGCAAAAGCTTCGTTTGGGGACGATCGTGTCTATTTGGAACGCTACCTTGAACAAGCCCGCCACATCGAATTTCAAATCGCCGCCGATCAATACGGCAATGTGGTGCACTTGGGTGAACGGGACTGTTCCATTCAGCGGCGGTATCAAAAAGTTTTGGAAGAGTCCCCATCGCCTGCGGTATCACCCGAGCTTCGCGATGAAATGGGTGGCCGAGTGGTTCAGGCTGTTCAAAAACTAGGCTATCAGAGTGTGGGTACGGTTGAGTTTTTGATGGATGCAGAAAAAAACTTTTACTTTTTGGAAATGAACACCCGTATTCAGGTGGAACATCCGATTACAGAAGAAATCACCAACATTGATTTGATCAAATTGCAAATTAAATTGGCCGCCGGCATAAAGATGCCGTTCAAACAAAAGGATGTTCATTTTGTGGGCCATGCCATCGAATTTAGAATCAATGCCGAAGATCCCGTTCAATTTTATCCATCTTGTGGCAAAATCACTGAATTGCATTTGCCGGGCGGCAAAGGCGTGCGCATCGATTCGGGTATTTACAGTGGTTTAACCATTACGCCTTATTACGATTCGATGCTGGCCAAGCTGATTGTGCATGGTGAGACAAGGGCTGAGGCCATCCGTAAAGCGCGCGCATCGTTGCATGAGTTTCAATTGGAAGGCATTCAAACCAATATTCCCCTGCATCAGCGTATTTTAAATGATGCTGCTTTTCAAGAAGGGGATTATCATACGCACTTCTTGCAAAACTTATTGAAAAACTAGGTTATTCCAACTATTTATATGTTTTCCTTGGATGGAGAATATGGGACAATATACTTTGTGCATTTATACCAAAAATACATTGGCTTCGCTGTGGGAGGGGCTTTAAGCATACATTCACATGGCAAATAAAGAAAAACTGATCGAAAAAGCCCAAAAATACCTTCAAAAAGGCAAACTTAAGGATGCGCACAATGCATTTGAAAAAGTATTGCAAGAAGATCCCACGGACGTGCGAATAATTTTGCGCAAGGGCGAAGTAGAGGAAAAGCTAGATCTGCTGCATGAAGCAGCCACATCTTATAAGCAAGTGGCTGAAAAATATTCAGCCGATGGTTTTTATCCCAAAGCCGTGGCCATTTATAAAAAAATTACCAAAATCGAGCCTGAAAACATGGGCATTTATATGAAACTGGGCTCGCTCTATCAAAAATTAGGCATCGACAACGAAGCCAAACACTATTTTCATAAAGTGGCGACTCATTATAAAAGCAAGGGCCTTAAATCTGAGTATTTAGAAGTGGTCAAGATGATCAGCGAGTTCGGGGGCGAAGACACAGGGTCCAAAGTGGACCTTGCCCAAGAATATTTGGAGCAAGGAGATCAAGAGCGCGCCATTGAACAGTTTCGAGCCGCATCTCAACAAATATTTGAAAGTGCAAACATCCGTGAATTGGACATGCTGGTGGAGAAAATGGCCAAGCTGGGCATTGAAGATTTGGACGCACAAACCATTCAAGTCAAAACATACATGGAAGCGCGTGAGCCGAAAAAGGCCTTGCGCATTATTCAAAAAATTTATGCGGCCCATCCCAAAAACACAGAAATATTAGAACTTTTGGCAGTGTGTTTTCGTGAGCTTCGTCAGCCGGCCAAAGCGCTCTCAGTCTATACGGAGCTTGAGCAGATCTACAAAAAAGACGGACAAATCGATAAAGCCAAACGCGTGGAAGGCTCGATGCAAGAGCTTCAAAAGAAAATCAAAGGCCCCGCCGTCAAACCTGAAAATAACGATGAATCTGCAGATAAAGAAGATTTTTTTGAGGATCAAGCCATGGCTGACGTATTGCAATCGTCCGCCCATTCCTCACCCACAGCCCTGGTAGGGCAATCCAGTGATGAGGCTCTAGCACAGGCCTCCGAGGACATCAGCCTGGATGAACTGGAAATGTTCGACGCCAAAGAAGAGTCCGAGTCCACGCAAATGGGTACGCCCCCGGCCAATGAAAGGCCCGTAGATACGGTTCGTCCGGTGGATATTGAAGACCTGGAAAATGAACTCAATTCCATGGAAATGTCCGAAGATTTATCTGTGTCTGCGCAAGCGCCAGAACAAAAGGTTGATGCTTCTTTGGCCGACGTGGATTTAAGCGATTTGGATTTATCCGATGACCCATCTACCAAAGATTTTTCGGGTGACGTTAGTGATCTTTCTTTTCAGTCATTTGAAAAACCCATTGAGAGTTCAGAGATATCGGCAGAAGAGGTTAGTGGTTTAATTCATAAGGCCGGCTTAAGCGATGAATTGTCCGCAGAGCTAGAGGGGTTTGATGCTTTTGATGCGTCGGCCCTTGAAGAAGAAATGATGCTGGGGAAAGATGAACAAGCGGCCGACAAGATTGATTTTGATGCCTCTCCCGTAGGTGAAATTGAGACGGTGAAACCGGTTGAAACGCAGTGGAGCGACCAAGAACTGAGTTTGGATCCCACAGCAGAGTCGCCCGATGAATTGACGGGTTTTGATGAGTTTACGCCTCAAGCGCCAGAAAAAAGCGAAATTAGCGTGAATGAAGAAGAATTTGTTCTTATACAAGAAGCCATGGATGAGTCTTCGCTCGATGAAATGAGCTTGGATGATATTGACCAAGCCATTGAGCAAGCCCCCATTGAGGATGAGCCTGACCCTCAGGCCACTGCTTTGGAGTACAAAGAAGGGCCCACCACAGGTCCACGCATTGACATAGGTCTGGATGAGCTGGGCATCGATGAAGATGATATGGCGCTTGATGTGTCGGACGACCAAGCTTTTGATTTGTCCGATGGTGGACAGCTTGAAACAGATGAGCCGCAAGAACTAGAAGCCCCACCGGCCCCCAATCCCAAACGCACCAAAACAGATCTGGACTCCGTTGCTTTTGAAATGGAAAAATCGTTTCCGGAAGTAGAGCTGGATGAGGATCAGTCACTGAACGTTGAAAACATGTCTGATTCAGAGTTTTTCGATTTATCTGAAGCGCTACGAGATGAAATTCAAGCCATTGAGAGCGACGACATGCCCGATGACTTTGAAGAACAGCATCTCTCGCCTGAAGAAGTCATCATGGAATTTAAAAAAGGAGTGGCGCGCACCATCGATAAAAGTGATTCTCAAACTTATTACAACTTGGGTGTTGCTTATAAAGAAATGGGACTTTTGGATGAAGCCATTGGTGCATTTGAAACTGCCCAAGCCAATGACCCGCAGCAAATTGAGGCGGGTTCTATGATCGGTCTTTGTAAAATGCAGCAGGGTCAATATGAAGAAGCATTGGGTATCTTTGGTCAATTGCTTGAGCATGACGCCATTGAGGATCAAATTCGCCATGGGCTGATGTATGATCAGGCGTTGTGTTTTGAGCAGCTTGGTCAAACCCAAAAAGCCCACGCGCTGATGAAAGAAATTTCCAAGCAAAATCCACAGTACCGGGATGCCGCAGAGCAAGCTCAGAAGCTGGGCAAAAACAGTGGCGCAGGTGACAGCGAAAATGCGGATTACTCTGGAAAAATCATCGTCAATTTAAAAGACCGGAAAAAAAATCAATAACATTTTTTACGCAAACAGATCCCAGCCCAGTTTGCACAATAAGCCAAACACCACCAAAAACATAATGGGTCGAATGCCCTTGGAGCCATAGCGAACGGAATAAGTGGCGCCACAGAAACCACCAATAAAGGACGTAATCATGGCGGGCCAAACAAAACCGAAATCGATCAACCCCGAAGAAGAAAAGAAAACCAAGGCGGCGATATTGGAAGTTAAATTAATGACTCGACCATTGGCGCATGCTTGAAGCAGCGACTTGCGCTGCAAATAGACAATCGACATAATTAAAAACATACCGGTGCCAGGGCCAAAAAATCCATCGTAAAACCCAAGCAAAGCCACACACACTGGAAAAGCATACAAAGCCCAAACCGGTGGTGGACCTTCAGGCGCAACAATTTGTTTTTTAAACAAAAGATAAAAAAAGAGTCCTAAGCAAACAATAAAAATAACGCCGCGTAAAAACTCTGGAGACAGTTGTGAGGTTGTATAACTGCCCAGAAGGGAAAAGGCGAAAGCCAAAAACAAAAAAGGCATCCATCCTTTCAGCGCAACCGCGCCTGATCGGACGTATTTGGCTGTACCTGCGATGGCTGTGGACACACCAATGAGTTTATTGGAAGCCACGGCAGTGGTCGGTGGTAACCCGAGTGCCAAAAGAGTGGGCACTGAAATCAGCCCCCCACCGCCCACGATGGCATCCACAAAGCCAGAAAAAAAAGTAGCAATCAGCAAAAGCAGTAGTGGGTCCATCGCTTTCCAATCTTGGGCACATGGGTTACAAGTAGAGAATCATGATACCTTATATTGCTTTGCCGGTGGTGTCCATTGGGAGCCAAACCATTACTTTTTTTGAGATTTTTGTCACCATTGGCCTGTTTATGGGCATGCGGTCTGCCATGAAAATGGCCGCGCGCCTCGGGCTTTCCAGTCAGGTGATTTACGATGTAACCATGGTGGCCATCGTGAGCGGTTTTTTGGGTGCACATTTTTTTCACGGTGCATTTTATGAGCGGCCTTTCGCTTGGCATCAAATTTTTCTTACCTATCAAGGACTCTCCTCCATGGGCGGCTTTTTGGGTGGAACGTTGGGGGTCATGCTATTTTTGCGGCATCGAGGCGTGGCCATCGCTCCTTACGCCAATCCCATAGTGTGGGGCGTCACCGTTGGACAATTTTGGGGTCGGCTGGGTTGTTTTTCAGTGCATGATCACCCTGGTAAACTCAGTGACTTTTTCTTAGCAGTCAATTTCCCAGGCGGTGCCCGCCATGACCTGGGCTTCTATGAGGCGCTTTTTCTCGGTATTTGGCTCCTTGTATATTTTCGTCAATATCCAGTGATGCGGTCCCCATGGCGCTATACGAGTCATTTGCTCATGGCGTATGGCCTTTTTCGCCTGATTTTTGGATTTCTTCGTGCCCAAGACGTAACCCAAGCGGATATGCGTTACGCGGCTTTAACGCCCGCGCAGTGGATGGCTTGCCTTGTGGTGATGGTGGGTGCAGGACTCTGGTGGAAATCCCATCAACTTGGTGCGTTTCCGAGCCATGGATCAAGCCAGGATGAATCATTGAATAAACGGTAAAAATCTCTTACAATCCGATGTGTTAATTCAATGGGCCTGAAAGGAATCACTTCCCACGATGAAAACTCAGCAACACACCCTTTTGGGGCAATACAACCGACGGTTACAATGGATTCTGGCTTCTGGTTTGCTTGTGTCTTTGTATTTGCTTATTTTGCATTTCCGATATGACGTGTTGGGCGCCACTTGCAACATTGGCTCTTTGTTTAGCTGCAGCGTTCTGCAAATCAAAGAATATTCGTTATGGTTTGGCATTCCGGTGCCTGTTTTTAGCATGGTCTTTTATGCCACTGCACTGGGCATGGCTTTCTTCAATCGAAAAGAATTAAAGCTTACGCCATTTTTGTATTTATTTAGCATGTCTGTGTTGGCATTGCTTTCGACGGTGGTCATGGCTTACATTGCTTTTGGTGTACTGGGCACCATCTGTTTGTTCTGCTCGCTGCTTTATATCGTTTCCATTGTTTTTTTCTGGACGATGGTGCAAGTGTTTCGCATCGAAGGAGAACCATGGGGCTATTATTGGAAAAAAGAAATGGCGCGCTTTTACCAAAATACCACCACGGTTAAAACGCTCTGCATATGGCTTGTGGTGTTTGCGGGGGCCTACATCTTATTGGGCGATCAAACACTATCATTGTCCAAGCAGTTAACCTCTTATCAATCCCAGGGCCGGGTACTGGGTAACCCCAATGCCAACACGCGCATAGAGATTTTTAGTGACTTTCAATGTCCGGCTTGCAAATCCGCATCGCCTTTTTTATACCAGTTAGAACAAGCTTTTGGCGCAGACGTCGCCGTACAATATCGTTTTTATCCACTGGATCCATCTTGCAATGCCATGGTTCGAAGAAACATGCATCCGCACGCCTGCACTGCGGCCAAAGCCGCATACTGCGCAAGCCTGCAGCACAAATTTTGGCGTTTTCATGATCGGCTTTATGACCACCAACGGGCATTGGGGCAAAAAAAATACATGGAACTGGCGCGCGCTGAAAAGTTAAATATGAAAGAATTTTTAGACTGTTATCAATATGAAAAAACCATTGAATTTATCAAACAAGACATTGCATTGGGCAATACGTACAACGTCGATGCCACCCCATCAATTTTTATCAACGGAAAAAAATACACTGGTCGTCGCACCATTGAAGATTTTCGAAAAGAACTCAATCTCCCTAGCCCATGACCGACGCACTGCCCACCACCATACCCATATTCCCCTTGCGTTCCTGCATTGTATTGCCCGGCTGCAATTTGCCTTTGGTCTTGTTTGAGCCAAGGTATCTTCAAATGCTTGAAGACTTGTCCAAACAAAGCCCTTACATTGGCATCATTCAGCCAAAGCTGGAACAAGATCAAAACAACCAAGAGCTTTTTTCGGTCGGCACCTTAACCAAAGTGGTGGAGTCAAAAGCGATCGAAGGGCGGCGGTATCAAATTATTGTGCGGGGCCAGTGTCGCTTTGTATTGGACAAAGAAATTGCCATGCCGGACCGACTCTATCGCAACGCACAAGTTCGGTATGATGGCTTTTCCAATGATGGACTGCCGGTGGATTTTTCGTTGGATCGCGATAATTTTTTTGTGTTGCTGGATCAATATTTAAGAGCCAAAAAAATGAACATTCGCATCAAAGGCTTGAACAAACTCAGAAATCATCAGGTGATCGATATTGCATGCCAGGTTTTGCCGTTGGGGCGCGTTGAAAAACAGGCTTTGTTGGAAGAAGCTTCGATTGAAGCGCGTGCGGAAAAGTTGAAGGCATTTATGCAAATGGAGACGGCGGGTCGGACGCATTCGCGAATGCCTCAGAGTGATTTTTTGAATTGATATTTTAAAATTGAGAATTTTTCTTCTATGAAAATCGGAGGCGAGGTGCACACCCCGGGGAAACGCTCCGCGAACTCGCGGGTGTTCCCTCCTGCCGATCATGATGCTACAGCGGGAACATACCTTTGGGTGTATCCCCTTTCTTCGATTTAAGCTTTTGCTTATTCGGACATCCTTGCCGCATCATATTGGCATGGGCCTTCGCCCCTGCTTATTGTAGGACGCCATCCCGAAAACGGCTGCTGCTTTATGTTTTTCCCTGCCGATGCATAATTTTTGTTTCAATACGATCTGCCTTTGGCCTATGAGTTTTCCGGAACCTGCGCCCTGTACTTCATGGGGTCCTGGGTAGTAAAGAAATAAAGACAAACGCCTTTGGCGTTTGACCGCTTACCCTTATCCCCCACCCCTCCAAATTAACAGGGGAGCTTTGGGCTTACCCCAGAAAAGCGCAATGTGTCTGACAAATGATGTGCCTAGGCCGAAGAAAACTCTTTCAACCAATTCAAAACGTTTTCGACAGGAGGCATGTGGTGGAGTTCGTGGAGCTTTTCTGGGGTAAGCCCAAAGTCCCACAGATTTAGTTGCTATTTCGATCAACGAGCTAAAAGCTCTGTACAAAAAGTTATAGAAGTAAAGACGGTAAAAAAAGAAAAGAAGTAAGAAGGAACTAATTTTTAAGAAGGAAATTTTTGCGTAAGTAATCCGCTGCCAAAAAAGAAATCTTCTGCATGCTCTTGTAAAATCTTCTGCGCTTCAGGCTCAAAAACACGAAGTTTTAACTCATTGATTAATTTGGTCTGATAATCCATCCATAATTGCCACGCTTCCATCGAGATTTCGTTGGCAATTCGCTGTCCCAATGCATTGGGAAAAGGGGGCTTTTCAAGGCCGGGCAGGTTTTTTTTAAGTTTTGCACAGAATACGGTTTTCATTCCATTCACCTAGAAGCGGTATTCCACACCAATTTTTAAAAAGTCGAGGCTAAAGGTGGCAAGTGCTTCACCAAAACCAAAAAGATACTGCGCACCGAAATCATATCGTAAAAGCAAGTTGGGGATGCCGGCTTGATTGCCGATGTTCCATGCCAAACCTGCGCCCAATGCCATGCCAAAGTCTTGTTGGCTTTTGCCTTGTGGGTGAAAAGCGCCGCGAAATAAAAAAGGAAAATCTGCTCGGCCATACGGCATCCAGTGACGGCCTTGCAACCAATAGTATTGAACCCCAGGTCGAATGCCGAATGAGTGGGCACGTCCATCCATGTCTTCAATGTCCATCTCAATGCGCATTCCGACGTTTAAATGGTTGCTTACAAAACGACGAAAGTCCAGCCCCAGTGTCATGGGAGCGCGCTCGCTTACATTCGATTGGTCCACGCTGATCGTGTAAGGTAAGTTGGCATCAATGCCAATGACCCATGGTGGTGTTTGAGTGACGGGTGCAGCCCAAGACACTTGATAACCCGTGAATATCAAAGCGAAAAAAAATAAATAAAAAAAACGAATCGACATGGTTTCTCCTTGATGCCAAAGACGAGTTGGATATAGTAATTGGGCATCGGTTGGGATCGTACATCCCGCACAATGTAAATCAAGACTTATTATGTTTGCAACCGATGGCGGATGAAAAAGATTTGATTTTCATTGCAGTGTACGATGTTTCCCAAAATCGTGGACAGAAAGCAAGCAAAATGAAAAAACCTGTTTATTATTCTACTTATTTGCAATTGGATCAAATTTTAGAAGCACAGCAGCCATTGAGTCAAATAGGACAGGGATCAGCCCACGATGAAACATTGTTTATCATCACCCATCAAGCTTTTGAACTTTGGTTTAAGCAGATTCATCACGAGCTCGATAGCATTCAGGAAATGTTTGAGCAGCCCAACATTGAAGAGGAGCGTTTGAGTATCATCGTTCATCGTTTGCAGCGGATTGCCGAAATTCAAAAGGTGATGATTGCCCAATTTTCTATCCTAGAGACGATGACGCCGCTTGATTTCTTGGATTTTCGAGATGCGCTGATTCCAGCCTCAGGCTTTCAAAGCCTTCAGTTTAAGCAGCTTGAAAAAAAATTAGGAATTTTGCACCAGCATGCGCCGTCCACTGTGACACACATGGAACATGCGTTGAGTCAACCCGATCAAGAAAAGTTAAAAGCTCAACCCGATTCGTTGTTTCTTAGCGTACAGGCATGGTTGGAGCGCAATCCTTTCTTGCAGTTGGACGGTTATGATTTTCAACAGGCCTACCAAAACAGCATTTCAAGCCTTATGGATCAAGAGCGTGAATTGATCGAAAAGCATGGTCATCTTGAACCCCATCAGAAAGAAGTGGAATTAAGCAATGTGCAAGCCATGCAGGATCGGTATCACGGCATCTTTGAGAAAAATTCTTCCTGGCTTTTTACATCCAAAGCATTGCAGTCTGCTTTGTTTATTCAACTGTACCGTCACTATCCACTGCTTCACATGCCCTATCAAGTGCTTCGCAATTTGGCGGAAATTGACCAGCTGCACACCGCATGGAAAGAAAGCCATTTGCGCATGGTGAAAAAAATTATAGGGATGAAGATGGGTACAGGTGGTTCATCGGGGCAAAGCTATCTTAAAAAATCGGCTTCCATCACTTCGCCTTTTGCTGAGTTAAGCAGCTTGGCCACATTTTTGGTGCCACGCCGTGCCATCCCACCTTTGCCACCCGTTTTGGAAAAAAAGCTTCATTTTGTATGGGGATAGGGTACATGCGGTGAGATATCAGTGGAAACAACAGTGGTATGAAGTGGGGTCAGATTCGCCCATGCCCATATCCATTGGAATAGATTTTGCCAGTCCTGTGCGGGCCTTTGGTGTTGCAAAGCCCACAGCCAAACCATTGCAAGTGGGCAACTTTATTGGTTCTACGCAGCAGGGTGGAAGCTGCAACTGTGATGAGGTCTATTTTGTTCCCCATTGTCACGGGACCCACACGGAAACAGTGGCACATGTAACGGGCAAACCCATTGCCAAAAAGCTTTCGCCTGCCGCGCATTCATTGTTGTACGTTGCACAATTGATCACGGTGGATGGTCAACAAGGCGCCATTACCCAACCAATGTTGGAAAAAGCCAACTTAATGGCGCACATTCAAGCCCTTGTGATTCGCACTTTGCCCAATGGTGTAGATAAAAAAAGTTTTACTTATGACACACAAGCGGCCTATATTTGCCCTGAAGCAATGACTTGGATGATCAACAGAGGTATCGAACATTTGCTGATAGACACGCCCTCCGTGGACCCTATAGAAGATGGCGGACGATTGGCAGCCCATCGCGCTTTTTGGGCCAAGAACCCAACCGATTCAACCCTAGATCAAACATGCACACGAACCATTACGGAATTGATCTATGTCGACCGTGACATTGTTGATGGCCTGTATGCGCTTCAAATCAATGCGTCCAATTTTGCTTTGGATGCAGTGCCCTCCAATCCAACCCTTTTTACCATGTCTCCCCTCAAGGCCACACCATGATCAAAAAAAATACAAATCAATCTTATGCTGCTTTGCTGGACCAAGAAGATCCATTAGCCCATTTTCGAGACCATTTTCATTTGCCAATGGATGACGAGCAACAGCCCATGGTTTATTTTACGGGCAATTCGTTGGGACTCCAGCCAAAAACCGTGCATGGGTACATCGAGCATGAATTGTCAGATTGGGCGAAACTGGGTGTAGACGGCCACTTTAAGGCTAGGAACCCTTGGTTTTCTTACCATGAAGCTTTCCGAGAAGGGTTGGCCAAGCTGGTGGGCGGAAAAGAAACCGAAGTGGTGGCCATGAATGGTTTAACTGTGAATTTGCATGTGCTTATGAGCACGTTCTATCGTCCTACGCCGGAGCGATACAAAATCATTATGCTTCAAAATGCATTTCCTTCTGATCATTACGCGGTGGCTTCTCAAGTGCGCATGCATGGCTTGGATCCATCCGAGGCCATTGTCTACATCGGTGCCCCCGCATCGCAGCGCACGTTGGATATGCAGGAGCTGTCGGACGCTTTGGACCAAGAAGGCCATCAAACGGCGCTCATTCTTATCGAGGGCGTCAGCTATTTAACAGGCCAACGCTTCGATCTTTCAGCCATTGCCACCAAAGCCAAGGCACACGGCGTATGCATCGGCGCCGATTTGGCCCATGCGGTGGGCAATGTGCCTCTGCAACTTCATGAGGATCAAGTGGATTTTGCCGTTTGGTGCAATTACAAATATGTCAATGGCGGTCCAGGATGCGTCGGTGGCGCTTTTGTTCATGAGCGCCATGTGAAAAAAGATGACTTGTTTCAGCTTGCCGGATGGTGGGGACACGATCAAAGCACGCGCTTCCAAATGGATAAAACATTTGTCCCCATGCGCTCAGCCGATCGTTTTCAAATGAGCAATGCGCCCGTCATGAATATGGTTGGCTTGCGTGCCTCGCTGGAAATTTTTAACCAAGCCGGCATGGACCAGCTTCGTGCAAAAAGCCTCCAAATGATTGCTTACATGCAAATGTTGCTTCAAGAAAAACTTGGGGATGCCCTGACGCAAATCACACCCCTCGACCCCGAGCAGCGAGGTGCCCAGTTTTCACTGATTGTGCCAGGTGGAAAAGAAGTTTTTGAAGCTTTGCAAAAACAAAACATTGTTTGCGATTGGCGAGAGCCCAATGTACTGCGATTGGCGCCCGTGCCGCTCTACAATCAATTTCAAGAAATATGGACCTTTGTGGATGTTTTACAGAAAGCGATGTCATGACCAAAGCCTCTCCAAAAATTGCCATTGTAGGGGCGGGTCTTTGCGGATCCCTTCTGGCGGTGTATTTTGCAAAGCGTGGCATGCAGGTGGATGTATATGAATATCGGCCTGACATTCGAACGGTCAAAAAAACAATAGGGCGCTCCATCAATTTAGCATTGTCGTGTCGTGGCTTGACCGCCTTGCAGGGCGCCAATTTAGCCGACCATGTGGCCCAAGAAATGATTCCCATGAAGGGCCGCATGATTCACCTGCCAGGTCAGCCAAACGAGCTTCAGCCTTATGGCTTTGCCAAAGATCAAGTGATCCATTCGATTTCCAGGCGCAATTTAAATCAACTATTGATTGAACAAGCCGACGCGCATGAATCCATCACCATGCACTTTGGCTATAAATGCACCCAATATGACATTCAAAACCAAACCCTTTCGTTTCAACAGGTTGATTCCAACGGCACCTATCGCCAAAAATATGATTATGTTTTGGGCACCGATGGTGCTTTTTCAAAAATTCGTCAGGCCATGATGAAACAAGATCGTTTCAATTATGAGCAAATGTACATTCCACACGGCTATAAAGAGTTAACCATGGCGCCAACAGCCAGCGGCGATTTTGCCATGGACCCAAATGCACTGCACATATGGCCGCGCAAAAGTTTTATGTTGATTGCTCTGCCCAATTTAGACCGAAGCTTTACCTGCACTCTTTTTATGGGTTATAAGAGTCAGCCTGGTTTTGATCACATCAACACAGATAAGCAAATTCAATCGTTGATCCAAAACGAATTTCCTGATTTGCCCAGCCTGCTTCCTGATTATGTGAAACAGTTTCAAAACAATCCCACCAGTTCTTTGGTGACCATTTATTGCAGTCCTTGGAATGTAGAAGGCCATACGTTGCTGATGGGGGATGCGTCCCATGCCATCGTGCCTTTTTTCGGTCAAGGGATGAATGCCGCGTTTGAAGACGTGCGCTTGTTTTTCGAGTACGTAGACCGATTGGGGGATGTTTCCCAAAGCATTGAAGCATTTGCACAATCTCGCAAAAAAGATGCCGATGCCATTGCACAAATGGCGTTAGAAAATTTTGTCGAAATGCGCGACGCTGTCTCCGACCCTGACTATCAGCAAAAGCGTGCAATAGAACAAGCCTTGGAAAAACAATACCCGGATCAATATCAGTCACGTTATGCCATGGTTAGTTTTAGCAACCTGCCTTACAGCGATGCCTACCAACGCGGCCAAGAAAATCAAAAGCTGCTCCAAAAAATGATCAGCGAAAACATTGAGATTCAAAACGCAGAATCACTGCTGGCTTAATTGATTTTTTCTCTTTTAATATCAATAATTTATATTTAAATTGAATTTTGCTTAGCGCTAAGCTATAATGGCTATATGAACCATTCAAACATGGCCAAACAGTTGGGACGCTTAGGCGGTTTACGTCGAGCCAAACGGCTTTCATCCACACGCAAAAAAATCATTGCGAAACAAGGCGCCCAAGCACGAACGGATTCATTGATCATGGCCAAACGAATTCATGAAAATTTTGCTTACGTTCAAGCCATGAAAGATTTGGCACATGAAGTAAAAGTTGAGTCTACATCTCAATGTTTGCACCCATTGCCGGGTATTCGAAATCAACCATGAAAGACAAAAAAAAGGGGCCCTCCTACGATTACATTGCCCAAGTTGGAAAACTCATTGCAGCGTTAAAAGACGTACGAGCAAATGCTGTACTGGTGGGAGGTATGGCATTGGTGGTGCGTGGGTCCCAACGTGTTACCAAAGATTTTGATCTTCTGATTTCAGAATGTTTGCGACAAAATCGTGAGTTGATGCAGTTGTTTTATACCCATGGTTTTGAGCTGGTATCCAAACTCAATGCCATGGGTGAGGTAGTACGTACAGTAGACAACCATCGCGTCGCTTATGCAAAGTTGCAGAAGGATAAGGTTCAAAGCATTTATTTCTACCATCCCAAAAGTGGTCTACGGGTGGATGTTCTATTTGATTTTCCCTTAAAGGCAGAAGAAGTTTTTAAACGCGCGCAGAGGAAAAAGATACAATCTTTTGATTTTTACATTGCTAGCATTCAAGACATGGTGGCAATGAAAGAGATTGCGTTTGAGAACCGGCAAAGCGCAAAAGACCAGCAAGATTTAGAATTCTTGCGCCACTTATTAAAGCAAGACCCTTCTTAGTATTTTTCCATGGCAGGGTCGATTTCGTCGGCCCAGGCGAGCACGCCACCGGTGAGGTTGGTGACATCGGTGAATCCTTTTTTTTCTAAAAGTTCGCACGCTTTCATGCTTCTGCCACCGCTGCGACAGTATACAACGAGTTCTTCATCACGGCTTAGTTTTTCATAGTCATCGGGCAAATCACCCAGCGGAATGTGATGATCAAAATCAAGTTGGGCAATGTTAAGCTCGTGCTCTTCTCTTACATCCAAAAGCAATGGTTTTTTGCCTTGGTCGATCCGATTTTTCAGTTCATGGACGGTCATGGTTTTGATCATATCAGTCTCCTTTATTGATTTGCTAAGTTACGCATCACATATTGCAGAATGCCACCATGTTGATAATACTCTCGTTCTTTCGGGGTGTCCAAGCGAACATTGGCTTGAAAAGTAATCACATTGCCGTTGTCGTGCCTTGCAGTTACAGTGACGTCTTTGACAGGCTGCTCTTGATTGGCCAGGCCTTGAATGTCAATGGTTTCAGTGCCATCCAGTCCCAAAGTTTCTGCCGATTCCCCTTTGACAAATTCCAAAGGTAAAACGCCCATGCCAATAAGGTTGCTTCGGTGGATTCTTTCAAAACTCTCGGCAATAACCGCACGAATACCCAACAACAAAGAACCTTTGGCTGCCCAGTCTCTGGATGAGCCAGTGCCGTACTCTTTACCCGCCAAAACCACCAAAGGCGTACCATCTTCGATGTACTTCATTGCTCCATCAAACATGCTCATGGTTTCACCGGTTGGAAAGTATTGGGTATAACCCCCTTCCGTGCCTGGCACAATTTTGTTTCGAATGCGAACATTGGCAAAGGTGCCCCGCATCATCACTTCGTGATTGCCGCGCCGTGAGCCATACGAGTTAAATAGCTTACGCTCGACCCCGTGATCCGCTAAGTAGCGGGCGGCTGGCGAGTCTTTGGCGATGCTGCCGGCTGGAGAAATATGATCGGTGGTGATGGAGTCACCCAATAAGGCCAATACGCGAGCGCCTTGAATGTCTTGAAGAGGCTCAGGTTGTTTGGGCATGTTCTCAAAAAACGGAGGGTGTTTTACATACGTAGAAGCAGGGTCCCAATCGTAATTTTTTCCGGTGGAGCTCTCAATGTTTTTCCAGTGTTCATCGCCTTCAAAAACAGAGGCGTAAGACTTTTTAAACATCTCCGCGTTTACATTTTCCAATACCGTCTGTTGCACTTCGGCTTGGGAGGGCCAAATGTCTTTTAAAAATACATCTTCGCCATTGGGTGTTTGTCCAATGGGTTGGCTATGAAGGTCCATATGAACATTGCCCGCAAGCGCATAGGCAACCACCAGCGGGGGGGAGGCCAAATAACTTGCGCGCACTTTGCCATGCACACGCCCTTCAAAGTTTCGATTTCCACTGAGCACCGACGCCACCACCAAATTATGCTGGTCAATGGCGTTTTCGATGGGTTCGGGCAACGGACCTGAGTTACCAATGCAGGTGGTACACCCATATCCAACGGTATTGAAACCAAGTGAGTCTAAGCTATCGGTCAAACCGGCCGCGTTTAAGTAGTCCGTAACCACTTTGGAGCCGGGCGCCAAAGATGTTTTAACCCAAGGTTTTACTTTAAGCCCCAGCGCCGCAGCTTTTTTGGCCACCAAACCGGCCGCAATCATCACAGATGGGTTGGAGGTATTGGTGCAGCTGGTGATGGCTGCAATGGTAACCGCACCGTGGTTGAGTTTGAAATTCTGGTTTTGGTAATGAACTTCGGGTGAAACACCATAATCCACTTCCGGAAAACTCTTATCGAAACCATCTTTCATTTCTTTTAAAAGAATACGGTCTTGGGGTCGGCTTGGCCCTGCCAATGAGGGTTGAACGGTGGATAAGTCCAGGTGCAAGGTGTCGGTATACTCGCATTCGGGTGTATCGGCGGTACGAAACATGCCTTGGGTTTTAAAGTAAGATGCAATGGTATCGATGGTGTCTTTGCTTTTTCCTGTAAGCGCCAAATAATCAAGCGTGGTTTGATCTACAGGAAAAATGCCACAAGTTGCGCCATATTCGGGGGCCATGTTGGAGATGGTGGCACGGTCGGCCAGCGGCAAATGATCCAACCCAGGGCCATAGAATTCAACAAATTTTCCAACCACGCCTTTTTTACGAAGCATCTGCACCACGGTCAGTACCAAGTCAGTGGCGGTCGAACCTTCGGGTAGCTGTCCCTCCAGTTTAAAACCAATGACCTGTGGGATCAACATGGAAATGGGTTGCCCAAGCATGGCTGCTTCGGCCTCAATGCCGCCAACACCCCAGCCCAAAATGCCCAGACCATTGATCATGGTGGTGTGGGAGTCGGTGCCCACCAATGTATCTGGAAACAGGGTGGGTTCTCCTTTTTCATTCTTCTCGTTCATCACAACACGGGCCAGGTATTCAAGATTGACTTGATGAACAATGCCGGTGGAGGGAGGCACCACTTTAAAATTTTCAAAAGCCTGTGCGCCCCAGCGCAAAAATTGATAGCGCTCTTTGTTACGCTCGTACTCGATGATGGTATTTTCATTCAAAGCGGTTTCGGTGCCAAATTTATCCACTTGCACCGAGTGATCAATGACCAGTTCGGCGGGGCGCAATGGATTAATTTGATTGGCATCTCCCCCCATTTTTACAATGGCATCCCGCATGGCAGCTAAATCCACGACAGCCGGTACCCCTGTAAAGTCCTGAAGAACCACGCGCGAAGGCATAAAAGCAATTTCGTCCTTGGGCTGCGCTTTGGCGTCCCAGTTTAAAATGGCTTCGATGTCCGAAGACTGGACTGCCACGCCGTCTTCTTGGCGCAATAGGTTTTCCAAGAGGATGCGAATGCTAAATGGCAAACGACTTACTTTATGTTTGCCCTCCAGTGCTGCGACGTTGTGGAAAGTGTAGGTTTGATCACCGATGGTGTGTTGTTCAAGGGTGGAAAAACTGTTGTTGCTCATCAGGAAAACTCCTTTATTGGGTGATTAAACATCTCTGGGGTTGGGTTTTTGGTCATCGATTTGAAGTTGCTTTTTGGCTTGGTCCAAATCTTTTTGGGCGATGCTTCCCTCTTGAGCCAAGCCAGACAAGGCTGCATACGCGATAAAGCGTGCATCAACTTCAAAAAAACGTCGAAGATTTTCTCGATCTTCACTGCGGCCAAAGCCATCGGTTCCAAGACTAATGACACGCTTGTTCACAGCCTTGGCAATGGAGTTGGGCAGTGCCTTTACATAATCGGAAGCGGCCACAACAATGCCTTTGCCCTTGCTCAGTTTTTCTTCCACAGTGGATCGTTTTGGCTGACCTGGGTGCAATAAATTGTGACGTTCTACATCGGTCAGATTGTCGTGAAGGGTTTTGTAACTGGGTACGCTGTACACATCGGCGGGTATTTGAAAGTCATCTTCCAAGATTTTTTGTGCTTTGAGCACCTCATTTAAAATGGAGCCGTTGCCGAGCAAAGAAACCTGCGCCGTTTTTTTCGTCGACGATGGCTGGTAACAATAAAGTCCACCCAAGATATCCTCATCGGTCACGTGCTCAGGGCGCGCTGGCTGTGCATAATTTTCATTTTCAATGGTGATGTAATAAAAATAATCTTTTTGGTCGACGTACATCTCCTGAATGCCATGCCGAATGATCGTTGCAATTTCATAGGCAAACGACGGATCATAGGCCTTTAAATTGGCAATGGGATAGGCCAAAAGGTGGCTTTGACCGTCCTGATGTTGAAGCCCTTCGCCGGCCAGGGTGGTTCGCCCTGCGGTAGCACCAAACATAAACCCTTTGCATCGCTGGTCCGCAGCAGACCACGCCAAGTCGCCCACACGCTGTAGACCAAACATAGAGTAATACATGTAAAACGGAATCATGGGAAAGTTGCTGTTGGTATGGGCTGTGCCGGCAGCGATAAAAGAAGACATGGCACCAGCTTCTGTGATGCCTTCCTCTAGCAATTGGCCAGACTGGCTTTCTTTGTAATACAAAATGCTTTTTCGATCGACCGGTTCGTATTGCTGACCGTGGGGGTTGTAAATACCGATTTGTCCAAAAAAAGCTTCCATGCCGAATGTGCGGGCTTCATCGGGCACGATGGGCACAATGCGCTTGCCCACGTTTTTATCTTTGAGCAGTTTGGCAATCACACGAACCGTGGCCATGGTGGTGGAGACTTCCCGATCCCCTGTACCTTCGTCAAATTCAGTATAAAGCTTCTCATCGGGTGCTTCTAGTTTTGGCGTCGTGGTGCGACGGCAGGGCACAAACCCATGCAATTCTTCTCGTCGAGACAACAAGTACTCTAGTTCGGGGCTATCGGTATCGGGTTTATAGAAGGGAATCGAAGAGAGATCTTTGTCCGAAACGGGAATGTCCCATTGATCGCGTAGTTCTGCAATGGTTTCTTCATCCAGTTTTTTCTTTTGATGCGTGCTGTTTTGCCCAGCGCCCGATGCGCCCAACCCAAAGCCTTTAACGGTTTTGGCCAAAATCACACTGGGTCGACCTTTGTGCTCAGTGGCATGATGTAAGGCAGTATACATTTTTTGTCGGTCGTGGCCTCCGCGCCGCAACAATGCAAGCTGCTCATCGCTCATGGAAGCCACCATGGCTTCAAGTTCAGAATCACCTCCAAAAATGGTTTCACGAATGCGATCGCCGCCATGAACGGACATGTTTTGGTATTGACCATCGTTGAGGTCTTGCAGACGCTGCGCAAGTTTTCCATGGGTGTCTTTGGCAAATAAATCATCCCACTCGCGGGCCCAAAGGTTTTTAATGACGTTCCAGCCCGCGCCGCGAAATACGCCTTCCAAATCTTGAACAATTTTGCCATTGCCTCGAACAGGACCGTCCAGGCGCTGGAGGTTGCAATTGATGATAAAAGTTAGATTGTCGAGGCCTTCGGCCGCGGCAATGTGCAGCGCCCCCAAAGATTCGGGCTCGCTGGTTTCGCCATCACCCAAAAATGCATAAATCCGACTTTGAGAAGTATCCACCAAGCCTCTGTTTTCCAGATATTTATTAAAACGGGCTTGATAAATGGCGGTGATGGGGCCTAAGCCCATGGAAACTGTGGGGAACTCCCAGTACTCAGGCATCAAATAGGGGTGGGGATAGGAGGACAAGCCGCCCCCTTCTGCGAGCTCACGTCGAAAATTGGTTAACTGCTGCTCGTTAAATCGTCCCTCTAGATAGCCACGGGCATACATGCCGGGGGATCCATGACCTTGAAAATAAACAATGTCCCCAAGATGCCCATCTTTTTTGCCCCGAAAAAAATGATGAAAGCAGGTTTCATAAATGGTGGCAGAAGACGCATAAGTCGAAATATGGCCGCCGATCCCATCGGAGGCTTTATTGGCTCGCACCACCATGGCCATGGCATTCCACCGTAAAATATTTTCGATGCGTTGTTCAATGGCTTCATCACCAGGATAGGCAACATCTTCGCTGTATGTATTGACATAGGGGGTATGGATCGATACATCGTTGACGTGCAAACCACTGGCATGGTGGGTCAATTGTTTCAAGATTTCTTTGGCACGTTCAGGTCCTTGGTGTTTGACCACGGCCTGGAGGGAATCCATCCACTCTTGAATTTCGATATCGGTATGTGCCATTGCCATGCTTGCTCCTGCGTTGGTTGTCTATAGTATATGCGTCGGGCTGACCAATGCGCGGCTACCATACCAGTTTTTTCAAAGAAATAAAGACTTGCACTTCGGGCGATTTGTTTCAAGCTGGTCATGGTGTAACACCAACCCAGCCGAGGCTTTTTGTAAAAAGGTCAGTGGCCCAAACCCCAACTTTGTGCTTATAATAGCGTGCTCAAATGGCAGAAAAACAACCCAGAGAGAAATCCCAACAATCACAGAGCATACAAAAACGTGTGTTCATGTTTTGTGTCCTAGGTTTTGGGGTGATTGTTGCGCTTCTTTTTTGGCAGCCTTTTTTATCCCAGTCTTGGTTGAAAAACATTGTTCAAGCTCAAATCCACAAAGCCATCGATGCGCAGGTGTCTTTTCGCACCATGGATTTGGATTTATTTCCATTAAGGTTTCAACTTCGTGACATTGTTTTGGAAAAAGACGACGGCGTTTACTTAAATGTAAAAGTAGAAAAAATCGATGCCTCCTTGCGATGGAAATCTTTTTGGCGTGAGCAGTTCTTTTTTCGTTATGTCAACATCGAATCCCCCACTGTTTTGGTGTCGTTGCAAGATTCCCCTTCATCATCCGAAGAGGAAGATCAGCCACTGGCCATCCCCGATTTACCCATGCGCACCGCCGTTGTTTTTGAAGATGTGAATGTCAATAATTTTGAAGTGACAGTTGAGCTGGGCAAAGACGTTCAATTTGCTTTGGATGACTCAAATCTGGATTTTCAATTTACCAACGAAGTGCAATCGGTTTCATTGGAAGGTGAGGGGTACTTTGAACGTGATCAGGTTCGTAAAAACATCCCAGTGGTTAAGGTGAAACTTCAAAAAAAAGGCCCCGCCATTGAAATTCAAAAAATTGAAATTTCAGACTCTGTTCATAATTTTGTAGCCGAAGGAGAACTTTCTCCTCAACTCCAAGTTTCTTCTTATTTACGTCTGGACTTGCCCAAACTGGAAGATACCTTGAAAAGATTTGAGATCCTCCCATCACTGCCCAGTATTCAAGGCGAGGCGACCATCGAATCTTCTTGGTCTGGATCTTTAAGCAGCCTTGAACATATTCACCAAGTCAATCTGGACTCTTTTGAAATGGTGGGTCGAAGCATCGATAGGCTTCAAGTCAATGCTTCGATGGTTGAAAAAGAATTGCAAACCGCTGAACTGAAAATTGTAAACCAAGGCCGAGCGCTCAATGCCCAAGTCAATTCACCCAATGCCCAGGGCACTCACGCCTATACGCTCTCTAGCCAAAACATGACCTTCGACCAGATTCAACGTTGGATTTCTCCCACACAGCCACCCTTGATATCTTCAGATCTTAATTTAAAATCTTCGGGCACACTCTCTTTATCGCCTTTTCAAGTTGAGGGATCGTTGTCCCTGGGCATTGATACGCTTTCATTTAATTTGCCAGCCAATGTGGCGCGTTTTTTGCCATTAGAGATGAGGAATTTGAAGGCAACCGCCAACATCCAAGCCAATCGCAACGTGTTTTTAGCAATGAACGACGGCACCATCAACGGCGAGAAGCTAAAAGCGGATTTTAATTTATCCATACTGCCGGAGAAAAGCATACAGGGTCAATGGACCATTGATGTGGAGGATGTTCAGGGTTTGTTTGAACCTAGCTTTGTCATGTCAGGTAAGGGACAGATTGAAGGCGGAATTGACAAAAAAGCAGAGCGCATGAATCTATTTTTTGGTTTGGATTTTGAAAACTTTGAATACGAAAACTATGGGGATCATTCCCTTCAAGGAAAATTGGTGTTTGAAACAGGCATGAGTCGTTATCAAGATTTTCGTTTACAAAATGACGATGGCGGTCAGCTTCGTTTTGAGGGAACTGTGGCTCAAGCGTCAGATCAATTCGATGCCTACGGTGAATTTGAAGACTTCTCTCTTGATTTTATTGGCGCCATTACAGCCAAAGCGTATCCCATTGCCAAACAAGTTCGCGGCAAAGGGGATGGCAAAATTCAGTTAACCGGTGTGGGTGATCAAGTTCAAGGACAAATTACATTGGATGCAAAAGACGCATGGGTGTTTGATCAGCCTGATTTTGACATTGATGCCAATGTGTTGTTTGAAAACCAAGCCATTGTCATTGATAAAACTCAAATTAAAGGGCCCGAAATGACCATGGTGGCCAACGGTAAAATCGAAAACGATCAAGCCGAGAGTCTCAAAGTTCGTGTGGAAAAATTTCCCCTCGCAAAAATGGGACTGCCCACTGTGGTAACGGCCTATGCTGGATATGTAGATGCCCAAGCAACATTTTCTGGAAGCCTTAAAGACCTAGGCATCGACGCACAAGGATCGCTGCTTAAAAAAACGCTGCAAGCAGACGATGATTTCGAATCCAAAGCACAGATTTCCGTCAATGGTCTTTTGAGCAATTTTGAATGGGCATTTCAAGCCAATGATCAAGCCCTCAATGTGGATGGAACGCTTGTCAAAACCGATGATAGTTATCGACTGGCCATGAACGGTCGAAGCAAAGATTTTCCTTTTCTTCCCATGTTGGAAGGCACCACATCAGCACTGACAGCATCTTGGCAAGCGTCGGGGCGTTTAGACAGTTTTGCCAGCTGGGACATTGATGCAAGTGTCCAAAGGCTCTCTATGGTCAATCCGCAAGTCACCTTTGAAAATCAAGATCCCTTTGAAATCACAGTTAAAAAAGGCCAAATGCAGTTGGACAACATCACCATGGGCAATGAAAGCTACCAGTTTGAATTGTCCGGTTCGGTGGACGAAAATCAGGAACTTGACATCGCTGTCAAAGGCTATTTACCGTTTGAAGCGCTTTCCATTGTGCCAATGGATTTACAGCGGATTGAGGGGATGGCACAAATTAACACTTCGATCACTGGTCCAATATCCAGTCCAGTGGTTTCAGGTCAGTTTAATGTAGAAAGAGGGTACGTACAGCACAAAGTATTTCCACACGCGCTCGAAAATCTAACCCTGGATGCGGTGATTGATCAAAACCAACTACAGATCCAATCCTTAAATGCAATTGTTGGTGGGGGCGACCTGCAGGCGCAAGGGGATATTTATTTGGATGCAGACGTAGAAAACATGAGTATCTTTCTCAATGGTGAAATCACCGATGCATCGCTGCGTTTTCCCGAATTTTTACCCGTCACCATCGCGGGCCCTTTCTCGGTTGAGGGGCCACTCACCAAACCGCAAATCAAAGGCGACTTTGAAGTGCTTCAAGGCCTCTATCAAGATGAGTGGGACTGGCAAAGCCAAATTCTTACATTTGGTGCAGCCCAAGAAGTCGAACGTGTTTATTTCGAAGACGAAGAGTCACTGTTGTTCAATCTTCGATTTTACATCAACAATGACAATTTTTTGGTTCGAAATGAAGTTGTACTGGCGCAAGTACAGGGCGATGTGATTTTGACCGGATCGAATTTGCAGTGGGGCATGGTGGGCGAAATGAAAATCGTCGAGGGACAGGTCACCTTCTTAGATAATGAATTTGAACTTTCACCCGGCAGCGTTAATTTTATTGATGAAGATGAAATCACCCTTTCATTTAACATCAATGCCCGTACCCGCGTGGAGAACACCGACATTATTTTGGATATTCGTACCGAAGAAGAGGAAATTCGCGCGTTTCTGTCAAGCATTCCACCCAAAGAAGAAACCACGTTGATATCTTTATTAACCCTGGGTGTAGAACTCGACGATTTGGCAGTTTCATCTTCTGCCGAGCAAGGGGTTTCTGCTTCACTGATACCAAGCGTGTTGTCTGGTCCTGTCCAATCCAAATTGCAAACGGGCTTAAAAAAAATAAAACTGGTCGATTCTTTTCAATTCATCCCTTATTTTTCCGAAGACACCAAAACCACAGGATTAAAATTGTTCGTGGCCAAAAATCTTTTTTCAAAAGTGCGGTTAACCTACACGACCGATTTATTTGAAGTAGGCAACGAAAACACATTTGTGGTCGAACAATTTTTAAATGACAATGTGTCCATACAGGGCAGCTTCCGTGACAACCGAGAAGAAGCAGATGAAGAATACGACGTAGGACTTGACTTTGAATACCGGACGGAATTTTAACATGAACAATGTGTTCAAAGTATTTTTGCTTGTCTGGGTATGTGCATTTGTTTCATCCACCCAAGCACAAGCATGGAAACTCCAAATTAAAAGCAACAACGAAGAAATTCAGAAAGATGCAAAAGATTTTTTTGATAAGAAATTTGGTGAGGAGCTGCCCAGCAAACAAGCCATATCCATTGCGATGAAGCAATATTATTTTCGCTGGCCCATTCGTAATATTCAAGCCACCCAAGAGCAGCAAACCCTAATCATCAATATCGTTCCCGAATATCGCATCACGGACATTGAGATCAAAGGCAATAAAACGATCAAACGAAAAGCGCTAGAGCGCCAAATTCGATCTTTTGAGGCTGAATACATTGGGCACGACTTTAAACAGGGCTTAGAGAATTTTCTCAAAGAATATTATGCGTACCGAGGTTTTCCATTTGCGCAGCTGGATGCTTATTTAATTTCACAAAAAAACCCTGGCAGTTTGAAATTAATTCTACGAGTTCAGGAAGAGCAAGACTGCGAAATTGAACGTTTGGAAATTGTAAACATTGGCGATCCCTTGCGTAAAAATATTCACAAAGCTTTGCGAAAAACCACCCAAGGTCGGTGTGACCGTGAACTCATCACCGACGAGCTAGAAGAAATCCGCAAAGATCTGGTCGATGACCTTTACCGAAAAGCATCGGTTGCCCTTCGAGATTTTGAATGGATCAACGATCGAAAACAAGCAGTCGTAATTATTTTCATTGACCTTGGCCCTCGGCTCGAAGTTCGATTTGAAGGCAACACGCTTGCCTACGAGCGAGAGGAAGTGCTGGAGAAGGAAATTTTTCTTGAACAAGAAAAACGGTTTAATCAAACTTGGTTGAAGGCATCGGCCATTGATGGACTGGAAGGTTTTTATCAGAATCATGGTTTTGCCCATGTAGAAGTGGACTCCTCTAGAAAACAACATACCACCAAAGACATTGAAATCTTGCATTTTGACATTGCCAAAGGCGAGGTGGTCCGATTGGGAGATATCACGTTTGAAGGCAACGAGGCTTACTCTGACAAGCAATTGAAAAAAAAGTTTAAAGATTACGCCCCACCCAACACCCGCCAGGGATTTTACGTTAAGTCTGAGTTGGGCACCATTGCCGATCGATTGGGTGCCTATTATCAGTCAAAAGGTTATTTGCGTGCCAAAGTGCTTGAACCACAAATTCAAATCAATGCTTCGCGCACCGAAGCTTCGGTCAAATTTGAAATTCAGGAAGATGTTCAGAGCTTATGGGATACCCCATCGGTGGTCGGCAATACCGTCTTCGATGATGAAACCATCATCAAGAAGTTGGGCATTGAGCGCAATGAGCCCATTGATCCAGTTACTTTAAAAGCCAACATTAAGTCATTGGAGCGAGATTATAAAGTCAAAGGCTACAAATATGCACACATTCCATTGCCCAATCTTCAAAATGCACAGCAGGGACTTACCCACTTGACCATTCAAGTGGAGGAAGGCAATCAAATTCAAATCGGTGAAATTTTGGTACGCGGCAATGCCACCACACATGCCAAAGTGGTCACACGAGAATTAACGTTTGATACAGGTGATATCTACAACATCAACCAAATTGAGCGCAGTAAAGCCAATTTATTTCAGCTGGGTTTCTTTTTATCCATTGTTTTTTATGAGCGCCCCCGAGAAAACCAACCAGATGTCGAAGACATCATTATTACCGTCCAAGAGCGAAAAAAACGGCTTTTGGTTCTACGTCCAGGTATATCGAGTGATGATGGTTATCGTTTTTCTGCTTCGTTGGGTTATACCAACATTGCAGGCACCGGCCGCAGTGCAACCCTTTCAGGCCGAATCAACCGCCAAATTCAAAATGCAGAAATTGTGGAACGCCGTTTTGTATTAACGTACCTTGAGCCTCAGATTTTTAATTTTGTTGATGGAAAAATCACTCTCATTGACGAAAAAGCCGATGAAGTACAGTTTGATATATCACGCCAAAGTTTTATTTTGGGGCTCGAACGTCAATGGCGGAGATTTTTACGCACCACCCTCCAGTGGGAACTTGAATTTCGTGATCCATTTAACATCGATGGTGAAATCGTACTAAGCCCCTTCGATGAAACGGAAGCACGATTTGGTTCTCTGGCCACCATTATCGATTTGGATTTTCGGGACAATATTTTAAATGCAGAGCAGGGCACGTTTCATCGCTTGCGCTTTGAGTGGTTTGACCGAAATTTGTTATCCGACGCAGAGTTTTATCGAGTTTTTAGCACCAATAGTTTTTATATTCCCATATACAGGCGCTTTCGTACTTTAATTTCAATCCGCGCTGGCTTTTCCGGTACACGTGGTCAAACCTCAGCTGATGGCATTGAGCAGGTACCCATTGAAAAACGCTTTCGATTGGGTGGCAATGATTCACTTCGAGGCTTTCAGCGCAATTGTGTAGGAGGTTTGGGCGATGGCGTAGCTGAAAACTGTGCCAACTCAGATTTGGAACAAGCCCCTGGCGGTAACAGCATGATCAACTATTTATGGGATATCTTGATTCCACTCACCGACGCCATTGACCTTGTGCTTTTTACCGACGGCGGTAACGCCTTCTTAACCAACGGAGACTGGGGCTTGAATGATTTGCGTCACACCGCTGGAGTGGGTTTTCGGTACAATACGTTTGTAGGGCCCTTGCGTATAGATTACGGTATTAAGCTGGACCGCAAAACCGGCGAATCATTTGGCCAGCTCCATTTTGCGGTGGGCCAGTTCTAGAGTTTATTCAAATCAGGCACGCCCAGGGTGGGATGGTTGAGAAAACCTTCCTGGTAGGCATCGGGCATAAAAATGGACATTTCTTTGCGCACATCCCGATATTCATCTCGAAGTTTTTCCGCTTCGTCGGCCCAACCTTTTTTCCACAAATATTTAATTTTCTCTACGTAAAGCCTTTGTTTTAAGAAAGCATTGGGACATTTTTGGGGCTGAATTTCATCGAACTTACCGGTATGGTCTTTATTATACGTTTGGTAGACTAAGTCGTAAATTTGATAGGCCCAGTAATTATATCCATAATCCACTCGACCCCTTTTAAGTAGTAATGGAATGTCTTTAAAACTATGAGTTTCGATGTCATTAGAAAACTGCAGTTGAGTGGTTAAAATCAATAGTTCGATATCATTCACATAGTGATGAAGTGTTTTTTTTTCATACATTCTCTTTAGTAAACTGAGTGTACGGATGGCACGCTTTAGGTCACCTGATAACAAATGATACATGCTCAATGTGTAAGCTTTCATGCTGGATAAATATCGATTTTTAACGCTCGTGTGTCGATGATCAAATAATATTTTTTTGGAGGTAGAAAAATCATTCAATACCAAATGGGTTAGCGCAGACCATTGTGCGGAATAGGACTTTCCAAAAGAATCGGGTGGCGATATTTTTTGGATGTGAGCAAAACCCTCTAACACTTTATCGTATTTGCCTAAAAAGAAGTTATTGACTACTTTTTCTGCATGAAAATCTTCAAGATTTCCAATCAAACCATGTTTTTCTTTTTCTTGAATAATGGACTCCCAGATCCGTACGCTTCTTCCGTAGTCACACTTTCTGCTTGTTGTGCGATAAGCATACGCCTTAAGAAGATTAATTTTGATCTCAGGTGATGCGTCCAAAGGCGTGGCTTCAATCCCTTTTTTAATAAAATCAAGTGATAAAATCGTATTCTTTTTTAAGTTGGTTGAGAATTGATACAGGCTCCTATATAAAACGCTTTTATGTGTGTTAGGCGTTATCCCGTTGAGTTTTCTCAGAATAAACAGCGTCTTTGAAAAAGAAGCGGGCATTTTATTTTCTTCTAGATTATAGCAATTAACTTCATGCAACCAAAAAGTCATTTGCTGATGTTTTTCTTCAGCGTTATCCCTGATAAAAGCTTGGGCATTTTCACAAATTTGAAACGCTTTTTCTGACTTATTTTGCAACAGATACAAACGTATTTGAAAATTATACAGATCCAACAAAGCGGCTTTATTTTTTGATTTCAAGATAATTTTTTTCCACTCTGTAAACACTTCCTCGGAATTATCTGTCTTGTTAATTTTTAAATACGTGTCCAGCATGTGATGGTAATTAATTAGTTTCCGTGCACTTTTTTGTGCAAATAATGCATTGAAATGCATGAGGGCTTCAGTGTAATTGTATTGGTTGTAAGCTTGGTTGGCCGCTTCATGAATGATGGTGTAAGCGTTTTTTGTGACTTTGCTTCGCAAATAATACTGCGCGATGTGCAAGGCATGCTTGATGGCTTCTTCCCCATATAATTTCTGTAGAACATCGCCCACGACAATTTGGCGCTCTTTTGTCTCTTTTTCGGACAGGTTATTTTTTCTCAAAGTTTCAAATATAATATCGTGATAAAACCCTACTTTGTTTTCTGGAAATGCGCTGATTTCAACCAAGTAATGTTCTTGGGTTAGCCTATCCATCATTTCATGCGCATTAAAACCAACGTGCTCTATCAACGCATGCGCTTCGTCGACGCGTAACTCGACTCCCAAAACACATAGCCACTTCAACGTTTCAAAAAGATTTTTAGGTAGTTTGTCTAGCCTGGCTTGAATCATGGCTCGAATATTAATGGGCATGTCATGTTCGAGGTTCAGTTCAAGTACAATTTCTTGACCGGGCTCTATTAAATGCGTTTCAAAGGCATGCCGGAAAAACTCTTCAACAAAAAACGGGTTACCCCGTGAAAAGCGATGAATTTTGGATAAAACACTGGGCGCTATGTGCTTAAAGGGAAAAATGGTATTGATTTGCTCTTGCATTTGTTTTTCATCCAAGGGCTTAAGGAAAATCTGATGGTAAAACAAAGCCTTGTTGAAATCAGGCATAAAATCGGGTCGATGAATCAAGAGCCACATGTGTTGGCGTTTGGGGATGGTGGGTGTGAGCTGGTGAAGCAAATCAATGGATTCTTTGTCGGCCCAATGTACATCGTCCAAAATAAAAATCATGCGCGTGTCTTTAATTTGATTGAGCAACGCACAAATGACTTCAAAAATGTTTTGCCGCACATCTTCAATTTCCAAGGTGGCTATCCAGCTCTGCACTTCACCTGGATGTAAGAAGTAGTGAAGAATTCTTTTTTGAATGTCGGTTAAATCAAATGGCGTGCTTTGAAAGTCAACCAATTGTCGGATCAAATCACGTATTGCGCTGTAGGGCATACGATTGTCTAGAGGGAATTGACTTTTAAAATGAATGACTTCGTCTCGTTCCAATATTTTTTCAAAATCGACGTAAAGGCGTGTTTTACCCATACCCCCTTCACCAATGACGCTGACAATTTGACCACGCTCTTCAAATGACTGGTCTAGTATTTCACTAAGCTCATTGAGTTCCCAAGCACGCCCCACCATACGGCTGTAATAGGACGTGAGACCCCGTAAGCGTTTTTTTTTGGCGCGAATTTTCTTCAAGTAAAATGTGTTGAGGGTCGGTGTGTCGAAAAGATAGTAACTTTCATACGTTCGGGCAATGGCGGGTTCGACCCAAATCTGGTTATTTTGAAGGGGATGTGTAAATTCATCTAAAGGATGCTTTTTGACCGATGGATCAAGTTGGCCGTTCTTAACCGACATTGATTTTTCGCAAACAAAGATTTTTAAATCATCTTTTTTGAGGTTGAGGGCCATTTCCAATGCGTTGAGCAAATCATTTTCTTTGCGTTGACGGGTGCCAAATGCAATCAAAGCACGGTTGGGCTCAATATGGATGGCGCGTTTGGGGAGATTCTGAGGCAAATTTCCTTCCAAACCGATGATGATGAGGGGTCGAACAGCCATAGACGTCTATAGTTTTAGCAGGTTCATGCGAATACAAAAGAAAAACTGTCAGGAAAACCGGAACTAATTTTGCGGAACTAAAATTACGTCTTACACTTTTTTTATCAGTTCCCAAGCATTGTTTTTCTAAAATATTCAATAATTTTAATTATTTATAAATGATTATCGGGTTGGCACGCCTGTCGCATATTTACAAGTGCTATGAAAAAACAAACTCTAAATCACATTTTAATGTTTTACGCTCTGATTATGATTGGGTGTGGTGTTTCCCCCAATCAGGAATCCACAGATCTTCACAATGAGATCAATGAGGTTCAATTTTTAGTCAATGGTGAGCAAGGCGATCGAAATAACGATATTTGTTATCAAGGTAATATAACAGTGGTTGTAAGTCCTCATCAAGGCGACGGCAATGTTCGCATAGACCATCAAGGCGACGGTAACTTAGTAGACGGTGAACACCAAGGCGACGGCAATGTTCGCATAGACCACCAAGGTGATGGAAATTTAGTAGATGGCGAGCATCAAGGCGACGGCAATATGCATTTGCAATACGTGAATCTAAGTGCGCGTGTCACCAAACAAGTGGACGCCATTGTGGTGAACGAAGCCACCAGTGTCTCGTTTACACAAGATACGCAGGGCATCGTGGAAACCGAGTTCTGTGTCGAAGGGGATGATTTTACTCTCAAAATCTACGCTGGAGAACAGAGCATGAGCCTGGACGTAAGAGATTACCAATCATAACAAGCGTTTAGCAATCATCCTCCCATCAAAAAGGGCCAAACACACTTGGGTTTGTGTTTGGCCCTTGTTTTTTTTACGTTTTTTTTACGTTTGCCCCCTTGACATGCCGGTCGACGCGTCTACATTGCTGGCACGTTTGGCATACGAAAGCTTACATAAGCCACAGTATGCCGATTAATGACGACTACAAATGGAGTATGGCCTCATGCCTATCTATGAATATGAATGTGCCCAAGGGCACCGCTTTGAAGAGCTGCAAAAAGTTTCGGATGCGCCACTGACCACCTGCAAAGAGTGCGATCAACCTGTGCGTAAACTGATCTCAAACACAGCTTTTCATCTTAAAGGCGGTGGTTGGTACAAAGATGGCTATGGGTCCACTGCCGCTCCAGCAGAAACAACCAAACCTTCGTCGGACACGCAGCGTCCCGAACCCAAAGCACAAAGCGCTACGACGAGTGATCCTCAAACCCCTACCAAAAAGGAGACAGCACAATGAAAATTAAACCCCTTCATGACCGTGTACTTGTCAAACGTTTAACGGGTGAAGAAACCACCAAAGGTGGCATCATCATTCCAGATTCAGCCAAAGAAAAACCCATGGAAGGCGAAATTGTTGCCGTCGGCAACGGTAAAACCGTAGATGGAAAAGTTCAACCATTGGAAGTCAAAGCGGGCGACCGTGTACTTTTTGCCAAATATGCTGGCACTGAAGTCAAAATCGAAGGTTCAGAACATTTGATTCTGACCGAAAGCGAAATTTTAGGAATCGTCGAGTAATCGACCGCAATTGTTGAAAGGATAAACAACATGGCAAAAATTATTACATTTGGCGAAGAAGCCAGAAGAAAAGTATTGACCGGTGTAAACACATTGGCCAATGCAGTAAAAGTGACATTGGGACCCCGTGGTCGCAATGTTGTATTGGATAAATCATTCGGTAGCCCCACCATCACCAAAGATGGCGTGTCTGTGGCCAAAGAAATCGAACTGGAAGATAAGTTTGAAAACATGGGTGCGCAGATGGTCAAAGAAGTGGCTTCCAAAACTTCAGACAGCGCTGGTGACGGTACCACCACAGCCACTGTATTGGCTCAGGCTATTTTCTTTGAAGGCTCCAAATTGGTGTCTGCGGGTCACAACCCCATGGACATCAAACGCGGCATCGACAAATCTGTGGAAGCGGTGGTCAACAAACTCAAAGAAATTTCTCGCCCTGTTTCAGACAACAGCGAAATTTCTCAAGTGGGTACAGTATCCGCCAATGGCGACACCTTGATTGGTGACATCATTGCGCAGGCCATGGACAAAGTGGGCAAAGAAGGTGTGATCACCGTCGAAGAAGCCAAATCCATGGAAACCAGCTTGGATATCGTAGAAGGTATGCAGTTTGACCGTGGTTACTTGTCACCGTACTTTGTAACCGACGCTGAACGCATGGAAGTTGCCTTGGATGATCCTTACTTGTTGATCTTCGAAAAGAAGATTTCCAACATGAAAGATATTTTGCCCGTGCTTGAAAAAATCGCACAAACAGGCAAACCATTTGTCATCATTGCAGAAGACATCGACGGCGAAGCATTGGCCACATTGGTCGTTAACAAACTACGTGGCACGCTAAAATGTGCAGCTGTAAAAGCACCTGGTTTTGGCGATCGTCGCAAAGCCATGTTGGAAGACATTGCCGTGCTAACCGGTGGTAAATGCATCACGGAAGACATTGGTCTAAAACTTGAAAGCGTCACATTGGATGATCTTGGTCAAGCCAAACGCATCACCATTGACAAAGAAAACACAACCATTGTGGATGGTGCTGGCGAGCGTGCAGAATTGGATGCCCGTGTGAAGCAAATCAAAGCCCAAATCGAAGACACCTCCAGTGACTACGATCGCGAAAAATTGCAAGAGCGTCTGGCCAAAATGGTTGGCGGTGTTGCCGTGATCAACGTGGGCGCAGCCACTGAAACCGAAATGAAAGAGAAAAAAGCACGCGTTGAAGATGCAATGTATGCCACCAAAGCAGCTGTAGAAGAAGGTATTGTGCCTGGTGGTGGTGTTGCTCTGATTCGTGCCATCAGTGCCCTAGACGACCTCAAGCTCAACGAGCAAGAGCAAGCGGGTATGCGTATTATTCGCAAAGCGTTGGAAGCACCTCTTCGTCAGATCACAACCAATGCTGGCGTTGAAGGTTCCATCGTTATTGAACGTGTACGCAACGAAAACGGAAACATGGGCTACAATGCACAAACCGATACTTATGAAGACCTCTTCAAAGCCGGTATCATTGATCCGACCAAAGTTTCTCGTTTGGCCTTGCAAAACGCAGCTTCCGTTGCTTCCTTGCTTCTAACCACAGAAGCCATGGTGGCGGATAAACCTGAGGATAAAAAAGATTCCTCTCCTTCTATGCCTGATATGGGCGGAATGGGTGGTATGGGCGGTATGCCAGGAATGATGTAATCATTTCTGTAGATACTTCTCTCTACTTTATGGGGACATGTACCTTTGGTGCGTGTCCCCTTTTTTTATTCGCAGATCGTAGTGTTTGGTGGCTTGCCTTAGGCAATGGCTCGCTTTGCTGCGCTTTATTTGCCTAAGGTAAGACACCAAACGCTCAAAGCAATCAACATCAGGTTTTTTATGTCCCCAATGGGTTATTTCATTTCTTGGAGGATGGTTTCTACGGCTTCTTGGATGGGTTTGCCTTTAAAAAGGGCGCGGTAGGTTTCGCGCAAGATGGGGGTGTCTACGCCGAGGGTTTTGCCGATTTTGTGGGCGCTTTTGGTGGTGCGGATGCCTTCGGCAATTTGGCCCAATGCTTTGAGCGTGGCGCGTACGCTTTTGCCTTGTGCTAAATATTGCCCCACACGGCGGTTTCTGGATAGATCGCCGGTGCAGGTTAAAATTAAATCGCCAATGCCAGCCAGCCCCCAAAATGTTTCATTTTGCGCGCCCAAGGCTGCGCCAATTTTAGAAATTTCTTCTTGGCCTTTGGTAAGAAGGGCTGCGCGGGTGTTCAGCCCAAAATCCAATGCATCAGAGGCGCCCACAGTGATGGCAATGACATTTTTCAATGCGCCGGATAACTCAACCCCCAATACATCGCTTGTCTGAAAAATGCGAAAACGACCATTGTGCAAAAGCTTTGCGGCTTCTTGCCGAGCGGGCTGATTTTCCATGGCCAAAGCAATGGCGGTGGGTTTTTTTTGCATCACTTCCAGCGCAAAACTCGGTCCTGACAGAACACCATACTGACTTCGGGTTTGTTGGGTACCCCAACTTTGTTGCAGCATCATG
>CAZCBX010000002.1:0-203092 GCA_964497185.1 uncultured Bdellovibrionales bacterium | reverse complement strand
GAAGGTTTTGCGCAAAAACCGCAAGTCGTAGCCTAGGCTACGATGAGGAATTTTGCGTGAAAGCTGACGCAGAAATGGCTATGAAATCACTCTTCGCAGTAGAAATCTTAATTATCAACAGGCCCTAGTCTTTTGATTCAGCGCGATACAGCTCTCGGTCCATTTTATCCAGATACGCTTGGTCTTCTTGGCTTAAGGGTGAAGCAGGCTGATTGACGGAAGAAGTCTGGTCTCCATTTGCACTTGAGTCAGCGTTTTTTCGCACAGCATAGCGGCGCACAGCCCAAGTTAAAAGACCTGCGCCCAAAAGCATAATCACAAAAGGAAAGATCCATACGGTCCAGTTAAAGCCCTGGGCCTTAGGACTGGCCAGCACGCGCTCGCCGAATTCATTTTCAAACGCTGCATAAATTTGCTCCACCGATTGCCCGGCAGCCAAACGGCGCCGAATCTCTTGCTTCATCATGATGGCCACTTGAGACTGCTCTTGATCCACCGTTTTGGCCCAGCAGCAGGGGGCTATGAGCTGTTTTTCAATGCTTTGTGCTTTCTTTTCCAACGAACTTTGAGCCCAAACGGGACCAAAATTGGTTACAATCAGCAACAATACCCAACCTATGCGTGTCATCATGTTCATCGATATACCTCGATTGCCATCAAAGCACAAAATCATTCCGTTTTGGGCCGGTCGGCTATTTGTTACTTAAATTGAACCACGGACGTGGTGGGTTCGCAATACAGCTTTAGTTCAACATTCGCGCGGTGTTTTTTAACCTCAGTGCCATCATCTTCGCGCCAGCCAATTTTTTCTTTGACGGACTCTTTGACCTGGCGGCGTTCAAACAAAGGACGAATGTATATATTAAAGAGGTCTTTGATTTTTTTCGTATCTTGATAAATATCAATGTTGATGTGGCTTTGGTCCGAGTGCTGTCTTTTTGCGTGGCTAAAAACCAGCTGATGACGCGCAAAAAAACTTTGCGCAATGGTGGACGTATCCTCAAGAGAAACATCCAGCAGTTCCGAAAAATCTTTCTTTACGCTTTGTTTTTCAATTTCCATCAAATCCATTAGAAAATGTGAATCGATAAAAATTTCATCTTCCTGGGTATCCAAACTTCCTTGAATTTCACAGAAAATATCCATGCCTTTTGCATGAAGGGCGGGCATGCTCCCCAAGCAAATTACCCCAAAAACAAAAACCTGAAACAACCTACAAAATCTCTGAAACATCATCCCATACCACTACAACAACCTAATGCAAAGTGTCAAGCCCACGCCCCAAACAAGTCTACCTTATATTATGTTAAATAAAGCGCAGGCTCCGCCCACCCTTTATTTAACATAATATACATTATCGGAAGTTAAAGATCGAGCAAAAAGGTTTACTATTTGCAGCGAAAAGCGCACTCATAGGTATCACTATGAAACACCTCTTGTGCATTGGTTAAATTCTTCTGTGTGTACCACACAAATTTTTTATGTGGTTCGTAAGGTTCGATCGTTTCTTGGTCGAACATTTGATAAAGATACTCTTCCACACCACAGTTGTAGTAAACAGGCAATGCAATGGACTGAAACGCCCCCGCAATCGAAGATCGCGCATTGCCGGCCTTCCATGTGCGATTGTCTTTGTAATGTTCTTTATCCACCCACATTTCGCATTCAATGGCCTCTACGCCATAGGACGTCCATGCAGTCATCATCCCTAGAAAAAGTAAAAAGCAGCGTTTGTTCATAACAATATGTCGCTTAGCACAAATATTTCGCTGTGGTCAACCCGTTTGGGTTTCTCGGCGCTGTTTTTTTATGATACATATGCGCCTATGAAAACATACAATTACGAGAGCCTGGGCGCCTTAATTGCAGATCGCATTTTGGAACAAAAAGATGCCCTGCGTGCGCAGTTTCATGAACCCCATACCATCTCGCGCATGGTGATCGATGATCTATTGCCAGAAGATTTGGCCACCGAGCTATACCAAGCCTTTCCCAAAGCTTCGGACATGCTCCTCAATAATTCCTTGGCCGAGCGCAAATGGGTCAGCGCCAATATGGATGCGCATCATCCGTTGCTCAAAGATGTGATTTTTGCCTTTCAGCACCCATCGGTGCTGGCGGCCATTGCCGATATTATTGAAAAACAAGACCTCCACGCTGATCCCACATTGTATGCAGGCGGATTAACCCTTATGACCAAGGGCCATTATCTGCATCCCCATATTGATCATTCGCACGACCGCACCCAAACCAAATGGAGAAATTTAAACTTGTTGTATTATGTCAATCCGCGCAGCGCTTCCGATGTCGGCGGCAATTTAGAGCTGTGGCATGATGGCCCTGGCAAAGCGCAAGAAACCATTGAATCTTGTTTTAACCGACTCATTGTCATGGCCACCCATGACTTGGCCTATCATTCGGTCTCGCCCATTCAAACAGATTTTAAACGCTGCTGCATCTCTAATTATTTCTTTGGCGATACGCCCATGCGCAGTCAAGAAACCTATCACGTCACCACCTTTCGTGGCCGCAAAACGGGCAATGCCCATGACGCTGTGCTTCGCCTTAATGCGTGGGTTCGTCAAGGGGCGCGCACCCTATTTCCCAAGGGTTTGGTTAAAAGCAAACAAGACTATCAACGCGCCGACAGCGTTTCAAAAAGCGACTCATAAGCAGCTACCGAAGCTGACAGTGTCAAATGCACTTGGGCTTGTGCAATTTTTGTCTTGGCCGTAAACCATTCGGCTTGACCAACCTGCATAGCAAAATGCTCAATGTCGCTGCGTACTTTTTTCAAACTGGATGGATCACGAAAATAAAAAGGGTAATCTTCGCCCAGCAATTCCACCACGCCTGGCTCTTTACCCGTAAAATACACAGCTTCCAAAGCAGCCACATTGGCCAACTTGATCACTGATTTATAAATGTCCAAACGGGCAGAAAAATGGGCATTGTACTGACGCAATTCTTGGCGCCAATTTGGATTTTGCTTAAAAGATACCTTGGAAAGCATGGGCAGCTGGCCGTTTAAAAACTTGGAACTTTCAGGTTCGCCCACATAGACAAGTTTGAGTTCTTGATTGTTTTCAAAGGCTGGCTCAAGCGCAGGATCAGCGTGGTGATAAATGGTTTTGATCCTTACGTCTTGGCCCACCACCTGAGCAAAACGTTGTTGCATGTCTTGGGTTCCGGCAATGACCGCTTGCATGCCTTTGGGAAAGCGACGCAAGGATGTGCGGTCAATGGCATCGTACACCAGCTGATTGTTTCTTTTTTCGATGCCTTTGGGCATGCTGGGAAAACTTTTAACACAGACAATGATTGCGTCTTTTACATCTCGCAGTGCCATACTGGCCAGGCCTGTGCGCATCTCGACATCCCACCCTTTTTCCTGCAACGCCATGGCCACTTGTCTGCCGCGCATGGCAAAAGAGGGTCGGTTTTTTCTGGCCCAAAATATGATTTTTGGTTTGGCGTTCACTGCCCTACCCTTATGAAAAAAGCCACGCCGTGACAGGCGTGGCTGTATTTAACATGGTTGATAAAACTGCAAATCGATTAAAACGCATCGTCCAGTGAGAAGTCGCCTCCCACAGCCACTTGGTATGCAGATACTTTTCGTTCAAAGAAGTTGGTGACCTCTTGAACATCTTGCAGTTCCAAGAATGGAAATGGATTTTGCGAATTGTACACAGGATCCATGCCCAATCGTGCAAAACGTTGATCGGCAATGTATTCCAAATAGGTTCGCATGTCTTTGGAAGACAAACCGATTACACCTTTTTGCAACACATCTTCTGAAAACTGAACTTCGCACTCAATGGCTTCAGCCAACATTTGACGAATGTCTTCTTGCATTTTTTCATCAAACAAATCGGGCTCTTCCTTGCGAATGGTATCCAGCACGGTAAAAGCAAATTCCATGTGCATGCTTTCGTCACGGAACACCCAGTTGGTGCCTGTGGCCAAACCATGAAGCAACCCTTTGGAACGCAAGAAGTAAATGTACGCAAACGCGCCAAAGAAAAACATGCCCTCGTTGCACGCAGCAAACGCAATCATGTTGAGCGCAAATTGACGACGCTGCTCTTTGGTCTCCAAGCGTTCAAGACCCATGGCTTGCTCGGTCCACTTAAATGAAAAATCGGCTTTCTGCTTAATGGAAGGAATGTTTTCCACAGCGGCAAACGCTTTTTTTCTCTCCTCCAAGTCAGGTACATAAGAATCCAACAAAGTGAGGTAAAACTGTACATGCACGGCTTCTTCAAAAAGCTGACGGGATAAATACAAGCGGCCTTCGGGTGAGTTGATGTGCTTGTACAAGTTTAATACCAAGTTGTTGGACACGATGGAATCGCCCGTGGCAAAAAAGGCCACCAACCGGTGAATCAAAAACTTTTCTGCATCGGTGAGTTTTTCACGCATGTCGACCAAATCGTCCGAAAAGTCGACCTCTTCCACAGTCCATGTGTTTTTAATCGCGTTGCGATACATATCGTAAAGCTCCGGATATTTCATGGGACGCAAAGTTAAATCAAAACCTGGATCCAATATCATAGCATTCTCCTTTTCTCGATCGACTGATGGGTTTGTAACATATTATTGGCAAGCTTCACAAGCCTCTGGGTTTTCCAAAGAGCACGCAACTGCTTCCTGCTGGGTGTATTTTTTATCACCCACGGTGGTTTTCTTAATTTCCGTCGCTGGGCGAGAGCGAAGGTAATAAGTGGTTTTTAAACCTTTTTGCCAAGCATAGAAATACATGCTGGAGAGCTTACCGATGTTGGGACTCTCTTGAAAAAGGTTTAACGACTGACTTTGATCCAAGAAAGCACCTCGACCCGCGGCCAAATCAATCAGCGACTTCATGGAATACTCCCAAGCCGTGCGGTAGAGTTTACGCACATCTTCTGGAATTTCCGTGATGGCCTGAATGGAGCCGTTGTTGGATTTGATTTGGGTGCGGATGTCGTCGTTCCACAAATTAAGGTCTTTGAGCTTTTGCACCAAGTATTTGTTGACCTGCAAAAATTCGCCCGACAACGTCTCACGTTTAAACAGATTGGACACTTGAGGCTCAATGGCTTCATAGCAGCCTACAATGGATGCAATGGTGGCCGTGGGTGCAATGGCCAGCAGCAATGAGTTGCGCAACCCGTGCTTTTTAATGCGGGCTTTTAAAAACTCCCACTTTTCTTTTTCGGTGGGTTGCACGCCCCATAGGTCAAACTGCAGTTTGCCTTGAGCTGCACGCGTCTCAAAAAACGTCAAGTGTGGGCCTTTGGCTTCCGCCAACTCACAGGAGGTGGACAATGCCGCATAGTACACAGCCTCTTGAATGCGGTTGGACAACTCCAATGCCTCAGGACTATCCAAGTTCAGATTGAGCTTGAAAAATACGTCTTGCAAGCCCATGACACCCAAACCAATGGGACGCCAGCGTTTGTTGGAGTGGCGCGCACGATCGGTGGGGTAAAAGTTCAGATCAATCACACGGTCCAAATATTTGGCCGCTTTGCGTGCAGTTTGATCCAGCTTGGCAAAGTCAAAAGCACCGTCGACCACGTGATTGGATAGGTTGATGGAGCCCAAATTGCACACCGCTGTTTCATCGTTGCTGGTGACCTCGGTGATTTCTGTACACAGGTTGGATAAGTGCACCACGCGGTTGGCAACGCCGGTTTGGTTGCACTTTAAGTTGGATGCGTCTTTAAAGGTCATCCATCCCTGACCGGTTTCGGCCAAAGTGCGCATCATGCGGCCATACAAATCACGGGCTTTAACTTGTCGCTCATAAAGCTCGTTTTCCTCTGCTTCGAGGTAGGCTTTTTCAAATTCTTCGCCATACACATCGGGAAAATGCGGCACAAGCTTGGGGTCAAAAAGAGACCACATGCCATCTTCTTGCACGCGTTTCATGAAAAGGTCTGGAATCCAGTTGGCCAAATTCAAGTTGTGTGTACGACGGGCTTCGTCGCCTGTGTTTTCACGCAGGTTTAAAAAGCTTTCAATGTCGGCATGCCAAGACTCTAGATAAACACAGGCTGCGCCTTTGCGCTTGCCGCCTTGATTCACGGCCAACACGGACGAATCCAGCGTTTTCAACCAGGGAATGATGCCGTTGGACTTCCCGTTGGTGCTACGAATCAGAGATCCATCACTGCGCACGCGGTGAAAAGCCACGCCAATGCCACCGGAGAACTTGGATAGCATCGCCACGTCGGTGTATTTTTGATAAATCGACTTCAAATCATCCAACGGAGAATCCAAGAGGAAGCAAGAAGACAATTGCGGGTGGCGCGTACCCGAATTAAACAGCGTTGGGGTGCTGGCCATAAAATCAAAAGAAGATAAAAGCTTGTACAGCTCCAATGTTTCTTCCAACGTTTCGGTTAACCCACAGGCCACGCGCATGTAAAAATATTGAGGCGTTTCCAGCACGGTGCGCTTCTGGGGGTGTTTGAGCAAGTAGCGATCGTATACGGTGCGCAAACCGAAAAATTCAAATTGCTCGGTGCGGCTGTGGTCCACGGCTTCGTTTAACGCTTCGGCGTGTTGAAGGACGTATTGAAGGGTTTTGCTGGAAGTTAAACGGAAAGAATGGGTTTTTAAAAAAGAGTCAACAAAGGTGTAAATGCCCTCTGCTTCATTTTCCATTTGGATTTTTTCCATCAAAAAGCGGGCCGATACTTTCGAATACACGGGATCATCGAAGGTCAGGGTCGAAGTAATCTGAACGAGTAAATCTACATAAGTGGTGGGATCGGTAATGTTGGAATCTTTGCTGTTGACGCGATCAATCACGCTTTTGACCACAAAAGGTGAAAAACTCGATAGCATTTTTTGAATAAATGCTTCTTTGCTTTCTTGATCTTCAAATACGGTCGGAGATTTGGAAATTTTTTCCTGTTGACCTGTGGTTGCTTGATACAATTTCACATCCAAAACATTCTGTATTTCACGCACGATATACCCCTTTGTCTTCTACATTTTTGACCATTTTTCCACAATCTCCCCGTTTTTGAGTGAAGAGTGCGCCCTAAAGCATGGTTTTGTAAAAAAACCTGCCCTTGTTGCAAGACAGCTCTTCAATCTAGTTGGTGATTCTCAAGACTTGCTTGAGAGGAAAACCCTATACTCTATGATTAATCAGAAACGCATCTCGGGTCAATACAATTTGTGAAAATTCATTTTATGTATGGTAGTGCAGTGCACTACCATCCCATTATTTGTTCAACAATATCAACCGATAAGCGCGTTTTGGCTGATATAACACACCGACACAGACCAAACAACGCTCCGACCAGGCAAAAAGCACCTTTTTAAAAGTTGCAAGCTCAAGCCATCTAAGTAAATGAAATCACTTGCCAATTCTTTCCGCATTTTGACAAGCACTTGTCAAAAAACATTTTTTGATCAAAATCGTTTTTTTGCGATTTTAAAAAAGATTGTTTTATACTTTAAAAACAAAACCTTAAGACGATGTATCTAACTTATTACTTTATGAATATATCTTGGCCCGCAATACCGTTTCCAGCCAGGCGATGGAAACAATGCACGCCAAAAAGTTGGTCATCAGTGCAGCCGCAAAAATACCCTGAACCTGAAAAAACACATGCCCCACCCAGGCCAAGGGAATGTAAAGCACAGCCATGCGTAAAACAACCAACACGGTCGCTTTCATGGACTGCCCGGTTACGTTAAACCCACGAACCGCAAACATCCAAATGCCAAAACACCCATAGCTCAAAGACACCATCATCAGATAAGCACTGGCAATGCGAACAATGGCTGGATCTGAATGAAAAGCCTTGGCAATGGTGGGTGCAAGCAGCCAAAAAAGCCCAAACAGTACCAAGCCCAACAAAAAAGATACGCCATACACCCAGCGACAAGTCTGAAGTACGCGCTGATAAAGGCCCCTGCCCCAATTGGGACCGATAAGCACCACACTGCCCACGCTCAGCGCGTAAAAAAGAATCATGGCAAAGGCCTCCACCTTCATGGCCACCCCAAAGCCGGCGACATGCGCCGCAGAGTACTGCGCCATCAAATAAGTAATCACACCCATGGCCAGTGGAATGACCATATTGTTCAAACAAGCCGGCAGCGCAATCACCAAAATGGATCGCCACGAGGCCACCATGGCTGACAAGGACCCCATGAACACCGTAATCATCGACTTTTTGTACAAATAATAGATAGAGGCGGCCAGCGTACAAGCCCGGGCCAACAAACTGGCCCAAGCTGCACCTTGAATACCCATGGCCGGCACAGGGCCCCAGCCAAAGATGAATATTGGGTCTAGCCCCATGTTCATCACGGCGGCAAACACCATCAGTTTGGCGGGGTATTTGGTGTCTCCGGTGGCGCGAATGGCACTGTTGCCCACCACAGGAATCACCAAGCACACCATGCCCAAATACCAAACCGTCATGTAATCAAATGCCAACGCTTTGGGCACACCTTTTGCCCCCAGCAGCGACAACGACATATTGAGACCCAACATCCCCACCATCACAGCTGCGATGGTGAACAAAAGCGCCAAAACAAGTCCATGGCTGGTCAGCTGACGGATTTGAGCTTGGTTTTTCTGCCCCATGGCGCGGGACAAAGTGGACATCATGCCTTCACCCAGCCCCGAGGAAATGGCAAAAACCAACGACACAATGGGAAACACAAAACCAATGGCCGCCAAAGGTGCTGCACCCAGCCGTGCGATGTAATAGGTATCCACCACCTGAAATAAATTGACCGCCAAAAACCCAAAAAGCATGGGATAGCTTAGGCGCCATAGCAGTCTGGGAATGGGTTGGGTTAGCAGTGCTTGCGATGATTTTTGGATGTTTTGCTGGTTTTGACCCATGCTCATGGTATATCGCTTTCTATGTGGCGCAAAAGGCTCAACGTCAAAGTGATTCAGGAAGCCTCAAATCCATTTCAAGTGGTGTTAAAAAATTATCCGCGCACGCCTTTGTCCGACATATACCACTTCATGTTAAAAATGACTTGGTTTCGCTTCATTCTTTTACTGGCGCTGGGATATTTTGTCTTTAATGTAATTTTTGCCCTTATTTTTATGGCCGGGGGCGGCGGCATCACCCATATGTCCAATACCTTTTGGAATTGCTTTGTGTTTAGCGTTCAAACCAGTTCCACCATTGGTTATGGACTATTCTCCCCTCAAACGGACTATGCCCATACGGTGGTATCCATCGAGGCCGGCTTAAGTCTTTTGTTCACAGCGCTGGCCACAGGATTTACGTTCGCCAAATTTTCACGCCCCTTTTCAAGGGTCATCTTTAGCAACAATGCTTTAATCACACAATACGATGGTTGCCCCACCTTTATGTTTCGAAGCGGCAACGCCCGAAACAATCAAATCATTGATGCCTCGGTTCAGGTCACCATTGCGCTGGACTATGTATCACAAGAAGGCATTGCCATGCGAAAAATCACCGACCTTGCGCTGGCCCGCAATCAGTCCCCTCTGTTTAGTTTTACCTGGACCGTCATGCACAAAATTGATGAAAACAGCCCGCTCTATGGCATGGACGCCACGGAGCTAGCCGAAAAAAATGCGTTGGTCATCATTTCACTCACCGGCATCGACGAAACATTTTCCCAAACCATCCATGCCAAACACTACTATCGCTACAGTGATTTTGTCTTCGATAAATACTTCGCCACCATGGTCGAACCCATGGACCCCCACCATGAACTGCCCGTCATCAATTTCGAAATGTTCCACCAACTCACCACAACCCCCTAAAAAACCCTCCCATTTAACCTCGAGAAACCCAACCTCAACCACCCAATATCACTCAATATTTTCCAATAACGCACCCAAGTCACCACCACCCTGTGGAAAACTCCCCTTTTACACAACCTGTGCACAAACCCCTTATGCATATTCAATGCATAACTATACATCGAAGAAAAACTTCAATGCATAAAAAAAGAATAATTATGCACAAAGATCCCATCCCTCCTAAATACCTCTGATAACCAAAGTTACCCGTAACAATCGTAGCAAGCGTGCAGGCAACCAGGCCCCTACCAAGAAACGTATACAACAACAGAAACCATTCTCTCTATATATATTTAGGTGTAAGTGCAGACCCGCATTTGAAACCTGCATATCCATCGCCATAATGATTTTGACCGAACACCCCTATCACCATCGACGCATAAAATTCTAAGAATCGAAAGCTGCTAAAAAAATGAATGTCCATAAGAGAAATCACAAAAAAAGACTCGGGGACACAAAGGCATCCGGATTTATCCCTCATCACCCAGCAACCAGAGATATTCACCCGCACCGCCCACTAGCGTACACTTCGAATTTAACGCAAACCTAGCTACTTACGACGCCCAGAAACAAACGCAGAAAACCACAACAGCTTTTTGGCCTTGTGTGAGCGTCTCCGCAGCGAAGCGAGGACTAGCGAACACAAGGCCAAAAAGCTGCACTCGAAGCACGTTAAAAGAAAGCAGACAGAAACACCGGCCAGCACAACCTAAAATCGTAGCCAAGCCTTAACAAACTTAATAAAACAGAGAAGCCTTCAAAGCCCAACGCTGGTAAGCAGTATCCACAGAAGACGTATCCAAATCAATCTGCGCCCATTCAAAGCTTAACCGAAACAAACGATAATCCATAAACACCTGGCCCCCATACTGCCATCCACTCTCAATATCCCCCTGGCCAAAATCCATATACCCACCACGCACAGCCAATCCCACGTCACCCAAACGATGAAACCGCCATACCACTGCCTCCAACGCAGGCCCCAAAACCACCACATAATCTTGATCAAGGCGTAAATTGCCGCCAGCTTGAGCCAGATACAAATAACTTTCATATCCCCCCTGCAGCGCCAACGAAACATTGGGGGTCATATAAAGGCCCAGCAACGCATGACCACCGAACGTCCATGCTTCTTGCTCTTGATTGAACCCAGCATCATTTGCCTGATCAAACTGCGTCCACCGTGCAAAACCACCCAAGCCCACAAAAATGTTTTCATTATCTTCAAGCAGCGATTTCCATTGCAGCTGCGCCAAAAAAGACGGCTTCGACGTTTCTGTAGTGGCGGTTGCGCCCGCATCATCCAAATCGTTTAGACGCACCCACTCAGGACCCAAAGCCACTTCAAGGGTTCCTTTTACTGGTTTTTTTCGCCGATCATACACGTGCGGCACGGGGCCATCCACAGGTTCGTTATTGCCAGAACTGATGTAATAATCACTACTTTTGTACTTTCGATCACCCTTTGCTTTAGCACCTGTGATCGAATAATCACCTTCTGAATGCGTGGGTGGAGCCTGTTTGGACGGCGCTGAAGCAGCGGTGGCGGCCGCAGGTTCTTCCATATTTTTCTCTTCGTCCATCTCCACTTCCTCTTCTTCCAAACTGGATGGTTCGGCTTGCATCTCTGTGGTGGAGGTGGGTTCGGGGGACAATTCATCCAGCATTTCTTCTTCGATCCACATCTCATCACTCATGGATGCATCGGATGTTTCTTCGCTGTCCATGGCTTCCGGCGTTTCGGTCATTTGGGCCCATTGCTCGCCAGCTAAATCCTCTTGAGGTTGCGTGCCGCCCAGCATGGAAATGGCGTCCATGTTTTCAGCAATGATTTTTAATTCAACCCGCCGATTCAAACTACGCCCCTCTTGCGTTTCATTGCTGGCCAGGGGTGCGTACTCTCCCTTGGCTTGCACCAAGAACGCATGATGATAAGCATTGTTTCGGCTCAAATAGTCCACCACCGTAAGCGCACGTAGCTGGGAGATTTTTAAATTAAGATCGGCCTCGCCCTCATTGTCGGTGTGGCCCGTGACTTCAATGGCAAAGTCGCCGTAAAGTTGATTGAGACGCCCTGCCACTTCGTTGAGCTGCTGACGTGTTTGACCATTGAGGGTGGTTTGACCTGTATCGAAATAAATTCGCTGGTTTTCAATGCTTTGAATCCACGAGGCCTTGGTGATGGTTTGGGCCTGCGTCCAAAATGCCGTCAGCCCAACACCCAGCGCCAGCGCCATTGATCCCCATTTTTTATACTGATACTTCATTTTGCTTCCTGCTGATGCATTGGCGTTCATCTTATGCTACTGTTTCTTTGTTTTCAATTTCTTTTTATGAGCTAGACATTACGCACGCCCTACAGCGTGCACATTTTTTAGGTCTCTTGGGCAGAGTCAAAAGCACCTAAATTGTCTCGAAAGGCAATCCTTTTGCATAACCTCAATTATGAAGTATAATCAGAGTTTAAAATCTTTATGAGCGAAGAAAAACTACCCATTCAGGTTGGCCCTTACACGTTGGTGTACAAATTGGGCGAAGGCGGACTGGCCAACGTATTTTTAGGCATCAAAAAGCGCAAAGGCTATGCCATCAAAGTGCTGAAAAAAGATCGTCTAAACAACCAAAAATCAATCCAGAACTTTGTGCGTGAGGCGCGCATTGGGTCCAACATCAAACATCCCTTTTTCTCCAAGGTCATTGATCATGGCAAAGTGGACGATCACTATTTTCTAGTGATGGAACTGGTCTATGGGGTGAATGTGTTTGATATGATTCAATACTTTCAATCCTACGGCAAAAAGATTCCCTTGCCCATTACCTTGTACGTGCTCAAAGGCAGCTGCGAAGCCCTTCGCTACCTGCATGAAAAAACCGTCTTTCAGTTTTCCGATTCCAAACTGTTTCACGGAGATTTATCGCCATCGAATTTGATGATCAACCAATCCGGCTTCTTTAAACTCATGGATTTGGGCAGTGCCAACCAAGAAAGTTCCATCAAAATCACCAAAAACCACTTTGGCAAGCTGCAGTTTTTGCCGCCGGAGTTTTTTCAAGGCACCAGCCCCAAGCAAAGTTTTGACGTGTATGCGATGGCCATCATTGCGTATCAAATGATTTATGGCGACCTGCCCTTCAAAGCCATTTCAAAAACAGAGCTGGTAGAAATCATTAAAAATGACACCGTGCCTCTGCCCGACAACGACGAAGTCACCCCCGATCAAGAACAAGACAAAGCGTTGAAACGCTTTTTTTTAAAAGCGCTGCACAAAGACCCAGAAAAACGCCACAAAAATATCAAAGAGTTTGAAAAAGACCTTTTTCTGGTTCGCTTTACCGAAAAACCCATTCAGGGATTTCATGAAGCCAGTTCTTTTTTGCGCGAACATTTTATGGGCGATTTAAAAAAAACCGACCAAACCTGGAACGACCAAATTTCCTTCTACAACAAGTACCTAGAGGCCCAAGCACAGCAGAAAAAACCCAAAGTCGAAGCCCTGGTCTTGCCATCGGACCGTCGCAAACATCCACGCATTGTTGTGACCAACAGCAACGTTCACTTTCAACTGCAAGATCAAGATTTTCGAGCCCAGGTGGTGCAGCTGAGTCGAGGCGGCTTTTTATGCAAGTGGAAAGCACAAGAGGCCCCCAATGAAGGCGACACCATCCAAGGCAACATTGATTTTGATGGCAAACAGAACATGAAAGCAGAGGCCGAAGTCCGTTATACCATAGTCCAAAGGGGCTTTCACTATGTTGGGGTGGAATTTAGCAACCTGGCCGAACAAAAAGCCGCCTGGATCGATCAACTGGTGGCCAAACAACAGTCATTGGAAGAAAAAGAAGAACGCATTTATCAACAATCAGGGCTGAAAAATTTGCACATTTTCTACCCATCCAAAAAAGTGTTTCATCAAGAGCTCACCAACAACATTCAACACCAGCGCGCCATGGCCGCCAGCCCCGCCCCGTTTGATCACAACAGCAAAGTCATTTTGCATTTGCATTCTCTCGACACATTTCAATCAGGCGCATTTTATGCCACGGTGGTGATGTGTTCGGAACAAAGCGATCGAAAATATCAGCTAGGTCTTCAGGTCGATGTCAATCAAGAAACTTTAGACTATTTATTATCGCTGACTGAAACCTAAAGCTTAAAGCAAAGCTTTAACCCTCTAACTCCAGAAAATCCAGTTCGGATAAATTATGCTCTTCAAATTCGGGCGTGGGATCATGATAAAGAAACGATGGAAGCACGGTGTTAAAAATGGCGTACAAAATCAGTCCACCGTAAATGGCCGAATCAATTAAAAACCGCTCCCGCAAAATATCGGCAATGACCAAGGTAAAAACCAAAGTTGGGGTCATGGTAATCCCAATGCGCATGCTTCGGGTTAAGCTTTCTTTGAGCGCAAGCCTTCGATGAAGCATGATTTTAATCACCCGAAAAGGAACAAAAATCAGCAACATGCCCCCTGCAATGATCAAAGACTGTTTGGTGAAATCACCGGGCTGAATTTTTAAACCGGCGTAAAAGAAATAAAAGGGAACAAAAAACGATGAAAAAAGCTCCACCGCGTGCAACATTTTTTCTGAAGCAATGGAGGGCAGCTTTTTTTGGAATCGCTGCGCTGCAAGGCCCACCACAAATGCGCCCACCAAATAATACACACCCAACTTTTTGGTGATAAACGCACAGACCACTGCTGTCATCAGCAAAAATGTAAACTCTGAACGAGGCGCATAAGGCATTACGTAGTGACTGAATATTTTAAATAAAACTGGCAATCCTACAATCATCAACGCCAACACAGCGCTGGACGAAGCAAAAGACACAATGGCTGTGGATTGCAAAACCACAAAAAGCATGCCCAAGGCCAATAATTCTGTGGCAATGGCTTTGCTTTTGATCCAAAACCGCTCATGGTCATCCATCTGCAGGCCCCCGAGTGAATCCAAAATAAAACCCGTAGAAGGCGTTAACAACGCGAGCATAATAAGAGAAGATTCACGCATGGCAATGCCCACATATTGATCCAATATGTAAGCAAAAAACAAAATACTAATCAGGGAAATCAGCAAATGCTGTGCGAGAATCGAGGTTTCATCTTTAAGGGATTTGAGATCGGCTTCCAAGCCAGCCAGCAAGAACAGAGACACAATACCAAACATCGATAAAAGCATGATGGTGGGATCCGATTGAAAAAGATCCAGCTGCGTGCAGCCAAACCCAATGCCAAAACTGGTGATCGCCGCTGGAATGCGCGCGCGAATCAGCACCCGCGGCAGCACGAAGAGTGCAAAGAGTAAAATAACATAGGGCAGCTGATCATACATAATAAACACCGTACCATACGAAAAAGCCTGGATTCTGTAAAGGTTTTCAACACTTACCCAATAGATGCGAAAATATACCCAAAATGGTTTTTCTTTGATATGAATTATTTATATTAAATCGGTTTTCAAACCGATTTGCCAAAGGTTCGTGATAAAGGAGGATGTATATGGAATTTCATGACCTTGAAGTTTTTTTATCGGTGGCCCGTGAAAAAAGTTTTTCTAAGGCAGCCAAAACAGTAATGCGCACCCAACCAGCGGTGAGTTTATCCATTCGTCGGTTAGAAGATGAGCTTGAAGAAAAGCTTTTCGACCGTTCTAGCAAAGAGCCCGTACTAACCTATGAGGGCGAAATTCTTTTTCAATATGCTCAAAAGTTATTGAACATGCGCAAAGAAGTATTTCAGGCCATCTCTGAGGTACAAGGTTTGCATCGAGGACACATCCGCATTGGCGCCAATGAAATTGGCATTCTGCCCATGCTGGAATACATTTCTCATTTTCATAACTTATACCCCAACATTCGCATCGAAGTGCGACGCACTTCCACGCGTCACATTACGCGTGAGCTCATGCGGCGTGAAATCGATTTTGGCATCGTATCGTATGATTCGACCGATCCCAATCTCGACTCAACGTACATTTGCGACGATCGGGTTTGTTGTGTCACGTATCCAACCCACCCGCTCGCGCAGCACCCTGAAACCATTTCCATCAAGCGGCTCAAAGATGAAAAATTTGCCGCACACCAAAACACTTCGCGGTATCGTAAAGAAATTGAAAAACTCTTTTCAATCAAAAACGTACCGCTTAACATTGACATCGAGCTACCCAACATCGAGTCCATCAAATTTTTTGTGGAGGCAGGTTATGCCATGGCCATTTTGCCATGGATCACCGTCGCCAAAGAAATTGAACAAGGCCGATTGGTTGAAGTGGACGTAAAAGAATTTAAAGAGCTCAAGCTCGATCGAAAAATTCAAATGATCCACCGCAAAGGCTCCCAAGAGTTATCCCACAGCGCCCGCGCCCTAATCGAAAGCATCGCTCAATTTCACGCCAACGGCGAAAAAGCCTTCTTCGATCAAACTGCGTAGCCTGTTTCATACGCCATGAAGCGCACCGATTAAAAAAGAAAAAATTTCTTATTCCTCGTGTGCCCTTCATGAAAGTATGCTCATACAAAAACTTAAAAGAGCGGCAAAGACACTAGGCAGGGATTTACGCCCATAGGGCAAATAAAGCGCAGCAAAGCGAGCCATTGCCCTATGGGCGTAAATCCCTGCCGGGTCACTCCACGTACCAATCTAAATGCTCAACAACTCCTAATCACGCGACTGAATTTTAGCCAACAGTCGAAGCATCTCCATGTAAAGCCATACCAAAGTAATGAGCAAGCTAAACCCACAGTACCATTCCATGTACTTGGGCACGCGTCCCTCATACGCTTCGATCATATCAAAATCCAACAATAGATTTAAAGAAGCCACAACAATGACAACCAAGGAAATGCCGATGCTTAGCAAGCTACTGTTATGCAAAAAACCCATTTGCACACCAAAGAATGAAAGCACAAATGAAAGAAGGTAGGTAACCGCAATGGCACCGGTGGCAATCAACATCACCGAACGAAATTTTTCCGTCACGCGAATGATTTTTGCCTGATACATAAACAACATCACACCAAATGCAGCCATGGTGCCCAGCACTGCCTGCATCACAATGCCTGGAAACATGCTTTCAAACATCAAAGAGATGCTGCCCAAGAAAAACCCTTCCACCAACGCATACAGCGGCGCCAAAAAGCCTGCATATTTTTTTAGAAAAATCGTGGCCATGGCCACCGCAAAACCAATCAAACCTGAAATCATGGCATACTTTTGAACCACGGTCCCATTGATCCCAACGGCTGAAGAAGTAAGTTGCTGCCAAGCATAGAAGGCTGCACCCAAAAGCAATAAAAATAGAACGCTTGATTTTTGAATGGTGCCCTGAATGGTCATGCTTTGCTCACGGGTTAACGTGGTTTCCGCATTCATGGTTTTGGCATTCATGGCTGGATTGAATTTTCTCATGGTGGTCTGTATTCCTTTCAACAAAGTAATTCAAAGCGCATTATAGTCCCTTTTTAAGCATTGGCAAGGGCTTGCTTTTTTACCCAAGGGGGCTACATTGGGCCTATGATGTCAACATCCCCTTCTCAAGACAAATTTGAAAACACCTATGGTCGACCAAAAACCACACAAACTTCCAAGCCAAAAGTGTCTACGCAAACACAAAAAGATTCAACGCATGCTTCATCTCATTCATTACGAACTCAAAACCCTTGGTTTCAGCTTGGAACCACCTTACTTCTTATTTTTATCGGTGCCTTTGCCCTGATCGTTGGTGGTTTTTTTGCCGTGCTTTCCTTAGCCGTAGCCGCGTTTGCCTTTATATTGAAACGACTGTTTTTTCGACCTTCAAGTTCCAAGTCCGTCGTCACGCATCCAAAGCGTTGATCACATTGCTTCAACTACTTGGCGGTCGTGGGAGACACCTTAAGTTTGCTCAACTCTTCTTCCAGCGTTTCGTCGTCCAAAGCCACATAACCCACTTCGGGGGCCAAAATGTGGGTGTTGGATAAATAAAACTCCATAAAATTGCGTACTTCTTTTTTCTTTAACGCGTCTTTGTTCACATACACATACAAAGGTCTAGATAGCGGCGCGTAGCTGCCATCTTTGATGGTTGCGGGTGAAGGCATTACGGCGGGTTTGCCTTGGTGGACAATCGGAACGATGTTCAAACGTTCTTGGTTTTCCAAGTAATAGGCGTATCCAAAAAAGCCCAATGAGTATTCATCCCCTGTTACACCCTGTACAATGATGTGATCATTTTCACTGGATGTGAAGTCGGAGCGAATCGGCTGATCTTTGCCCAAAATCGCTTCCTTAAAATAATCAAAGGTGCCTGAATCCGTGCCTGGGCCATAAAGTTTGATTTCTTCGTCGGGCCAAGTGGCGCGCACATCTTTCCATGTTTGAATGGTGGAGCCTGCTTTCCATATATCTTGCAACTCTTGCGTGGTGAGCTGATCAACGAAATTATTTTTTGGATTCACCACCACCGACAAACCGTCAAATGCAACTTTCAATTCGATGTAGTTTACTTGATTGGTTTTGGCCATTTCAATTTCGACATCTTTGATCTCACGCGATGCACCGGTAATGTCGATGTCGCGGTTCATGAATTTTTTCATCCCGCCACCTGTGCCTGAAAAGCCAACGGCCACACGGATGTCGCGATGGGCCGCTTGAAATTCTTCGGCCACGGCTTCAGTCAAAGGATACACCGTGCTTGAACCATCAATGGTGATCATGGTGGGTTCGGTTGGTTTTGCCGAATTTTGAGTTGAATTTGAATTGGACTGTGTACAGGCCGCCATTGCTAAAAAAGCGGTGCCGATTGAAAAATGTAAAATTTGCTGTCGAAACATATAACCCCCATTTGGTTATGCAGAAAAAAACCTATGCATGGCGTTATATACCATTTTATAAATAGTGAAAGGGCTGATTGTGATGGTCTGGAAAAGATCTGAAAATTAAGTTCAATCCATGGTCTTTTTCATCTATAACATGAAATCCATGCCAGAATCGCCATCGAAAAAATTTGGCACCGTCAAAGGTGTTTTCATTCCCAGTGTGCTCACCATTTTTGGCGTCATCATGTTTCTTCGCATGGGCTGGATGGTGGCCAATGTAGGGTTAATCGGATCCATCGCGGTGGTCACGCTCTCGACCCTGATTACCTTCATGACCGGCCTATCCATTGCCGCCACTGCCACCAACATGAAAGTGGGCGCGGGGGGCGCGTACTACATGATTTCTCGCTCTTTTGGCATTGAAACCGGTGCTGCCATTGGTATTCCGCTTTTTTTGGCCCAAAGTCTGGGCATTGCATTTTACATTTCAGGTTTTACTGAGTCTCTATTGCCCATGCTACCGGGCATCTCTGGTTTGATGATTTCTTTTGCCACCCTCACCCTCCTTTTTATCGTGTCTTATTTTTCCGCGGATCTGGCACTCAAGCTACAAGGCTTGATCTTCGTGCTGATCGTGCTTTCCCTGATATCTTTCTTCAATGGCACGCCCCACCAAACTGATCCGTTGACCATTTACCAGCCCATGACACGTGTGCCTTTTTGGGCTGTTTTTGCCGTCATATTTCCCGCTGTAACAGGCATTGAAGCGGGCTTGGCCATGTCGGGTGATTTAGAAAACCCAGCCAAAGCCCTGCCCTATGGCACATTGTCTGCCGTATTGGTGGGGTATGTTGTGTATTTGGCCATTCCAATTTACTTGTACACCCACGTATCACGAGAAGTTTTGGCCACAGAGCTTTTCATCATGAAAGACATCGCATGGATTGGCATCTTGGTGGTGATGGGTTTATGGGGATCGACGCTGTCCAGTGCGCTGGGCGCATTGCTAGGGGGACCGCGTACATTGCAAGCCCTGGCCAGCGACCGGGTGTTGTTTCCTTTTTTTGCCAAAGCTTCTGGCAAACAAAAACTGCCACGACGGGCCACGGTGGTTTCTTATGCCATTGCTGCCATTGCTTTATTTTTGGGTGATTTAAACTCCATTGCCATGGTGCTCACCATGTTTTTTCTTACCTCGTATGGCTTGGTGAACCTGGCGGCATTTTTTGAAAGTTTGATGAAAAATCCTTCATGGCGCCCCACTTTCCGTTTTCATTGGGGCTTTTCGCTGCTGGGTTTTGGGTTTTGTTTTGTAGCCATGTTGTTGATCAATGCCGCATCAGCATTGATCGCTTTTGTGCTCGTTACCTTAATTTATCTATGGACCAAAAAACGAAATTTGAGCAAGCGGTGGTCGGACATTCGACGCTCCATGCTCATTACCTTTGCACGCAACATTATTTTTAAACTTCAGCGTTTTGAAAAAGACGCGCGCACCTGGCGGCCCAACACAGTGGTGTACTGTGGGTCCCCCACCAACCGTTTTCCGTTGATTCACTTTGGTCATCTTTTGAGCGGCTCGCGAAGTTTTTTAACGGTGTGCTCCATCTTAAGCAAAGAGCATCAAAATGTGGATCGCAAAAAAAAGTTGGAAACCTCCATCAACGATTTTCTTCATCGCAAAGAAGTCGAAGCATTGGTGGAAGTCCATTTTGCACCCAATCACTACCATGGGGCCATTTCTTTTTCAGAACACTATGGATTGGGCGAACTAAAACCCAATTTATTTGTTTTTGGTGAATCCAAAGACGAAAGCAATGTGGTCGATTTTGCCAAGACGCTTCAAGCATTGTATGAGGCCCGAAAAAACGTCATTATTTTACGCAATCACTCCGTGGGTGAGGAAGTGGTGTTGCCCAATGAGTCGGGCGAAATCCATGTATGGTGGGGCCGCCAAACCCACAACGCAAGTCTGATGCTGGCACTGGCGTTTCTTATTTCTCTAGACCCTACACGAAAAAAATCCACCATTAAGCTGAACTCTACTCTTTTTGAAGGTGAGGATAAAGAACAAGCGGAGCGTGCACTTCAACATCTAATTAATCAAACCAGACTCCCTATTTCATACAACCTTGTACCTCTTCAATCAGGTGAAGATTTGTTTGATCAAATTGGTCACCATTCTCGCTATGCAGACCTGATGTTTATGGGCATTCGACCACCCCGAGAAGGCGAGTCGGGCGAAAGCTATGGTCAGTATTATCAAAGCCTGCTTCAACAAACGCGCAATTTTCCGCCAACGGCCATGGTCATGGCTGCTGAAGAAATTGATTTTAAGGAAATTTTTGAATCATGAGTCGTTTGTCCTCTCAAGAAATTTCATTGCTGGGGAAAATGGACGATCTGTTATGGTCCGAATGGGACCCCATGGACCAACGCAGCCAAGATGGCAGCCGAAGCGAGTACGAGGAGTTTATCCCTGTTTTGTACAGCCTTAGAGCCAGCGGCGCCAGTCAAGAAACCATCGCTCAAAAGTTATATGATTTGGAGATTCGCTTAACGGGCAGTGCTTACTCCATGAAGCGCTGTAGAGACATTGCTCTAAAAATTATTGAACTTGAACCCTAACCTTGCATTAAAGTGAAAGGACATTGTGCATGATGATAGCTTGGCTTCAGTTTATTGGCTTGCTCGCAGCCGTATGTTTGAGCGGTTACTACCTATCGATTTTCGGTGACCGCATATCGCAACACAGTGGATTTGGTCATTCATGGATTGGCGCCACATTGATCGCCATGGTCACCAGTCTGCCAGAGCTGGGCAGTGGTGTAGGCGCAGTGGCTTTTGCCAATTCCCCAGACCTGGCCATGGGGGGCGTGATGGGCAGCTGCGTTTTCAATATTGCACTACTTTTTATCATTGATTGGTTTTACAGAGGACATTTGTATGAACAATCCAGTCCACAACACCGCATCACGGCACTGATGGGCGTACTGCTGGTTGGTTTTGCATGTTTATTTCAGGTGTATCAGTTTGATTCGGTGGGCCTAACTTTGGGCTGGGTCGGTGCCGACAGCTTGTTTTTGTTCATCTTATATTTTGTATGCATGCGTGTATTGTACAAACTTGAACGCGCAGAAGAACAAACCGAGGATACCAATCGAGATATGCGGGTGTTGCGTAAAAGCATTGTGGGTTTTGTGGTTTGTGCGCTAATTGTTACCGGCTCTGGCTTGGCCATGCCTGTGATTGGCAAAATCATCGTCACCCAAATGGGATGGAACGATGCCTTTTTTGGTAGCGTATTTTTGGCCTTTGCAACATCCCTACCCGAATTGGTGGTCACCATCTCGGCCTTGTCCATCGGCGCGGTGGATATTGCGTTGGGCAATGTTTTGGGTAGCAATCTTTTCAATATTGCGACCATTTTTGTCAATGATCTGGTGATGCCCAAAGCCCTCTTTTTTCAAAGCATCTCCACCATGCACTTGGTGACGGGTTTGTCCGCGGTAGTCATGAGTTCACTGGCATTGCTTGGCTTTATGATTGCGCCCAGGTCCAAATACCGCATTGGGTGGCCCAGCTCATTGATTTTTGGTTTGTACGTCATATGCATGTATATTTTATACCAGGCCTAAAGGTGTGCAGATGGCCAGTCCATCAAAAATAAGATATAGCCAAATCTCCATGAGAAAGCTTGTATACATTTGGATGGGCCTGGTGGGGATGATTCCTGCTGTTTTGGCCCAAACACCTACGTCTTGCAACATTACGCTCGATCAGGTGAAAAAATGGGCTGTCAAAAACAACGAAGACCTGCTCATTGCACAAGCACAGTATGAAGAGCTTTCTCTCTCCATTGATGAAAACGAAGGTTTGTTCGATGCAAATCTATCTTTTGACGTCAGCCACAGAATTGACGAAAGCGAGCGGGTCAACAGTGTCTTTGGTACTCGTGCGGACACCAGCACATTAGTAGGACAGTACAGCAAGCAGTTTCATTCTGGCACCTCCATTGAAACAGGGTTTCGTGCCACGCGCGAAAAAAACAACTCTCCTTTCATCACGATTAACCCAGCCTACAACAGCGTGTGGTACGTGGGTTTAAGTCAAGTGTTACTCAACGATCCTGCCACGCGAACCAAAAATACCCAAGCCAGTTTGCGCGCTCAACTCCAAAGTGTCGGCGGACAGAATCAGTACCTCACACAGCAAATTATTTATATTGCCATAGAAAAGTACATGCAGTGGCATGGCAATCAACAACAAGCATCCTTGCTACGCGAAAGCATCGCGCAGGCCAAAGCTTATTATGAAACCACCCAGCAGCTGGTTCGCAATGGCCATGCCGAAAAATCAGAACTCTATGCCGCCAAAGCCAACTGGATGACCATGCAAGAACAGCTGGTCAGCAACCAAGAAGAAAGTGCGCGATTGCAAAACGATTTAACAAGACTGCTTCAGCATCCACTCAAGTTAAATCAGTGCCGCTCCCAGTTAACGTACAGCACCGCTGAATCTTTGGCGCCCGTTGACAAGCTTGTGCAACAGGCACCAGCACAGCGTCCAGACCTTGTGGCCTTTGGTGAGCAAGCCAGGGCACTGGAAATTGAACAAAAGAGTTTACAACGCGCCCTCAATCCCACCCTAACTTTGCAAACCAGTTTGGAAACCAACGATGTGGATCAACAGCTTGGATCGTCTTTAAGCAATTCAACCAACGCATGGAATCCAAATTTCTTCGCAGGCGCCAATATCACCGTGCCTCTGGGTAAATCTGCGCAAACAGCCGCGCTTAAAAAAACGCAGGCGCGTTTATTGCAGGTGCAGCTTCGAGAGAAAAAAGCCCGTCGACAGGCGGTCAATGACATTCAAAATGCGTATATCAGTGTGCAAACGCTAAAAGCACGTATCGAACAAAATCAGGCCATTGTTAATGTGCAACAAGACAAGCTGCAGGCAACTGAAAAAGAATTCAACATTGGCCGTGAGTCTTTGCTCACGCTGCTGCTTTATCAACAAGATTTAATTGCGGCCAAACGCAAACTTTTGGGTTTAGAAATCAGCCATGAGTTGGCTTTGGCTTATCTCTCGCTGGTCACTGGCACGCTTACTGGAGCCTCATAACATGTTTTTATCCAACGTTCCCAAGCATGGCGTAGAAAACAAACTGCTGGTTAACCTTTTATCTATTTTTATCATCGTGGCGGGCACCATGACGGTGATCAAAATGAAACGAGAAGCCTTCCCCAATGTGTCGTTTGATGTGGTTACGGTGCAAACCAACTATCCCGGTGCCACGGCCAAAGAAATCGAAACCTTAATCACCAACCCCATCGAAGACGAGCTTGACACCGTCAGTGACCTCAAAGAGGTTTCGTCCTCTTCTGCCGAAGGCTACAGTCTGATCAGCATCCAACTTGAAGCCAACGTTAAAAACAAAGACAAACTCATCAACGAAATTCAACAGGCGGTTGATCGGGTAGACACATTTCCCAATGACTTAGAACAGTTGCCGATGGTTCGTGAAATCAAAACCGAAGACTCCCCGGTCATTGAGGTGGCGTTATCGGCCAACCTACCCCGCAAACAACTTCAAGATTTGGGTAAAAGCTTGGAGCTTCAACTCGAAGATATTCCAGAAGTTTCAAGAGTGGCGCGTTCGGGATGGAAAGAAGAACAAATTTGGGTATCGGCCGATCCACAAAAACTTCAACAATACCGCCTCTCACTCGATCAGATCACCGATGTGCTTAGATTGAGAAACATTAATCTGCCGGGTGGCAATTTAAAGAAAACCAACCAAGAATTATTGGTGCGCACCAACGCCCAATACAAAACCCCAGAGGAAATCGAAGAAATCGTACTGAGGGCCAATCCCACCGGCGGCGTGATCAAAGTCAAAGACGTGGCCAGCGTGGACTACGCATTTGCAGACTCCAGTACTGAACTGCGTGCCAATGGCAAAGACGGCTTTACCCTGACCGTCATCAAAAAAGAGCGTTACGACATCATCGACCTGGTGGAAAAAGTAGAACAAACCATTGAGCGATTTCAAAAAACCGCCCCCAGCGAGCTTCAAATTACCTTAATCAACGATGTGTCCTTTTTTGTTGAGCGGCGCTTGGGGATATTGCTTAAAAATGGCGGCGTGGGTTTGATTTTGGTTTTATTGACGTTGCTGGTTTTCTTAAGTCCTCCTGTGGCATTTTGGACGGCTTTTGGCCTGCCCGTGGCAGCCGGGTTGGGCATTTGGCTGATGAGCTTTTTTGGCATCGACATCAATTTAATTTCGATGTTTGCCCTGATCATGGTGCTGGGCATGTTGGTGGATGACGCCATCATCGTGGCCGAAAATATATATCGTAAAATGGAAGATGGCATGAGCCCCAAGCAAGCGGCCATCGAAGGGGGGCAGGAAGTGTTGAAACCTGTATCCACCGCCATTTTGACCTCTGTCCTAGTGTTTTTACCATTGGCATTTATGACGGGCATTTTTGGCAAATTTGTTTATGCCATTCCCATTGTCGTCATTCTCATGCTGCTGGCCAGCTGGCTCGAATCCATGTGGATTCTCCCCGCCCATTTAACCGAAGGGGCTCGGGTGACGAAGTATTTTCTTCGAAAAGCCCAAGAGAAAAAAGCGAAGCAAAAATTTAGCTTCATCGACTGGTTGAAAACCCGATATCGAAATTTACTGGCTGTGGTTTTGCCCAAACATACGATGGTGGCACATGTCTTTTACGTACTCATTGTCATTGGTATATATATCGGCATACAAACCACCCCAGTGGTTTTATTTCCCAGCAAAGGCATTGAAATTTTTTACGTCCGAGGCGAAATGGAGCTGGGCACGCCTTTATCCGTCACCAAAGAAAAGCTAACACAAGTTGAACAATACATCGAAGAGATTCCCAAGCACGAGCTAAAAGATTACATCACGGTGGTGGGAAAAATGGAAAACGATCCCAATGATCCTTTTGCCGTGCGCAACACCCACGTTGGACAGATTGCGGTGTTTTTATCACCTTTGCAAGAACGAGATCGTGAAGCAGACGCAATCATGAGCGAGCTTCGGGCCAAGCTGGCCAACGTCGAAGGTTTTAAAAGACTGACCCTCGACGAAGTCAATACGGGTCCGCCGCAAGGCAAACCCGTGGCCATTCGAATCCGGGGTGAAGATTTAAATCGTTTGGATGAATTGTCAGAAAAAGTAAAAGAGGAGCTTGCCCAAGTACCCGGAGTCATCGATATACGCGATGACTATGAACCCGGCAAAGATGAATTGGTGGTACGCATTCGCGAAGAAAATCTGGCCAAAGCCGGGCTTAATGCCCAGCAAGTGGCAAGGCTGATCCGAACCGTGTTTGAAGGTGAAGTGGCCAGCACCATTCAAGAAGCCGATGAAGAAACGGACGTACTGGTGCGGATCAACGATCAGGGCCGCGCCAACGAAGAAATTTTTCAAGAACTCTACATTCAAAACCCCTTGGGGCGGCTGATTCCTGTTCGAAATTTAATCACGGTTCAAAAACAACAGGGTTTAAATAGCATTACACATTATGACGGCAAGCGCACCGTGAGTGTGACCGCCGACATTGATCAAAGCATTACTTCTTCTTTGGCCGTCAACACCGAAATGCAAAAAAAACTTTTGCCCATTGAACAAGACAATTTGGGGTATTCCCTCCGCTATGGGGGTGAATATGAAGACACCCAAGAATCGCTTCAAAGTTTGTTTCGCGCATTTGCCATTGCCATTTTTCTCGTATTCATTGTCTTGGCCAGCACGTTTAACACCCTCACCCAGCCCTTTTTGATTATGTTGGCCATTCCTTTTTCCCTGTTTTCGGCCATTTATGCCCTAAAATTTCATGGCGAACCGTTTAGTTTTTTAGCCATGCTTGGCATGATTGGCTTATCCGGCGTGGCGGTCAATGATTCAATCGTGTTGATTGATTTTATCAATACTCAGGTGGATAAAGGCAAAGACCTCATTGAAAGCGTGATTCAAGCTTGTCAAACGCGGCTTCGTCCCGTCATGCTCACATCCATCACCACCGTAGTGGGGTTGGCACCGGTGGCATACGGCATTGGGGGCAGCGACCCTTTTCTCAAGCCCATGGCCTTGGCCATGTCCTGGGGCTTGGCTTTTGGCACCCTGCTAATTTTGTTTTTAATCCCCAACGCCTATTTGACCATTCGTAAATATCCTGTAGCATCCATTGTCGGTTTGTTTACCCCACTGGCGTGTCTAGGCTTGGTCCAAACCATGGCTTTGGGCAGCGCCACTTATGCAGTGGCTTTGGTTTTGGCTTTTGGCCTTCCGTACCTTGCATGGGCCGGCGTATACTCGATCAAAAAAATTATTAAAGCAGCCATAGGTGAGCGATAAGTAAGCCATGCATATTTGTTCACCCATAGCAGGACAGGAAGTATAAAGAGGCAAACGAATGAATAGTTTTTTTTCTGACTTTTTAACCGCATTTATTCCGATATTTGTAGCCATTGATGCCATTGGTTTAACTCCTGTCTACACAGGCATGACCGAAGATCTGAATGATAAAACCAAAAAAAATATTTTGATCAAAGCGCTAATCACTGCTGGGCTTATTGGTGTTATTTTCCTTTTTTTGGGCAAGGAAATTTTTTCCTTCATGGGTATTCGAATTTCCGATTTTAAAATTGCCGGCGGGTTAATTCTGCTAATTCTCAGTATTCATGATTTGGTTTTTTCAATTTCTAAACGAAAAGAAAAGTACACCGATTCCATTGGTGTGGTGCCATTGGGCATGCCTTTGGTCATGGGTCCCGGAACCATGAGCTCCATGTTCGTGCTGATCGATAAAGTTGGCATGGCCATCACACTTTTATCACTAACAGTCAATCTCATCATAACTGCTGTGCTGTTTACCTTTGCTAACCGTTTAATTAAACTCATTGGCAAAGGTGGTGCCGAAGGCATCTCTAAAATAGCCAATTTACTTTTGGCTTCCATTGCCATTATGATCATCCGTACAGGCATCATGGATATCATTGCGCAAGGTACGCCTTAGCCACATCCATCTTAAAAAGGACAAAAAAATGCGCAGAGAATTTCTATGGTTGACCGCTGGGTACCTGGCTGGCCTCATCGTTACTCATTGGCAGAACTGGACCCTGTTTTGGTATCTTTGCGCCCTGGCCCCCATTTTCATACTTGGCCTCTACGATTTTACACAACAAAAGCACACAATTTTGCGCAACTTTCCGGTGTTGGGGCATTTTCGATATCTTTTGGAAATGGTACGCCCTGAAATTCAGCAATATTTTATTGAATCCAACACCGATGGCAAACCACTGAGTCGTCAGCAACGCTCAGTGATTTATCAGCGTGCCAAAAAACAGCTCGACACCCTTCCCTTTGGCACTCAAAAGGATGTCTACGAAATAGGCTATGAATGGGTCAATCATTCCCTTGCGCCCAAACTTGTGAATCAAAAACGAATGCGGGTCACCATAGGACAACACTTTTCTAAATACCCTTATTGTGCCAGTATATTGAATGTATCAGCCATGAGCTATGGTTCTTTGAGTAGCCGAGCCATTGAATGTCTCAATGGTGCAGCGCTGCTGGGTAAATTTGCGCACAATACGGGTGAAGGTGGCATTTCTGATCACCATCTTCGACATGGTGGCGATTTAATCTGGCAGATTGGTACAGGATACTTTGGGGCCAGAAACCATGATGGCACGTTTGATCCTGCTTTGTACAAAGAGAACAGTCAACGTCCTGAAGTCAAAATGATTGAATTAAAACTTTCTCAAGGAGCAAAGCCAGGTCATGGTGGTATTCTACCTGGTGTTAAAGTAACAAAAGAAATTTCACGCATTCGCAATGTTCCATTGGGTCAAGATGTGATTTCTCCACCTACGCACTCCACCTTTTCAACCCCCGTCGAGCTGCTCGAGTTTGTCGCACGATTGCGGGAAAATTCAGGTGGTAAACCTGTGGGCATCAAACTTTGTTTGGGCCGTCGTATAGAATTTTTATCAATCTGCAAAGCCATTGTGAATACCGGCATCGCTCCGGACTATATATCAGTAGACGGCGGTGAAGGTGGGACTGGAGCGGCTCCTTTGGAATTTTCCAATTCCATTGGCTCTCCATTGTTTGATGCGCTTATTTTTATTGATAATGCAGTACGCGGCATTGGCTATCGAGACCGCATCAAAATAATTTCAGCTGGAAAAGTTACCAATGGATTTGATGTGGTAAAACATTTGGGTCTTGGCGCCGACTTGTGCTCTAGTGCCCGTGCCATGATGATTGCCTTGGGCTGCATTCAAGCCTTACGCTGCAATACCAATCACTGCCCTACTGGCGTTGCAACCACGCGACCTGAACTGGTGCGTGGCATTCATATACCTGATAAAATCAAACGCGTGCAACAATATCATCACGAGACCGTCGCAAGTGCTGCGGAAATCATTGGCGCCATTGGGCTGGATGCACCCGAAAAAGTTCGGCCTTTTCATCTCATGCGTCGAATAGCTCCATCTGTGGTGAAAGAATATGCCCAGCTTTATCCGCGTGTTGCAACCAATGCATTGGTAGACCAGGGAGAAATGCCGCCCATTTATCAAAAATTATGGAATTTGGCGGATCATGCAAAGTTTTAATTTTTCATTTTACCCTACTTTGCACCTGGTAGGTGGCGCATAAAATCATTGAGTATGGTCTCATGCTTTGGTAGAAGAAACTTTCATATATATACACAAGGAGACATCATGTCGGATGCATTAAAAGAGCGAGGCCAGGCTTTTGAGGCCGAATATTTCAATCGCCTAGAGGCGGAGCAGTTGCAAAAGCTTAAGGCCAGTTTACAGAAAGATCAGCCTGAAAAAATCATTGCAGACATCACCGGCGTTCGGGATGAAGAATTGCTCAAAGCTCTGGTAGACCATGACATTACACCAGATCAAATTACAGCGTTGGTGCTTTTCCCCATCACCTATGTGGGATGGGCCGATGGCAATTTGGATGACAAAGAAAAAGAAGCGGTGATCAAAGCCGCACAAGAGCATGGCATCATGGCTGGCACCCCTGCCATGGAACTCATCGAGTCTTGGACAGAGCAAAATCCTGGCGAAGAAATGTTTAAGCTATGGGCTCACTGGGTGGAAGAGCTTTTACCCACCTTCTCCGAAAATCAAGCGCGTGGACTTGCACTCAATATTATCAGCAAAGTTCGCTCGGTGGCCAACGCCAGCCGATCCTTTTTGGGCTTGGGCGCAAAAATTTCAGATTCTGAACAAGAAGCCATAGATAAAATCGAACGCGCGTTGGGTCACACCGCGTAATCCATATTTTAAACATCAACCATCAAAGGAGACTGTATGTCCAATCAACTGCAAATCGAAGATCTTGAAACCGGCAATGGCAAAGAAGTCACGCCTCAAACCAAAGTGTCCGTTCACTACACCGGATGGCTGACCGACGGCACCAAATTTGACTCTTCCAAAGACCGTGGCACCCCTTTTGAATTTGTGGTGGGCGCGGGCCAAGTGATTCAAGGTTGGGACCAAGGCCTTGTAGGCATGAAAGAAGGCGGCAAGCGCAAATTAACCATTCCATCGGAGCTTGGGTATGGAGAGCGCGGTGCAGGTGGTGTGATTCCCCCCAACGCGACCTTGGTGTTCGAAATCGAACTGCTGCGTGCGTAAACAATTATCGCTGCTTTTTTCACGGCCGTCTGCCGTTTCGGTGGCCGACGGCTCAAAGAAAAAAGCCTACCTGCCTGCCTTTATGCCGCGCCAGGTATACATTCCCGTCGCGCAAAAACATTTTCATTTTCAGTACTGGCTTGAACCTGGCCGAACGCAAGTTCGCTGTCTCAAACACGCCACGCAAATTGAGTTTTTGGGCTGTGTGAACGATCGCAAAGCGCTCAAAACATGCATGCGCAAATGGCTCATCGAATTGGCCCGAACCTATTTTTCGCCCCGTTTGGAATCGTTTTCAGCCAACAGTGGCCTGGCCTACCGACAATTGCGCATCAAAAACCACAAAACCCTGTGGGGCAGCTGCTCCGAATTGGGCAACATCAATTTAAATCTAAAACTTTTGTTTTTGCCCATGGACTTGGTGGACTATGTACTGTTGCACGAGCTCTGCCATTTAAAACACCTCAATCATTCCAAAGCCTTTTGGGCTTTGTTGGCGCTGTACTGCCCTGCCTACCAACTGCGCGAAGAAGCCTTAAAAAAAGCAGACGCGCTCATCCCAAAATGGGTTCATCGATTGTAAAAAAAAAATTTAACTAAAAAATCAGAAAAATTATTTTTTTGAAAAATGGCGATACTGAGACGCGGAAAGCGGTCTGTCTGAAGAAGAAGCTTTTTTAAGCGTTTTTTCAGGTGTAACGTCTTTAAAAATTTTCGTGTCCACTCTTTGGACCAACGCCTGAAAAGTAAATTCGTTGATATTCTCAAATTTCCATCCCCCCTGCGGTTCTGCAGTGGGTAGCTCATTGTATACATCCGGGTCTGAAATCACCACTTTCAAATACCCCTTCGGATCATTGACGGTTTCAAAGTAGTTTTTTGCCTCGAAAACTTTGATGGAATCACAAGTGACCAAAATGCTATCCCATAAATTGCTTTTGGGCTGCAAGGAGGACTGAACCATCTCAATTTCCGAACAGTGTTTGGTAAAATATTGGCCAACTTCGTCTAAAAACTTGCTTTCCATCGACTGGGCCTGAACATGGGGAGCCACAAAACCAAGCGTGAAAATCCCTGCTAAACATACGTAGAAATGCTTCATCATGCGCAAATTGTACTAAAAATAACGCATAAAGTCAATATGCGTTTTCGCATCAAAATTTGTTACGGTGCCAATCCCCCATCGTTGATGGTCCATCCACCCGCAATCAAGCTTGCTCTAGCACTGGCCGCAGTTGAATTGTATTGAGCATCGACATCCAATGTACAAATCCCGCTGCCTCCGCCTGAGCCACATCCATTGGTGGTGGCATCAAATTGAATAAGCATATCTGTATAATTTTCAACCGAAAAGGAGCTTGCACCCGTAAACATGTTGGGCATGAATTTTATTTTACTAAAGTTCCAATTCGACAAATCTGGGTTGGCCTCTGAAGCATTTTTAAACATATCATTCATACGGGTAAAAAATTGATCAAAGGTCCAGTTGCTGACATCGGGATCGGCCATTTGAGCATTTTCGAACATCCTTGAAAAATTGGAAATCCCTGACACATCCCAATTGGACACATCTGGATCTGCTTTTAGAGCATTTAAAAAGGTTGCATTGGCTCTATTTACGTTGGAGGTATTCCAGTTGGAAGTATCAACCCTTACATTGGTTGCACCAGAAAACATGGCTGAAAGGTCGATGACACCGCTTGTTTCACCCCCATTGACCACACTTAAGTTCGTACAGTTTTGAAAAGTCGAAACAAAACTTTGCCAAGTCATATCTCCCAAATTATGCACGGCAAGCAAGCGCGTGTTGCCTGAAAACGAAATATGATTTAACGTTCCGGTTAATATGACTGTATAAGTTCCTGCTTGATCGTAACTATTGAACTTATGAACGTCATTTTCACTGGTGACTTGTTGCGGGGTAGATTCATCACCCCAGTCCACCATAAAATTGATGTCATTGTCATAAGCTGAACCGTTTGAATAAAAGTTTTCGGAAAGAGGAAGCTGAACCGATTGACCATCTTCAGAGGTGTACCAAATAAAAACCATGGAGTCGGCATAGGCTGATTGCGGGCCCATGGTGCTGGGGTCGTTCACCATCACTGAAATGCTATGGCCTTGATATTCAGCGCCTTGGGCGACCGATACGTTTAAATGCAACCATTCCAATTCTTCTTGGGTGGTGTCGGCAGGTGCTGAGATACTTGCTGTGGCCGATACCTGACCCGCCGGAATCATAACCGTAGAAGGATAATAAACATCAGACGTAGCAGATGCGTTGGATCCAGGTGCAAAAGGGGTTAAAGTAATCACGGTGTTTACGCTACTGGGTTGGTCGAGGGTGAAAAAGATATTGTTGCCTTTGCCAATGGCCGCGCCCTCCACCAAATTCATGTAATTTCGGCTTGCAGTCACCACTGGCAGCGAATCGTTGTCCTCAATGGTCAAAGTCAACGGTGTACCCGCATTGTAAGCGGATGTAGAAGCCAAAGCCAAAATGGCTGTTTCTTCCAGTTCATACAACGCATCATCTTCAATCATCACCTGCATGGTGGTTTGAGTTTGTCCTGCATTGAGAGGGAAAATATTTACAATGGTGTAATCTTCGCCCTCCACTGCACTGCCACTCAAAATAAAATCACTCGCATCAAAATTGATGGTTTCAGAAAATGTCTCTGAACTTTCAATGTAAAACGTCAGCTGTGAAGCGCCTTCCGTCGTGGTGCTGGTAGGGTTAATGCCAGAGGTGGCACCTAGGGTTAGGGTGGGTAGTACCGCATTAAAATTTGTCACAATGATGGTGCCAAGCGGCGTGGCATTTAATGATGTAATGTGGGAAACATCGAGCTCAAATGTAATGGTTTCAGCCGATTCATCTTGAACGGCATCAGCAATGATGTTGACGGTCACTGTTCGAGAAGATATTTCAGGTGTAAAAACCAGCTCAGTGGCAGTGACGGTGTAATCTTGGCCTTGCGTGGCGGTTCCACCCCAGTTGATGGGAACGCTAATGCCGTCGGCGGGTAGATCTTCCCAAAAAGATGCCAGGGTGGCATTGTCGTCCAGCGGGTGCAACTCAAAATTGAGCTCTACACTACCCACTGTTTCTGACACAATCGTGCCCGACATTGTATAGCCAACGTTAAAGTTATAGCTATCGTTGCCAATGGGGTCAGGGGTGGGATTTTCGTCATTAAAATTGACGCCCGTGTTGGCTGGATCTGTCCCTTCACTGCCGCAATTGGTGTAAGTCCCTAGGCCCACTAAAATGATTGCTGCAAATAAGCCCATAAAAGTAATCTTTTTTGATTGTGACAACGTCATCTCCTTGATTGGAAAATATCAATGAAAGCCTAAGCCCTAAAAGTCTTTATTTTGTTTGTATGCTATCCATTTTAACGCATAAAGTCAAATGGTAAACCACACTGTTTTTTCCCTCAAAGGTAGGGGTGAGATCACTTTACAGAGCAGGTTTAGGATCTGCCAATGATTGAAGATGGTTAAACGTGTAAATGCCGGTGTTGTGGCCATCGTTCCAATGAATTTGCAGGCCATATTTGCCGACCGGGCGAAAGCCGGTGGGCTCGATGTTGTCTTTGATGTCGGACATTTCGATCATGCGTTTGCCCGTCACTTCACTGACACATTGGGCGCAAGGGCATGCAAAACGTAACTCTTTAAAAGGAATTTCCGATACGCTATTGTCCTTCCACATTAATAACAAGTGATCATGGTCGGATGAAATTTGGGTTGGTGAAGTCTGATTGTTGGCCGTTTCGGTGAGGGTTTTTTTCACAATTTGATTCAAGGTTTTGGCCATTTCGGTAAACCGCTGAGCAACCAATGAATCTTCATGGGTGGCCACAGGCGCGCCGTCATCGCCCCCCAACGTAATGGTTGGATCCAAAGGAATCTGGCCTAAAAATGCAATACCCAGCTCTTTGGCTTTGTTTTCCAAATGTCCTTGATCAAAAACGGGCGTCACCTGGTTGCACTGGGGACACACAAAACCGCTCATGTTTTCCACCATGCCCAATATGGGCACACGCACTTCATCAAACATTTTCATGCCGCGCATGGTGACCTCCACAGCCACTTGCTGTGGGGAGCTAACCACAATCGCACCCGTTAATGGGATGGATTGGGTTAGGGTTAATTGAACATCGCCGGTGCCGGGGGGTAAATCAATCAAGAGATAATCCAGCTCGCCCCAGGCAACCTGTCCCAAAAATTGGTTGATCAAACGGGTGGCCATGGGGCCGCGCCAAATCACGGGCGTATCTTCGTCGGTGAGAAGCGCCATGGACATCCATCGCACGCCATATTTTTCAATGGGGACGAGTTTGCCATTTTCTTGTTTGGGCTGCAGTCCTTTGCCGCCCAACATTTTGGACACGGAAGGTCCGTATACATCTGCATCCATCAAGCCAACCTTATAGCCTGCTTGTGCAAGGCTAACGGCCAAATTGGTGGAAATGGTGGATTTGCCTACCCCACCCTTGCCGCTTGAAACGGCAACAATGCTTTGAATACCGGAAATATTATCGGCAATGGGATTACTTTGAACTTGAGGTTTAACTTTGCGCGCGTTGGCGTTGGGTAATTCGGTGGCCATGATGGCCAAGGTATATCTGCTTTTCTAGACCCTGACAAGCCATCGGGCCAAACGATGGTTAGGGTTGTTTTTGCTTGGCCGCGCGAACCCGACGATTGACCGCATCGGCTGCATCCACAGCCTGATCCCACCCGGTGTAGATTTGCATCTTGTACCCGCTGGCCAAATCACCGACCACAAACAAATTGTCCACCGAGCTTTCAAACTCTTTTGACACTTCCACCCGCCCATTGGGTGCCACCTTGGCCCCCAAAGAAACCGCCAGCTCGTTGTAAGCAATGATGCCCAACGTAATAATGCACTTTTTGGTTTCGATCTGCTGACCGTCTTCCAATACAAAGCCCTCCAGCCCTTTGTCTTTGCCGTCGCCCAAAATTTGATCAATGCGCGAAGGATAAACCGTAAAACCATAGGTATCGATGATGTTCTGCGCTTTGTCTGAAAACTGCGCTTCTTCACCGTGTAGAAAAATGTCCACATGGCTGTGCTCATACCGATCGGCCATCAGCTGTGCCAAAAATGGCGCCGAGTCATCATGCCCCAACACGGATAATTTTTTGCCAATGGTGTGATGACCATCGCACCGCACGCAGTAAATAAAATCACCATTGTTGGCAAAAGGAAAAATCGGATCCATTTCACCGCGAATCAACGGCTGACGATCCATGATACCCGTCGCCAAAATCACATAATCGGCAGTGGCATACGTAGGGTCTTGTTTGCGGGGTGTGTAATGCAATTGAAAGCGTCCATCGACTCTTTCAATTTTTTCAACCCGACTTTTGATCACTTCACTTTTGTCTTTTAAATGGGGATGCGCTCCAATCCAATCAATGGTTTGTTTGGTGGTATGCATGATCGGATTTTTCATACCGGTTTGCCCCGGAATATTATCCACCACATGCACCCAAGTAGCCCGCGCCCTAATTTTCGTATGGGCATCACCCATAAAAAAAGCCGTATGATCCCAATTTAAAACGCCACGCATGTAAGCCATGGTCCCGGCCGCCCCACCGCCGACAACGGCCAATGTATAATGAGGATGTGAAGCTGTTTTTTCCATATCGCAGCATCGTACTATAAGAAGTTGCGTTTTAATAGATGTAAATGTGTATGCACATTTTGACATTCAAGGAATTCATTTAGTGAAACGCTTTGCGGCTCGTAGGGCTCATCTGACCAACTAAGGAGTCTAGGAGTAAAAATTCCGAGGCAGGTAGCTCCGGAATTAATTGGGCACTGAATTTATATACTGAATTCCCGCTGATCGGTTTGCCAGCTGACACAATTTTAGTTTATAGTAAAAACTGAATGAAAAATAAGATTACAATCACAGCTCTTGTCCTGGCAATTTTCGTCGCATATAAGTTTGCTTGGCACTACTCTTTGGTCAACCTAGGAGAAGAATCCTACGCAGGTTGGGCTGTGTATATCCATAAATTCTCACTGTGGGTTGGAATCGTTTGCACGGCCACTCTCATCATTATCCCTTTACATAAAATTTTTGATAATATAATTCCATGAATCGTTTTCGACGTCCCGGAATAAATTGTACTCCTAACAATATGGACTTTATTGTAATTCCATAAATTCCGGTGCCAGGTACCGGAATTTTAGGTTTGATTAAATAGAGTCAGGATGTCCAGAAATCGGACATAGTCATCATGACAGAAAAACACATCTTGTCGTCGATTGCCCCTATTGATGATGGGATGAGGATGGTGCGGAACAATGATTCTTGGAAATCTTGGCATACTCAATACACAGCAACTTCAATGCCAATAACTGCATTTGATGCGGCAAATCATGATCCCGATACATGGCACCGGAATTTCTAATCACTGTTTTCAGTGTCATCCTTGCCTTGATCCTCCACTTCATCTTTTCCGTACTTCTGCTCCCAAACCGTTGTTTCGAGATCTGCCCGTTTTTTTTCTCTCGCAGCCATATCTTCAAAGTGCTTTGCCGCTCTTCTGTATAATTCCGGGGACATGTACCGTAATCGCAACTAAATTCTAATTCGATTACGGTACATGTCCCCGGAATTACAATTAAATCAATTACATATTTGTATTAATAAGGCCACATACTATGTCTATGCATTTTGCCAATACCGCCGATCCTAATATTCCAACAAAAGAAGCAACGAATTTTCTAATAGAGCTTATTTTAAAGCCAACTGCTGGAAAATATCTTGACCGCAATCCACGCAGCCCTTTTGCAGCATAAGTCCAAATATTTGAGAAAAGTAAAAATATAGCAATAAATACATAGACTTCCGAATACTCCATATTCGATCTATTGCTGACGCCGTGACTTATCTTGAGGGTAAAAGCAACAATAACTATAACTATCGAGATCTGGATCAACATTTCAAGCCAAGATGAATATACTAATCGATTTCCGGCATCACTCTTTGGAAGTTTTTCTTGAATTCGAACAAAGACACTGGTCAACCAGTTTTCATCATCACATTGAACTACCAGTCTATTGTCAGGATCTACTGCAGTGTACATATTTTCGGGGGCCACACTATGTATTCCGATTTAATATTTTCGGGGGCCACACTATGTATTCCGATTTAAAAAACCTTCCTTTTCCGACCGGATTTTCTGATTGCAATTGGAATTCCCAAATCTTCTTCCAGCTGTGAAATGAACAACGGTGTCCCTAGAGGGCGACCGGACTTTTCACTTTTTTCCATATCTCTATGAATGGCGTCCTCAAGACTAGTTTCTAAATACGCCTTCCAATCACCAATCTGATCAATCACTTTGGTCACATCATCCAAATAAGGATCATCTTGCATTCTCAAATGAGCCCTTGCACTGCTATACGAATAATCTTCGGGTTTCTTGACCATCTTTGCTTTAACAGGGTTGAGTTCAACATAAGAAAACCCATGATACAAATGCCCCTCATCCATAGGAAACGAAGAATACCTCCCCTGCCATAAATACCCACGCCACTTATGCTTAAAATTAATATATCTTGTATAAGATTCATGCGCCCTAGCAATCGCTTTGGACAAAGATTCAACACATGACGGCACCACAATCAAATGAACATGATTGGTCATCAAACAATACGCCAAAATCTTAACCCCATACATCGTGCAGGACAATCGCATGGTCTTTAAATAAATCTCATAATCCTCTGGATCAAAAAAAGTAGCCTGTCTACGATTGCCTCTTTGGGTTACATGATGAGCCATACCTGGAATAACGATGCGGGGAAGTCTTGCCATGTATAATTATAAGCAATATCGATGCCAATCATCCGCACACACAAATAAATTATTTAAATTAATTTCGCTCGGCTTCGAAATTTAATCGAATACATAGTGTGGCCCCCGATTTCGATTTCAAATTTCGCTCGGCTTCGAAATTTAATCGGAATACATAGTGTGGCCCCCGATTTGAATCGGAATACATAGTGTGGCCCCCGATTTCCCCGATTTCAATCGAATTAAATCTTTAAAAATCATCATCATACCCCTGCTCCACAAACTCCTCTTCCTGAAGCATCGTGAGCTGATCCTGCAAATCATACGGGCACCCTAGCTCGTAAAACTTTTTGACCAACGGATCGACTTTAAAACTTTTTTCACTCCATGCAGGGATAAACAATCCTTCGGGGCTTCGCACACGGCTCATGGCCACATAAGCATGACCGGGCTCCCAAAGGGCTTGCAGGTCTACGCTCATTTGGTCTAAGGTCATGCCTTGGGCTTTGTGGACGGTGGTGGCCCACGATAGCTGCACGGGGTAATTGCTGGCTGTGGCTACGGCGTTGCCGTTGCCGTCCATCCAGGAGAAGGCGCATTTTTCGAAATCGAAGGTGCGGCCGTCGACTTCGACTTTCATCACGTCGTCTTTCAGGCTGAGCATGGTGCCAACGCTGCCGTTGACAAAGCGTAACATGGGGTCGTTGATGCGAATCATGACTTTGGCGCCCTCTTTGACGTGCAGGACTTCGGGGATGGGGGCGTTTTTTTTCAGCGCGTCGATGTAGTTTGGGTTGCCGCCGTAGCGGGTGGGGATTTCGATGAGGCTGCCAGGTAAATCTTGGACGCGGCCTATGTTATACTCCCATGCTTGCTTGCGCAGGGGAAACAATCGTGTGCCTGAAAAATCGTACGGCAGTTGCATGCGCTGGTTTAAAAAGTCGCGCACGTCTTGATCAATGTCGCCCTGTCGAATGGATCGCAAAATGTCATTGTAATGGTCGTTGCGTGAACGGACTTGCTCATCCAAAATGATGGGCACCAATGCGCTGCGGTTCCAGGTTTCGGCCAAAAATGCCCAGGGGCGCTGATACCCTTGCGATACAGGGGGTAGCTGGGCAAAGTCGCCCACCGCAATGACGCGCAGGCCTCCCCACGGCTCATTGGATTCCAAGACGGTGCGGGCGATGTCGTCGGCCAAATCCAGGGCATAGGATGGCAGCATAGAGACTTCATCGATGATCAACGTTTGCGCTTTGCGCAGTCGATAACGCACGTTGCGATTGGCCACCGCGCTGGCCAAGATTTGCTGGCGCTCACCCTGCATGATGCCCAGACCAAAAAAACTATGAAAGGTTCGACCACCGACAAGCAGCGCAGATACGCCTGTGCTGCCCAGTACGGGGTATGCCAATTTGCGATCTTTGTCTTTTAGGTACGCATCGACCACATACGTTTTTCCCGTGCCGGCATAGCCGGTTAAAAAAACATTGCAGTCGTCCTGATTTAAAACATCCAGCGCCAGCGCTTGCGCGTGAGTTAACGCCGCTGGCTCAGTCATATGGTGGTTGAGATTATTTGCGGCAAAGCCGGATCTTTTTCATTCTGACAGCGTTCTCGCCTGCTTTTGAAATGCTCACATACAAACGTATGCTGCGCTTTCAAAAGAGGCTGTGGCCTTGTCAGAATAAAAAATCTCTCGGCTCGAGTTTGGCGTGGATTGATCCTATTTTGGCTAGGCATTACACAAAATCATACATGGTAAAGCTGCGCGCTTGGTTGCGGATCCACGATGCTTTGTCTTTGGCAAGACCGGTTAAGCTGATTAATTCGGCAAGTGAAATTTTGCGAATCATGGTCATTGAAGGAATGCCGATGGAAAACAGCTTGCGCAGGTCAGTTTCGTTGCAATGGTCTTTGCGTTTTAAACTGCGGTAAAAGAAAATCAAGTTGACCACGGCCGTGGAGTGCCCGCGGAAATACAAACCAAAGGTATCGGACAATGATTCAAACGCTTTGATGACATTTTTGCTTTCTTTTTCATTGAGGCGGGTGCCTTCACTGCGGTTGACCCGTGCCAACACTCTTTTAAAGGAGTTGAGCGCTGTGGTTTCGGTGTCCAAACCAATGTCTTTGGCTTTGGTGATTAGCGGTGTGACCACCCACTGTGCAATTTGCGTTAAATCTTTGGTGTTCACGCCAAATTCAAACGCTTTTAAGTAACGCGCCACTGGCGAGAGATTTAACCGAACCAGCTCGCGGTAGGTTTCGCGCATTTGCTCCATACCGATGTCGTTTTGGGCCAAGGTTTGCGTTTTTTCAATGGCTTTTTTGGCTTTTTTCTTGGGTGTTTTGGCGCGGGTTTTTTTGGCAGCTTTTTGGGTGGGCGGAGTGACTTCATCGCCCATTTGGATTTGCTCAAAGGCAGAGTCAATGTCAAAAAAGAAATCATCCTCAAGATTGTTTTCAAAAATCGGTGGGGCGACCTCGCCGCCGATGGATACTTGGTTGGATGAAGGGGTTGATTTGCTCGACATGAATATGTCCTCTTCTTTCTGTGCAACGGTTTGATAAAGTCTTTCCATAACGCATATCATGTAGGATATGGCATTGTATTGTCAATAAAAAAGCAGGAATAATGACGCGCTTCCAGCAAAAAAACCGCCCTTGCTGCATGGGATATCGTTGACTTCTGCGTCCACGCGCTTACATTGCGTGCTCTATGATGGAAAAATTACCCATACTCATCCTGTGGATGGTCCCGTTTATCTTTTCGCTTTCTTTTCATGAGTACGCACACGCATGGACCGCCCACCGCTTTGGCGATCAAACGGCCAAAATGCTGGGCAGATTGTCCATGAACCCTGTGGTGCATGTCGACCCTCTGGGAACCATTGCTTTTCCGGTGTTTGGTTTTTTAACGGGCTTTGCCATCATAGGATGGGCCAAACCCGTGCCAGTCAACGAGCGCAATTTGGCAAATCCCAAAACCCAAGCCAAATGGGTTGCGGCTGCGGGCCCTCTTTCCAATTTAATTTTGGCCATCGGTTTTACGCTTGTGGCCATTGTCTTGCATCAAACCACAGGCATTTCGCCCACGTTGGGTTTATCCAAAACCACCAGCATGGCTGGCATCATCATGACCATGTTGGTGATGGGCATTTACGTCAATGTGTTGTTGGGCTTTTTTAATTTGCTGCCCATCCCTCCGTTGGACGGCAGTCACATTATCAAAGGTTTTTTTCCAGCGCTGGCGCCGGCTATGAACCGCCTGCAACAAGTCAATCCATTGGTTCTTTTGTTTTTTCTCTATATTTTGCTCAAAATGGGCGTGCTTCATATTTTATTAACGCCCGCTTTTTTCGTGATTAACCTATTGATGTCCCTTATATAAAGGATATAGTGCCCCCTATGGATATCGTTAGCGGCATGCGCCCCACAGGTAAGCTTCACCTGGGTCATTATTTTGGCGCGCTTCACAATTGGAAAGCCTTTCAAGCGCAGAAAAAATGTTTGTTTTTTGTGGCCGATTGGCACGCGCTGACCACCCATTACCAAGATTCATCCCTGTTGTCCCACCATACACTGGAAATGGTGGCCGACTGGTTGGCGGTTGGCATTGATCCTGACAAAGCGGTGATTTCTTTGCAATCGGCAGTGCCCGCACACGCAGAACTGTATTTGATTCTTAGCATGTTCACCCCCCTGGGCTGGTTGGAACGAAACCCCACTTACAAAGAACAAAAAAATGAAATAAAAGATAAAGATATTAATAATTTGGGGTTTTTGGGTTATCCAGTGCTTCAAGCGGCGGATGTGCTCATTTATCAAGGCGAAAAAGTGCCCGTGGGCAAAGACCAAGTGCCTCATTTGGAGATGACCCGTGAAATTGCGCGGCGCTTTAATCACCTGACCCAAACGTCCATTTTTCCCGAACCTGAAGCCTTGCTTACAGCCACCCCCAAAATCAACGGCATTGATGGACGAAAAATGTCCAAATCTTACAACAATGCCATCAACTTGGACGATGATGCGGCTACGCTGGAGAAAAAAATCAAATCCATGCAAACCGATTCCAAACGGGTGCGTCGGGATGATCCAGGCGAACCCACCGATTGCAATCTTTTCCCCTTGCACACCCTCTATTCCGATCCAGAAACGGTTAATGAGGTCACCCATGGCTGTCGAACCGCAAAAATTGGTTGTATGGATTGCAAGAAAAAGCTATTACCCAGTATGCAAGCATGGTTAGAGCCCATCCGCAGACAAAGAGAGAAATGGATGAGCCAACCCAAGGATTTAGAAAACATCCTTCATGAGGGAAGCCAAAAGGCCAACCAAATTGCCACAGAAACCTTGAAACAAGTACGCGAGACTTTACACGTTCACCCTTTATCATGACGGAAACCGCTCAAGCCACCATCGACTTTAACAACCCTTACCACGTCCAGTTGGATGTGTTTGAGGGGCCGTTGGATTTGTTGCTGCATTTGATCAAAGAAAACGACGTCGACATTTTTAACATTCCCATTGCCAACATCACCGATCAATACATTCAGTACATCGAAACCATGGAAACGCTCAATCTGAACGTGGCCGGTGAGTTTTTGCTGATGGCATCCACCCTGGCCCATCTCAAATCCAAACTGCTTCTACCACCCGACCCCACCGAAGAAGTCTTTGAAGACGAAGGCACCGACCCCAGAGAAGAACTGGTGCGACGTCTGCTGGAATATCAAAAATACAAACAAATCGCACAAGTCATGCAAAACCGCACCTGGCTGGGACGCGATACGTTTATTCGTGAAGGTCGACGTCGCAAACTCATGCCCGACCAACCCATCGAGCTGGCTGAAGTCAGCGTGTTTAAGCTGGTCGAAGTTTTTCATAAAATTCTCAATGACTTTCAATTGGACGAGTCTCATGACGTGGAGCTTGAAAACTTTTCCATTGCGGACAGTGCCGTGACCATTCAAACCATGCTTCGAGAAGCCAAAGACGGCAAACTTCGTTTTTCGCAATTGTTTTCAAAGCGAGCCAAGCCTTCGTACGGGCAAGTGGTCGCTTCATTCTTGGCCATTTTATCCATGATGAAACGAGGCGTGCTGGCCGTGGTGCAAACCGATGACTTTGAAGAAATTCATCTCATGACAACCCCCCAATTTTATCAACAGGAGTGGACCTATGACGGAACAGAATTCGACAATGCCTAAGCAAGAAGTTGAAATAGAACAAAATGACCTCACCGAGGAAGGCACCATTGAAATTTCCATGAACCTTCCCGATGAAGAAGAAAAAGTGCCCACTGAAAAAATTCCTTCGGAGCAAGATCAAACCATCGACCTGGAAGCCCAGGCTGAAACCAATGCAGACACGCTGCCTGAAAACCGACTGCCATCCATTTTAGAGAGTTTGTTTTTTGTATCCGACCGCGTGCTCAGCCTGCATGATTTATGCAGCGTCCTGACCGAATTTTCCAAAGAGCAAATCAAACAAGCCCTACCCAAACTGATGGATGAGAAAAATGAGCCCGATAGTGGTCTGGTGTTGGTGGAAGTTAGCGGCGGTTACCAAATGCGCACCAAAAAAGACAACCGCGATTGGATCATTCGTTTTCAAAAAGCCAAACCGGCTCGTTTAAGCCGCGCCGCCCTTGAAGCTTTATCCATCATTGCCTATCGGCAACCCATCACCCGTCCAGAGGTGGATGAAATTCGTGGGGTGGACTCTTCGGGCACCATTCGCATGTTGATTGAACGGGGCTTGGTTCGCATTTTGGGCAAACGTGATGAAGCCGGTCACCCGCTTTTGTATGGCACCACCAAAGAGTTTTTGTCCTTTTTTCAGCTCACCAATTTATCCGACCTACCCCCGCTCAAAGAATACACCGAGCTGGGCGAAGACAGTTTGAAAAAATTGGAACAACTCTTTCCACAAGGCGACGACGATATTCAAGCCAATTTGGACAGCGAAGCCATTCTTCCCATCGAGGAGGACGCTCAAAACGCCATAGACAGCCAACAACCCGTGCTTGAAGATGCTTCCAGCGCAAACACTTCCCCACAAGAATGAGTGCTTCCTTGATTCGGCTGAATAAATACTTGGCCCAAGTGGGCGTTGCATCTCGTCGCAAAGCCGACGAGCTCATCTCGCAAGGCCGTATTACGGTCAATGGCAAGGTGGTTCGGGAGCTGGGCACCAAAGTAGACCCCCAAAATGCCGACGTCGAATTCGATGGCGTCGCTGTGGATAAACCCAACAAAAAGAAACACTACTACGCCCTTTACAAACCCCAAAACGTCATGACCACCATGGAGGACCCAGCCAAAAGACCTTGCATTGGTGACCTGGTGAATACCATGGATGTACATGCCTTTCCGGTGGGCCGGCTGGACTTTGATACAGAAGGCCTTTTGCTTTTAACCAACGACGGGCAAGCATCGCATGCAATGTTGCATCCCAAATTTCACGTTGAAAAAACCTACCGCGTGAAAATCAAGGGCCAGCCAGATCAAGACACCATCGATAAATTGCGAAAAGGCGTTAAACTTGAAGACGGCTTTGCCAAACCCACTTTTTTAAAAGTAGAAAAAACCCTTAAAGAAAACACCTGGGTCATCATGAAACTGACCGAAGGACGCAATCACATCGTCAAAAGAATGTGGCAACGCATGGGCCACCCCGTGCTTAAACTCATCCGAACTGGTTTTGGGCCCGTGGAATTGGGCAACCTCAAAGTGGCGCAAATTCGCAAACTCACGGCGTCTGAAATCAAAGCCATTGAAAAAATCACTGCAAAGACAAAATCTTGAAACAATTATACGGTAAAACAAAGGGCCTCACCCAGGCTCAAGAAAAAGAATTGTTGCGGCTGTATCGCCGTAAAATTCCCAGCAAAAAAATAGCCACCTGGGAATTGGCCAAACAAATGGCCCAAGTATCCGCCAAAATGGACCGCAATGTGGGCGTCATGATCGATCGCAAAGGCTACATCGAAGCCGTGACGGTGGGCACCAATTACGACATTGATTTCCCCATGCTTACCCGTTTGCGTGCTGCCTCTACGCGTTTGTCAGGGTATCGTGTGCTGTTTACTAAACTCAGCACAGACCGTTTTTCAAAAAAAGAACGCAACATGCTCTACGACCGCCGGCTGGATATGATGGGCGCCCTTCAAATATCCAAGCACGGACGTCCCGATGGATTTCTTTTGGCCAATTTGCATCCTGAACCCTCGGGCCTGGACTCCATCGTCGAAGAAAACTATGCCTCCTTTTTGGATGTCGACATTCCGTTTGATGAATGGGTTGAAAACCTAGAGCGCGAATTTCAAACCATCATTCAAGCCGCATATGTATTTGATACGCAAACCAAAGCTGTGCTCTGCTATGTACAAACCAAAGAAAACCGTCACACGCTCGATGAAGAAATTCTCGAAACCCGAGAATTATCCCGAACCGCGGGCCTGACCATTGTAAAAACCGTGTTTCAAATTCGCGATCGCCCCGATCCAAAATATTTCTTTGGCAAAGGCAAAGCCAAAGACCTGGTACAAGAAGTGATTTCGCACAGTGCAGACATGCTTTTGTTTCATCAAGACCTTACGCCCACCCAATTTCGAATTTTGGGTGATTTTACCGACCTACCCGTCATTGACCGCACCCAACTCATTTTGGATATTTTCGCCCAGCGCGCCAAAACCCACGAGGGCAAACTGCAGGTTGAACTGGCGCAGCTTCAATACACCCTGCCACGCTTGCGTGAAAAAAACACCCAAATGTCTCGTTTGGTCGGAGGCATTGGTGGCCGAGGACCAGGGGAAACCAAACTGGAAATTCACCGTCGCCGGGCCAATTCAAAAATTGCCAAACTCAACCGCGAGCTTAAAAAAATCAAAGAAAACCGAAACATCAAACGCAAAAGCCGAAACCGAAACAATGTTCCCATCGTATCGATTGTCGGTTATACCAACGCTGGCAAATCCACCCTGCTTAATACTTTAACCAAATCAGAAGCCCTATCTGAAAACAAACTGTTTGCCACCCTGGACCCATTTTCCAAACGCCTGCGTTTTCCTGAAGACAAAGAAATCATTTTAACTGACACCGTGGGCTTTATTCGCGACCTGCCGCCTGCGCTGATTGAAGCTTTTCAAGCCACCCTTGAAGAAATCAACGACGCTTCTTTAATGATTCACCTGATCGACGGCTCCAACCCGCAATGCGAACAGCACATTGAAGTGGTGGACCAGCTGTTGGAAAAACTCAACCTCAATCACATTCCACAAATTAAAGTGTTCAACAAAATGGACCAAGCCGACGAAAACGAAATTCAAGAACTCGCCCGCCGTTACAACGGTCTGGCGGTCAGCGCCGTCCAGCGAACCACGCTACTGCCTTTGATGGACCGCATGTCCGATGCATTGTGGAAAATTCAAAATACTGCGATGGATGAAGAGTAAAACTCAATTGCCAAGCGGATCGAGGCATTGAATTTTTTCGACGCGCTTCTCTTTGGAGCACTCACACCACAGCCCCTGATAATAAAAATGAAACTCCAATGCTTTAATCCAGGGAAACATTCGGTAAGCGAGACTTCGATAGTATGGTAGGTATTGCAACTTTTGTCCGTGAAAATCAAGATGTTCAATGAGAATCAACGCGGAGATGGACGGATCGTCAAATTTTGAAAACTCCATGCTTTGTTTTTTATGCAAATAAGGTTTGTAACCCACCTCAGCTTCTTCAACCATAAAGCCATCGACGACATGGTCTAAAACATACTCACATAAGTTGGGTTTGGCTTGAAAAGCAAGCTCTGTCTCAAATGGCTCATTCGATGGTATGGAATCTCTCTGCATTGTCGGTTGAGCACCTTCCAGCGGCTTTGATTCAACCTCATTCACAAGTATGGAATCTCCAGGCAAGGACGTCAAAGTATCGGAGATGGCAGCGCTTTTAGAAACAGTTTCTTGATTCGATGAAGCTGGGGACAACTCCGGCATGCAGACCAATTTTCTATTGTCTACTTTGCACGCACAAAGCTGACCATCGGTGATCATCTTAAAAGAAACATTGGGAATGGAAGCTTGTTTCAATAAATAGTGTCGATAAAAATCCACCCGATGGTTGGGGTCAATGATGTAGTTTTCACCATTTTTTAAAATTTTACTGTGCTTCTCCTGCTTGTATTGGTCGCCCACCCATCCACCAGCGCCACCTTCCACTTCAAAATCAAACAAATCTTTGCCACCCATCCAGTGGTTGGATCCATCTTCAAGGTAATGGCCGATGTGTCCTGCAAAATGAAGTTTACGCGGGTCATAATTGCCTGGGCTCATCTCAAACATACGAATGGTTAAATACTCATCCCCATGATCTTCTATGTATTTCTGACAAACGTTCAGGCTCTCTTGTGCCACTGCGCTGGAAAAGAGAAAAAATATTGAAAAAACACTAAAAACCATCACTCTCATAGTCCCATATATTCCCAAAATGACGCTAATTGTCAACAGCATAAACAAGTTTTATAATGATCTTCATTGTAAGCACTGGGGGTTTCAAAAACCAATCTATACTAATACATGGACCTTCAGATGAAACTTAATCTCAGCATAGAAAGTATTGATACGCAAACTATGGATGTGGTATCAGCATACTTGAGAAAGAAGATGAACGAAAAGCAATTAAAGCAGTACCATTCTGAAGGCTACTTACGTTTAGATAACTTAATCCCCGATGTAGACTTTTCTAATATTGAAAAAGAGTTTTCGCGTCTAATCCATCAAGCTGTTGACGGAATCCATATATCCTATGAAAGTGACAATCAGACAGTAAGAGGGATACTTGGATGGCAACGTGCTAGAGGTGTTTTAAGAAAATTGGCTTATCACAAAGCAATATTAGACCGTGTCAAAGAAGTTCTAGGCAACAGTATTGAGTTTCATCAAACCAAATACAATCCAAAAGCGCCCTGCGGAAAAGGGAAAAAATGGGACCCGCATCGTGGCGACACTTATTGGCATTACAAAGATGGCATTCCCGATTCTTCAAAAATAATGACCGTGCTTATCGCCGTAACGGACCAGACAGATGAAAATGGAGCCTTAATGGCATGGAAAGGCTCTCAAAAAATATCCATTGAGGACATCACACCTCATTTGATTGGTCTCAAAGAGAATACTCATTCTGCAAAAGATTTAGAAGAATATCTGCCCTTGCTCATATCCCCCGAAAAACTAGAAGATATTGATCAAAAATATCCTAAAGTTTCACTCACTGGCCCTGCCGGCACGGTATGGCTTATGCAATCAGGTACGCTCCATGCTTCTATGCCCAATCATGGGAGTAAAATGAGAGGGTTGATTGCCAATGTCTTTAGAACTACCGACAATTGCCCCCTGCACCCGCGTGAAATATATTTGGGAGAACCGCCCAACGGGCCTCTCTAAAACATACAAATCACGAAATACTTAAGCGAAAAATCCTATAAGCATTTAATATCATTAAATTAAAAATTCAACATGTATGCAACGCAATATGTTATACACAAAATATGCGCAGCGCGTCTAAAATGACCATTTTTGTTCTAAGTTATGTGCTTGCCTTCGGGCCTTACGTACAAAACATGGCCCATGCCCAGCAAATGCAAAATTACCAAAATGCTATGTATGGTTCAAGCACACCTGAGTTAACCTGCATGGATCCAGAGGTGGTTGCAGACCAAAACATCATTCCTTTTGACTTAACCCTATCTCAGCAAGATCTTATTGCCCCCAGTGATACATTTGAAGGCGTTCAACGATTTTTCGAACAAAGTGCTCAAGCGCAAGTAACCATCAAAGACAATGGGCACATGCTAACCTTTTATGCAGCCTCTGATCAATGCGTTCAAGAAATCAATATCGAGAAGAGCAAAGCAGCGCTGATCTTCGATGGGTTTGTGGCCAAAATGAATGAAATGTACGGTGAAAACACTTTTGAAACGCTGCTGTTGGATCTAGGCTATGCAGCCACAGGTGCAGGACTTGCAATTGGATTTGCCGCACTGCAAGCCACGCCGATTGGATGGCTCGTAGATGTTATCGTGGTCGGCTTGTTTGCATATTGGTTGGTTTCCAACTTTTGGACTTGTTTGTCTCTGTACCAACAAAACAAACATTTCGAAATGGGTCAGCATCTCTTTGCAGAGCTCAACGCTTTGGTGTTTTTTGGTCTGGGCGGCTACGGTGGTTCAGTCATGGCAAAAAACCTGAATGTGGGCCAAGTTTTTGCACAAAAACTGGTCGAAATGCGCGCTTGGCTGGATGGAATCGAGCTGCCCTCTTGGGTTGGCATATCCAAAAACAATCTGCCCAATGGTCCGCCAACCGGCACGCCCAAGACCACACCCCCGACCGATCCATGTCCATCGGGTGCATTGGTTTGTGAGGGTGGATCCATGCCCTCCATTGGTTCTCATGCCCCCACGTCGGCAACCGCAGAAACTGCATTCGCCTCTCCCACTACAGTTGCCATTGCGTCTCCAAATAAAGTTTCTTCTGCGGCCAAAAAAGAAATTTTGCAATACAGTCCCGTTTCTAAACGTCAAGTACAACAGTGGTTGTACGAAAACCCGGAGCTTCGAACCTCCTACAGGAAGACCTCGCGCACACGCCCTATTTTCCTATTACCTGCGCAAAATGAAACCGACGTAGAAAAATGGCGATCACGTAAGATCCAAATCTCTTCCTCAGAGTTTGTGACCCAATGGGAACTTTTGCAACAGGCGCTTTCGGGATCAATTACATTGCATCACAAAAAAGCCTTGCATGAAGCGGCCAAACAATGTGCACAAAACAATGGTTTCTTATCTCAGCAACTTTGTGAAAAAGTTTTTAAATTGCTTTATCAATTCGAAGCCTATGGCAATATCGAGCTAAACCAAGATTTCAATTTCTACCACCAAACCATTGATTCTCAATTCAGCTTTGCCTATCGGGGTATCGATACGAATTTACTCAAAGATGTTATTACAATAGCTCGAACTTCCAGTATTTCTAAAAGTGAATACAGCAATGATATGCCACTTAAAGTTGAAGTGGAAAAGTATCCCCTAATTGAGTCATTCGATTTAAAAATAAAGTCATTTATCAAACGTGCGGGGAAATTAAGAGGCTTGTATTTCAACATTGACGCTAACAGAGGTTTTTGGTTGAACCTTGGAGAAAAGCAAAATGGTATAAAAACCAAGTTCATACAACCAGATGAGATAGATCAGATATTTGATGATCATTTCAAGGCATATATCAACGACACAAATATCTCAAAAAAAGAAAGGTATTTTCGACTGATCGAAAGAGTTTTTGAATTAAGCCAAGAAAAACGAGCCGAAGGACACTCAGTTCACGAACTATACCAGATTGTTTTAGACATCATTTATCTGTATGCCTTTGATGACAAACAAATCAAGGAAGAATTAAAAAAAGCCAAATATTCGAATGATTCCATACGAACTTTGTCTCAATTATTGGAACTGGTTGATCAGTTTTTTATTGATGTGGTCAATGTTGGTCTAGTGAATAAAGGCATACCGGAATACTTTCATATATGGAAGCTAACTGACTATCTCAACGAACATATACAAGAAAAAGACAATCAATTGTATGGACCTCTAAATATGTTTCGTCACACTGATTTAATGCAAGAAATGCATGACCTACAAGAAAGAAATGTTCAAGGTAATGCTTCAGACAAATTAACAAACGCTTTCAAAATCATCACCCTCAACCCCATCGAATCGGTTTTTCGAGGTTTACTATCGTTGACGGACTGTTCAACCCGCGAATATCCATACACAGCTCTAGACCCAAGATTTATTTATTTTTCTTTTGAAGATACAAACACTGGTAAACGATATGGCAATATTACAACCATCGAAGGAAATATCAACGGAACACCTGTATTGTACATTGATAAAATTCAAGGAATTGATCCAGAACTCCTCTTTTTTAAATTAGAAGAAATACGCAAACTGGCGCTGGCCAAAAATAGAATATTGGCTATTCCTTCTGACATAAAACATCATCCACATGGCTTTTCAAACTCTCCGCTAATCGTACTTGCCATGGAAAATTTAATTAAAAACAGCCATTCCCACGGCGTATTCACGCCTAATCCAGCCATCATGGAAATAAATCCTCAAGCAACCAATAAGTATTCATCTATCAATGCTTCACCTGACGCTTACTTAATCGAGTATCCAATTGCTGATAAATAACATTGAATAAACATGTTTTAATTCCAGGGTGGTATGAAGAAAGCGAAATAATAAATTCCAAATAAAAAAGGCCTTGCTTTGGGGCAAGGCCTTTTTGGTCGTCCTGGTGGGACTGGATCGTTTATAGATCTTTGTGTTCCACGTCAATCACGTCGTCTTGTTGGGGTGGGACGTTGCCCTCTTCGGACTCGGGGGCTTGTCCCTGAGCGGACGCGTCTTGGGCGCTGCTGGCTTTGTACATTTCTTCGGCCATGCTGTGCGCGAGTTGGTTGAGGTTTTCGGTTTCTTTTTTCATGGCTTCTAGGTCATTGCCTTCCAATGCTTTTTTGGCTTGGGCCAATGCATCTTCGAGGGGTTTGACTTTGTCTTCAGGGAGTTTGTCCTTGTTTTCGTTTAAGGTTTTCTCCGTGTTGTAGACCATGGAGTCTAGGTTATTTTTCACCGTAACTTCTTCTTTTTTCTTTTTGTCTTCTTCGGCATGCGCTTCCGAGTCGGCAACCATTTTTTCAATGTCTTCTTCGGATAGACCTGAATTGTTGGTTAGCGTAATCTTTTGCTCTTTGCCGGTGGCTTTGTCTTTGGCCGAAACCGAAACAATGCCGTTGGCGTCGATGTCAAAAGTCACTTCAATCTGTGGGGTGCCGCGGGGTGCGGGTGGGATTTCATTGAGTTGAAATCGACCCAAGGTGCGGTTGCCCGATGCCATTTCGCGCTCGCCTTGCAGCACGTGAATGTCTACCGATGGCTGATTGTCTGCCGCGGTTGAAAAGGTTTCGGACTTTTTAACCGGAATGGTGGTGTTGCGATCAATCAGTTTGGTCATCACACCGCCCAGGGTTTCAATGCCCAAAGACAATGGGGTGACATCCAGCAAAAGAACGTCTTTGACGTCTCCGGCCAATACACCGCCCTGTACGGCTGCACCGGCAGAAACCACTTCGTCTGGGTTAACAGACTTGGCGCCTTCTTTGCCAAATACGTCTTTGATGATGTTTTGGACATAAGGGATGCGGGTGGACCCCCCTACCAAGATGACTTCATCAATGTCGGATGGGCTTACGCCAGCATCTTTCATGCATTTGAGGGCGGGCTCTTTGGTGCGATCGATGATGGGACCGGCCAATTTTTCAAATTGTGCGCGGCTTAAGCTGATGTTCATGTGCTTTGGGCCAGAAGCATCGGCGGTTAAAAATGGTAGATTGATATCGGTGGACATGACGGAGGAAAGCTCGATTTTGGCTTTTTCTGCGGCTTCTTTCAAGCGTTGCATGACCATTTTGTCTTTGGATACGTCGATGCCTTGGTCTTTTTTAAATTCTTCGGCCAACCAGTCAATGATGACTTGATCGACATCATCACCACCCAAGTGCGTGTCGCCGTTGGTGGCTTTGACTTCCACCACTTTGTCACCCACTTCAAGGATGGAAATATCAAATGTACCGCCACCGAAATCGTATACAGCGACCACTTGATCTTTTTTCTTGTCCAAACCATAGGCCAAAGCGGCTGCGGTGGGTTCGTTGATGATGCGTTTGACGTCCAGACCAGCAATTTTACCCGCATCTTTGGTGGCTTGACGCTGAGAATCGTTGAAATAAGCAGGAACGGTGATGACAGCTTCCGTCACGGTGGTGCCCAAATAGTCTTCAGCGGCTTTTTTTAGCTTGCTCAGTACCATGGCAGAGATCTCTTGAGGGCTGTATGTTTTGCCATCAATTTCAATGGCGGCCATGCCTTTTTTGTCTTCGACCACTTTGTAGGGAACTTTTTTGTCTCCTTCGGTGACTTCATTGTATCGAAGCCCCATAAATCGTTTGGCACTAAAAATGGTTTTTTCGGGGTTGGTGACCGCTTGGCGTTTGGCTACTTGTCCAACGCTACGGTCGCCGTCTTTTAGAAAGGCCACCACCGATGGTGTGGTACGGGCGCCCTCTTCATTGGGAATTACTTTGGCTTCGCCACCTTCCATAATGGATACCACCGAGTTGGTGGTGCCTAAATCAATACCGATAATCTTGCTCATGGTTATGTTCTCCTTACACATTTGCGCGAGTGATGGGCGCTTTTTCTTATCTATGCCCGTAAAATAAGCACCATCTAGGTCGTGTCAACCCTAGAAAAAGTAAAAAAATGAGTGATTTGGATGCGATAAGAGAAAATAACTCGAATATGGCCGGATATTTCTTGCTCGGAGGGTATGGAGGTTGGGGACAGACAACTTTTGGTGTCTGTCCCCAAAATATATAAGTTTATTCTGAAAGGAGTTTTTGTAGGCTTTGGGTAAGCATGGGCGCAACGTCAAACAAGTCGCCAACGATGCCATAATCGCTTTTTTCGAAAAGTGGCGCGTCTTTGTCGGTGTTAACGGTCACGATCACTTTGCTGGTGCGCATGCCGGCCAAATGTTGAATGGCGCCAGAGATGCCCATGGCAAAATACAGCTTGGGGTTGACCACTTTGCCGGTTTGGCCAATCTGCATGCTGTGGGGTGCGTAGCCTGCATCGACGGCTGCACGGGTTGCGCCCACGGCTGCATTTAGCGGGGCAGCCATTTCTTGAAGAATGGAGAAATTTTCTGCACTTTTCAAAGAGCGTCCGCCAGCAACGATGATGGCTGCTTCGGTTAGATCAACTTTGTCACTTTTGGCTGCGATGCGCTCAACGATGCTCACATTTTGAGTGTCGGTTGGCACTTCTAAGGTTTGTGTTTCTGTCGAAGCTTCGGGCCATTGGTTGGTGGCTTCAAACACATTGGGGCGAAAGGTCATTAAGGCCGTGGTGCCCTCTTGAACCGATGCCCAGGCGGTGCATTTGCCTGCATACATGGGCCGCTGACCATAGAGCTTTCCATCTTTGATTTGCACGTCCACACATTCGGAAAGCATGGCGCCATCGACTTTGGCCGTCACCACAGGCAACATGTCTTTGCCTGTAGAGCTGGCGGTGGACCACACCACTTTGGCCTGACTGGCTGAGACGGCTTGCGCAAGCACAGCTGGTGTTAAGACAGGATGGTAATGTTCCAAGGAGGCGTCTTCGGCAACCCACAGTTTGGCCAGGCCAAGGCTTTTGGCTTGGTCTATGGCACCCGACAAATCCTGTCCCACCATTAAGCCATGCACGCTGCAAGACAAATCCGAAGCCAGTTGATGGGCCTTGCCCACTAGCTCCAAACTTGCGTTTTTAATTTTTTGATCTTTGTGTTCTAAACAAACTAAAATGGCTGACATGGTTGCTCCTTACCGGGTGACTTTTAATGGATTACAAGACTTTGGCTTCTTCGCGCAGCAGCCGCACCAATGCGTCGACGTTTTCTTGGGTGGCTTCTTCAAAAATATGCTGTTTTCGCTCTTCAGAGGGCAATTCAAAGCGTTCGTACACCACACGTGCATTGGTTTGAGAAGCGTCCAGTCCCAAATCGGCTGGCTTGAGCTGTGTTAAAGGTTTTTTCTTGGCTTGCATGATGCCTTTAAGCGATGGGTAGCGCGGATCATTCAAGCCTTTGGTGCATGCAAAAACGGCTTGGCGAGGCGTTTGCCAAATTTCTTTGGCGCCGCCTTCGATGTCGCGCGTGACTTTGGCCGTGTCACCGTCGATTTCAAATCCACTGACCACCGTCATATGGGGCCAGCCCAACAATTGCGCTGTCATTTGACTGACCTGCGCATTGTCGTCATCAATGGCTTGTCGGCCTGTAAACACCATATCCACTTCTTGTTTTTGAAGGGCGCTGCACAGCACGCGCGCGGTGACCAGCGCGTCTCGACTGCTTTGGTTTTCATCTTCGATGTGAAAAGCCTCGTCGGCACCCATGGCTAGAGCACTTCGAAGCGCGTCCACGCTTTTGGGCCCGCCAAAGGTAAACACCAACACTTGCGCGTCGTCGTGTTTTTCTTTGAGCAAAATGGCCTGTTCTACTGCAAATTCATCATACGGGCTGAGTACAAATTTCACGCCTGCGGTTTGAATTCCATTTTTTTCATCATTGATACTAATGCGCGCCGTGGTGTCGGGCACATGTTTGACACAAACACCGATTTTCATTTTTCTTCCTTTTGTCTTTGAGGTTTCAATGGATTTAAAAGTGGCCTGAAATGTGTCCCATGAAAACAGGGATTTCTTCTACGGCGCGCGAACTGATCAAATTCATTCGAGCGCCAAGGCCAACGGACAGGTTTTGTAAAAAATAATACTCCGCACCAATTTGATACTCCATCAGAAAATTGGTGAACTGAATGCCTTGCTGATCTCGGTAAGAAAAGCCGACACCCCCGCCCACATAGAATTCCATGCTTCGGTAAGGCAATACAAATCTGGGTCCGATTGAGCCCATAAAGTAATTGGTGATGTCGCCAAAACCGAATTGAAACGTGGGGCCAAAGGCGATGAATTGATCCAGCTGAGCCTCCAGCGAAAGTGCAGTCCAAAAAACATTGGGGTCGATGGCGGCGCCCATTGATCCACGGGCGTTAAAAGAAATGGGATCCGGTCTTAGATAACTACCAATGCCTCGGGGCGCTGGCTGGGTAGCCACAGGAGGTACAGGTGTTGGATCGGCCACGGGCGGCTGCGCATCCACGGCTTGCGCCATGACCATCTCAGCCGATAACAGGATGGCGATTCCCATTAGGCCAAAGTTTTTCATCCATGAAGTTGCATTTGTTTTCATTCGGACACCTTTTTCCAATCTTCTAAAAATCGATCAATGCCTTTGTCGGTCATGGGATGTTTGGCAAATTGCTGCATGACAGAAAAAGGAACGGTTGCCACATCGGCGCCCAATAACGCAGCGTCCAATGCATGTACAGGGTTTCGAATGCTGGCCACCAGCACTTCGGTATCGTACTCATAGTTGTCATATATTTGTACAATTTGTGAAATCAGCTCCATACCGTATTGAGAAAGGTCATCAAGACGGCCCACGAAAGGACTGATGTATGCCGCACCCGCTTTGGCTGCCATGAGGGCTTGCAAAGGTGAAAAACACAGTGTCATATTGACGGGAATGCCTTCTTTGCCCAGCTCTTTGGTGGCTGCAAGGCCTTCCAAAGTCATCGGTAACTTGACAACCACGTTGTCACCGAATCGACGAAGTTTTTTTCCTTCATCGACCATTTCATCCGTTTTTAAGCTAACGGCTTCCAAACTAACCGGGCCGTCGACCGTTTGGCAAATTTCCCGATACATGTCTTCGACATTGCCGCCCTGTTTGGCGACCAAAGATGGATTGGTGGTGACCCCATCGAGTACGCCCCATGACAGGGCTGTTTTGATTTCTTCGATGTTGGCTGAATCAATAAAAAATTTCATGCGGTCCTTACAATGATGTTGAATATGAATATTGGAATATATAGCCCTATGCAAGATGTCAAGAAGACTCGCATCTTATTGATATCCCTATAAAATTAGCCATATATTTGGTGAATGCCCAAACTCTCTCGCCACCAAACAATACGACAAATTGCGGATCCAGCGTGATTTGGGCTTACTGCATCTTTTAAAAAATGGCTTATATGTGCCTTATTTAAGGCAAAGCGAACTTGCATGTTCGGGAGACGAAAGAAAAGCAAATTGATTCAGCATCACTGAGGCCCATTGTTGACCACGGTCTTCGCTGTATAAAAAGGATGACTGCGGATGGCCACTGCGCTGTTGAAGATTGGCCACTTCCAATAAATGATCAATGACAGGATCAATGGGATTGACGATTTCTACTCCTAAGTGCTGCGCCAGCCACGATTGAATAATGCCGTAGTGTGTGCAGCCCAAAATTAAGTGGGTGAAGCCTTGCGCTTGCAAAGGTTTTAATTCTGTTTTCACTTGCTCTTCAATGGCAGCCCACGGCAATGTTTTAAGCTGTTCAATCAATAGGGCCAAATGAGGCAAGGCAAAGACTTGGATGTGATTTTCTGGATCATTGAGCGTTTGAAGCGCTTGAAAACGCGCCGATTGACGGGTTGCTGGCGTGAGAATCAATGCATATTTGGCTTGCTCTTTGTTGGGAAGCAAATGCCGATGGCGCATGTAGGGCTCAATGCCCACCAGGGGCACGTCACTGACCGTACGCAGCTGATCGATGGTTTCGGCCGTGGCGGTGTTGCACGCAAGAAGCACAACATCCACCCCTTGATCTTTCAGAGCTTGGCTCATTTCGGTCATGCGATCGAGCATCCAGGCTTGGGGGCGATTGCCGTAAGGCACATTGGCCGCATCGGAAATGTATACATAACGTGCATCGACGCATCGATCGATCATTCTTTGCACAAAAGTAAGCCCCCCAATACCAGAATCCATCACCCCAATGGACGGCTTGCTTTGCATCAAAAGTTTTTCCAAACGTGTGGGTCGTCAAAGTCGAGCGTTTGAATTTTTTCTTCTGCCGGAGAAATGCCCTGATCAATGTAATGTTTCATGGGTAACAAATAAATATGCTCGTCGCTGGGCAGACCGTCCAATGCAAGCTCAAATAAACTGGGCAGTTGGTTTTTAATCGGTTGATCCAAAAACTTGGTTTGCATCCCTTCTCTGGCCACATTGGCTATGGCTTGATGAATGTCTGCTGCGCGGATGGATGCATAGGTTTCTTCCAGTTGATCCAGCGCACGCTGGTTGTACATAATGCCCTTGATAAAAGCGCCCGCGGCCATCACAAATGTAAGGGTGGATGAATCTACGGACCGAAATTCCAAATGATCTTTCAGTCGAACTTCGGGAAAGGTGGTGGTTAAGTGCAAAAGCCAATCGCTCATGTACACATCCCCGTAAGGCTTTTTTTCAAGGTATTGCGAAAAAGTCATATGAGAGACATCTTTGTACTGCCCACCACGCGAGATAAAGTACATGGGTACTTGCATCATGTAATCGCGATATTGTTCAAACGTAAACGTGCCATCGACAAAAAAATCGCGCACGCCCGACCGCATGGGATCGAGGTCATGCCATATTTGCATGCGCCGAGTCTTAAAACCAGTTAGCGCTCGGTTTTCATAAAAGCTATTGGCAAAAAGTGCTGCCAACAGCGGTGATAAAATGCTGCCCACCCTGATCTTCTGCGCACAATCGCTTTGACTGCTGTAATCAAAATTAACCTGAATGGAAGAAGTCACGGTCATCATTTCCAAAAACGCTTTGTCTTTTTGGTGAAAATTTTTCATGTATTGGTAACGGGTTTTGGGCACCCATTGTGCATTTTCGAGTTGGGTTACTGGTGGCACGCCGCTTCGGCTGTAAAAAACACCCAGTTGGGTGGCAATCTGATCAAACACTTTTACCTGATGCAAAATCTCTTTGCAGCTGTCTTTGAGTCCGGCATGCGCCCGACAGCTAATTTCTAGCTGACCACCTGGTTCAAGTGTGATGGCACTGCCCTCATGCTCCAGCGCAATCAAAGCGTCTTGATCGTAAATTTTTTTCCAGCCCATGATTTGACCAAAATGTTCCAGCAATACCTCGATGCTGCGCGTCTGACCTCGAAATGGAAGGGATTGCCCTGTGTCCCCATCGATGACAAAACGTTCGAATTCAAGCCCGATCAAATTTTGTGAAGCGGGCCGACTCCCACGAATGAAGATCTCTAAAAGATCATCAGGGTGCGCAACGATGGTTTTTTCTTCTGTGGCTTCTCTGCTCATGGTTGGCTTTCTATTTGTAGTCAATTGCCAATGCAGTTGATATACTACTTTTTACGCGATGAGAACCATAGACAATATACTTTCCGCGCTTAAAAACAATAAGAAATCACCCAATCTAACTTTGGTTGAAGATGCTTATCAACTTGCGTTAAGTGCCCATGAAGGACAGACGAGAAAGTCTGGCGAGCCTTACCTCATGCACCCCTTGGAGGTCGCTTACATTCTTGCGTCCAGAAATATGGATGAAGAAAGCGTTGTTGCGGGTCTTTTGCATGACGTGGTGGAAGATACACAAATTCCGCTGGCCGACATCGAATATCAGTTTGGCAAAGAAGTGGCCGACATTGTTGATGGGGTCACCAAGCTCAGTCACATTTCATTCAAATCCAAAGACGTGCGCCAGCATGAAAGTTTTCGAAAAATGCTTTTGGCCATGTCCAAAGACATTCGGGTAATCATCATCAAACTGGTCGATCGACTGCACAACATGCGCACCCTCGATCACATGAATCCCAATCGGCAGCAAGCCATTGCCAAAGAAACATTGGAAATCTATGCCCCCATTGCCCACCGCTTGGGAATTTCATGGATTAAGTCTGAATTGGAAAACTTAGCTTTTCAATACCTTCATCCAGAGGCCTACGCCAAGCTGCGCAAAAACATTCAGAAATCGGAAAAAGAAAATGTCCAATACGTCAACAAGGTGGTTGCGCTCATTCAGGATAAAATGAGCAAAATGGGGTTGGAAGCCAAAGTGTCTGGACGGCACAAACATCTGTATTCTGTTTTTCGGAAAATGGATCATCGCAATTTGGACTTTGAGCAAATCCATGACCTCATTGCATTTCGAATTATTGTTCAAACTTTGCCCCAATGTTATGAGGCGCTTGGACATATTCACAGTACCTGGAAGCCTGTACCCGGAAAATTCAAAGACTACATCGCCCTGCCCAAAGAAAATATGTATCAGTCCTTGCACACCACCGTTGTAGGGCCTGGCGGAAGCCGCATTGAGGTACAGATTCGTACGGAAAAAATGCATCAGTTTGCCGAAGAGGGAATCGCGGCCCACTGGGCGTACAAAACAGGTGAAGGATTTAGCCAGCAGGAGCTGGAACAGCTCAACTGGATCAAGCGCATGCTTGAATGGCAAGAAGACCTCACTGATTCACATCAGTTTATTGAATCGGTCAAAATCGAACTGTATGGAGATGAAGTTTTTGTATTCACACCCCAAGGCGAAGTGATTGAACTTCCCAAAGGCAGCACCCCGGTTGATTTTGCCTATCGCATTCACACAGAAGTGGGCAACCGTTGCAAAGGCGCCAAAGTGAATGAAAAAATTGTGCCGCTCAAATACGAGCTTCGCAACGGCGATGTTGTTAGCATTATGACCGATGCCAATGCGCAACCGTCCAGTGGATGGCTGAAATTTGTTGTGACCAGTAAAGCACGCAATAAAATACGCAGCATTCTACGTCAGGAACAAAGAGAAACTGGCAAAATGATTGGCCAGGAAATTTTGGAGCGCGAGCTTAAAAAAATTAACACCAATGTGGATAAGCTCACAAAATCCGGCCAAATCAAAAAGCTCTTGCAGCATCTAAACTACGGCAATGTCGAAGAGTTATTTTTAAATGTTGGTTACGGGAAAGTGGAAATTTCTCAAATTTTTGAAATTTTGGATCCACAAGAAAAGCCGGATGCCCCTTCTCCGTTTTCAAAGATAGCCCACGCTCCTACGCCAAGACATGCCACAGATCCAATTCTGGTGGGTGGCAAAGAAAACATTTTAATTCGTTTTGGCAAGTGCTGCGAACCCTTACCCGGCGATCGGATTCAAGGTTTTGTCACCCGTGGCAAAGGGGTCACCATTCATAAAACTGATTGCAGCAAATTGCTCAACATGGATCCAGACCGAAAAATCGAAGTGGAATGGAGTGACAAGGAAAGTCTCAGCCGCAGTGTGACCATCAAAGTGATTTCTCGCAACGAACCGGGCATATTGTCCAGCATTTCTAAAATTATTTCCGCAGGCAATTCCAATATCTCCAACGTCTTTTGTCGAACCACCGAAGACAACATCGCCATCAATTATTTTGAGATATCCATTCGCAACACCGAACACCTGCGTGTATTGATGTCAAAAATTGAAGGCTTGGTGGGCATTGTCAGCGTGGAGCGCTCCAAATCCATCCCCATCGAGATGCAATAATTATCTCAATTTGCCATGTCGATCGACCACAAACAAGGCTGCTGCTCTTTGATGCTGTGATACTGCTTTGCCGTGACAACAATATGATCCAAACACTGCAAGTCCATCAACGCACACGCGTTTAATAATTTGCGGGTCCACGCGATATCTTGCGTGCTTGCCACTGCATCCCCGCTGGGATGATTGTGAACCATGATAAAACGTCGGGTGTTGGCAGTTAATACCTGGCGTAAAATTTTCTTGATATCCACCACTGCTTGCATTTCATTGCCTTGAGCAATGATGCTGCAATCTAAAATTTTATTCTGAGGCGTAAGCAGCAAAAGCCAACACACTTCTTGCGCCAAACCAATCACGCGTGGACGAATCCATTGAAAAACATCCACGGCACATGTCACTTTTAAAGTTGTACGTTTGCTTTGCTCGCAAGCATACAAACGTCTTCCCAATTCAGCAGCCGCCAAAAGCGTACACACTTTGGCTGGACCAATTCCGGGCTGGTTTAAAAGAAATGGTTGATTAAACGTGGCCAATTCTGACTTCCACTGCGTCGATTGAGTGATTTTGAGTGCGATGCTGCGTACATCGGCTTGGGCATATCCACTGCCCAGTAGCAACATGAGCAATTCGTGGTCTGCCAAAGCGCTCACGCCCTGAGACAAACAACGCTCGCGGGGTCCATCGGTGAGTTTGATGTTTTTCATGCATCCCATTGAAGCAATAAGGATGCCAATTTATTGGATCAACGAAGTTTTTGGGTCAGCTCGTCACCAGCCAAAATCATGCCATCCAAGCCCAAGCTGGGATAATTCATCTCACCGGTGCGCCATGCATTTTTAAAATCAGTGGCCATATCCATGCCTTTTTCAGGTGACTGCGTCTGAGAATGAAGCTTGTATAGGTATCCCTCACGGTAGTCGCCTGGTTGTCCTTGAAGCGATGGCACATACGAGTCGATTAAAAATAGATTTTTATTGGTTGCAAACGGAATCAACGTTTGAAGACAGTCCAAGATTTCTTGTTTGATTTGATCCATGGGTAGAATTTTCTTATCTTGGATGCAATACGTGATGGCAAGAAGCGCATATTCGTCTTCCAGTTTTTCAAGGTATGACTGATAATCGTACGCTTTTTGATTGGGTAAATGCAGCAAGTAACGAATCACTCTGGGAATGGTTCGCTTTTCAGCGATGTTGGACTCAATGGCATGCGGAAACACAATGCCTTGCGTGCGAATGCCATAGGGCAAAAGAGATTTGTGAATTTTAAATAAAAAATACATGCGTTTGCCCAAACGCTCTAAATGCTTGGGCATGTGCGCCAAGCTGGTCATTTTGGAATCTTCTGGCAACGCCTGAATGATGGCGCGTGGATTGCCATTGATCACCCATTGGTCCATGCCAATTTCAGGATACTGCTCTTGGTCCGTGCGGATCCATTGTACTTTGTTGCCCGACCGGTGAACTTTATCGATTTGACTGTATTCTAAAAACAGCGCGCCTTTTTCTTTTAACTGCGAAATCAGCACTTGTTCGAGGCCATGAATGCCCATCAAGGCATAATAACCATATTTTTGAACCAAATGCGCATAGTGACTAAATACGCAGGGGCTCACTTGTGGAGAAAGCGCATAACCATAAGCCAATTCCAAAGATCGAAACCAGTTGGCGTATTGGGTCGATAAGCCGTAATGATCCAGCAGTGAAGAAATGTCCTGGGGTGCATTTTTGGGGTCTTTGCTGGGTGACGCCGATTTTTTGTACCATTTCTTTTTGCCATCAAATCGAATGGTACGGGCAAAGAGCTGGCTAATCCGGTCATAGTCTTGCGCCAAAGGCTGCTCGAAAAACCGTGCCATGGTCGTGTCTGAGGTTTCACGCTGAAGCTCTTTGGTTAATTTTTGGGCGTCTCGGTAATAATTGATGCGTTGATTGGGTGCGATGACTTGTGTGGGCACATCCAAACGAAATACTTTTTGCATCTCTGCGGGATGAAAGCCCAAACGTTGAAGCATGGGTTTGACCAAGCACCCACTTAAAAAGTCGCACATGGAGGGGCTTAACGCCTTGCTATACTTGGTGTCCAAAAAGGCAACCCGAGCGCCTTTTCGCTGCATCAGCCGCGCGGCCATCAAGCCTGGAATGCTACGGCCCATCAAACATACATCTACAAATACGCGTTTCACTTTATAAAGCCTTCGGTGATGATTTTATCAATGGCCTGTACATACAACTGGTGTTCTAGCGCATGCATTCGGGCTGTCAACTCTTCCAAGGATTCATTTTGCGTCATGGCCAGCTTTTGTTGCAAGATCACCTGCCCCGTATCCATTCCTTGATCCACCCAATGAACGGTCACGCCTGTATATGAGGGTTGATCCTTGTGCGCTTTTTCAATGGCGTTTAAACCAGGGTATGCAGGCAGCAACGAAGGGTGAATGTTGATCACCTTGGCGCCCACGTTTTCCAAAAAGTACCCACTTAACAAACGCATAAAGCCAGCCAAGCAAATCAAATCGATTTGGTGGGCTTGAATCGCTTGGATCAGTTGTTTTTCAAAATCGCGTCGATTCGCAAATTCTTTGTGATCAATGCAAACCGTAGGGATATTTTTCTTCTGGGCGCGCGTTAAACCATACGCCTGGGGACGATTGCTTAGCACCAATGCGACATTGGCATCAATAGAGCCTTGCGCAGCCGCATCCATGATGGCTTGCAGGTTGGACCCCTGCCCTGAAATCATCACTCCGATATTGGGTTTATTTGTCATTTTACTCTGTTCTCGCATTCGCGCTTGGACCTTATGAAGCAAAAAACATCACAAGTCATTGCCAAGCTTTTCAATGCATGGTCGATTTTGATATGTACCTGGAAGTCCCATGTACGTAAATAGCCAAATTTAAGCTATAATATTGATAACTTAACGGATTATTTTTCTTGTTCACTTTTTTGGCATGGGCGCCCACTTGCTGTGTGCTTTTTTTACAAAAAGAAAAAGATTTCGAAATAAATACAATTTGTTAGACTTACTTTTCATTGCATTTATGAAAAACTTCTCACCCAAAGCATATGGTCCCTTTTACCTTTTGGACCAGATCGGCAAAGGCGGTACGGCCAAGGTATATTTGGGCATTGTCCAAGAATTTTTTACCCAAGACAATCCCCAGGGCTCGATGGTGGCCATCAAACAACTGCTTTCAAAATATGCCCGTGAAGAAGATTTTATTCAATGCCTGACCAGTGAAGCCAAACTGGCCAGCATCTTGGATCATCCCAACATTGTTCGGGTGTTGGATTTGGGCAACGTTGGCACCGATTATTATCTAAGCATGGAGTGGATCAACGGCAAAAGTCTGTTTGATATTCTGGATGAAGTGCGCAGACAAAAAAAAGCCATTGCCACCCATTATTTGCTTTATGTATGCCAGCAAGTGGCCAAAGCCTTAAATTATGCCCATGTAGCCACCGACATTGACGGACGGCCCATGGACATTGTTCACTGCGATGTAACGCCCCACAACGTGTTGGTGAGCTACAATGGTCACGTGAAACTTTCTGATTTTGGCATTGCCACCGCCAGCAAACGCGATGACCAGATGAACAAAGACACCGTTTTTGGAAAACTGCACTATCTGGCCCCTGAGCATATTATGCTCAAAGGCTTTGATTATCGCTCGGACATTTATAGCTTCGGCGTCATGCTCTATGAGATTGTTACCTACAAACGCCCTTTTCACGCCAAAAATGTGGTGACCCTGCAAGAGCAAATTAAAAACAAAGTGCCCTCTTTTGACCACGCGTTTTTTGACAACAATCCTGAACTCAAAGAGTTTGTGGCGCAATGCTTGGCAAAAGATCCCAACGATCGTCCTGCATCCCTAAAAGGCTTCATCGATTTGGTTGCGCACATGCCAGAGGTCGCCAAAGTGACGCCAGCCCACATGGCCAAACTCATCGGCTTTGTATTGCAAGACACCATCGCCGAAGAAAAAGCACTGCTCAAAGACCGCCTCGCCCAATACATTCAAAACGATCATGACGCTTCTTTGAACATGGACGACATGGTTGATTTGCATGATGATCAAGTGATTCAAAAAACAGAAGTCATTCCCAAAAATTACGAATACGACCGCACCAAAGTGTTTATCAAAGACGATGAACCGTCCCAAGGAGAAATCGGTCGGGTGGCACTTGAAAAGAAAAAAGTTGTAAAAGTGTTAGAAAAACCTGTCATCGTAGAAGAAACCACGGCACCCCCTGAAGATGCACCTGTGCTGGTTTCCAGCTCCATTGATGACTACGTGGATACGACTCTCTTTGATGATGTTTCCAATAGCCTTAATCCTGATCATCATGACGACGTGCTTGATCGCACCAATCAAGAAAAAATTACCAAAAAAATTGATATTGCAGATGAGGAGCAACCCGATACCAATCCACAGTTGGTCATGGAAGAGCCCAACGCCTTAGAGCTTGATGAGCCATGGCCCGATCCTGATAAAACATGGATTGAACCCAAACCCGCCGCCTCGGATCAAGACATTCAATCAGATGATTCTTTGGAGGACCTTGAACTCGAAAGCAGTGATGGTCCTCATTCCACCAAAAAAATATCCATTGCGCCGGAAACATACAATCAACCTGAACCCACCGTCTTTGTTAACGATGATCAAGAACCTGAATTGATTGCACCCAATGAAAAAACCATTCTTGATTTGGATCATGAGGGTCATGAAGAAACGGGTAGCGCGCCCGATTATTTGGTCAACAGCCCAGGTGCTGAAGTCCAAGAAATTGTTGTTTCCGGAGAGCATCCTTTTGATTCTGAAAAACAACCCGTGCGTAAAAATCGCGATGCCCAATTTGGCCATGTGGCACCGATCAACGCGCTGGATTACAAAGAAAACACGCTACGCATTGAAATTCCCCATGCGATTTTGCAAAAAGTAGCCCTTGTCATCTTGGTGGTGACCGTGCTGGGGATTGGTGGATGGACTTTATCCAAACAAAAATGGGTTCAAAACATGTGGGGCGGCGGCGCGGCGATTGAAACCATTGAGGTCTGGGTGACCAACGAGCAAAAAGACAAACGGATGTTTGGGCAAACGGTGCGAACGGTTGACTCAGCCTGGGTGGAAAGAAATTTGGTTGCCCCCGCACAAAACTTTTTACAAGCAGAACACAAACGATTAACCAACGAACCTTTGCCCATGGCATTTCAAGTAAAAAAAGTAGCCACCAGCGATCCTCTGCCTGCGGACGATAGCCTTTTGGATCCTCACAGGGTTTTTGAAGCAGTGGTCGATGCTCATAAAATAGATCTTTCGCTTCCCGCCGATCACATTGGACGGCTGCACATCCACTTGTATCCACAGCAAGATGGTATTCGCCAACGGTATCCTTTTCAATACGGCGGTCGCAGCCCTTTTCATCAACACATTGTTTACTTACCAACCAATCAAACGCTGCAAGAAGCGCAAGTAATGATTGCGCATCAGATGTTGCGCCTGATGAACGCGCCCATCTTGACCAACAGCAAAGGTTATCCGAAATTTCCAGAGGGGTACGCCGAGCCTGAAAAAAAACCACTGCATCCACAAAAATTTGGAGAAATCATGACACTTATGATTCCCCAATCCCCCACTCAATCCTATTTGTTGGATCAGCTGAGCAAAGCACAAATTGGTCCGTCAACCGCGCAGCACATCGGCTGGTTTCGATCAGAAAAGTCAAAAGACTAAGTGAGGCTGCAAAGTTTTTTTAAGGCCAAGCCGACGGGTTTTGTTGCCATTGAAGAATGGCCTGTGCCTGCGTTTGATCGATGGTTTCTTTGGCCACCGCTACAGGAAGTAAGTCTTGTAAATTCATGAGGGTTTGCACATTCAAGGAAGCTTGCTCAAAATGGTCGGTTGCAGTAGCAAATCCATATGTAAAAATGGCCGACATGCTGTGCACTTCAACGCCCTGGTCTCTTAAAGCAGCACACGCTTGAAGACTTGAGTTTCCAGTGCTGATTAAATCTTCAATGACCCACGTTGGCGTTTGGGTTACTGCCCCTTCAATTTGTTTTTTGGCACCATGTTTCTTGGGTTCAGGGCGTACATACACAAAAGGCAGATTCAGTCGCTGTGCCAACCACGCTGCCCATGCAATGCCTGCGGTGGCAACCCCTGCAATTTGCTTTGCGTCCTTGGGCGCGTTTTGGCAAAAGGCATCAAGGATCGCGTTGCGGGTTTCGGGTTTTGATATCAGCATTCGATTGTCACAATAGATAGGCGATGCCAGGCCCGAGGAAAATGTAAAAGGTGGATTGAGACGAAACATCACTGCTTGGGTTTCGATCAGCATGGCGTACAAAGAAGACATGGTTTAAGGTATGCCCATTGACTAGATAAAAGTCAAACTTCAAACCCTTGATTTTACAATTAAATTTATTATGCTTGCAGAGAAAAAGCTGCGCAAATCATTTTCATACGGTGTGAAATAAGATATATCAACCATCGACATTCACCCAAGGAAGAAAAGGACGTCAAAACGACCATGAGCGAAAAATTCTCACTCTACAAACAGGCCCTCCAACAATGGAATCGTGCGGCTGATTTTTTTGATCTTGACCGCGACGTGCGCACCATATTGTCCGAACCCAAAAATGAAATCTCCATTAATTTTCCAGTTCGCATGGACAACCATGAACTCAAACTATTTCGTGGCTATCGCATCCAGCACAACAGCATTTTGGGCCCCTACAAAGGCGGCATTCGCTTTCATCCACAGGTGAATCATGATGAAGTTAAAGCATTGGCCGTGTGGATGACCTTCAAATGTGCCCTGGTCGGCGTACCTTTTGGCGGAGCCAAAGGGGGCGTCACGGTGGATCCTTCAGAGCTTTCCAGTGGCGAACTGATGCGAATGACGCGACGTTTTACGCACGCCCTAGGCGGCAATATTGGTCCTGAATATGACATTCCAGCACCCGACGCAGGCACCAATGGTCAAATCATGGCCGTCATCATGGACACCTTCATGAACGCACAGAACACAACCACACGCAATGCACAGCGACATGTTGTAACAGGAAAAACCCTCACCGTCGGTGGGAGTTTGGGCCGTGATAAAGCAACCGGTCAAGGTGTGGTTTTCACTTTGCAGCAATGGGCCGATAAAGAAAGTGTGGATTTATCCAAGTGTACTTTTACCGTTCAAGGTTTTGGTAACGTGGGCTTTCATGCGGCCAACATTCTTGAAAGTTTGGGCGCAACCATGATCGCTGCTCAGGATCATACAGGGACTATTTTTAATGCCGATGGCATCGATACCCAAACGCTGAAAACTTTTTTATTGGAAGGCAATCCGATGTCTAACTATAAAAAAGCAGAAAGCATCGAACCCGAAGAGTTTTTTGCCATCCCGACGGATATCATGATTCCAGCAGCACTTGAGGGACAGATCAACCAAAGCAATGCCTCTAAAATTCAAGCCAAAGTCATTGCCGAAGGTGCCAATGGTCCAACCACAAGCGAAGCTGAAAAGATCTTATTGGATCGTGGTATCACCATCATCCCAGATCTATTGGCCAATGCCGGTGGTGTAACCGTGAGTTATTTTGAATGGGCTCAAAACAAAACCAGCTCTCAGTGGCCTTTGGAAGAAGTCGATCGCAAGCTAAAAATCATCATGGATCAAGCGTTTGCTCAAACATGGACCATTGCCAAAGACATGAAAACCGACCTTCGCACGGCTGCATACATTGTTGCGCTTAAACGCATCAGCTTGGCGTATCAAGAACGCGGCATTTTTCCTTAATGGATGATCAAAAGTAAAAAACTTTACTGTTCAGATCCGTCTGAATAGGTGGGCAATTTTTTGGATGCAGTTTTTTGGCCTTTGCGATGCTTGCACTCTTCTTCTTTGTCACAGAATTCGCAATCTTGGCCCATCAAACGCCCCAAACCACCGCAAGAACCTTCGATGGGTCGCCGACCCAACAATACGCCTACAGCCATCAAACCAAGCACAGCCACCATCACCAGCAAACTAATCCAAAAATACTGCATCTACTCAACCCTTTGCTTCCAACTTTGAGTTTGCTTGATGATCAAAGGGGCATTGGCCTCTAACGGTGCCAGCACAAGCTGCGCTGTCAGGCCGCGCTCTTTAGCAAAAGCCATGGCACGCTCAGGCCCCATCACCATCAGAGCGGTGGCCAGCGCATCGGCCTTCATGCATTCTATTTCCAAAACACTGGCGGATAAAAGACGATGCTGCGCAGGACGACCTGTGGCGGGATCAAACGTGTGGCCATACCGTTGACCATCCTCAAGAAAAAAATTCCGATAGTTTCCAGATGTGGCCAGACTCGCATCGTGTGTTTTCATTACATTTAGTGTTCTGGTGGAAGTTGGATCGGGGCTTTCTATGCCAATGATCCATGGTTTTTTACCCTTGCCCCCATGGGTTCGAATTTCGCCCCCGATTTCGACAAAATGATTGGATAAGTGTTGTGCCATTAACAGGTCTGAAATGACGTCCACCCCATAGCCTTTGGCAACCGATGAAAGATCCAATTGAACGTTGGGGTGTTTTTTTTGTAGCCACCAGCCATCTTTCTTCTGCTTTAGCTCAACCAATGCATAACCGACATATTCTTTTCGCTTATCAATCTGCGCTTGCGTGGGAATTTTGCGCTGGCCATCGGGCCCAAAGCCCCACAATTGCGTTAAAGGACCAATGGTTGGATCATACGCTCCTTGAGTTTGCTCGGCCAGCTCTAGCGCATATCCCGTGACATACGCAAAACCATCGGATATTTTTTGCGGTTGTGTGGAATGCTGCTGATTCCATGTTGAAATTTCAGATGTTGGCATGTAAGTCGACATGGCCTGATTGACAGCCTGGAGACGCTGGTCGATGATGGTCTTCAATGGTTCTGTGGCCAGATTTTTGTCCGCATACACCTGCACTTGATAGGTTGTACCCATGGTCTCACCCTTGATGCGATGAACCACGGGCATCGACTCATTGGCCGGGGATGTACAGGAAGCGAGTGTTAGAAATACGCCGCAGAAAATAAAATGAATGAATCGATCAACCACCAAAATCGTCCAGCATGATATCTTCACGCTCTACGCCCAAATCCAAAAGCATATCAATCACGGCTTTGTTCATCATCGGTGGACCGCAAACATAGTATTCGCAATCTTCGGGCGCTTCGTGATCTTTTAGGTAATTTTCGTACAGAACGTTGTGAATGAAACCCGTGTACCCATCCCAATCGTCATTGGGCAGTGGGTCGGACAACGCTACATGCCATTGGAAATTATCATTTTCCGCGGCAATGGCATTGAAATCTTCTTCGTAAAACATTTCTCTTTTGGAGCGCGCGCCATACCAAAATGAAACTTTTCGATCGGTGTGTAGACGACGAAACTGATCAAAAATATGAGACCGCATGGGCGCCATGCCAGCCCCACCGCCGATAAAAATCATTTCTTTGTTGGTATCGCGGGCAAAAAATTCACCAAACGGTCCAGAAATGACCACTTCATCGCCGGGTTTTAAGTTAAAAATATAAGAAGACATGATGCCGGGTGGCAAGTTGTCCTTTTTTGGGGGTGGCGTGGCAATCCGGACATTCAGCATGATGATGCCCTTCTCTTCGGGGTAGTTGGCCATCGAATAGGCACGAACTGTGTGCACGGATACATCCGATTGATATTTCCATAGATTGTACTTATCCCAATCTTCTTTGTATTCCTCTTCGACTTCAAAATTTTTAAAATCAATGTTTAGACCTGCGGGGCGTTCGATTTGAATAAATCCACCAGCACGAAACGGCACGGCCTCTCCTTTTGGCAACTCAAGCACCAACTCTTTAATAAAGGTCGCTACATTTTCATTGGACTTTACCGTACAGGTCCATTTGCGTACGCCAAACACTTCTTCGGGTACTTCGATTTTCATGTCTTGCTTCACATTGACCTGACAGGAAAGACGGTAGCCTTCCCGTGCTTCTCGTTTATTGATGTGGCTTTTTTCCGTTTCTAAAATTTCGCCGCCACCTTCTTTGATTTTCACCAAACATTGGGCGCACGTACCACCACCGCCACAGGCACTGGAAACATAAAGCTTGTTGTCGGCCAATACATTTAAAAGCTTGCCCCCTGCTGACACGGTCAAATCTTTTTCATCGTTGACGTTGATGGTGACTGGGCCCGATGGGACGAGCTTGGATTTCGCAAATAAAATGATGCCCACCAAGGTTAGTACAACCAGTGTAAACATCGCAACGCCTAGTACAATCATATTCATCGAAACTGTGTCCCCTAAAGTTGAATGCCTGAAAATGCTAAAAAGCCCAATGACATTAAGCCTACAATCATAAACGTAATGCCCAAACCACGTAAACCTTCCGGTACATCCGAATATTTTAATTTTTCACGAATGCCCGCCAGGGCCATAATGGCCAGCGCCCATCCCAATCCTGAACCGAAACCAAATACAACCGATTCAGTAAAATTGTAATCTCGCTCTACCATAAACAATGAACCACCGAGGATGGCACAGTTTACAGTGATCAAAGGCAAAAAGATGCCAAGTGCGTTGTACAGCGCGGGCACATATCGGTCCAAAACCATTTCTAGAATTTGAACAATGGCTGCAATGACGCCAATGTAACAAATCAAACCTAAAAAGCTAAGATCCACACCCTTGATGCCCGCCCACACCAATGCGTCTTCTTGCAGCAAATAGGTAAACAAAAGATTGTTGACAGGAATGGTAATGGTTTGCACCACAATCACAGCAATGCCTAAGCCGATGGCGGTTTTTACTTTTTTGGAGACGGCCAAAAAGGTACACATCCCCAAAAAGAACGCCAATGCCAGGTTTTCAACAAAGACGGCTTTTACAAACAAACTTAAATAATGCTCAAACATGACTTACTCTGCCTCCACCTGCTCTGGCTTCCACGTGCGAAGCAACCAGATAAACAAACCGATAATTAAAAAAGCACTGGGGGAAAGAAGCGCCAAGCCGTTGGGTTGATACCAGCCGCCTTCGGTGGTTAAGGGCAAAATCACTTTACCAAACAACGTGCCACTGCCAAATAGTTCACGAAAAAATGCCACAAACAGCAGCACCACGCTGTAGCCTAAACCGTTGCCAATACCGTCCACCAAACTGATCAATGGAGGGTTTTTCATGGCGAAGCCTTCTGCACGGCCCATGACAATGCAGTTGGTGATGATCAAACTGATAAACACCGACATTTCTTTGGCAATGTCATATACAAATGCTTTGAGTACTTGGTCGGTGACAATAACCAACGAAGCAATGATGGTCATTTGCACAATGATTCGAATGCTGGATGGGATGTGATTGCGAATCAAACTCACGCTAAAATTGGACAAACCCGTCACCGCCACCACGGCCAAACACATCACAAGGGATGTGCTCATTTTGGTGGTGACCGCCAACGCGCTACAAATGCCTAAAATCTGAAGCGCAATGGGGTTGTTTTTAAACAGAGGGTCTAAAAGCGTATTTTTAAATCGGATCCACATGATTACATTGCCTGTGCTTTCATTTGTTTTTGAAGATAAGGACCAAAGCCGTGTTCACCCAGCCAGTAGCGCACCAGATTGGTCACCCCGTTGCTGGTAATCGTGGCACCAGATAAACCATCCACCATATAATCAGCGTTGGAGGCTTCTGGATTGACGCTACCTTTGGTCACTTGAAAAATGACGCGCCCTTGGTCATCAAAGGCTTTTTTTCCTGCCCATTGCGCTTGCCATTTGGGGTTTTCAATCTCACCACCCAAACCTGGGGTTTCAGCGTGCTCATAAAAACCAATGCCTTTGATTTCTGAAAGATCGGCCGACATGGCCACAAAACCATACAAAGTAGACCAAAGGCCTTTACCATTAACCGGTAAAACGATCATCGATACACGTCCGTCTTCTTTAATTTCGTACACCGGCGCATATTGAGACCGCATTTTGATGTCAGCCAAATCATTTTCAGGCTTGATGATTTTATTGCGGTCAGGATCTTTGCGTGCCTTGCGCTGATCGAATGTTTCTGGATCGATGCCGGGTGCAACTTCTCCCGTCGATAAATCAATCACTTTGGCCTCTACGCGCTGATATTCTTTTTGAATGTTTTCGGGTGTGGCCTCTTCTTTGGTCAACAGGCCCGATGCCACCAGCAAGTTTTTTTTGATATCCAACACTTTGTTGGCTTGCTGACGGTCCTTAAGCAATACAGCTGCACTGGACACCATGACAGAACAAACCACGCATAGAATCAATGCGATGATAATAATTTTAAGAGGGCTATCCTTTTGCATAACGTAGCTTTCTTCGTTTGATGTTGGCTTCCACCACAAAATAGTCAATTAGGGGTGCAAATACATTACCAAATAAAATGGCCAACATCACGCCCTCTGGATAAGCCGGGTTGATCACCCGAACCAAAATCACCATGAGGCCGATTAAAAAACCATAGAAATACTGTCCTTTTTGCGTCATGGCAGCACTGACTGGATCGGTGGCCATAAACACACAACCAAAAGCAAAACTACCAATGACCAAATGCCACGCCGGCGTCACCGCAAACATTGGATTGGTGTCGCTTCCAATGGCATTGAGTGTAAGCGCTAAGAAAATCGTGCCCAACGTCATGCTTAGCATGATGCGCCATGAACCAATGCCCGTAATGATTAAAAAGGCTGCACCAAAAAGACAACATAAGGTAGAGGTCTCACCAATCGAGCCGGGAATGAATCCCAAAAAAGCTTCTTTCCAGGTATATCCAAATGAAGCAATCCCATCCACAGTGGCCTGCCCGAGCATGGTCGCGCCGGTGTATCCATCGGCCGCTACCCAAACCGCATCGCCCGAAATTTCCGCAGGATAGGCAAAAAATAGAAACGCGCGCGCGGTCAACGCCACATTTAAAAAGTTTTTACCGGTGCCGCCAAAAATTTCTTTGGCAATCACCACGCCGAACACAATCCCTACAGCCACTTGCCACAGTGGAATGGTGGGAGGCAGCGTTAAAGGAAAAAGAATGCCTGTAACCAAAAAACCTTCGTTGATTTCATGTTTGCGAATGATGGAAAAAATGGCTTCTGCGGTTCCGCCTGCAATGTTGCACACCAAAAATATGGGCACAAAATACAATGCCCCCAAAATAAAACAGCCTAGAATGTTGGCGGAGTTGACTGCAAAACCCAGCCAGTGAAAAACACTGCCTCGCCACCCAGAAACCGTATCCATGGCCATGCTCTCAAGCCCAAGCATGCCCTGATGACCAACATTGTACATACCAAATAGAATACAAGGGGTCAGTGCCATGGCCACGGTGATCATCAAACGTTTTAAATCCAAGTTATCTCGAACATGCACTTGTCCATCGGTGCTTTCACCCGGTGTATAAAGAAAGGTGTCAATGGCTTCATACACGGGATACAGCTTCTCAAGCTTACCACCCTCAATGAAATGTTGATGCTGTTTGTCTAAAAATTGCCGTACAAGTTTCATTAGCCTTCTGCCTCAATCGTAATTAAATTTTCACGTAACAAGGGTCCAAAATCGACCTTCCCCGGTGCCACAAACGTCAAGAGGCTAATATCCTCTTCTGCCAGTTCCAAGCAGCCCAAGTCTTGTGCACTATCGGTGTCTTTGGCCACCAGACTTCGAAGCAGTTGCGTGGGCAAAATATCCAAGGGCATGACTTTTTCGAAAGAGCCCACCGGCACCATGGCTCGGTAAGATCCATGCATGGCAGTGGTCATCTCAAACTCTTTGGATGGATCCAACTTGGCCACAAAAACGTTTTTTACCGAAAACTTATTGGGCCCTGGCGCATGCCAGCCTAGAAGTTCTCGGGAGGTGTCTTCTTCTAAAATGGTGATCTGACGGTGAAACGGACCCAAGAAATCCAAATCTTCTTTGGCCGTATAGCCATGCAGTGGAGAGCCTGAAATTAAACGACTGCCCTCTTTGGTAATGCCATGGGTTAATTCACTGACCCGCGCACCCACAACCGTCTCAACCATTCGCGGCCTTTTGGCATTGGGGCCAACAATGGCAATCAATCGATCGGTAAACAACTGGCCTGTTTGAAATAAATACCCGATGGCAATGACATCGGCATACCCAACGTGCCAAACATATTTACCCAAAAATACGGGATCTAAAAAATGAATGTGTGTGCCAACGTTGCCTGCCGGATGCGGCCCAGCAAACGTTGCGTGAACGATCTGCTTGGCTTCCGGCAAAGCAAATCCAGGATTGGGGCGCGTGCATACGTAAGTTGCACCTTGGGTTAATTGAGATAAAACTCGCACACCATCGGCAAATGCTTGCGGATGCTTGTTGATAAAAATCTCTGGGGATGGGGATAAAGGTTGGGTATCCATGGCCGTAATAAAAACGGAATGGGGAGCGCCGTTGACATCGGCCACCTTTTCAAAAGGCCGCTGCCGGATGCTGGCCCAGCTGCCCGATTCAATTAACAAGGCGCGAACCTCTTGCGCTGTGTATTGATCCACGGGTTTGTTTTGGTAGTTTTCAAAAGCTACATGCTCTTGCTGCGCATCAAGATCAATCACCAGTGATTGAAACGAACGGCGATACCCTCGGTGAATGGCTTTAACCGTGCCTGCAGCCGGCGCGGTAAAACGCAAACCCTCATTTTTTTTGCACGTAAAAAGCAGCTGCCCCTTACGTACATGATCGCCCTCTTTGACGTCCATGGAAGGTTTCATTCCTATATATTCCGGACCCACCACGCCCACGGATTGAACCGGCTGGCCGGCCTCCACAAGATGATTTGCAGATCCAACGATGGGCAAATCCAGCCCTTTTTTGATCGTAAAGTGCATTGTGCGGCTCTTTTACCTTACTTTCATTTTTTTTTGAATATTATTATCGAAAAATGGGCGTAAAAGCTTCGCGAAAAAATAAAAAACCCAAAGCAACAATCTTAAGTTGCTTTGGGCTAGATTTTACTTACCTACACCGCGTGCTTGTACATGGCTGGCATAAAAAACAAATTAACCAGTGCTGCAGACGGGTGTATGTATACTAAGCTCTATAATTAGAAACAAGGGTGCGAACGCCGAGCTTTTCAAAGTCAACTTCGATCTTACCCTTTTTTAAATTGGCAATGACTTTACCCTTGCCGAAAAATGGATGTTCAATGATGTCACCAATGTGATATCGTTGATCCATGGAATATTCGATGGTTGTGTCCTGTTGAATCATATTCTTATACTCTCCCTCTAAAATCTAGTGGCCTATAATACCAAAAAAAACGGACTGCGTCAATATCTTGCACCTTGCCCTATATCTATTGCACCCTACACTTCTCGGAAGAAATATGGGGCCAGACACTGAATATTTTCGGTATAGCGGTCTGGCTGCAAAAAGAAGCTGGTGGCTGAAATGGAAGAAAGCAGTGAATTGCCATCTTGCGGGGTAAAACACCAACCGTAGATATTGCTTTGATCCACCACTTCAACGGTTTCCTGTGCAATCACTGTTTGATTGAGAATACGGCCATAATGCCCGTGATCGCGGCCAAATGAAAACACCGCATTGGCTGTATTTTTATGGGTGAGTGCCATCAAATCATTGCGGTCAATGCGCTCAAAAACTTCATCTTTGGTGATGGGTTTGCTGGTTTTGATGTGGAACCAAACGGTGTGCATGTATTGCGTATTAAGCTTCATGGCTGAAGAAAAAAGCTTTACATTCAAGTCCTTGGTCTTAAAAAGCTCATGTGCATCTCGAGCATGGTGCGTACCAAATTCTTCGTCGCTATGCGTGCCAACTTGAGGGCCGGGAATAAAAGATTGGTTTTGACTGATGTCATTGGCGCGTCGGATGCAAACAAATCGGGCGTGGTCAAACTGGTCTGGTTGTTGACCTGCATCCATTCCCAGCGTTTTGACCAAAACTGAAAGGTTATGGGTGTTGCAGCTGACCACCTGAATGAATTGATCATCTTGTGCTTGAAGCGTTTCATCATTGATGCCGCGGGCATACATTTTACCAAAGCCGAACTCACTGCCCTGTGCAATAAACCCTTTGGTATTGCTTAGAAACTTTTCATACACTTGCGTTTTATTCTGATTGCCAACGGGGGTACAGTCAATCACAACATCTGCCTGATCCAGTGCTTCATCGGTGTTCATGGCAGGTTGAATGTTCATTTTTTCAAAGTCTGAAATGGTGGATTCTTGCGCAGAAAAAATAGCGCCTTTGGCCATCAGTGAATGCACCTTGGGTCGATCGGTCAGTGTGGCACTTCGTTTTGTGAAAGTGATTTGATCTACGCCCAACTCTTTCTTAAACTTACAAAGCAAAGAAATTAAAGGGTCACCGATGGTGCCGGTTCCAACTACATGTACACTTTTTTTGCTCACAATGGTTCCTTCCTAATATCGCCTTAATTGCTTTTAAGCGACCCCTCTAAGTGAATTGCTTAACGTTTCGGTGATGGTCACGGGCTTAATTTGACCAATCCATTCGGTTGGCCCTTCAAAATTGACGGTGCGGTGTGTTTCGGTTTTGCCCGCAAGCCAGCCTTCCCCTTGTTTTTTGGAAGGCGCGTGGATCAATACGTCCACTTTTTGGTTCATGTACGCTTGGCTATGGGCCAAATGAATCTCTTTTTGCAGCGCCTGCAAACGCATGAGACGCTCGCCGGCAACGCCAGGATCAATAAAATCTTTCTCCCACTTGGCTGCTTTGGTGTTGGGACGAGGCGAGTAAATAAAGGAATAGCTATCATCAAAATCAAACTCACGTACAGCATCCAACGTGGCCTGAAAATCTTCTTCGGTTTCACCTGGAAAGGCGACGATTAAATCGGTTCGCAGAGATAGATTGGGAATGCGCTTGCGCATGTAAGCATGCAGCTCGCGGTATTTATCCAAATGGTATCCACGGTTCATCAGGTCTAAAATTCGGTTGGAACCGCTTTGGATGGGCAAATGAATGTCATTGCACAGCTCTGGGGTATCCGCAATCACGTCAATCATCTCAAAGTCAAAAACCGCTGGGTGAGACGTGACAAAGCGCACGCGTTCAATGCCTTCAATGGCCGCCACTTCTTTTAACAAAAGGGCAAAACGCATTTCTCCAGTGCGATCTTGACCATATGCATTCACGTTTTGACCCAACAAATTGACTTCACGCACACCGTGGTCAGCCAAAAGTTGAATTTCAGCCAAAATGTCCTTGGCGGGTCGGCTGACTTCCCGTCCCCGTGTAAAAGGCACCAGGCAAAACGTGCAAAAATGGTTGCATCCATTTTGGATGGTCACGTTTTCTCGTACGCCGTATTGGACGGCACTGTCTTTTACGGGTAGAAAATTATAATTTTTCCAAGAAGTTAAATCAATTTCTGTAGATTGTGCTTTACGAACCTGAGCACCAAATACCAGCTGAGGTAATTGGGTCCATTGATGAGTGCCAAACACAACATCCACATAAGGGAAGCGGTTTTGGATTTCGTCGCCTTTCATCTGCGCCATGCAACCACCCACCGCAATCACCATTTCTGGATTTTGCTCCTTGGCTTTTCTTAAAGAACCAATGGTCGACATGGCCTTGTGGTCGGCTTTTTCACGAATCGAACAGGTATTAAAAAGGACTAAATCGGCAGACTCGGGTGAATCATTCCATTGATATCCATACTGATCATGAAACATACGGTAGGTCCGATCCGATTCATAATCGTTCATCTGACAGCCGTAGGTCTGGATATTGATGGTTTTGCCGCGCATAACGAGGCTGCAACATAGCACAACCCTTTTACAAAATAAACCCATATTCGCGCTCTATAGCACCGTATTTGATTGAATATGTTTTTTAAGCTTCGTTAGCCAAGCTCGACTTCTTCCATCAATTGTTCCAGCTTTGGGGCATCAATGATCATCATTCTTTTCTTATCGGTGGCAAGAATACCCAATCGTTTAAACGTGGTGACAATGCGAATGGCCGACTCTTGGGTTGCACCGATTAAATCAGCGATGTCTTGTCGTGATAAGGATACATCCAACCGAATGCCCTGTGGCTCTACCACCCCGTACTTGTCTTTTAAAAAAAGCAAAAGCTGTGCAAATCTTTGATCAATGTGTTTGTGGGCCAGATCCAGCTCGTTGTTTTGAGCTTGCCCTAAATTTTTGGCCAGATGTGATAACAAGGCCATGGCAAAGTCTTTGCTATGGCCAATGGCTTCTTGAAATGCTTTTTTGCTGATGATGCAAATTTTGCCCTCTTGCATGGATTGAGCCGTCGCTTGATACGGAACATTGGCCAGCATAGAGCGATAGCCAATCATCTCTCCGGGACCTGCCAGCTGAATAATTTTGCGATGCCCTTGAGCGTCTGTTTTATACAGTTTGACCATGCCCTGTCCAATGCAATACAGGTGATCGGAAGCTTGTCCTTGAGAAAATAATATTTCTTTGGGCTTCATCGTGCGAATCATCTTGCTTTGTTCGATCAAAGACAAACTTTTGGAATCCAACTTGGAAAAAAGGCTTTCCTGATTGGCAGGACAAGCAGCGCACTGGGATGGACAAAGCATATTAGGTTTCTATGTTGCCTTTAATAGGCTGTCAACCGCACAGCATTTGCACGCGTGTTAAAAGTGCATCCACCATAAAAAAACAATCACCAACAGCGCTAACCCTTTATAAAACAACGGCTGCTGCAATTTTACAAGCCGTTGGCTCATACGAATCAAGCCGTATTGTTGCAGCAACATCAATGGCATGGTGCCTAGGGCAAAAGCCGTCATCCATACGCCTGCATAAAATGGATTGGGTGCTAAGCTGCTGCTGGCCAAGGCTGCATACAACGGGCCACATGGTAAAAGCGGTGAAGCAAACCCCAACACCGCACTTTTTTGAGATGCACTGGCGTCTCTGGTTAGATGCAATAATTTGTTTTGAAAACGAAACAACCATTTTTGTATCCAGCCAACCTTGCCAAAAACAAATAAGAGCAAGAGAGCCATGAGCATGAGGGCCCATACTTTCTGCAGCCCCCACTGCTTTAGCTGAAAACCCATGCCGCTGATAAGCCATCCCAACCAAGTATAAGCAAGCAAGCGCGAGCCGTGATACAAAACAAGATGACGGCGAAGCGTTTGACAGGTGTGTTGAAACACTATGGCTGAAATGGGTCCGCACATGCATATACAGTGAAAGCTGGTCACCATGCCCACCAAAAAAAACGCAAGCACGCCTTGTGGCTGACTTAATTGGGCGAGCGTTGATTCCATGATGGATATCATGTACCTGAATTCAAAAGCCGTGTAAAAGCATGGCTGTGAAGCCATCCACGCACAAACCATGTTTGCACTGTGGCACAGTGATTCCCAGCTTTATGAAAGATGCATCTTTCTGCTGCCATGGTTGTCAAATGGTCTACAACTTCATCCACGAGGGCCATCTTGAAAAATATTACCAGCTAAAAGACCGAAAGATTTCTCCCCTTCTTGGCCTTTTTGCCAAAAAAAATAACCTTTCATGGGTCTCGGCTTATCTCATCGAACATCCCAATCAGTGCATGGTTGCGCTTCAAGGTGTGCAATGTGCAGCCTGCGTTTGGTTAATTCAAGAACTTGCCAAAAAATACGGCGGGCTTCGGGTATCGGTCAATACTGGACAAGGGCAAATTTCACTGAATTATGGCACGGCGAATGAAAAAGCGATTCATTTTTTGGAAGAGCTTCAAAAGTTTGGCTACATTCCTTCAAAACCACAAAAAACGTCTAGTAAAGGTTCTACGCGCCATTTGCTCGTTCGCCTTGGCCTTTGCGCGGGATTGTCCATGAATGTCATGATGTTTTCAGCCAGCTTTTACACTGGCATGACCGGCATCAACCAACCCACTTTGCATCATCTTTTTCAATGGATTGGCGCAATCATTGCCACTATGGTGGTTTGGATTGGCGGTGGTTATTTTATCACCCGTGCATGGCAAGCGTTTCGGCGTGGCATTTTGCATTACGATTTGCCCATCTCTCTGGGCATCATCATGGCCTATGGCGGCTCTCTGCTGACTTTTTTTCAACATCACTCCGACGATGTTTATTTTGATTCGGTGTGCATCTTCATCACACTGATGTTGCTTGGACGTTTTATGCAAGAACGAATGCTCGAAAAAAACAAACAAAACATCATCCTTCAGCCCTCCTTTTTGGACCAACAAGTCAAAACCATTGCGCAAGACGGTCACCTTTCCAACAAATCTTTGCAAACCATTGAAAAAAATGACCGCTTGTTGCTACCCGTGGGCAGCCTTATCCCTGTTGACTGCGTGCTTGAGCAAGCCTTTACCGTTGAGCTGGATGTAAGTTGGCTCACCGGTGAGCCAGACCCAGTCATGTATCCACCGGGCAAAAAACTACCTGCGGGGGCCGTTTTATTGGGGCCACATGCCATTGCGGTCACTGCACAACAAAGTTTTCAAGATTCCCAACTGGCCAATTTACTGACGCAGGTCCAACATGAAGAAACCCTTCCCAGACGCTGGCAACTGGTGGCCCAATATTATGTTTGGGGCGTGTTGTCTTTGTGTGGGATCGGTTTTGGTCTGTGGGCCTACATCGATTCATGGACCAAAGGATTATCGGTGGCCATCGCCATCGCTGTGGTGACGTGCCCATGCAGCTTAGGCATCTCGATTCCTCTAGCCCGAACCATGGCCTATCGTTTGTTGATGCGCTATGGTGTCTTCATCCAAAAACCTTACACCCTGGATCGCTTAACCAACATTCAACATGTGGCACTGGACAAGACGGGCACTGTCACCCTGGGTCGATTAATTTGGACCAATCCTGAAAGCATTCAAAACTTATCCAAAAAACTGCAACAAATTTTACTGACAGCGGTGTCTCAGAGCCAGCATCCTGCCAGCCGGGCCATTTATGAAAAGCTCATTACCCAACACATTTTACCACTTCCGATCCAAGCCATCGAAAACGTGGGTCAAGGTGTACAACTTCAATATGAAGGACAGGATTATTTTGTAGGGCGAGCCCAGACATCCAAAGATCACGATCCGCAGCGCGCCTACCAAGTGCTTTTTTATCAGGGGCAAAGCATGTTGGCTCGTTTTACATTGGAAGAAACGCTGCAGGATCAAATGCAAGAAGTCATCGCCTGGCTCAAAGATAAAGATTATCAACCTTGGCTGGTCAGCGGCGACCAACAATCCCGAATCCATTCAGTGGCTATGAAAGTAGGCATTGATAAAGCACAGGCGATGGGCCAAGCATTGCCTTTGGATAAAAAAAACGCATTACACCAAATGCATGGGAACACACTGTTTATCGGCGATGGCCTCAACGATCAACTGGCGATGGATGCCGCTTATGTAAGTGCTTTGTCCATGCACAGCCAGCTTCAACGAAGCCAACAAGCAAGTTTTTATTATTTATCTGAATCCATGGGCTGGTTGCCTGCCCTGTTCAACGTAGTAAAAAATCTGCAGCAAATCACGCGCAACAATTTATTATTTTTAATTACATACAATGCGTTGGTCATTGTTTTAGCCCTTTCAGGGTTGATCACACCGCTAATCTCTGCCATTATTATGCCCGTTAGCTCCATATGGGTGATCATGCGTACCACCATGCACATGAAAAAAGCTGATATGGATCATATGAAATGATGAAAATTTTGATATTACTCATATTCGTAAGCCTTGTTTTTGTCGTCGGCGCACTGTTGTCATTTGCGTTATCGGTTAAAAATGAGGATTTTGACCATATGGATGAGTTATCACTGCTACCGCTTGAGGATGAAGAAAATGCAACAACAACCCACGACGACAACCGTCACTTATAACGACACGCTGGTTCGATATTTTTCTTATGCCACCACTTTTTGGGGCATTGTGGGTATGTTGGTGGGCGTGTTAATCGCCACACAAATGGCTTTTTGGCAAGCCAACCTTGAACCCTATTTAACCTTTGGTCGACTTCGTCCGCTTCATACCAATGCGGTGATCTTTGCATTTGTGGGCAACATGATTTTCGCAGGGGTGTACTACTCCACGCAGCGCTTGCTTAAAACACGCATGGCTTCTGATTTGTTGGGCAAAATTCATTTTTGGGGCTGGCAGCTGATTATCGTCTCAGCGGCCATCACCCTACCTTTGGGCATCACGCAATCCAAAGAATATGCCGAGCTGGAATGGCCCATCGATTACGCCATCACCTTTGTCTGGGTGGTTTTTGCCGTCAACTTTTTTTGGACATTGAAAAAACGCAATGAAAAACACATTTACGTCGCCATTTGGTTTTACATTGCCTCCATTTTAACCGTGGCTGTGCTTCACATCGTAAACAACCTTGCGCTGCCGGTGAGCATCGACAAATCGTACTCTATTTTTTCAGGTGTTCAAGATGCACTGGTGCAGTGGTGGTACGGGCACAATGCTGTGGCCTTCTTTCTAACCACACCTGTTTTGGGCATCATGTATTACTACGTACCCAAGGCCGTCAATCGGCCTGTGTACTCGTATCGGTTATCCATCATTCACTTCTGGGCTTTGGTATTTCTGTACATATGGGCAGGACCTCACCATCTTTTATACTCCGCGCTTCCTGACTGGGCGCAAAATTTGGGCGTTGTTTTCTCTATTGCCCTCTGGGCACCGAGCTGGGGGGGTATGATCAATGGCCTGCTCACCATACGCGGCGCATGGGATAAACTTCGGACCGACCCTGTGGTGAAGTTCTTTGCTGCAGCCATTACATTTTACGGCATGTCGACCTTTGAGGGCCCCCTGCTGTCGGTCAAAGCCGTCAACGCTTTGGCTCACAACACCGATTGGATCATTGGTCATGTGCATGGCGGTGCATTGGGCTGGAACGGCTTTATGGCCGCGGGTATGCTCTATTGGCTTATGCCCCGTCTTTTTAACACCAAGCTTTATTCCATCAAGCTTGCCAATTTTCATTTTTGGATTGGGCTGTTTGGTATTTTGCTTTACGTTTCCTCGATGTGGGCCAGCGGCATCACGCAAGGCTTAATGTGGCGCGCGCTCACCGATGAAGGCACCTTGCTGTATCCAAACTTCTCAGAAGCCATTACCAAATCTCAAATCATGTACATGATGCGCCTGGTGGGTGGTTTGATGTACTTCTCTACGTTTGTATTGATGGGCTACAACCTAATTAAAACCATCAAAGCGGGCAAACCAGTCACCACCAGCGTAGAAGTCACGCCCCTTCAAGCCCAGCCCACCAAAGAAGTTTCATGGAAGGCACTTATTTTCAGCCCCACCATGTTTATGATCGTTTTGGGTCACGTGCTGCTGTTGGCTTTTGTCACCAGTGATGCGCTGCGCTTGTTGCTTTTATTGACTTTGGTGTTGGTATTTATTGTGGCGTGCATGTTTTTATTTGGCTTTCAGCTAGACCGGTTTAAAAATCAGTCTTGGCATCATGCCCTGGAAGGCAAACCTCTGCTTTTTAGTTTATTAACATTGGGCGCGATCTTAATTGGCGGCATGGTACAAATTATTCCTGCTGTCACTGTCAAAGATGCCATTCCGATGATGGGCACAGCCGCACCCTACACGCCCCTTCAATTGGCCGGCAGAGACTTATACATTCGGGAAGGTTGCAACAATTGTCATACGCAAATGATTCGTCCGTTTGTCGCAGAAACGTTGCGCTACGGCGCTTATTCGGAAGGTTGGGAATACACCAACGACCATCCTCATTTGTGGGGCTCCAAAAGAACTGGACCCGACCTGCATCGCGTTGGCGGAAAGTACCCCAATTTATGGCATTACAACCATATGATGGATCCAAGGTCCACTTCGCCTGACTCCATCATGCCAAAATTTGGAACTTTCAAAGACCGAAGCATCAAGCCTGAAATCTTGTCAGCCAAAATGAAAACGCTTAAGCGACTTGGCGTGCCTTACGAGGATCAAGAAATTCAGCAGGCAGCCCAATTGGCCAAAGAAGAAGCCATGACCATCGTCAAAGACTTGCAAGCCTCTGAAGTACAGCTGGAATGGGACAGTGAAATGACAGCCATCATTGCCTATCTTCAAAGGCTCGGCACCAATCGAGCTGCCACCATCAAGGAGCCCGTGCAATGAAACAAGCACTGATGGCAGCAGGATCTCCTTTGAATTGGTCTATGATGGGACTTCTGCTTTTTTGCATGATTTTTACGGGCATTGTGATCTGGACCTTTCGGCGCGGATCCAAGGAAAAGTACGATAAAATGGCCCAATTGGCCCTTGATACGGAGAACTCCGATGAGCGATAAAAAAATAGATGAATTAAAAAATACTGAATACGATGGCATCCAAGAGTACGACAATGACCTGCCCCGATGGTGGGTGATCACCTTCGTGCTTTGTTTGGTGTTTGGTGCCGGATATTGGATTTACCATCGCAACTTTGATGCCCCTGACCAAATTGAGCGCTATGACGAGACGCTTACCGCGCACCAAAATAAATACTTAAAAGATGTAAATAAAAACTTAACCAACGAAAGTCTACTGGCGATGGTTAATGTGCCCAGCGACGTGGACGCTGGAAAAGCCATTTACACGAATAACTGTGTTGCCTGTCATGCAGACAATTTGGGAGGCGGCATTGGCCCCAACCTCACCGATGCTTATTGGATTCATGGTGCACAGCCGTTGGACATCCATCGCACCATTCAAGAAGGCGTGGTCGAAAAAGGAATGTTGTCTTGGCAAGGCATTTTGACCTCCAAACAAATGGAGCAAGTCACCGCATACGTTCTCACGTTTAAAAACACAAACGTAGACGGGGGCAAAGAGCCACAAGGAGAGCTCGTCGAATAACACTATGGCTACGCTCGGCAAATATGAATACACCAATTCGCTCAGAGCCGACGGCAGTCGAAAATTAATCTATCCAGCCGATGTACATGGTCGATACCAACGTTTAAAAAAATACATCCATCCCGTGATGATGCTGATTTTTTTTGCTCTGCCTTTGATACGATTGGGCGATGAGCGACTGTTGCTGTTGGATATCCAACGACGGTCCTTTTACATTTTTGGCCTAACGTTCAATGCCCAAGACATCTATCTTATTTTCTTTTTGGTCTCAGGCCTGGCTTTTACCCTTTTTTTTATCACGGCCTTGGTCGGGCGCATTTTTTGTGGCTGGGCTTGCCCCCAAACTGTTTTTTTAGAGGGGCTTTATCGCCGAGTGGAACGATGGATTGAAGGACCCCACACCACCTTTTATAAAAATCAGGCTTCCAAAAACGCCACCCATTATCGTCGACTGGTGGCCAAATATATAGCCTATCTGGCCATCTCCTTTGTTCTGGCCCACACGGTTGTATTGTATTTTGTAGAGCTTTCAGTGTATCGGGACATATGGCTTGGTTTGGCCCCGCATCCCGTGGTCCTCACGTGGCTTATTGCACTCACCCTGCTTCTTACGTTTAACTATGGCTGGTTTCGTGAACAGCTTTGCGTGATCATTTGTCCCTACGGCCGCATTCAATCTGCACTAACCGACGATGATACGTTGGTCATCGGGTACGACCCCGAGCGAGGCGAACCTCGAGGAAAGGCCAAAGACGTAAACCGAGGCGCATGCATCGATTGCAACCGATGTGTGGCAGTGTGCCCCACGGGCATCGACATCCGCAATGGCCTACAAATGGAATGCATCGGCTGTGCCAATTGCATTGATGCGTGCAATGAAATCATGGTGAAAACAGGTCAGCCCCAAGGATTGATTCGGTATGATTCTTACAATGGCTTGCATCATCTCAAAAAGAAAATCCTGCGCCCACGCATTGCTGCATATACCCTTTTGCTCGTCATCGGTATGGCCGTATTTGCATTTACAGTATCCAAACGTCAACCCTTCGAAGCCAACTTGCTCCGCTTTCAGGGTGCCCCCTACACCCTCAAGCAAGATCAAATCAGCAATCAATTTGAAATTCATTTATTCAACAAAGACCGTACGCCCAAAACCTTTGTCATCGAGCCACAACCCACAGCGGACGTTCGCTTTACCCTGCCAATCCAAACCATCACATTGGATAAACTCAAAGACCAGCGTATACCCGTATTTGTAGATATGCCCAAAGCCAAGTACAGCGCTCCCTTTGATTTAACGTTTACAATCACCCAAGTCGAAACCGGCAAAACCATCCGCACCCAAGCCAAATTTCTAGGCCCCTAAACTTTTTTTAAAAACCGTAAAACCTTCCGTCCCCAAGGGGACGCAGGCTACAACGCATCAAAACCAAAAATCCAGACCCAGCCCACACCTGACCCCCTCCGTCCCCAAAGGGACTGTCCCTTTGGGGACGCAAGGTTTTGGACGAGCTTTGCTCTCTGAGGCTATGGGATTAAGGCTTCTAGGGTTTCTTGGTGGATGTAGCTGGTGCCCATCGGAAAGCTGATGGGTACCCCCATGGGCGTTTGATAGTGTGTTGCCCATTGGCCATGGAGATCTTGACTGTTTTGCTTGGACTCCGTATCGGGCTGAAACAAGAATTGAATTTGCACACTTCCGGAATCTGCGCACAGCATTTCCGCATCGATTTCTTTTTGTCCAACTGCTCCTGCGCATGGTTGCTGTGACAGCATCGGTGCTCCTTGTGTTTGACGCTGCTTCATGCGCTCAGCCACTTGGCCTAAAACAATCATGTGCTCGTCCTTTATCATGGATGCACTCTTGAACAAGGCAGTGAGAGGCACGTCTTGAACCCCCAAGGTAATCAGAAGCGCATCTTGCAGAGCAGCTCGAATCTCTTGCATTTTTTGACTACCTCTTGGCAAATCAAAACGCAAAATCCCCTGCTCCAACATATGGTCCACAACCGCATAGCCCAAAGCATACAACTGCAAGTTTTGTTGCTGGTATTCATCGGGTAAAATCATGGTGTATTTTCGGGCGCTGGTGGCATGCCATCGCATAAAGCCTTCTACATCGAGATGCCCTTTATCGAATTCAAACCCTTTGGGAACAAAAGTATCCACCAACTGCACTCGCATGTGCGGCATTTGAAACAAGTAAGGGTTGTTTTCAGAGGAATAATACACATGCCCCTGAACATCATTGATCAACTCATTGTGCATGGACAACAGCGTGATGACCGTACTTTTTACGGCATTTTGAATGGCCACATCGTTGCTTGAATTTTTCGCCATGGACTGAGCCATTTGAAACAACAAATCCAAGAAATCAGAAGGCTTGATCACATTGGCAAACGTCATGGCGGGCAAAGCCTCCAGACCCATGGTGGGCACGCCCTGCAAAAATAGCTTTTGCGCAGTTGTTATATCCTTTTTAGTGTGTAAAACACGGCGCTGCTCTTTGGTCCATGCGCCTTCAATGCCAAATAAAATTTGCTGCAACTTTTCATTGTACAAGTTCAATGCATTGGATGTACATGGCAAATATTGATCCACGGATGCAATGCGATTGCACTGCTCAGCTCTAGCCTCATATGTTTGTTGTGCAGCTTGAATATGTTGATGGCGAACCATGGCCACTCGGCCTTCAGAAAGTTCTTGGTACAATTCATTGTACATCACACGCATGTCCTTTTGATATTTCTGAGTCAGTTCAGACAATTCGTGGATGTATGTTTGATAGCCCAGTTTGGCATCATGGGCATGCTTTTGAGGCAATACCACACGGGTCAATGCATCAAGCTTTTTCATTTGGGCGTAGTCGGTTTTTTCAGCCAACTTATGCTGCGTGGGATATAGTTTTTTGGCGCCGGCAAGGCCAAGTGCAGGATTCATGGCCAAGGCATCTTTCATTTTTTCATGCGTCAGAGAAGCACTGTAAACGATGCTGGCCTGATCTTGATCTTGCTCCCACGCTTGAAATTCCGCCAAGTGTTGTTGCTCAATTTGGTGGATTTCGTACATATTCAACTTAAGCCAATGATCACGAATGCCCTTGGTGAGTTTTGCGGTTAAACACTCGAGTACGCCCGCTTGAGTTGGCTGGTTGCAACCGTAAGCGGTTTGTTTTTGTCCTGACAATACTTGCATATAGGCTTGATAGGGCTCTGCCAGCGCAGGCTCCAACTTGGCCTGCATGATGGATTTTTCCAACCAAGGCTGGACATAAGAGGCCAAATACAAATCGGCCGATAACAGAAGCATTTGGCTAATAAACCCGGCTGGATGTATGGATGCCCATGCACTTCCTGCTCTCAGTACCCGAAACGCTTCCAGGAAATGCACCGGCACACTGATGCCCACTCTTACAGCAGCGCTGGCCATCATAAAAGAAGATATACTTAACGTTTGACGCTCCCAAAAACCTTCAGACGCATAATCATCATGAATAAAACCATTGACCAACGAACCCACAATAAAGCCAATTTGACCACGCAAATACGTTCGAAGCCCAACTTGCGCACTTGCAAGCCGATAAGCACTACCTTTTAATACGCTTTGATTTAATTGATGTTGAAGGCGCTCAAGGGTTTTGCCCCAAACAGGCTCTGAAATCAATTTGGAAAGTTCGGTACCCACACCGGCACCCATCGAAAACGTCATCAATCCGAAAACATGACTGGGTGTGTTTGCCCCCAAATGCACCAAGTCTTCCAGTAAATCCCCTGTCGGGTGAATGATGGCATGGAGGGTTGTGTTGATCAAAAGAGCGCCCATGAATTTGGCAGATTCGCGTGGCATGCCACGAAAATGTTGCACATACCACTCTTGATTGAGTCGCTGTGTTTTTTGTTGCTTTAGTGCTTTCTGATAGGCTTGTTCAAATTTTTCACCGGTTTGGTCTTGGTATAGCTGCTCGACCAACTCATTTAACAATGAAATTGCCTCTTGTGTATACGCCATATTGGCTGAGCGTGCGGTCAATTTCTTTTGCATTTCAACATAGTTGACTAATGCTTGGCGATCGGATGGAGACATTTGCCAATCGGCCTGTTTAAAATAAGACACAACTTTTTCAAAGGTTTTGGGGTTGCGCAATCTGCGGATATGCAACCTGCCATCTTGCATGCCAAATGACTGTGCAACTTCATGCTGGACTGAATTAAGGTTTTGCGTCAACTGATCAGTTCGATTTTGATAAGCTTGCGTACCTGGAGCAAACTCTTCCAAAAAGCCTGTAGTTCTATGTTGTGCTCCTTGAACCACAACATTTTTGATTTTTTCAGCTGATTTTTTAACAACCTGATACCGAGAATCAGAGAGCGGTTTCGGTGTAAACGGTCCTGAAAATACGTCAGCCTGTTGCATTTGTTTAAAATATGCGGCCAAGCGACCGTCTTTGCTGGTTAAACCCAGCTGAACTTCCCAATAGGCAGCGAGCTTTTCCAACAAAATGGTTTTGGTGACTTCATGCGCATTGCCCTGCTGATTGGCAAAATACAAAGTAAGCCAAAATTTTTCCTGAACCGCTTGGGTCCATCGAACGCCATGCTGTTTGGCCATCGCTTTGAGCTCATTTTTAATTCGCTGATACTCGACTGCTATAGGGCCGATGGTGTTTTCGGTGCCTTTTTCAAAGTCCCTAATAAACGCTTTGGCTTGTGCCAACCACGCACGGTCATGGGCTACTTTTTCAAAGTCCACATCTGATGCTAGCTGGCCATTGACCATTAGATGACTAGTTATGAAAAGTTCACTTTCTTCGATCGCTTGTATGCTTTTTACATCCAATTCAATTTCATGAGGCTCACCGTTTAACACCAGCCTAGCTATACCTTTGGCCTTATTGTCTTCTAGGCGAATGATCTGATCCGTATCATAAAAAAAGGTCGATTCCTTCTGATCTACAGTGGGCAATGACAATAGGGCTTCCATCCCGTGTTTACTAAGAAAAACTCCATCTATATTTGTTTGGAGTATAATTGCTCTAGGTGTCTGGCTATTATCACGAGCTGACATGGTCTCAGCCTGGTTGCCACTTAGTGCTATTTTATAAAGAGGCGTTTGTTTATTTTTTTGCTTTTCAATAAGGACTTTTAACTTGGGCGTATTGGTTAAATCTTTTTCAAACAAATCGCGTATGAAAGGTTGTAAATACTTGCGAAATTGAAATTCAACGACTTCTGCGCTATTTTCACTACCTTCCATCAGCATCAGCATCTGCGTTGAGTAAATAAAATCGATGAATGCTTCATAATGGTCATGATTACGATATACATTAGACGAGAGCTTATCTTTGTTTTTATCAATTCTTGCATTCAATTTGGGTAATAAGGCTTGTGCTTGATGCACTTTTAAAAGTCTGTTTGAAAAATCTGGAAGAAACTCGACTGCCAATGGGTGGTAATAAAGAGCACGGAGTAATTGTGTTCGATTGGTGTGATCACTGTTTAAAAAATCTGTATAAAACTGTTCGTACATTTTTGGATCAAATGTATGTTCCACATTATAAAAGGTTAAAATGCGGCTTAAATTAAAATAAGGCAGAACACTTTTTTTTCTGCCATACTCAACAAGCAGGTTTTGAATGTACTTTATATGCCTGGTTTCAAGTTTTACAGGCTCTAAGAGAAATTGTTTTATCGATGCTTTCTTTGGTTCAGCAGAAGTCTCATACAACAATGATGTTTGATCCGTCCATAAGAGAGCTTCATTGCCTGGAGACTGTTCTAATGTAAAAAAGCGCATATTAGAAAAGTCTTCTTTCCATTGGGCTTGTTCAACTGCACGGTAAGTCTGCTGGACTTTTTGATTATCCGAGACAAATGCGTCCTCCATCGGTCCCATTGAAGCCAAAAGCAAATTTTTCCCCTTGAATTCTGCGTATTGACTCATGACATCCAAACAATCTCTGACAATGGAAGGGTCCATATTCTGCATTCGGTACACCAAGATTGCTGGCTGGCTCATTCCGGGGTCACTATATCCGTGAACCAAAGTAATTTTTCCATGAATCTTCCCATCATCAGCAACAAAAACAAAGTATTCAAATCGCGCGTCTTTTTCTTCCATCAGGTGGTTATTGCTATTGCAACAACCATCTATACTGGTTGAAAAATAACGCTCAAAATTGTGCATGTTTCGAAGATTGTAAGTCTGACCTCCTTTTGATTGCCATTCAATGGTGGTCATCAATGCAGGTTTTTGAACTCTGTATTTATCTAATCCGGATTCAATGTAGGCGTAATCCATGATTTTTTCATAATTCGATGTTTGCGCTTGAATATAGGCATGCACAATGGCTTTTTGCCATGTACTATTTATCTCAGATATTCCATGAAGAGATATGTCATTAAACAATGTTTTTACAGGTGAAGATTCTACCTTATCTATTTCTGATTGCTGTAAAACATTTAGAAGCACCTTGTGGGATGAATTCTTTTCGTGCTGTGCATTTTTTGAAACCTTACTCTGATTGATTGTATTTGTTAATAAACCCATCTCCTTTTTCCAAGCCTGATCATATTCTTCCTGAATGGCCGCAAGAATACGGCGATCATTTGCTGTCTGTTTTAATTTGTGCTCATTGTATGCCATAAGTGCCAGAATCGTTTCTTTACGATGGCCAAAGGGTTCAGTTAATGAGAGTCCTGCATTTTGCAAGCCTTCGATAAAAGCCAAACTTCTTTTTTGCTTTTTTCGAACGATGTCATTTTTATATTGAATAAAAATTTGTTCAGATGTGACCAATCCTCGTTTGTACATTTCAATGATAAATTGATCGGAAAAACTTTTTCGAATGTATATTTCGGTAAAGAGAAATTCAGAATAAATGACTTTATTCGGATTGTCTTTCTGATCGACTCGCCTCGCCACCCGATGATAAAAACGAACTGGATAATCTAGAAGAATCTTTTGAACTTCTTCAATGGCCCACGGACTGGTACTCAATGTTTTTGATGCAGGGTGGGCACTTAATTGAATCATTGATCGAACCGCTGTTTGGCCACGCGCGTTTTGATCTTGTAGCGAAAAGCCCAAATCACATAAAAAGCGAATCCATTGAATAGATTCTTTCTGTAAGACCGCTTGTGTTAAAAAGGAAGTTCTAAGCAAGTGGTTTGCATCAAAAGGCGTACTGCTTTGCCGAATTCTTTGCAGTATTTTCTTGTGTGCTTGATCCAGTTGATCCCGTTGATCAGTGGTCAATGCATCAATATTTTGATGCACCTGGTCCATATCTGTATAAATTTTAACGCGATCCAAGCGATTTTCGATGTCTGTCGTGTAATCTATGTATCGATGGGTTCGCTCTGTCCATTTATTCTGCGGCACCACTGCTTGCGCTTCTTTATCGACTTCAGGTATTGGGTTTTCCAAATTTTTAGGGGCGTTCGGCTGCTCACCATTTTTTACATGCAACGGACGATCAGGTTTAACTTTGTCGGTAGGGAAATCGGGTGGAAAGCTGGGTCTTGAAATATTGAGGGTTTTGTCCAACACCCACTCACCAAGTCGCGTATCCTTCAAGATTTCTGCAATTCTAAGGCTCAAACTCATGGGGCCGATCATACGTGGGCCTTTTAGGTTTTCTGCTTTGGTGTGGGTTCGTTCAATGTCTTCGAGGGTGGCGATGATTTGTTTTTCTGTTTCAAGATTTGAAGTTTGGACAATTTTTATGTCGAAGTCTTTGATGAATTGAGAAACTGCAGTGTGTGCTTCTTGCGCCGTTAAGCTAAATGTTTTGCGCGGTTGGATGTATTGTTTTTTTAATTGGTCTTGGGCCTCTGTTGAAAATTCTGGAAAGAGATTCATCAATTTTTGGTCAAACGCTGTGTTTTCTGACAGGCCGCCTTGCAGGCGGTCGAGGGTAAGTTTGTTCCATGTTTGCAATCGTTGTAGCCAGTCCAGATGTTCCAATTCGATTGGAGCAGTCTTGGTTGGCATTTCAGATGTTTTGCTTTTCGGTTGTTCTTGCTTATCTGCGCCCACGGCTTTTTTCATCCATGATAACGTGCGTTGAAAAATATTGGGTCGTTGCTGAGCTGGTTGAGGATCGGTCTGTATTTGAGGATCTTTATAGGATGCCATGGCATCAATAAACAAATTTTCTTCGGTCATGTTTGATAACCACAACGTGGACGGTTTGTTTTGCAACCATGGGAAATATCGAATTATTTTTTCGGCGCCGAGAGCGTCGTTAAAACTAAGGTTTTGAATATGCTTGAGGATGGTGAAAAGACTGATGCAATTCAGACATTCTGTGGTCGTGCCAAACAGCTGCTTTGCATCTTCCATGTTTTGAATCTTTGGTACGGAGGTCCATTGTAGCTCGACAGGTACTTTTTCATGCTGGTATTTTGTTTGAATTAAGATCGATTGATAGGTTTGTTTATTCACCCACTGTGCTTCAGGACGGCCGGCTTCTTGGTACCATTGCATGAGTAACCACTTGGGTAAAAGCGCCATGGCGCTGGTGATATGATGACTTTTGGTTGTATTGGCAGGCCATCCACGAGTGGGTGCTTTTTTAGCCATGGCTTGATCTACATGGGAATGATACAGTTTTTGTACCGTTGAATACGTGTTTTCTGCGCCGATACTTTTAAAAAAGGCGAGCAATACTGTTCGTTTAATCGGCAGAACGCCGATGTAGGGCAGCAAAGCAACCTTGACTTGTGCCAGGGATGGTGGATTTTTGGCAAAATCAAGGTGTGGCAATATATCTTTGGCCAAGTTTTCAACGCTGGCCTCTTTATCCACCAAAGAAGTGGCGAGAAGAAACGCCAGGCCATGTTTTTCCATCGCTTCTGCCATGGTGGCCATGCTTTCTAATACTTTTTGCTCCTGTTCTGAGTTAACCAATTTCTCTTCGGGGTGGCTAACGCTTTGCTTCGATGGGCCCCGTGTTTTCTGCGCTTTGCTTATGGTTTCAGTTTTCTGTGCATGGAGGGTACTTTGAGTGTTGTGAACCGGTGCAAATAAATCGCCATACAAAGGAATATTGCTGAAAAAGATTCGGTCTGGATGTTGGAAAAGATGAGGAAATTTTTCTGCCAATTTGTTTCTTGTGGGATCTGAAGGAAAATTATTCTTGAGATGTTCTGGGGCCTTCCATAAATCCATGCATTTTTTACAGTCGGTTGTTTGTTGTAACACTCTCATGGCGGAGGGCATGTCATAGATGATGGGGGCTTCGGCCCATTCAACTTGATAAGGTAACCTTTTAGAAAGATTGTCTGGTTTTACAAGCAATTTGGCAAATGTTTGCTGATCGATCCATAAAGCTTCAGGGCTCTTGGCTTTTTGATAGTTTTGCAAAATCATCCATTTGGCCACCACACCCATGGAGGCCGTTATTAGTTCTGTGCTAGCAGTACTCTTGGTCCAAGAGCGGTTTAGGTTGTTTTTCCTAAAAGCATCGTCTGTATGTTTATAATGTACCTTGCCAAGCGCCTCGAGCATATCTCCCATGCCCAATATTTCGTATGCCCGCTTGATGGCATTGCGATTGGTTGGGAAAACCCCCAACAAGGGTAAAATTTTTATTTTTAGAAGCGCTACATTGGGTTCGCCCATATCGGGTGTAAAAAGGCCGTCAATCTTTACAATTTTCTCTACTGTCAGATCCAAGATTTTTTCTTTTAACGCCAGATTGTCTGCCTGCAAAAAGGCTAGGCCCAGCGTTTCGAATATCAAACCCATCTGGACCACTTGGCGAATCACGTTATTTTGGGCAGGTGAATTTTGAGAAATTTTAATTTGACTGAACTTTTTCTTAAGGTCAGCTTCCAATTCATTTAACACTGTTTTATTGGGGATTTCATAAACCATTGAGGATAAATGTGTTTCGGTCTGCAGCGCATTTTTTATTTTAAAATCCATCCATTGGCGATGCTGTGACAACGCTTTTTCAATCGAGCGCTGCACTTGCTCACCCACAAGTTTCGGAAGCCGTAACCCCTCCATGTCAAAATCAAAGTGGAGCAGTCTAATGGGCGCATTTAAATTGTCAAAAACTGTCCTATTCTGAATGAGTTTTTGCGCATCTTCGGTGACCCAATCATGATTGGTATAAGTGTAACCATGGCCATTGGACGGTTGAAACAATTGGCTCAGCCTCATTTCGATGATTTTATGATCCACGGGATCCAAAAATGGTTGCATGTCGTGTTGAATCAGTTGCCCCATAAGCTGATTCCAGCGCAAAAAGCGTTCAATGTATTGTCTTGACGTGAATGAAAGGACGTCCCCTTCCAAGACATGCAAATACTTCCCTTCGCCGCTGTATGTTTCATACGGTAGTGGGGCCCACGGCCGTACAATGTGATCCAAAGGGTCCAGTTGTTCCTTTTGCATCTTCAGAATTTGGAAAATTTCCTCTCGCTCTTTCAAAGGCAAATGGGAATAAGAAGAAGGATCTTTTTCAGAGGGTTCCTTGTTTAAATCTCCTTCAAAAGCCTCTTTGGCTTGTTCTTGATTGGGATCTCGTCCATCTTGGGCTTGAGCGACAAAAGAAGATGCAAACCATACACTTACGAAAAGAATGTGAAATACAACGCACATAAATTCAGTCATAAAAAGCACAAATTATGCCAAGTGTCAAACGTGTAACCTATTAATATCTTTATATAATTTTCAAGTGCAGTGCGACATATGGGTGAAAATCGCATAAAAATGTCGCATTGAGCCGTTTGGATGGCAAAATCTAAGAATCGATCAAGCTGTTAAGGGCTTCGATCGTGTCTGTTGTAGCCGTAGCGATGTTTCGATCCACTTTTTTTACATGGCCAGACACCACTTTGGCGGCACCCACCTCCACAAATGTGGCTTGTGGATACTGCGCAATTAATGCTTGCAACGTTTGGGTCCAGCGTACGGGGTTGTGAATTTGATCCACGAGCCGCTGTTTGATTTGATCGCTCTGGGTAACCGTGCCAACATCCACGTTGGCGATGTAGGGGATGTCCGGATGTTGTAGCGCAATGGTCTCCAGTACAACAGCCATGTTGTCACTGGCGGGCTTAAGCATCGAGCTATGAAAAGGTGCGCTGACCGCCAGCGGAACACATCGTTTGGCGCCTTTTTCTTTTAAAAGTTGAGAAGCTTTTTCAACGCCGACCACGGTACCGCTGATGACCAGCTGACCTGGACAGTTGTAGTTGGCCGCTTCGACCAGCTCTCCTTCATCGGTCACCTGCGCGCAAACTTCTTCAACTAGTTTGTCTTCTGCACCCAAAATGGCGGCCATGGTGCCCACACCCAAGGGGACGGCATCCTGCATGAATTGACCGCGCTGATGTACAGCCTTGACGGCATCTTCAAAAGCAAGTGCATTGGAAAGCACCAAACACGCATACTCCCCCAAGCTGTGTCCGGCCATTTTTTCGGGTTGAATGCCGTTTGCCATTAAATATCGACCAATGGCCACCGCCACGGTTAAAATGGCTGGCTGTGCATTGGCGGTGTGTTGCAATTGTTCTTCTGGGCCTTCCAACATCAGTTTCGTAAGATCTTGGCCCAGGGCTTGGTTGGCTTGCTCAAAGGTATCTTTGCCGATGCCCTGCTCCAATAAGTATTGACCCATGCCGACATGCTGTGAACCCTGGCCTGGAAAAAGAAAAACGTATTGCATGGAGTTGCTCCTTATTGGTTTGTAGACGGGGCTTTTTGCAAGGCCTGTCCTTGAATGGTTATTGCGCTAGCAGTTGAATGTAATCCACCGTGATGTTGTCTTGCCAATCACGAATACCAATGACTTTGTTTCGAATTTTGCCTTCTTGATCGATGATGAAGGTTTCTGGAACTTTGAATGTATCGTACTTAGCCGATACGTTTTGATTAAAATCTTTGAGGATGGGAAAGGTTACTTTGGCTTGCGGGTTGTTTTGGAAAAACGCATCAATTTGAGGTTGGCCACGATCAATGCTGACCGAGACAAACTCTACGTTTTCACCCAAATTTTGATAAAGCTTTTCCAAGCTGGGCAGCTCTTCAATGCATGGCTCGCACCACGTGGCCCAAAAGTTTAATACGACCACTTTGCCCTTTTGTTTGCTTAGCTCAAATATGCGGCTGTCGGTGGCTTGCAGGGTAAAATTGGGTGCGCACTGTCCTGGCTTATTGCCAACGGGACCTTGACAGGCTTGAGCGGCTTCAAAACAACAAAGCAGCCCTATCAGGGCTGCTCCTACATTCATCCATGACTTGCGCATCAAGAACACCTCTATTTGGCTTTGGAGGTGGTTTTCTTGGTTGCTTTTTTCTTGGTGGCGGACGCTTTTTTATTGCTTGTATTTTTGGTCGCGCTTTTTTTGCTGGTTTTCTTGGTTCCAGCTGTTTTTTTGGCTGCTGCTTTTTTAGGTGCAGCTTTTTTGCTTTCGGTTTTGCTTTTGCCATCCGCTTTTTTCTTGGGGGCCTTTTTCTTGGGTTCGCCTACAAATTCAATGCGGGCCATGGGCGCTGCATCGCCTTGACGGGGGCCCAATTTGTAAATACGGGTGTATCCACCGGGGCGCTCTTTAAAAGCGGGTGCCAATTCTTCAAAAAGCTTTTGCACCGTTTCTTTTTTATAAAGCTTGGATGCGGCTTGACGACGGGCGTGCAAATCACCACGTTTGGCCAAGGTAATCAAGGGTTCTACATACCGACGCAATTCTTTGGCTTTGGCCAAAGTTGTGACAATGGCGCCTTCCTGAATCAAACTCGATGCTTGCCCACGAAACAATGCCAAACGTTGGTTGGTGCGTCGTCCGAGGGTTCTTCCTGCTAATCTATGTCTCATAATATTCGTCCTTTATCTTCAATCCAAAGCTTTGCTTAAGAAGCTTCGGTTGCGCTGGGCACCACTGCACCCGTGTTTTGACGGATTTTGTTGATTTCCTTAATCACTTCAGGATCCAACTTCATACCCAATGAAAAACCCATTTCGGTCAAAATTTCTTTGATTTCATTCAAAGATTTGCGACCAAAGTTTTTGGTGCGAAGCATTTCGTTTTCGCTGCGCTGAACCAACTCACCGATGTATTTGATGTCTGCGTTTTCCAAACAGTTGGTGCTGCGAACAGATAGCTCCAGTTCATCCACTTTGCGAAGCAAGTTTTCGTTCACGCGTGGATTGGACTCTACGTACTCAGCGGCTTCTTCTTCTGCAGGCTGGGCTTCTTCTTCATCAAAGTTAATGAAAATTTGAAGCTGCTCTTTAAGAATTTTTGAAGCGTAGGCAATGGAATCTTGCGGTGTAACCGTTCCGTTGGTCCATACTTCCAAAGTTAGTTTATCGAAGTCGGTTCGTTGACCCACACGGGCTTGACTGACGTTAAAGTTTACTTTTTCGATGGGCGTAAAAACGCTGTCCATAAAAATGGTGTTGACTGGATGGCCGTCTTCTTTGTTTTCATCGGCCAATTTGTAGCCTTTGCCCATTTTTACGGTCATTTCGATGTCAAGCTTACCAGCTTCGCTGATGGTGGCGATGTGCTGATCTGGGTTAACAATTTCAATGTTGTCACTGGTAACAATGTCAGCGGCGGTGACCACACCTGGTTTGTTGGCGTGGATTTCAATTTTTTCAGGTTTGGTGGAACGTGAAAGAATGACCACTTCTTTGAGGTTCAGCAAAATTTCACTGACGTCTTCAGACACACCTTTGATGGTTGAAAACTCATGTTTGACGCCATCAATTTTCACTGCCGTGATGGCTGCGCCTTGAAGGGAAGACAACAGAATACGACGCAAAGAATTGCCGATGGTGGTACCGAAGCCGCGCTCTAGGGGAGACACTTCGATTTTACCATATGATTTTTTTAACGTGTCTTGATTGACCTCAATGCCTTTGGGGTAAATTAAGTCTGTCCAGTTTTGATACATTGTAAAGCTCCTTTGTTAACTCTTGGTTACGGATATGGTTAAAATCAAATCACACGCGACGTCGTTTTGGAGGGCGACAGCCGTTGTGCGGGATGGGGGTTACATCTTTGATCGTGGTCACGCGAATGCCAGAGCTTTGAATGGCTCGAATGGCGGCCTCTCGACCAGCGCCCGGTCCTTTAACCCGAACGTCTACAGACTTAATGCCACAATCTTTTGCTTTTTTGGCTGCTTCAGAAGCTGCAATTTGCGAAGCAAAAGGTGTGGATTTTTTAGACCCTTTAAAACCTTGCGCACCGGAAGTAGACCATGACAACACGTTGCCGTTTGGATCTGCAAACGTGACAATGGTGTTGTTAAAAGTCGCCCGAATGTTGGCAATGCCGTGGGGAATGTTCTTTTTTTCTTTTTTCTTTTTAGAAACGTTTTTTTTCTGAGCCATGATGCTTTTTCCTTACCTACATGTAGCAGTGTGATTATTTACCGGGCTTGCTGGCACCACGGATGGGGCCTTTGTTTTTGCCCTTACGGGTGCGTGCGTTGGTGCTGGTACGCTGACCACGACATGGCAGTGATTTACGATGGCGAATGCCTCGGTAATTTCCCAAGTCCATCAAACGTTTGATGTTGCCGTTGACTTCTCGGCGAAGGTCACCTTCAACTTTGTAGTTTGAATCTACGATTTCACGGATTCGAATTACTTCTGCCTCGGTCAAATCGTCGGTTTTTTTGTAAATGTCTACGTTGGCGGCTTCGCAAATGTCTTTGGAGGTGGTTAAACCAATGCCGTGAATGTATGTAAGCGCAATGTCCATGCGCTTGTTACGGGGTAAATCGATTCCTGATACGCGTGCCATGATGCTTATCCTTGTCTTTGCTTGTGTCGAGGGTTGTCACAAATTACACGAACGATGCCGTGGCGACGAATGACTTTGCATTTGTCGCAAATCTTTTTTACAGATGCTCTAACTTTCATTGTATTTTTTTCCTTTTATTTTCCTTCACCGGGGCTTTGCAAATGGATTGCAAAAACCGCGCGATATCATTGGTTTATGTTTGCCTAAGCAGCGTCTCACAACGTACTTAGAATTACGGGCCCGTCTGGGGTGACCGCAATTGAATGTTCGAAGTGGGCGGACAACATACCGTCTTTTGTCACGGCTGTCCAGCCATCTTCTTCAATTTGTACCTCTGGCGTGCCTTCATTGATCATGGGCTCAATGGCCAGGACCATACCTGCCTCAATTTTGATCCCCCGCCCCTTTACGCCATAATTGGGCACCTGAGGGTCTTCATGAAGGTTTTGTCCAATGCCGTGGCCCACAAAGTCGCGAACCACTGAATAGCCGTGGCTTTCAGCGTGTGCTTGGACTGCAGCTCCTATATCAGAGATATGGTTGCCAGGCAACGCCTGTTTGATGCCTTTATGGAGACATTCTTCGGTAATGCGCATCAGCTTTTGGGCTTTCTCAGAGACCTTGCCTACAGGCACCGTCACCGCTGAATCTCCATAAAAACCTTTGTAAATGGTGCCCATATCAATGCCTAAAATATCGCCCTCTTTTAAAATCACGTCTTTGCTGGGAATGCCATGAACCACCACATCATTTAAAGCCATGCATAAGGTTGCAGGAAAGCCATGATAGCCCTTAAATGCAGGCGTCGCTCCTTTGGACCGTATGCTTTCTTCGGCTGCTTGGTCGATCTCCCATGTGCTGATACCTGGCTTGACCATAGGAAGGATCACCGCACGGGTTTGTGCAATGATGCGGTTGGCCTCACGCATGATCTCAATTTCTTCATTGGTTTTTAGGGTGATCATTGAATCCCCTTTACCGCACTTTGAATTTGCTGAGCCACATTTTCAACCGGTTGATTGCCATCAATGTGCACCAAAAGATTTTGGTCTTCATAAAAAGCAATCAGGGGCTGTGTTTGTTTTGTATACACTTTTAAACGGTTTTGAATGGTTTCAAGATTGTCATCTGAGCGGCGACGCGATACCAAGCGCTCGGTCAACTGCGCTTCTGGAACGTTGATGTTCAATACAATGTCGATGCGTCGCTGTTGGGCGGCTAAATTGGCATCCAACGCTTTGGCTTGATCCAACGTACGAGGAAACCCATCCAGCAAAAAGCCACGGTCGGTGGGCAGGTGCTGGTTGATCATGTTGATCACCACCTGGTCGGGCACCAACTCGCCTTGATCCATATAGGATTTGGCTTCCAAGCCCAATGGGGTCTCTTTCGACACTTCAATGCGAAACAAATCACCCGATGAAATATGTTTGATGTTTTGCTCGTCTGATAACAGTTCAGCTTGCGTGCCTTTGCCTGCGCCTGGGGCGCCCAATAAAATAACGTTCATAAAAATGACCGCTACCTTTTTCTGGCTTTGAGTTTACGAGAAGTACCTGAACTTGAAGCCAAGAAACCATCGTAGTGATGATTAAACAAATGTTGCTCAATTTTCGACATGGTGTCTAGTGCCACCCCAACAATAATCAATAAGCTCGTACCCCCAAAATAAAATGAAACGCCTGCTTTGGACTGCAACAATACAGGAATGGTACATACGGCCGCTACGTATATGGCACCCACCAGCGTCAATCGGGTTAGGACTTTTTCAATGTATTCTGCGGTGTTTTTGCCGGGTCGAATGCCAGGAACATAACCACCCATTTTTTTCATGTTTTCGGCTACATCTTCAGGGTTAAACTGAATGGCTGTGTAAAAGAAACAGAAAAAGATAATTAAAATCACCTGCAAGGTATTAAAAATCCAACCGCCATAGGACAATTGTCCACTGATTTGTTGGACCCAGTCAGCTTGAGAAAAAGTGGCCAAAGTGGCTGGAAACGTCAACAGCGAGCTGGCAAAAATGGGCGGAATCACGCCTGCCATGTTTAATTTAAGCGGCAAAGCAGACTGCTGGCCTTGCATCATTTTTCGACCCACCACACGTTTGGCATAGTGGACAGGCACGCGACGGTGCGCTTGTTCGAAATAAACAATGAAATAAGTAATCAACAGCATGAACGCAACCAGCGCTGCCAAAAACAGAGAACTCATTTGTCCAGCGCGCACCAGTTCCAGTGTATTGCCCACCGCGCTTGGAAAGCCTGCAACGATCCCTGCAAAAATGATCAAAGAGATGCCGTTACCAATGCCGCGTTCGGTGATTTGCTCACCCAACCACATCAAGAAAGCTGTACCAGCGGTCAGGGTAATAACGGTTTGAATTTTGAACCATGTGCCTGGGTTTAAAACCAAGTTTTCCTGCCCTTGTAAAAAAGAGGCAATCCCAAAACCCTGCACAATGGCCAGGACAATGGTGAGATAGCGAGAATACTGCTGGATTTTCTTGCGACCCATTTCTCCTTCTTTGTTGAGTTTTTCCAGGTAAGGAAAAACCACCGTCAACAACTGAAAGATAATGGAAGCACTGATGTAGGGCATGATACCCAGCGCAAAAATTGAAAAACGCTCCAGCGCACCACCGCTAAACAAGTTGAGCACACCCAAAATCGTACCCGACTGGGCTTCAAAAAACTGAGCCAGTGCTACGGTATCAATGCCCGGTGTGGGGACGTGAACACCCAATCGATACACACCCAACAACGCCAGTGTGTAAAAAATGCGTTTGCGAAGTTCTGGTATCTTCGCCATGTTTGCAAGTTGGGCGGCCATGAATATCCTTTAGTCTTGTTTTTTGGTTGTCACTACGCTGCCACCTGCTTTTTCAATGGCGGCTTTGGCACCTGCGCTTACGCGATCGAGCTCAATGGTTAGCTTTTTTTCCAATTTTCCGTTGGCCAACACTTTGATGCGACCTGAAAACTTGTTGGGCACCAGTTTTTGCTCTTTCAACGTGGCTTCTGACACGGTATCACCATCATTAAAAGCATTGAGGTGATCAAGAGATACCACATGCACGGGCTGACGGTTGATATTGGTAAAGCCATATTTGGGTAGTCGGCGCATCAATGGCATTTGACCACCTTCAAAACCTACTTTTCCGCCTGTACCACTGCGTGCATTTTGGCCTTTATGACCTTTACCGGAGGTTTTACCCAAACCGGATGACTCGCCGCGACCCACGCGCTTGCGTTTTTTTCGAGACCCTACAGGGGGGTGCAAATTTGATAAATCCATAATGCTCTCCTACTTTTTATCTGCTGTCTTTTTCGCAGCTGCTTTCTTGGTCGTTTTTTTGGCGGCAGTTTTTTTGTCTGCTTTGGGCTCTGACACCTCAAAGAAAGATTTCTTTTCTTTTTTGACGGATGTGTCGCCTTTTTCTACATGAACCAAATGAATAACTTTTCGAATCATGCCTCGGGTTGCAGCTGTATCATTTAACACCACTTGATCGCCTCGTCTACGCAAACCCAAACCACGTAAATTGTCTTTTTGGTTGGGGTTGGTGGCAATGGTGCTTCGCTGCATGGTTAGCGTAATTTTATTTGCTTTGCTCATGATCGATTCCTATTCTTCGGACGCTGCCGTTGCGTCGTCCGCACTATTGTATTGATCCACTTCGATGGTACCACCGCGGTGAATGAAAATTTCTTGAGAGTCACGAAGGTGCTCCAGGGCAGACATGGTTGCTTTCACCACATTGTGGGGATTGGAAGTGCCAATGGATTTACTTAGCACATTTTGCACACCTGCTGCTTCTACCACCGCACGAACTGCGCCGCCGGCAATAACGCCAGTACCATCTGAGGCAGGTTTTAGCAAAACCTGGCCGCTGCCATAGTTTCCAACGACTTCTTGAGTGATGGTGCCATCTTTCAATGGAATTTTAACCAGCGCACGTTTGGCTTGAGCGGCTCCTTTGCGGATGGCTTCAGGCACTTCATTGGCTTTGCCCAAACCAATGCCTACATGGCCTTTTTTGTCACCTGCAACCACAAGGGCTGAGAAACTAAAACGTCGACCACCTTTAACAACTTTTGCAACGCGATTGATTTTAATCACGCTTTCAGTCAGGGTCAACTCATCTGGATTAATGTTATTTGCCATTTTTTTCTTTCGTTTCCTTGGATATTAAAAAGTTAAACCAGCTTCGCGTGCTGCGTCTGCCAATGCTTTGACTCGACCGTGGTACAAATATGGACCCCGATCAAACAAAACGTTTTTAATGTCAGATTTCAATGCTTTTTCAGCCAATAGTTTGCCCACCTGGGTTGCGGCATCCATATCACTGGTGCTTTTGCTCTTCAACGAGGCTTCCAACTCTTTGCTTTGAGTGGATGCACTGACAAGCGTTTTTGCTTCTACATCGTTGATGATTTGTGCATAGATATGTTTGTTGCTGCGAAAAACTGTGAGTCGAGGGCGTTCTACGGAAGATCGCAGGCTGCGACGTACCCGGGTTTTTCGTTTATCTTGAGATGTCATCGTACGTTTCATCGTTGCTCCTTATGCGCCTGCAGACTTACCTGCTTTGCGACGGATGACTTCCGTCTCATATTTTACGCCTTTTCCATTGTAGGGTTCAGGGCTACGATACCCACGAACTTCGGCAGCCACTTGGCCCACCAGCTGTTTGTCAGCGCCTTCAATGGTAATTTGATTGGTTTTACCTTCTACGTTGATAAAAATTCCCTCTGGGATTGGGTGAGAAATGTTGTGAGAAAAACCAAGCGTAAGCTCTAAAGTTTGACCTTGAACTTGCGCGCGGTAACCCACACCATTGACGTCCAACACCTTTTTAAAACCAGTGTTGCAGCCTTCAACCATGTTGGCGATAATGCTCCGACACAAACCAAACTTGGATTTATCATCGGTTTTTTCGCCCACTGAACAAACCACTTGGCCGTCCACCACTTCTACCTTTACAGTGGGAGCTGTTTTATACTCAAGATTGCCCTTGGGTCCAGACACCTTCACCACACCGTTGTCAACGCTTACGTTCACACCGTTGGGAATGGCAATCGGTTGTTTTCCAATTCTTGACATACTATTACGCTTCCTTTCGCTTAGCTCAATTGACAGACGAGTTCGCCGCCCACTTTTTGAGATACAGCATCACGATCGGTCATGATCCCTTTGGAGGTTGAAACAATGGTTGTTGCAAATGTTTTCATTTCAGCCTGAATTTCTTCGGCATTGGCATACTTGCGACGTCCTGGTTTGCTTAATCGTTTAATTTCCTGAATCAAAGGCACCATGGAAGAAGAATATCGAAGCGTGATTTCAATTTCTTTTTTCATGGGTTTTTTGTCATCGGGTGTTTTAACTTCAAAGCCGCTGATAAAATTTTCTTTTTTCAACACTTCACAGAGCGTTTCATTCATATTGGAATGAAGCACCGTCGTTGTGGAAAGTTTGGCTTTTTGCGCGTTACGAATGCGCGTTAAAAAATCTGCTGTTGGATCGCTCATGGACATTTTTTGGTACTCCTATTTACGAAATGGCATGCCTAGCTCTGATAGCAATGCGTGCGCTTCTTCCTTATTATTAGCTGTGGTAATGAATGAAATGTTCATTCCCAATGGGCTATCAATTTTATCAATGTCAACCTCTGGAAAGATACTGTGGTCTTTAATGCCCAGGGTATAGTTGCCTTCTTTATCAAAAGATTTGGGTGAAATTCCTTTGAAGTCTCGTACACGGGGTAGTGCCACGTGAACCAAGCGCTCCATGAATTCGTACATTTTTTGCTTACGCAGGGTCACCATGCATCCGATGGGCATGCCTTTGCGCAGTTTAAAATTAGAAATGGCCTTTTTGGCTTTGGTCACAACTGGACGTTGTCCTGTGATTTTGGCCAACTCTTCTTGCGCCACCTGAATCAATTTGGGATCTTGAATGGCTTTACCCAAGCCAATGTTGATCACAATTTTGTTGAGTTGAGGTACAGCATGAACATTTTTTAAACCAAGCTTATCTTTTAAGCTGGTAACCATTTCTTCTTTGTACAGTACCTGTAATTTTTTTGCTAACATGACTTATGCTTCCTTTTTCTTGGCGGTGGTTTTTTTCTTCGCCGCTTTCTTTTTTGGAGCTGCTTTTTTAGCGGTGGTTTTTTTAGCCGCTGTTTTTTTGGCAGGCTTTTGGTCGTCAATCAACACAACATTCGACAGATGGATGGGGCCCTCTTTTTCAATGATCCCGCCCTGTGGATTTTCTTGTGTTGGTTTGGCGTGTTTTTTCACCATGTTTACTTTTTCAACCAAACACATGTTGGTTTTCAATAAAACTTTGGACACTTGCCCTGTTTTGTTTTTGGAGCGGCCAGCGATGACGCGAACCATGTCTCCTTTTTTTACTTTTTTATTGGCTCTAACTGTTTTCATTACAATACCTCAGGTGCAAGTGAGACGATTTTCATGAATTTCTTGGCACGAAGTTCACGGGCCACGGGTCCAAAAATACGTGTTCCGATTGGCTCTTTATCTGCGCCCACCAATACGGCTGAATTATCGTCAAATCGGATGTATGAACCGTCATTTCGAACAATTTCTTTTTTGGTGCGTACGATGACCGCTTTTTTAACTTCACCTTTTTTGGCTTTGGAGTTTGGAATGGCTTCCTTGACCGCGACCACAATAATATCACCAATGCTGGCATATTTGCGTTTTGATCCGCCTAATACTTTAATGCATTGCACACGTTTGGCGCCAGAGTTATCTGCGATTTGCAACATGCTTTCAACTTGAATCATCGGATTCTCGCTTTCTCAATGGTTTCCACAACAATCCATCGCTTTGTTTTACTCAAAGGACGGGATTGTCGGATTTTAACTGTATCGCCCATGCCACAATCATTGGCTTCGTCATGAGCTACATATTTTTTGGATAGCGTAATCACTTTTTCGTACAATGGATGACGCATACGTCGATTGGTGCGAACAACAACGGTTTTATCCATTTTGTCACTTACGACGGTTCCTACAAATTCTTTTCGTACTCTTCGCTTAGACTCGTTCATCTTTTACTCCGCGCTTTTTGCGTTTTGTTTTTGGGTCAACACCGTTTTTAGACGGGCATAGTTTTTTTTGGTTCGTCGTAGTGCACCCAAATCATCCAACTGCGAACTTTTGTTTTTAAAATGCATCAATGCCAAGTCTTCTTTCATCTTGGTTTCCAAGTCTTTCAACTCGTCTACATTCAAGGCTTGATAATTGGCCATGATTTCTTTTGCTGGTTTCTTTTCCATGATTAACGATCTCCCCGAGAAATAAATTTGGTTTTAACCGGCAATTTATGCGCAGCAAGGCGAAAAGCTTCGCGCGCTACTTCTTCGGTTACGCCTTCAATCTCATACAAAATACGGCCAGGCTTGATCACGACAGCCCAGTGGTCTACGCCACCTTTACCTTTACCCATCCGTACTTCGGCAGGTTTTTTGGTCACAGGTTTGTCAGGGAAAATGCGAATCCACACTTTTCCGGCACGTTTGATAAAACGGGTCATTGAAATACGTGCTGCTTCAATTTGACGTGCATTGATTCGACCACACTCTTGTGCCTTCAAACCATAATCACCAAAAGCAAGCGACGAGCCTGTATAGGCGGCGCCACGCATTCTACCGGTTTGCTGTTTACGAAATTTTACTTTTCTTGGTTGTAACATTTGATTACCCCATTCCTACTTGCGTGGAAGAAAGTGCTTTTTTGCGGCCTTTGCTGCCTTCGACCAAACCTTTGTTGATCCAGACTTTTACGCCAATGATGCCGTAAGTGGTTTTGGCGCGAGCTGTGCCATAATCAATGTCGGCTTTCAAAGTGTGAAGCGGCACGCTGCCTTCCATGTACCATTCAGAACGGGCAATGTCCGCACCGGCCAAACGACCCGCCATACGAACTTTGATACCTTTGGCGCCCAACTTCATGGAAGATTGAACTGCACGTTTCATCACGCGACGGAAAGCCATACGACGTTCAAGCTGCTGCGCAATGTTTTCAGCAACCAACGTTGCATCTAGCTCTGCTTTACGCACTTCTTTAATATTTAAAGAAACTTCGCGATTGGTCATTTTAGAAATGTACGCACGCAAAGAGTCAATGCCTGCACCACGCTTGCCGATAATGATACCGGGTCGCGCAGAAAAGATATCCACGGTGCATTTTGAGGCTGCACGGGCAATTTCAATTTTTGAAATGCCAGCGTGATATAGCTTTTTCTTTAATATTTCTTTGATTTTAATGTCTTCATGCAAATTTTTTGCAAAATCTTTGTTGCTGGAAAACCACCGTGAGTTCCAAGGGCGAATAACGCCTACACGAAAACCAATTGGATGTACCTTCTGACCCATTACTTCTCTCCTAGCACGATTGTGACGTGACTGGTTCGTTTGTTAATACGTGTTGCTCGACCCTGCGCACGTGGTTTAAAACGCTTCATCGTAGGACCTTCATTGACCATAATGGTGTGCACAAAAAGGTTGTCGGGATCGACGGTGCCTTTTTGCGTGGCATTGGCAATGGCGCTGTTAAGCAATTTGTGCATGTGCTCAGCAGCTTTTTTATCGGTAAATTTCAACATGCTATTGGCACTGGACACTTTTTGCCCACGAATCATGTCAGCCACCCATCGAGCTTTGCGTGCAGGTACACGCATGTAGCTTAGCTTGGCTGTAGACACGGGTGTCAATTTAGCGGCGGATACAGGTTTCATTATTTACCTGCCTTTCTGTCACCGGAATGTTGGTGAAACGTACGGGTTAGTGCAAACTCACCCAATTTATAACCAACCATGTTTTCCGTAACAAAAATGGGTAAAAACTTACGGCCATTGTGAATGGCAAAAGTATACCCTACGAATTCAGGGATGATGGTAGAACGGCGTGACCATGTTTGGATCACTTGTTTTTTACCACTTTCTTCCATGGCTTCGACTTTTTTTAGCAAGTAAGGATCGACGAAAGGTCCTTTTTTTAAACTTCTAGGCATTACTTCTTCTTCTTTCTTTCAACAATTAAGTTGTTGGAACGCTTGTTTTTACGGGTTTTATATCCTTTGGTTGGCATACCCCAAGGCGATACTGGATGACGTCCACCTTTGGTTTTACCTTCACCACCACCATGTGGGTGATCTACAGGGTTCATGACGGTACCACGAACGCGTGGGTTTTTACCCAACCAGCGGCTGCGGCCTGCTTTACCAATTTTAATTTTTTCATGGTCGGGGTTGGATACCTGACCAATGGTGGCATAACACTCACCCCGCACTTTGCGAATTTCACCTGAGGGCATTCTCAACAGCACATATCCATTGTCACGAGATACAATCTGCGCACTGGTACCAGCACTGCGAACCATGCTGCCACCGCCGCCAATTTTTAGCTCGATGTTGTGAACCAATGTACCGGGAGGGATTTTACCAATTTCTAGCGCGTTGCCAGGACGAATTTCAGAAGTTGAACCGTTGGTCAATTCGGTACCAACCGTGACTCCTTGGGGCGCTAAAATGTAGCGCTTTTCGCCATCGGCATAATGCAACAAAGCGATGCGCGCACTGCGGTTGGGATCGTATTCAACCGTGGCCACTTTGCAAGGGATGCCTTCTTTGTCACGACGGGCAAAATCAATCACACGGTAACGCTGCTTGTGTCCGCCGCCAATCCATCGAGAAGTGATGCGGCCTTTGTTGTTTCGTCCGCCACTTCGACGCTTGGCTTGGGTAAGGCTGCGTAAAGGTTTATCCGTGGTTAGCTCTTCAAAAGAAGATGATGTGTAAAATCTTCTCGAAGGGGTAATGGGTCTATATTTTTTAACGGCCATGTTTATACTCCCTCAAATAGGTCGATTTTCTCGCCCTCTTTTAATGACACAATGGCTTTTTTCCAGTTGGAACGTCGCCCTTCGTAACGACCCATGCGTTTGGTTTTACCGCGCACGATCATGGTACGTACATCCAATACAGTGACTGAAAAAGCGTCCTGTACTGCTTTCTTGATGGATTTTTTGTTGGCGTTCTTGTCTACTTCAAAAGACACCTGATTCAAGCCATCTTTGAGTTGAGTTGATTTTTCGGTCAACAATGGTTTTTTTAGAATTTCATATGGCTGAATAATCATGATGATAACCGCTCCTGTACTTTTTCGAGCGCTGCTTTGGAGATCAACAAGTTTTTGTATCGCAATAGATCCAAAACGTTGATACCTGCAACATCGATGTATTTGGTTTTTTTGATGTTTCGAACCGATTTGCTCAAAACTTCATTGTCGGTGTCCACCACCAAAGTATAGCCTTGTGCAAGGTCACCCAAAAAAGACAAACCTTGTTTGGTTTTGGGCTGGTCATAATCAAAGGCTTCAAAAACCGTTACTTGTCCATCACGCTGCTTTTGGCTAAGCGCACTGACCAATGCTTTTCTACGCATTTTTTTGTTGAGGCTGTATGAGAAATCTCTGGGGCTGGGACCAAACACCGTTCCGCCACCAACATAATTTGGGGATCGGATGGAACCCTGACGGGCATTACCCGTACCTTTTTGACGGTATGGCTTTTTACCACCGCCATTGACTTCAGAACGCTCTTTGGTTTTGGCTGTACCCTGACGCATACAAGCACGCTGCATCACTACATTTTCGAACAACAAGGCTTCAGAAATTTCTGCACCAAACACGCTATCGAGCACGTCAATTTGGCCGCTTGCTTTGCCGTCTTTTTTGATTAGATTGGCTTTCACTGGTCTGCTCTCCTACAACATTTTAATTTCAACATCGACACCCGCAGACAAATCCAACTTCATCAATGAATCGATGGTTTGCTGTGGGGGTTCTAGAATGTCAATCAAACGCTTATGGGTTCTTGTTTCAAAATGCTCGCGTGATTTTTTATCAACATGCGGGCTACGAAGAACACAGTATTTGTTAATTTTGGTTGGCAAAGGAATCGGACCGGCAATTCTGGCACCAGTTCGACGAGCCGTCTCCACAATTTCAGATGTGGATTGATCCAACAATTGATAATCGTATGCTTTAAGTTGAATACGAATTTTAGATTCTTTGATTGCCATCTTAGCTCACCTTTGCTTTCGCAATAATTTCTTCTGCAACATTACTTGGTACAGGTTCATAGTGATCAAATTCCATGGAGTAGCTTGCGCGCCCCTGTGAATTGGATCGTAGATCGTTGGAATAACCAAACATTTCAGCCAGTGGCGTGTACGCGTTGACCACTTGGGCACCACCTCTGGGCTCCATGCCGAGGATTTGACCGCGACGTGCGTTCAAATCACCAATGATGTTGGACATGTAATCTTCCGGCACCGTCACTTCTGCTTTCATGACAGGCTCCAAGATGATGGCACTTGCTTTGCGTGCCGCATCTTTGAGCGCCATGGATCCAGCAATGCTGAAAGCCATCTCAGAAGAGTCAACGTCATGGTAAGAACCATCCACCAACTTAACTTTGATATCCACCATGGGGTAACCAGCAAGCACGCCGGTATCCAATGCACCACGAACGCCGTTTTCGACTGGTTTGATGAATTCACGTGGAATTGCACCACCTTTGATCAAGCTTTCAAACTCAAAGCCTTTACCCACTTCATTGGGTTCAACCTCGATGACCACATGGCCATATTGACCCTTACCACCAGACTGCTTGGCATACTTGGTATCTTGACGCACAGCTTTGGTAATGGTTTCACGGTAAGCCACTTGTGGCTTACCAATGTTGGCTTCGATTTTAAATTCACGTTTGAGACGATCGACAATGATTTCCAAATGCAATTCACCCATGCCAGAAAGAAGGGTTTGACCACTTTCTTGATCGGTTTCAATGCGCAAGGAAGGATCTTCTTGGCCTAGCTTGTGAAGGGCTTCACCCATTTTCTCTTGGTCGCCTTTGGTTTTGGGCTCAACGGCGATCTGGATAACTGGATCTGGGAAGTTGATGCTTTCCAAGATAACTGGATTGCTTTGGTCGCAAAGCGTATCGCCTGTGGATACGTTTTTCAAACCAACAGCTGCAACAATCTGCCCAGCTTCGGCTACGTTTAATTCTTCGCGCTTATTGGCGTGCATCAAAAGCAAGCGGCCCAAACGTTCTTTTTTACCTTTGGACGCATTATAGACACTGGTGCCAGCTTCAACTTTGCCCGAATATACACGACAAAATGCCAAGTGACCCACAAAAGGATCGGTGGCAATTTTAAAAGCCAGCGCTGAAAAAGGCTCGTTCTCATCTGATTTACGAACAATTTTCTTTTCCTCATCATCTGGATGCGTTCCTACAATGGAGGGCACATCTAGAGGTGAAGGCAAATAATCCACAATGGCATTCAACAATTGTTGCACACCTTTGTTTTTAAAAGCAGAACCACAAACAATCGGCGTGATGGTACGATCAAGACAACCTTTACGGACAGCAGCTTTGATGTCGGCTTCTGGCACCTCTTGACCTTCCAAGAATTTCTCCATGATGCCTTCGTCCACTTCACTCAAAGCTTCCATCAGCTTTTCACGCCACATGTTGGCGTCTTCTTGAAACTCTGAAGGGATATCGATGACTTCGAATTTGGCACCCAACGAATCGTTGTCAAACTGAATCGCTTTCATGGCAACCAAATCAATGATGCCTTGATGGTTTTCTTCTTGGCCCAATGGACATTGCAAAGGTGCGGGGGTCACGCTTAAGCGCTCTACCATTTGGTCCACACAAAACTTAAAGCTGGCACCGGTACGGTCGAGCTTGTTGACAAAAGCAATGCGGGGCACTTTGTATTTATCGGCCTGACGCCATACTGTTTCAGACTGAGGCTCTACGCCTGCTACACCATCAAAAACGCCCACAGCACCATCAAGTACGCGCAATGCACGCTCTACTTCGACTGTAAAGTCTACGTGGCCTGGTGTATCAATGATGTTGATTCGGTGATCATTCCAAAAACAGGTCGTCGCAGCAGAAGTAATCGTGATGCCACGTTCTTGCTCTTGCTCCATCCAATCCATGGTGGCACTACCTTCATGCACTTCACCGATTTTATGAGATTTACCGGTGTAATACAGAATGCGCTCTGTGGTGGTGGTTTTACCTGCATCAATGTGTGCGATGATGCCGATGTTTCTAAATTTATTTAATGCAACTTTCATGTCTTGCCTATCCCTATTTTCTACCAGCGGTAATGAGCAAAAGCTTTGTTGGCTTCAGCCATTTTATGAACATCTTCACGTTTTTTCATGGCGTTTCCACGTTTGTTGTACGCATCCACCAATTCGCTTGTTAGTTTTTCCTTCATGGAACGACCTGGACGATCTTTGGCGGCTTTGATGATCCAACGAATACCCAGGGCTTCACCACGGGCAGGAACCACTTCCAAAGGCACCTGATAGTTGGCACCACCCACACGACGGCTTTTGGTTTCAACCAACGGACGGACATTTTCAAGGGCCGCTTTTAAAATTTTAATCGGATCATCTTTGACTTGTTCTGCAATGGTGTCCAAGCAGCCATACAGAATGTCGTAAGCCAATGATTTTTTTCCGTCTTTCATTAATGATCCCACAAAACGAGATACAAGTTTGTCTTGAAATTTGGGATCGGGCTGAACTGGGCGTTTAACCGCTACTCTTCTTCTAGGCATTGAACTTCCTACTTCCCTTTTTTGGTACCGTATTTCGAACGGCCTTTTTTACGTCCATCAACACCGGCAGTATCCAAAGTACCGCGAACGATGTGATAACGAACACCTGGTAAATCTTTTACACGTCCGCCGCGAATCAACACCACGGAGTGCTCTTGCAAGTTATGTCCTTCACCACCAATGTAAGCAGTGACATCATAACCATTGGTCAAACGAACCCGAGCCACTTTACGAAGCGCAGAGTTTGGTTTCTTCGGCGTGCGTGTATACACACGTGTACAAACGCCACGTTTCTGAGGAGATGCAGCCAAGGCTGGCGACATATTCTTTTTCTTCTGTTGACTTCGTCCTTTGCGAACGAGCTGATTGATTGTTGGCATACTAATCCTTTTTTCTCACGATCGAGGATGCATCGTTTCTTGAAACGGTAAGCCCAGATGCTTTATCATCCTTTAAGCGCAATGTACTTACGCAGCTGGCGTCCAGATCAAGAAAAGGCCTCCTGTAGCAATCGCTACTTAACCTTATAATCCGTTATGGTTTCACCTGTTTTCTCATGTTGAATGAAAAGACCAGATGTTTTATCTTCACTTAAGGCTGTGCCAGCAAATGCACATAGAAACCGTTAAGCTACTTATCGCAACACTTGGATGTACCTTGCGGTAAACCAAACAAGTTGCCGGACAATAGAAAATTTCCTGCATCTTGTCAACCCCTAAAGCACTTTGAAATCTAAAAAAACTGCTTTTTTTTTGACCTCTGATAGCTAGGGGACTTGAACATGGCCCTATCACCATCCCTTGCTAAAAATTAAAAAAATATCGCAGCGACTCAGAGCGGGTAAATATCTTGATTTGTTGATAAAAATCCATACAATTAAAAAGAATGATGAATGGGAGCTCTATAATGAAAAATAGTCTTTTAATGATCGCCATTGCGCTGTCTTTCTCAGCCTGCAGCCTTAAAATCAATACAGGTAAGAAAGCATCGGAAGATACCCGAAAAATGACCAAAGAATGCAGCGCATCTTTTGATGACTGTACGCAGGCATGCGAATACAAAACCGGCGACGACTTCAAAAACTGCACCAAAGCCTGCAATTATGATCTGAACGTTTGCTTGGATCAATAGCCGAGCTTTTTTTATCTTTTATTTGAGAATTCAAGGCAACAGGTGCCCATTTGATGTGCAGCCTGGGTTGGTTTCTTATTGTTATCCGTAAAAGCCTTCTAACTTATTAAAATTGTATGTTTTTTCTAAAATAAACAAAGGGAGCAAGCTAAAAACTTGCTCCCTTTTTTTAAGATAAGGATGAAAGGACATGTGTGGGGCTGCTGACCGGCTATGGGGATAAGGATGAGGGGACACACCTGAAGGTATGTCCCCTCATTCAATTTTAGGCGTGGTCGGTTACGGGATCCATTTGAATCATGGACTCGACACCTTCACCACTGTAGTCCTCAGCTGAAGCATCTTCGGGTGCGTCTTCCATGTTGACGTGGAGACCAAGGTCACGGTAGTGCTTGAAGCCAGTTCCGGCTGGGATCAAGCGGCCCATGACGATATTCTCTTTCAGGCCACGCAAGTGGTCGATGCGTCCGTTGATGGAAGCTTCCGTAAAGACTTTGGTGGTCTCTTGGAACGATGCCGCAGAAATAAAGGATTCTGTGGAAAGCGACGCTTTGGTGATCCCCAACAAGAGAGGTTCTGCCGTTGCGGGCTTGCCTTTGATCTTTTTCACGCGTTCGTTTTCTTCCAAGAATACGGCTTTATCGGCGGTTTCACCTGCCAAGAAGCTTGTATCCCCTGGGTTGGAAATCATGACTTTGCGCAACATCTGACGAACAATGGTCTCGATGTGCTTGTCGTTGATTTTTACACCTTGCAAACGATACACTTCCTGAACTTCATCCAAGAGATACTTGGCCAGCTCTTTTTCCCCCAGCACACGCAAAATATCATGTGGGTTGGAAGCACCGTCCATCAGGGCTTCACCTGCACGAACAATGTCGCCTTCCAACACAGAAATATGCTTGCCTTTGGGGATCAAGTACTCGCGTTCTTGTCCGACTTCGGGTGTCACCACGACTTTTCGTTTGCCTTTGGTGTCCTTGCCAAAAGAAACCACGCCGTCAATTTCGGAAATCACGGCAATTTCTTTTGGTTTACGGGCTTCAAATAGCTCTGCTACCCGTGGCAAACCACCCGTGATGTCTTTGGTTTTGGTGGTTTCGCGTGGAATTTTGGCCACAATGCCGCCTGGAGGTACGGTTTGTCCGTCTCCTACAACCACAATGGCGTCTACTGGCAACAGATACGTTGCATCTGAACCAGTACGCAGTTTCAAGGGTTGGCCTTTGTCATCCAGCAAGCTGATGCTTGGACGCAGATCGGGGTCACGACCTTGAATCACCACTTTACTGGACAAGCCGGTGACAGGGTCGACCTGATCCTGAATGGTGTTGCCCTCAACCATGTCACCGTATTTTACGGTTCCGCCGGTTTCAGTGATGATTGGAATGGTATACGGATCCCATTCAGCGATGACAGTGCCGGCTTTGACGCTGGCGCCCTCTTCGAAACGAAGCTGCGCGCCGTAGGCAATCGGATACTTTTCTTTTTCTCTGCCGGTGGCATCGGTGATGGCGATTTGACCATTTCGATTGGTCACTGTCAGTAGACCTTGTTCATTTTTTACGGTCAATACGTCGAGATATTTGATACGACCTTCGTTGCGGCTTTCCAAGGTGGACTGCTCAGCACGACGGGTTGCGGTACCACCCACGTGGAAAGTACGCATGGTCAGCTGTGTGCCTGGCTCACCAATGGACTGCGCCGCAATCACGCCGACGGTTTCGCCCACGTTGACCATACGGCCTCGTGATAAATCACGACCATAACAAAGTGTACAAATACCACGTCGGGTTTGACAGGTCAGTACGCTTCGAATGCGCACTTTTTCAACGCCTGAATCTTCAACCGCCGCCATGTATTTTTCATCGATTTCTACGTTGGCTGGAACAATGACTTGATCGGTGATGGGATCAATCACGTCTTCGAGTGCGACGCGACCCAAAATGCGATCACCCAAGGTTTCAACCACTTCACCACCTTCAATCAATGGTGTCGCGTCGATGCCGTCGAGGGTTTTGCAGTCGTATTCCGTGATGATGGCGTCTTGGGCCACATCCACCAAACGACGGGTCAGGTATCCTGAGTTTGCAGTTTTCAGCGCTGTATCGGCAAGACCTTTTCGCGCCCCGTGGGTCGAAATAAAGTATTGTTGTACCGTTAAGCCTTCTTTAAAGTTTGCAGTGATGGGGGTTTCAATGATTTCGCCCGATGGTTTGGCCATAAGACCTCGCATCCCAGCTAGCTGACGCAGCTGCTGTGCAGAACCACGAGCACCAGAATCGGCCATCATAAAGATCGAGTTGAAGCTGGCAATTTTTTCTTTTTTGCCTTCTTCATTGGTGATCTCTTCTTGACCAATTTCTTTCATCATTTCTTTGGCAATTTGCTCAGCAATTTGCGCCCAGGTATCCACCACTTTGTTGTAGCGCTCACCGTAGGTAATCAAACCATCGGTGTACTGCTGTTCAATTTTGGCTACTTCGCTGTTTCCATCTTCGATCAGCTTGTATTTGCTTTCTGGAATCATCATGTCATCCATGCAAATAGAAATGCCTGCTTTGGTGGAAAACGAAAACCCAAGGTTCTTTAAAGAATCGGCCAACAAGATGGTGTCTTTTTGGTCACAAATTCGGTAGGCCTTGTCAATCAAGTCAGCCAAGGATTTTTTATCCATGGTTTTGTTGATCATTTTAAAAGGAATTTTGTCGGGCACGATGTCATAAAACATCACGCGGCCCACAGTGGTATCGTGCATTTCGCCTTTGATGCGCACCTTGATTTTGGTGTGCTCTTCGACTTTGCCGGCATCCAACGCCATTTGCACTTCGCGTGGCGAAGAAAACATTTTACCTTCGCCTTTGGCACCAATGCGCTCACGGGTTAGATAATAAAGTCCCAAAACAATGTCCTGCGAAGGAATGATGACCGGTTTACCATTGGCTGGCGACAAAATGTTGTTGGTGGACATCATCAACACACGCGCTTCTACCTGTGCTTCCACAGACAAAGGCACGTGAACGGCCATTTGGTCACCATCAAAATCCGCGTTGAACGCTGCACAAACCAATGGATGCAAACGGATGGCTTTGCCTTCGATCAAGACAGGTTCAAATGCCTGAATGCCCAATCGGTGCAATGTTGGTGCTCGGTTGAGCATCACTGGATGCTCGCGCACCACTTCGGCCAATACGTCCCACACATGGTCTGTTTTTTCTTCCACCATTTTTTTGGCGGCTTTGACGGTTGACACCAAGCCTTTTTCTTCCAATTTGCTGTAGATAAAAGGTTTGAAAAGTTCCAAAGCCATGGTTTTGGGTAGACCACACTGATGCAAACGCAGTTCTGGGCCCACCACGATGACGGAACGACCCGAGTAATCCACACGTTTACCCAATAGATTTTGTCGGAAACGTCCTTGCTTACCTTTGATCATGTCGGACAAAGATTTCAAGGGGCGTTTATTGGTACCTGTAATGGCACGACCACGACGACCGTTATCAAACAAAGCATCCACGGCTTCTTGAAGCATGCGTTTTTCATTGCGTACAATGATGGATGGCGCATTAAGCTCCATCAAGCGGCGCAAACGATTGTTACGATTGATCACGCGGCGATACAAATCATTCAAGTCGGAAGTCGCAAAACGACCGCCATCCAAGGGCACCAACGGACGCAAGTCTGGAGGCAACACAGGCAACACCGTCATGATCATCCACTCGGGTCGATTGCCGGAATCACGGAAGGCTTGTACCACTTTCAGGCGCTTGGCAATTTTCTTTTTCTTGATTTCAGATTTGGTGGCTTCGGCTTCTTCTTTTAGGTCTGCCGCAAGGTCATCCAAGTTTAATTCTGATAAAATTTCTCGAACAGCTTCCGCACCCATGTCCGCATGAAAGGCATCTTCGCCATACGTTTCAAGTGCTTCGTAATACTCTTCTTCACTGAGGATTTGCGCCACTTCTAAATCAGTTGCGCCTGGCTCAATCACAATAAAAGCTTCAAAATAAATGACGCGCTCCATGTCTTTAAGCGTGACATCCAACAAGTTACCAATTCGGCTTGGCAATGATTTTAAAAACCAAATGTGCGAAACAGGACACGCCAATTGGATATGGCCCATGCGGTCACGTCGAACTTTGGATTCAATGACCTCAACACCACATTTTTCACACACAATACCACGGTGCTTCATGCGCTTGTATTTGCCGCAGATGCATTCGTAATCTTTTACAGGACCAAAGGTTTTGGCACAGAAAAGACCATCCCGTTCTGGTTTGAACGTACGGTAATTGATGGTTTCGGGTTTTTTGATTTCACCAAAAGACCATTCCATTGTTTTTTCGGGTGATGCCAACATCACCTGAATGGCTTCGAACGATAGTGGATCCTTTGGTTTTTCAAAGAATGTAAAAATGTTTTCCATGCTCATAGCTTTATCCTTGGCTTATCCATTAAAAAAATGTTTATGCATCCGCTTGCTGCGCTTGGGCCATTTGGCTTTGCAGTGCTTCCATGTCTTGCTTTTCCAGCAATCGGATGTCCAAGCCCAACGCTTTTAACTCTTTGGTTAATACGTTAAACGACTCGGGAATACCACAATCCAGACGGTTTTCGCCTTTTACAATGGCTTCATACATTTGAGTTCGACCCGTGATATCGTCAGATTTCACAGTGAGAAACTCTTGCAACGCATGCGCTGCACCGTATGCTTCCAGTGCCCAAACCTCCATCTCACCGAGACGCTGACCACCGAACTGAGCTTTACCACCCAGGGGCTGTTGCGTGACAAGTGAGTATGGTCCGATGGACCGTGCATGAATTTTATCATCCACCAGATGGTGTAGTTTCAACATGTACATCACACCGACGGTAACATCGTTCATGAACTTTTCACCTGTGCGGCCGTCATACAAACGAGACTGTCCGGAGGTATCTTCATCAGCTGTTTCTAACAGCTCTTTGATGTCTACGTCATTGGCACCGTCAAAGACTGGTGTTGCCATGTGCACACCCTCTTTGCTGATTTGAGCCGCAGCGCTAATCACATCTTTGTCGGACATGCCATCAATCATTTCATGAAGATCGCTGTGATAGCTCTTCTTGAAAAATTCACGGATTTTATCTGGGCTGTACTGGTCATCCACCATTTTTTGGATCTTGTTGCCCAAACGCAAGCCGGCCCATCCTAAATGGGTTTCTAAGATTTGCCCTACGTTCATTCGAGATGGTACACCCAATGGGTTCAAAACAACATCAACTGGTGTTCCGTCTTCCAAGTATGGCATATCCTCTACAGGCACCAACTTCGAAACAACACCTTTGTTTCCGTGTCGACCAGCCATTTTATCACCGACTGAAATCTTGCGTTTGATGGCCACAAATACGCGCACCATTTTGATGACGCCGGGCAATAGCTCATCGCCTGATTTCATGCGTTCAATTTTTTCACTGAACACAGTTTTAATAAACGACATTTGGTCTTTGAGCTGCGCAAGTACGCCGGCTACTTCTTCTTCGGTTTTTTCATCGTCTTTTAAAGAGATGGACCGAAGTTGGTTGTTGGGCACTTGTTTCAAAATGGCTTCGGTGAGCTTGTCACCTTTTTTGGCAATTTTGTTGCCTTCGCCATCTTCAACCGCCACGGAAGCTACTTTGTTTTTAAGCAACCCGCGGATGTTGTCATACGCTGTTTCGCGAATGATTTTGACTTGATCTTCTTGATCTTGCAACAAGTTGCGTACAGATTCTTCTTCAATTTCTTTGTGACGAGAATCTTTGTCCACACCATCACGGCAAAATACATGGGCATCGATCACCGTACCGCGACAGCCTGGTGGCACGCGAAGTGACGTATCTTTTACATCACCTGCTTTGTCACCAAAAATGGCGCGCAATAGCTTTTCTTCCGGTGAAAGTTGGGTTTCACCTTTGGGGGTGATTTTACCCACCAAGATATCGCCAGGACTAACTTCGGCACCAATGCGAATGATGCCGGCCTCGTCTAAGTCTTTGAGACCTTCTTCACTCATATTGGGAATGTCTCGGGTCAATTCTTCTTTGCCCAGTTTGGTATCGCGTGCCATGACTTCAAATGATTCAATGTGCACGGAGGTAAAGACATCGTCTTTGACCAAACGCTCTGACAAAAGAATGGAATCTTCATAGTTGTAACCATTCCATGGCATAAACGCGACAATCATGTTTCGTCCGAGTGCCAATTCACCTTTGGAGGTGGAGGGGCCATCGGCAATGACATCGCCTGCAGAAATTTTGTCGCCTTTGCGAACCAAAATTCGTTGGTTGATGCAAGAACCCTGGTTGGAACGTTGATATTTAATCAAATTGTAAATATCGATTTGCGAGCCTTGTTTGGCACTGCCTTTGGTTTTCACCACAATGCGGCTGGCATCGACGCTTTCAACCACACCATCGTGACGCGCCACCAAAGAGGAGCCAGAATCACGGGCTACAATTTCTTCGATGCCTGTACCAACAATGGGCGCCTGAGGGATCAACAAGGGCACAGCTTGACGCTGCATGTTTGAACCCATCAAGGCACGGTTGGCATCATCGTTTTCCAAAAATGGCACCAACGATGCGGCCACAGAAACCAACTGGTTTGGTGACACATCCATCAGTGTGATTTGAGCAGGATCAACGGTGATGTATTCGCCTTGTTTACGGGCAGAAACCAACTCAGATTCAAATTTACCTTTGTTGTCCAACACCGCGTTGGCCTGAGCAATAATGTGCCCTTCTTCTTCCAATGCGGTTAGAAAAATAACTTCATCGGTGACTTTGCCGTTTTTAACCACACGATAAGGCGTATCAATAAAACCGTGGTCATTGACGCGGGCGTAGGTTGAAAGCGAGGTGATCAAACCAATGTTTGGACCCTCAGGTGTTTCAACCGGACAAATACGGCCATAGTGTGTGGTGTGCACATCACGAACTTCAAAACCAGCGCGATCGCGGGTCAAACCGCCCGGTCCCAATGCAGACAAACGACGTTTGTGCGTAACCGAGGACAATGGATTGGTTTGATCCATGAATTGGGATAACTGACTTGAACCAAAAAACTCTTTTAACACGGCTTGCACTGGTTTGGAGTTGACCAACTCGTGCGGCATCAATGTTTCAAGATCTTGCAGGGTCATGCGTTCGCGAATGGCTTTCTCCATGCGAACCAAACCAATGCGGTACTGAATTTCAACCAGCTCACCCACACTGCGAACCCGACGATTGCCCAAGTGATCGATGTCATCCACAACCCCTTTGCCATCCTTTAGATCGGCAAGGTATTTCACAGTGGCCATGATGTCTTCTTTTTCCAGCGTGCGGGTTTCAAGAGACGTATCAAAACCATATTTGTGATTGATTTTTAAACGGCCGACTTCGGATAAGTCATAGCGCTCTGGGTTGAAAAACAAGTTTTCAAAAAATGCGGTGGCGGTTTCCAACGTTGGAGGATCGCCCGGGCGCAAACGTGCGCAAATTTCCATCAAAGCTTCTTCGCTGTTGGCAATTTTGTCTGCCAACATGGCATTGCGAATACCAGGATTGACGTTGATGCCGTCGATAAATAGAAGCTCGATTTTCTTAATTTTCTTTTCTAAAATGGTTTCATAGGTTTCTTCAGAGAAAACCTGATTGATGCCCAACACCACTTCGCCGGTTTTGGGATCCACAATGTCGCGTGATGCGACGCGACCAATAAGGTCATGCAGCTCGACTTCAATTTCTTTGATTTTGGCTTCTTCAATTTTTCGAAGTGAAAATTTGGTGATTTTTCGACCTTCTTTGACCAATACTTTTTTGCCTTTGGGGTCCACAATGTCTTTGGAGACTTTTTGACCGACCAACAATTCAGGATTGACTTTTTTGGTGATTTTTTTACCGCTGCCAAAGGTGAATTCTTCCGCTGAGTAAAAGTGGTCTAGAATTTCCTCTTCGGTGCATCCCAATGCTTTGAGCAAAATGGTCACAGGCATCTTACGACGACGGTCGATTCGAACATTGATGATGTCGCGATGATCGTATTCGAAGTCCAACCATGAACCGCGGTACGGTAGAATTCTTGCAGAGTAGAGAATGTTGCTTCGAGACGCTGTTTCGCTTTTTTCTGAAAAGAAAAACACGCCAGGGCTACGGTGCAATTGACTTACAACCACACGCTCGGTGCCGTTGACAATAAAGGTACCGTTGGTGGTCATCAAAGGAATTTCACCAAAGTAAACTTCTTGCTCTTTTACATCACGGATGGCGCCTGGATCATCTGGGTTGTTGCTGTCCCAAACAATCAAACGAACCACAACACGCAAAGGGCATGAATAGGTCAAACCTTTTTTTACACATTCATCCACGTCATATTTTGGCGCTTCCATTTTGTAGCCAACGTACTCAAGCGAAGCTGTTTCGTTGTAATCTTTAATTGGAAAAACCGACTTGAATACACCATCAAGCCCTGTTCCATTTCGCTCGCCTGCTGGCACTTCTGCCTGCAGAAAAGTTTCATAAGATTTGCGTTGAATGTCCATTAGATTGGGCACATCAATAACTTTGCGAATTTTCGCAAAATTTCTACGCGGGCGTTTCATGTGACTGATGATTGTCGATGCCATTACATGGCTCCTTTTCCAAAAAGGTTATAAGTCAGTAGATTGGTATTGGTATGCAAAAACAACCCCCTGCCCCTGCAAAACTGCAGACGAGCGCATATGCAGGACAAAAACAACTGTTTTGCCCTGCATAAAGGGAATAAAGTTACAATACGTATATCAATCGAAGGGTGCATTAAAATAAAAGCGATCCTACCTTAAGCGAGCTCTACTTCAGCGCCTTCGGTTTCAAGATCGGCTTTCATTTTTTCAGCTTCTTCTTTTGCAACGTTTTCTTTGATGGCTTTGGGAGCTCCATCAACAAGCTCTTTGGCTTCTTTCAAACCCAAGCCAGTGATCGCACGTACGGCTTTGATAACCTGGATTTTTTTGTCGCCCACTGCTTTCAACATAACGGTGAAGTCTGTTTTCTCAGCAGCAGCACCTGCATCACCACCAGCTGGGGCAGCACCGCCAGCAACAGCAACAGGAGCAGCAGATACGCCGAAATGTTCTTCCAACGTCTCTACCAATTCTTTAAGTTCCAATACGGACATTGATTCGATAAACTGAACCAATTCTTCTTTACTCATTTTAGTTCCCATTTTTACATCCTCCAATGATGTTTTGTCTGTCCATTCATTCCCCTAAAAGAAACGAAAATTATCCCTCTTGTTTTTCTTTTTCTCTTCGAACTGCGTCGAGGGCGTACACAAGTTTTCGAAGAATTCCTGAAGTCACACATACAAAACCTGTAATTGGGTTTTGCAACGTGCCCACCATACGGCCGAGCAATACATCTCTGCTTGGCGTTTTGGCAAGTTCAACCACTTGAGCTTTTTCAAGCAATTGTCCTCTTAAAACCCCAGCTTGAATCACAAACTGCTCGTTCTCACCAGCAAAGTCATTCAATGCTTTGGCCAAAGCCACTGGATCATCGTCACAGTAAGCCAAGGCCGTAGGACCGGTTAAATGGTCCGTTAGGGGTTCTAAATCGGTGTCTTTAATGGCCCGTTTGGCCAAAGAGTTTTTAACGATGCGCATCTCTACACCATGTTCACGCAAGTTATTGCGAAGACTGGTCATTTGCTCTACGGTGGTTCCCGCATAATGAGAGACGATGGCTGCGTTGACGGTTTGGAAGCGGTCGGAAAGTACCCCTACCAACTCCTCTTTCTTTTTTACGTTTTTGCGTAACATACTTAAATCTCCCTTATTTTGCAATGGATGCTGGATCGATGGCTACACCTGGCCCCATGGTAGAGGAAAGCGTAACAGATTGAACATATGTACCTTTGGCAGAAGCGGGTTTGGCTTTCTGGATGGATTCCATCAATGCTTGAACATTTTCAACCAATTTACCTTGATCGAAAGAAGCTTTACCAACAATGCTGTGCACGATGCCGTTTTTGTCCACTCGGTATTCTACGCGTCCGGCTTTAACTTGCTCAACCGTTTTGGCAATATCGGTGGTTACAGTACCCGCTTTGGGGTTTGGCATTAAACCGCGTGGTCCCAAAATGGTACCCAAACGGCCCACTTTGGCCATCATGTCAGGTGTTACGATGAGCTTATCGAAGTCCAACCAACCACCTTGAATTTTTTCAACGATGTCATCGCCGCCCACGTGATCTGCACCGGCTTCTTTGGCTTCGGCTTCTTTTTCACCTTTGGCAATAACCACCACACGCACCGTTTTACCCGTGCCGTGAGGCAACATGGAAACGCCACGAACCATTTGATCCGCATGCTTGGGGTCTACGCCCAGGCGAACAGCAATGTCGATGGTTTCGTCAAATTTTGCTTTGTCAAAACCTTGAATCTTTTCAACGGCTTCGTTGAGTTCGTATCTATTTTCTGCATCAATGGTTTTTGCAGATGCATTGTATTTTTTACCGTGTTTACCCATGGCTTTAACCCTCAACTTCTAGGCCCATGCTGCGGGCGCTGCCTTCAATGATTTTCATGGCTGCTTCGATGCTTGCTGCATTCAAATCAGGCATTTTTGTTTCTGCAATTTCTTTAATTTGTGCACGAGACACTTTGCCAACTTTGTCTTTGTTGGGCACGCCGGACCCTTTTTTTACACCGGCGGCTTTTTTCAAAAGCGCTGAGGCGGGCTCGGTCTTTTTAATAAATGTAAAACTACGATCATCAAACACCGTAATGACAACTGGAACGATCGCGTCGCCCGTTTGTGCGGTTTCGGCGTTAAAAGCCTTACAAAAATCCATGATGTTGACACCATGCTGACCCAAAGCTGGACCAACTGGCGGTGCGGGATTGGCTTTACCGGCCGGGATTTGTAACTTTATGTATGCTTGAATTTTTTTTGCCATGATGACTTCTTTCTTAGTTCTTCTCTACTTGAGCGTAATCAAGTTCCACAGGGGTGGAACGTCCAAAAATACTGACCAAGACTCGAAGCTTGCCTTTGTCAGGGTTCACATCATCCACCACACCGTTAAAGTTTTGGAAAGGCCCGTCCACAACGCGAACGCTTTCACCTTTATCAAACTCAACTTTTAGTTTCGTTGCCATTGAACCATCAGAAATATTCTGCGTGAGTCGCTGGACTTCTTTTTCTGGGATCGCAGGTGGCATCATACCTTTGCCCACAAAACCTGTTACTCGGGGTGAATCATTGACGATGTGCCAAGTATCAGGATTTAAAACCATTTGTACAAAAACATAGCCTGGAAAAAATTTCTTTTCGCGGGTTTTTTTCTTACCGCCAGAGACTTCCACGACATTTTCGGTGGGAATTAAGATGTCTCCAAAAAGCTCTTCTTTGTTTTTGTTTTTCATGTTCTCCAAAATACCCTGCTTGGCTTTTTGCTCATAGCCAGAGTAAGTGTGAACAATGTACCATTTCATATCTGGATGCGTTGGCGCCGATGGCGTGTTGGCGGCGACCTCTTCTTGCTCTGGAGCTTGTTGCTCAGAGTTTTCAGAGGGCGATGGCGCTTCAGCCACGACTTGCTCAGCTTGCGTTTGTTCCTGATTGGCTGGCGCTTTCTCAGGTTCAGCCGCTTGCTGACTCATCGCTTCTTGCATTTTTTCTTCAAGTGTTTTCATCGCGTACGCTTCCAAATATTCCCATGCCAAGGCATTATGCGCTTAGCACAATTTTCACAAACCAGTTGGACAATGCATCGAACAGTCCTAAAAAAACCGCACAAATCATCACCAACACCAGCACCACCACGGTAGAGAGGTAGGCTGTTTTTCTTAGGGGCCAAGTTACTTTTTTAAGCTCTTGCAACACCTCTAGAGAGAAAGTTTGAACTTTGTCTCGACTAAAATAAATAAGAGCCGCAACGCCGGCGATCAAACATCCGCCCACTGCTGTTGCAGGGGCCACTTCCAACAATCGGGGATTGGGAAGCCCCACAATACCCAGCACCATGGCACCAAGTTTGTGCAGCACCCATGCCACCAATGCGGTTGCAATCAGGTAGGATAAATAAATCCATTTGCGATCATTTGACAACGTGTCACCTCATTTATTTTGTAAGTGCGCCCTTATACACTAAAGACGCATTTGGCGCTACCCCAAAATGAGGCAGCGCCGCATGCTGTTTCGATAGGGAGTTTGCTAAAAATCTCGAGCTTTTTTACTCGATGATTTCAGAAACTACGCCTGAACCAACGGTGCGTCCACCCTCACGGATTGCAAAACGCACTTCTTTGTCCATGGCGATACCGCTGATTAGGTTTACTTCGAAATCAACGCTGTCACCAGGCATAACCATTTCCACATTTTCAGGAAGGGTGATGTCACCGGTTACGTCGGTTGTACGGAAGTAAAACTGCGGACGGTAACCTTTAAAGAATGGGGTGTGTCGACCACCTTCTTCTTTGTTCAAAATATAAGCAGTTGCTTTGAATTTGGTGTGTGGTGTGATTGAACCTGGCTTACAAAGCACTTGGCCTCGTTCCACGTCTTCACGTTTGATACCACGAAGCAACAAACCAACGTTGTCACCTGCTTCACCGCTATCAAGCAGCTTTTTAAACATTTCAACACCGGTAACAGTGGTTTTTTGCGTATCGCGGATACCCACGATTTCAATTTCGTCACCAACTTTTACGATACCTTGTTCGATTTTACCAGTTACTACGGTACCACGACCCTCGATGGAGAAGATATCTTCGACAGGCATCAAGAATGGTTTATCAAGGTCACGTTGAGGCTCAGCGATGTTTTCATCCAAGGCTTTTAGAAGATCCCAAATGCATTGAGCACCAGGGCCCTCTGGGTCAGCAATTGCGCCTGTGGCTGAACCACGGATGACAGGAACATCATCACCGGGGAAATCGTATTTTGAAAGAAGTTCACGAACTTCCAACTCAACAAGATCCAACAATTCTTCGTCATCCACCAAGTCGCATTTGTTCATAAATACGGTGATGCTGGGTACGTTTACCTGACGTGCAAGCAAAATGTGCTCGCGGGTTTGAGGCATAGGACCGGCAGGTGCACTCACAACAAGAATCGCACCATCCATTTGAGCCGCACCAGTGATCATGTTTTTTACGTAATCGGCGTGACCAGGACAGTCGATGTGTGCATAGTGACGCGTTTCAGATTCATACTCAACGTGCGACAATGCTACAGTCAAAATTTTGGTTGCATCACGACGGAATGATTTCGCATCGGCTTTGGCAACTTGATCGTATACAATTTTTTCAGCAAAACCTTTGGTGGCTAGCACCGTGGTGATGGCTGAAGTCAGAGTGGTTTTACCATGATCAACGTGACCAATGGTCCCGACGTTGACATGGGGTTTGGTTCTTTCGAACTTTTCTTTAGACATTTTTTATCTCCCTATCATTAGAAGTTTTTGGGTATTCACAATGTTCACATGGGACATGCATTTTGCATGTCGCTGTCCACTTTATACGGTTAACCAAGGACAAAGTGGAGCCCACGACCGGATTTGAACCGGTGACCTCTTCCTTACCAAGGAAGTGCTCTACCTACTGAGCTACGTGGGCATTCGTACGTTTGCCTTAAACGAAGCTCATGTCCATTAACTCCACACTTTCAGTTTGGAGCGGGGGACGAGCCTCGAACTCGCAACCCTCAGCTTGGAAGGCTGATGCTCTACCAATTGAGCTACCCCCGCAATCAAGCCTTAAGTGCGCTCTTACGCTAACCAAAAGCGCTCTATTCAAAGAGCCCTTTTCATTCTTAGCCTAAAAGGCAAAAAATGGTGGTGAGAGAAGGATTCGAACCTTCGAAGGCATACGCCGGCAGATTTACAGTCTGCTCCTTTTGACCGCTCAGGCACCTCACCATTGATTATAAAGTGGAGCTGGCGATGGGACTTGAACCCGCAACCTACTGATTACAAATCAGTTGCTCTACCAATTGAGCTACGCCAGCATGATCCCATCTCGCTCCCAAAGATATTGATGATTTATTTGCATAAACGCACCAATACACCTTTAGAAGTCGTGGAGTTTTAAGTTATTTTCCGCAACCTGTCAAATACTTTGTCGCAAATGAATTGAAAAACATCAAAAAAATCGTTTTTAAAAGAGCTGACCTGGCTAAAAAGAGGATGATAAAAGGACTTAAGGGTGCAGCTTATTTGCGGTTTCATAAATGGCAATGGCCGCCGCGCTGGAAGCATTGAGACTTTCAACCCCTGCATGCTTGGATAAACGAAACAATTGATCGCATGTTTTCTCTGTAAGACTGGCCATGCCCTGCCCTTCAGACCCGATAATTAAGCCAATTTTGGCCGGCGGCGCTTTTTCGTCGCCCAAGATGGCGGATTCATGGGGGCTCAACCCCCATAAATAGAAGCCTTCATTTTGAAAATTCTTCATCTCACGAACCAAGTTGGTGCAGTGTACCACCGGAAGTTGCAGGGCCGCACCCACCGAAGCACGAACCATGGTTTCTCCAATTTTGGCACTGCGCGTTTTGGGAATAACCACGGCACTGGCGCCAAAAAAACAGGCTGTTCGCACAATATTGCCGACATTTTGAGGATCTTGCAATCGATCCAAAAAAATGACCAGTTCTCGGTCGGCTGACGCATGGTTTATTCGCCATTGTTTGCAGTCTGGGTACAGCCGCCAAACCACATTCATTTCAATGGTGTGGTCGTGGCGTTGCGCATCGAATTTTTCACGCCGCACAGAAATATTGCGTTCCTGTACCATGGCCTGCCAAGCGCTGGGCACTTGCTTGTCTTTGCGCAAAATTAAAGATTTTACGGTGGTGTAAGGACTTGCCCAGGCAGCCTCCATGGCATGCTTGTTGGTCAAGACCATTTCAATGTGAATCACTGCATTTCCTCTATATTTTTAATCACTTGTATTGGATCACTTGAAGCGGTGATCGAACGGCCCATCACCACATGGGTGGCGCCATTTTGAATGGCTTGGGTGGGAGTGGTGACGCGCTTTTGGTCGTTGGGGTCATCGTCCGGCATTCGGATACCGGGCACCACATACAAATGGGAGCTTCCAAGGGCCTTTTTCAGCGAGGCCACTTCCCATGCTGAGCAAACCAGGCCATCGGCGCCTGCATCGATCGCCAATTGACCCATATGCAAGGCATGGGCTTCGATGCTTTTATTGGCATAACCAACATCAATCAATGGTTGTTTTTCAAAGCTGGTCAACACGGTGACGGCCAATATATGCGGCCTGTGATCGGTGGGCAGGTCATCAAGGATCTTATGCACGGCTTGGATCATGTTTGCACCGCCAGAGGCATGCACGGTCAGCATATTGAGGGGTACTTGTTTGGCAATGGCTGCCACGGCATGGGCCACCGTATGAGGAATGTCGTAAAACTTGAGATCCAAAAAAATAGAGAAACCTTTTTGATGTGCGTAATTTAGGACTTTGGGCCCTTCTGCGCCAAAAGCAATGGAACCAATTTTCACCCGCTGAACATGACCTGCCAACTGGTCCATAAGCCGGTAATTTTGCATGGGATCGACGTGGTCCAATGCGACAATGAGTTGATCCAAATTCATGGGGCCCTTTTGACCACAAAAGTTTTTAAATAGCCACTGTTTTCCAAGTCTTTCTTCAGGTGGTGCGATTGATCTTGGCTTTGACCGCCTACAAACACTTTGGTTAAATCGTTGGACCCTTGAGCCGTAAAGGCTGGATATCCTTTGTTTTGCAATTCTTTTTGAAGCAGGATGGCCTGCACCCCATCCGAAAACGCACCCACCTGAACGGCCCACGGCAGACGCTTCATTTGGTCTAAAGTATATTCTTTGTTATAAACAGCAACCTTCTGATTTTTATGATCTTTTTTATCAATTTTCAACTTAACTTCTTTGTCGTCTTCTTGCGACACGCGTTCGGTTTTAGGTGGCGCTGAAGCTTGAAGGTTTGATTGCGCGAGTTGTTGCTCTACAACATTTTCAACCGTGTCGACCGCTTTGGGTTTTTGTTTTTTTGGAGCGGATTTGGAGGATGGTTCGATCATTTCATGGGGAATCTGTGGTGGCTGATGGAGCGTATCAAAAAAGGTGAGTCGCTGCACTTTTGCTTTTTCTAAGTCCTTTGGTTGCGGCGACCCTTGGCTGCTCAATGGCATGTTGCTATCCTGCAAGCCTCGTTTGTATCCAATATTATATGCAAAAATACAAAGCGCACCCATCCATAGGGGCAGAAATAGTAAATAAACTTTCTTCTTTTTGGAACTCATGTTGCTTGCCTTCTATGTATTTTTGAATTATTGCATGATCACAATTTTTATGCAGCAAGATTTCGAATGAAAATGAAATCATCCATTCGAAGCTGTCATTTTCCCCTTTTGGGAAGGAAACGATTTGGCTAAAGAAGATTTGGTATACATTGAAGGCAAAGTAACCGAAGTGCTCGCAGGCGGGCATTTCTTGGTGGAAGGCCCCAACGGCATGAAGCTTAATGCACGGTTGGCAGGCAAGCTACGCAAACGTCACATTCGCGTGATTTTGGGTGACAACGTCACAGTGGGCGTATCTCCGTACGATCCAAGCCACGGCTTGATCACCTACCGCGGCCGCGACCCACGCCTAAATCAAGATTCCTAACCCCTATTTTCGATCTAGCAACCCATTCATAGTCTACTGACAAAACTGTTGTGGGTTTCAAACAAGCTCCTCGAACAGCTTTTTGGGCTGGTCTTCATAAGGCGTTTCAAAGCAAAATAAAATATAGAAACAAACGCCAAAGGCGTTTGTCAATCCCACTCTCCCCAACCCCAACATAGGCAAAGCGCCAGCCCGAGGGAGTCCGACATGAGCGACTCCGCAGCGCAAGCGAGGACCTAGCGAATGCGGGCTCCCTCGGGCCCCTCGATCCCTCAAATACAATTAAACAACCTTTAATCTACATTTTCAAAGAGCACTCTTCCACCGCACACCGCGCCCCCCTTTTTCAACCACACCAATCGCCCGGCTACCCCGAATGCTCTTTAAAATTAAGCTCGCATCCGCAGGCCCCACCACCAGCACCATGCCAATGCCCATATTGAATGTGCGGTACATTTCGTCGGTTGCAATGTGGCCCGCTTGCGCAAGGGCTGAAAAAACCTTTGGCACACGCCATTGTTGATGATCCACCACGGCTTGCACCCCTTCAGGCAATACCCGCACCAAGTTTTCTTGAAAACCGCCTCCGGTGATGTGCGCCATGGCTTTGATTTTCTTCTTTTGCACCCAAGGCAATACGTCTTTTACATAAATTTTGGTGGGTGTGAGCAACAGCTGGCCCCAAGTTTTGCCTTTGGCAAAATCGACGGGATCTTGATAGGTCAGTTTGCTTTTTCGAAGGGCCGCACGGGCCAAAGAAAAGCCATTGGAATGAAGACCACTGGATGGTAGACCGATGAGAACATCGTTGGGTTGAACTGCGCTGCCGTCCAATGCTTGCCCTTTTTCCAACACGCCAATGCAAAAACCAGCCAAGTCAAAATCGCCAGGCCGATACACTTGCGGCATCTCCGCTGTTTCTCCGCCCACCAATGCGCAGTTGGCCTGCTTGCAACCTTTTACAATGCCTTTGAGAACGGCTTGAGCCGTTTCAAGCTCCAATTTGGAAGTGGCGTAGTAATCTAGGAACAAATACGGTTCGGCACCCACCGTTAAGATGTCGTTGACCGACATGGCCACCAAATCAATGCCCACAGTGTCGTATGTTTGGGTTTCTTTACAAAGCAAAATTTTTGTGCCCACGCCATCGGTGGCCGTTACAATTTGGGGATTTTTATAATGAGATGGCAAGCTGGCCACCGAAGCAAAACCACCGAGTCGACTGCCCCCTTCTGCGGGCCGTAGGCCCTTGGTCATGGTTTTAATTTTTCCAACCAGCGCGTTGCCCGTCGATACGCTCACGCCCGCTTTTTCATAGGTTAACATGGAAACCTTCTTTGCTCGATTTGGGGACTGACACTTTAAGGTGTCTGTCCCCAATATTTCTGTTTGAATTCTTGTACCTGGAAGCGCTTGCAGGTACAAGAACCGGATACAAAAAATGAAGAAAAAAGATAAAAAAGAAAATCCAGTTAAGGCTGAAAACCGCAAAGCGCGACATGAATACCAAATCCTTGAAAATTTTGAGGCGGGCATGCAGCTCAAAGGGGTCGAAGTCAAATCCATACGTGCCGCTCAGCTTTCGCTTAAAGAAGGCTATTGCAGCATTGACCGCGGCGAAGTTTTTTTACAAGGCGTGTACATTGCTCCATACGAACATGCCAGCACCCATGACACCCTTGATACAGTGCGTCCGATTCGCTTGCTTTTGCACAAGCATGAAATTGCCAAGCTGGAAAAAAAAGTAAAACTCGATCGACTTACGCTGGTTCCGCTGAAAGTTTATTTTAAACAAGGCAAAGCCAAAGTGGACATTGCCCTGGCCAAAGGCAAAAACCTGTACGACAAACGCGAAACCAAAAAGAAAAAAGACATTCAACGCGCGATGGATCGCGACACACGTTTTTAGTCCACCCCACAACACTTACGCTCTGATTTTGCGGCTTTTAGAAGGTGTAAAAAGTTCTCTTTGCGCCCTTTTTGATTTGGTTTACAATGGAGCCTATGTCTACTTTTGAAGAACAAAAGCTTGAAGCCATTCGTCGTCGCAAACAAGAGCGAGAAGCTCGGCTGCAAAGCGCAAAAAATAAACAAAAAGTGTTGATTGCAAGCGTTGTTTTAAGCACGTTGGCCATCGGCGGGATTGGGTATTGGTTTTATACCAAACCTTCGCCAAGTTCAACGCCTGTGGCTGCCCCCACTGCACGTAAGAAATGGACGCAGCCCGCACCTGCACCCAAAAAAGACAAAGAACCGCCCAAAGAAAAGCAGGAAAAGACGTACACCGTTGTCAAAAAAGATTTATCACCCGAGCAAATGAAAAGAATCAAAGAATTGGTACTGGGTGAGGCTTACAGCCAACTGAACACCATTGAGTTAAAGCTTCGATCGCCGTCGGTCGCAACGGTGCCGGAGATTGCTGAAAAAATGAAACTGCGTCACAAAGCCATCAAAGAAAAAATTCAGTTTTACGAAAACATCAAACCTGAGGACTCTTCCACCTGGCCCAACGACCAAGTCAACCAGATTCCTTAATTTGAAACAAAGTTAAAGCACTTGAATGGACTCCACCAGCACCGGATGGGTGTTGTACCCAGGGGTGTAGTTGGGATCAAGTTCATTAAAAGCTTTATCCAGCGCGTACGAGCTATACTGAATATTGCTGACACCCTTCAAACGATAGTCCAACTCGGGGCCGTCACTGGTAAAAGCGGTATCTTCATACATGTTTTTGATCAAGAACCCCCCATGGAAATCAAAATCACCACGGGTTTCCATGTAGGTCCCTGCAATTTGCTCATCGTTATAGATGATGCCGTTCCATTCAAAGTCGTCTTCAAACACCACGTTGCCTAAAAGTACCATGATGCCATAGCCCGTTACTTTGTCTTTGAAACGTACTTCACCATTGGTGCTGCTGGATTTAATGTACAAAACTTCAGGGTTGGCTTCTGTACCAAACTGCGCGTTGCCATATACATTGGTTGTACCCCAGTTTTCTACAAACATATTCACCCGGGGATCATTGGCGGCCACCAAATCATTGGCCACGTCAAGCACGCGCGATACAGTAGTGCAGAACTGATCGTAAGTGGTGGTGGCAGAATTCTGAAACGAAAAGTTGCCTGGCAGCGTACAGGCTGGTGGGGGAGAATATACCCACTGTCCACATGTCGTTCTACGGCGACGACGACCATTACCCACAATGCATGAGTATCGCACATATTCCCACGATCCACTGCCGCATGTATCGTCGGTGTACATGGCCGTTGGGGTCACAGGCATGCGGCCTGTAAAAGTAGAAGTGTCCGCATGGGTTGGCGGCACGCCCACACGAATTGGGACCGCATCAAAGTTGGCTGAGCCAACGTACAAATCAGGCAAACTACCTGGACACCCACCCGGCGTGACGCAGCCGTTTTGTCCCTGGGCCGTCATGTCGACACCCGACATGTTTGAACCAGGTGCCAATTCAAAGGCAAGGGTCCCGCCTCCGCCAAACACATCTTCAATGCAACCACCCGTGGCTGAAAATACATCCGCTGGCGCAGATGCAATCTGAGAAGGGTTGCCCGGTGAGATCAACATTTGCACTTTTTTGGTGACACCATCAATGGCATATTCCACCAATACAAATGCTTTGTTGTCTGAATCCGATGTATAGTCGCCGTCTCCATCCGTGTTGTCACCCACTTTTACGTTGTAGGCGATGCTTTTATAATTTTCTTCGATACCGGTGCCTGTGCCATCGAGTTCATCCACTTTTACCCAGTTGTAGGTGTCGCTGTACCAGTCGGTGTATCGATCGCTTGCTGTACCACTGCCTACGATGTCACTGAGCGTACCACCACTGACCCAAATATGATTTTTCACCTGCAGCAACACTTCGTTGATGATGTTTTCTTGAATGGCATCGTTTTCATTAAAGTCACGATGCAAACTGGCTGTTTTTTGGGTGGTTGCATTTCGGTTCAATGAGATTGACACAATGACCGATAATGCTGCGATCATGAGTAGGCCCGTGATCAAAACACTGCCTTTCTGAGAATGCCGTGAATGTAAAAAATGTTGATGATTCATATGAAACTCCGTTTTTGTGTTTGCACACCTTTGTAAATATTATACAATTGAAGCACTGTGACAAACAAGTTTTTCAAATATATTTCAAATAGTTGCAACCAAAGCTCCCCCTTGAGGTGGAAACATCCGTTCCCCACGTCAAGCTGCAAAGGAATCTCCATTATCGAGGCCATGGTCACCATGGTTGTGTTATCCATCGGCTTTTTGGGCATGGCGGGTATGCTTTCGCAAGTGATGATTACCAAGACCAATCGAAACAATTACGAAAACGCCATTACTTTGGCCAAAGCCAAAATCAATGAATTGTCTAAAATACAATATGCTGCCCTTGGTACAGGTGTTACCGCGGATGAAAAATTGCGTTTGGGAGGTCCAGGTGCAGAAGTGATCTCACAAGAAAATTTAAACATCTATGGTGAACCCGACGACGGCTCCAACGAAGGACCTTTTATTTATTTTCTGCATCACATGGTCTGCCAAGACAACACCCACCCCGACAAAGTAACGCTGTACGATCAAGACCCCAAAGATGCCACGCCCTGTGACCTTGTAGACTCCAACGACCGCCCCAATAGTCTGTACTGTGACGAGCCAGACGACAACAGAGTCCTTATCAAAGTATCTGCCGCCTATCGCGACAAAAACGGCAATTGCAAAGAAGCCGTTTTTGAAAAGTTTGTCATCAATTTATTGTAGCCAAATATCGAAGTGCTGTTGCGCATTTCAAGCAGTCACGCAATATATCTAGCCACGATCTTTTGGCCCTGGATGCAGTGGCCAACTCATGGGTTTCAAAGTTGCTTGAGGTCACGGTTTTTTGGGCTTGAAGCTCGCTAAGTGCTCGCTTTGCTGTGGAGACCCCGTGAATGCGAACGGCCTCGGGCCCCATGAATCTCACAGAAACTTCAAATCCATTCGAAATTAAGCTTCGGGCTTAATCACATTCACTCCGACCCGAAATACGGTTCGGTTGGTGCGATGATTGTAATAAGGGTGATCACTGTCGAAAAAAGGATTGGTGTATCCTGGGTCAAAATCACCGTAGAGTGAATACACGGTAATTTGAATTTCGCGCATGTTGTTAAAAAACGTCAAGTTGTCAATCTCGCCATATTCTCCATCAGTGCCGGCAACAATGCCAAAGTATTGAACCTCAATGTCTGCCACATTGCGCAGTACGTCTTCGGCCACATCATCGGTGTCATCAAACGCATTGCCAACATTGATTCTGCGAATGGTATCGTCCAAACCATCTCCATCACTGTCGTATAAGTCATACACAATGTAATCGTCCGTCTCTTTGCGCAGTAAGGGACTAGCCAACACCCCCACACCCAATCCCTCGTAGGGGTCCACGGTACCGTTGTCATCGGCATCAAAAGACAATCCCTCTTCTGGGCCAATCTCGCCATCATTGTTTTCATCAAATGGCAAATAGGACATCAAACCGAATTCACCAATTTGCACAGAACAATCTTCATTGGCGGGTGCCGGATTGATGCCATAGACGATTTGCACCGGCGCTTGATATTCAGGGTCGGCTGAGGCGGGACCACATTCATCAAATTTAATGTAGCCATACAGCGCTCGGCCTGTAGGATCACTGCCTGCACGCTCAATGTCATTGCTGACCATCGAAACAAAACGTTTTACATCCAGCTCCGCTTTGCTGCTTTCAACATTTTGAATGGTGCTTTTGCTGGTCGACTTAAAGATTCGATACGTAGAGGTAATGATGACGCCAGTTAAGACCATGCCAACCATTAGTTCGATAAAAGTCATGCCACGATGGGCTCGACGGCGGGGCTGTAGGGCGTGGATCATCATTTACGACTCCTTCATTAATCATTCATTGAACGTTACGATAGTTTTTGAATAAGCGCTTGAAGCTGCGAGTCTTGGGGGTATTTTTCAGCCAATTGTTGCAGCTCAAGTAAAATTTGCTCCTTTTGGGCGAGTTGACTTTGCCGATAGCCGTTGATGACTTCTGGCAAAGAACCATGATAATCCCCCTCGCGAAAAGACAGCGGATAAGAAAGAGACTCATTTTGGTCTTGTTCTAGGTAGCTTCTAAGTTTGAACAAAGGTCCAAAAATGCGGTGAGAGATCATGACTGCGTAAAAAACAAAAACAAGCGCTAAGACCAACCACAAAGGCCATTTGGCTTGATTGATTGCTACAAAGTCACGAAAGGCGGATTGATGGGCTTCCACAGAGTGGATGGAAAACATGCCCGCAAACGGTGGCATGTACGCAAAAAAAATAAAAACAAACAATATTAGCACATAGTGTTTCACCAAATCCCAAATAAATTGCGTTTGGCTATCGGGCACAATCCAAATGGTGGTGCGCTTGGTTTTAAAAAGTTTTTCGTTTAGTTTTTTCCACATTTGTTTGAATTACCTTTGTGTGTCCGTGGGTTCATGGGGCACTTTCAACTCTACATCGTCTCGGGTGATGCGTTTGACCAGTTGTGCAAATTCTTCAAAATAGTCGCCTTTGCGAATGTCTGCATAAATGTCTTTTTGGCCTTCCATCTTTTCTTCGAGCGCTTGGGTGAAGCGATAAATCGGGCCAAACAATTTATGGGTAAAAAAGACGCTTAAAAATGCGATGAATAACACAATGAGCAAAATGACGTGCCAAGCCTTGGTCATTAGCATCAGCTGGCTGTAAAACAAGTTGCGCATCACTTCTGCCTGGTCACCAAAGAATATGGTGGACCACAGCTCGCTGACGGTCAAAATGTAAAACAAGACCGGAAAAAGCAAAACCAGCAATACGATTTCCAAAGCCAGACGCGTTTGCTGCTTTGGATCGATGAATTTGATCCAGCGACGGTTTTTAAACAAGTATTTGAACATGGTTATATTTTACCTTTTCATCCGCCCTTTGGACAAGTTATTTTTGTTTTCGAGCACTTATATGAAACCTTTGAGAAAAAACCTCTTTATGGATTGAAATAAAAGGCGGTATAATGGTTCCATGCAACGCACTTTTTCCAATCAAGGCTTTAATTTGATTGAGATGGCCGTCACCTTACTCATTGCCACCATTTTGATTACTTTATCCATCGCCACTTTTTCACCCGATCGAAAACTCACCCGTTTGAACACCACCGCCAATGAAATGTTGAATATTTTGCTCTTTGCACAATCCACTGCCGCCCTTCAAAACAAATATGTCGGGGTGTGTTTTTTTTCCAATAGTGGCGGAGAACGCGTCTTTGCATACAACCCTGCCCTGGATACCAACGGGGTCCCGTTGCAAGACCGATGTTTTGGCAATGAAGACATTCTACGTCTTTACACTTTTGACAGTGACGTGGTGTTTTGTAAAAACTGTACACCCCTCATCCAACACCGAGGCATTGTGATGTACGATCCTCAAGGCTTTACCGTTCGCGTAGATAAGTCGACCACCCCCAATACAGTGGTGCGCCATGGCCAACAGATATGCATTATTGGAGAAGGCATCGATGAAGACTCCAAAAGCGCGCGCGAAATTGAGTCCAGTCGCGCAGGGGTGGTCGAGCTGGTCGAGCGAAATTCTGCTGGCACCGTTATCGACACCATCCCCAGCGACCGAACCATTCAAGCCGGTGTAGGCAACTGTCGCGCCAGCGCACTTTAGCTCCACAGCACTGTAAAAAAAAGAGTGCATGGTGGAAAGGGTAAAACTTTTAACGCGAACAGTGAAACTTTCATGCTGTTCTACCCAGTTTATGATACAACCCCCTCATGTTGCTACTTGATGCCATCGCCCAAAAACCAGTGTCTCATACCCCAGTCTGGCTCATGCGCCAGGCCGGACGTTACATGAAAGAATACCGCGATCTTCGTGCCAAAGTATCTTTTTTAGAACTGTGCAAAGCACCGGAACTGGTCTGTGAAACCACGGTATTTGCATGCGAAACCATCGGTGCAGACGCGGCCATTATTTTTGCAGATATTTTGCTGATCACCGAATGCTTGGGCTTTAAGCTGGAGTTTGCCAAAAACCATGGCCCCATCATTCATAATCCCTTGCGCGCTGGAACCCGCGCGCCCTACCCTGAAAAAATTGATATCGAAGAACTCACCTACGTGGGTCATGCCTTGCGCCAAACGCGTCGCGCATTACCCGCCCACAAAGCACTGATTGGTTTTGCAGGGGCGCCCTTCACCGTGGCCACCTACTGCATTGAAGGGGGGAAATCCAAAGATTTTCGGCACGTGCGCACGCTCATGCAAGAAGATCCAGAAGCTTTTCAAACCCTGATGACCCATCTTACCGACGGCACCATTGCTTATTTAAACATGCAAGTACAACACGGAGCGGACGTTATTCAGCTTTTCGACAGCTGGATCAGTTTGCTGACGCCTGAAGAGTACACAGCGCATGTACTGCCCCATATGAAACGAATTTTTGCGGCGATGTCTCAAGTGCCCACCATCTATTTTGGTACGCGCACTCGCGAACTTTTGCCAACGATGAAACAAGCTGGCTCAACGGTCATGGGACTGGACAGCGATGTAAACATTGATCAAATTTGGCCCACGCTGGACTTTATGCCCATTCAAGGCAATTTAAACCAAGACGTGCTGCTGGAAGATTTTTCGGTGATTCAAAAAGAAACCGACCGCATATTGGCTGAAGTTGATGGCCGACCTGGCTATATTTTTAATTTGGGCCATGGCATCAAACCCCGAACCCCTGTTGAAAATGTCATTCGACTGATCGAATATGTCCACGAGCAAACCCAAGCCTAACATTGCCATTATTGGCGGGGGTATCGCCGGGTTGTCTGCCGCGCATGCGCTGTTTCAAAAACGTCCAGATGTTTCATGCAGCCTTTTTGAACAGAAAAATCATCTGGGCGGCATCATTCAAACCTTTCGGGACCAGGACTGCCTGATCGAAAAAGGGCCCGACGCTTTTTTGTACAAACCCCATATCGCAAAGGTCATTGACGCATTGGGACTGACCCCTGAGCTCATGGAACCCAATGCCCACAATCGAAAAAGCTACATCGTTCGTGCTGGTAAAATGTTGACCACGCCCAAAGGGTTTTACTTGATGGGCCCCACCCAACGCCTGGCCTTTTTAAAAAGCCCCGCTTTAAGCTGGTCCACCAAACTCCGAACGTTGATGGAACCATGGATGCCCCGTCGAACTGAGACCTCCGATGAATCGCTGGCCTCGTTTATCACGCGTCGTTTTGGCAGAGGCAACTTGGAAGAAATTACCCAGTCCATGATTGGGGGCATTTATACTGCCGATCCGCATCGCTTAAGCATGCAAAGCACACTGCCTCAATTTGTGGCTCTTGAAAAAAAGTACGGAAGCATTTTAAAAGGCATGAAAAAGGAGGGCATGGGCGCGCATGCCAGTGGACCTCGATATGGGAGCTTTCGCTCTTTTAACAACGGCATGCAAACCCTCATCGATGCCTTGGCCAATCAACTTCCCCCTGCATGGATTCGTACAAACACGCTGGTGCAATCGGTGGATGCCACCGCGCAAGGCCAATGGCAAGTGCGTGTACAAGGCCAGTTGGAATTGTTTGATCACGTGATATTTGCCACCCCACCCCGAAATGTGGCGCATTTGGCCAATTTCTTACCGGCCCCTATCAAAAATGAGCTTCGTGACATTTCTTTTGCATCCAGCGCCATTGCACATTTTATTTTTAATCAAAACCAAGTGGACGATCGCATTCATGCCATGGGCATGATTGTACCCGCCAAGGAACAACGCCACATTTTGGCCAGCACTTTTTGCAGTGAAAAATTTGCCCACCGCGCGCCGCAGGGCAAAGTGTTAATTCGTGCTTTTCTGGGTGGCGCCATGCAGGAAGATCTGTTGACCGCATCCGACCAAGAATTGACCGATTGGGCTTGGGCCGATTTGCAAGCGCTGCTCGACATCACTGGACAGCCGCAGCACACCTACCTACAGCGTTGGCCCAACAGCATGCCTCAATACACTTTGGGCCATGCCCAGCGCGTTGAGCAAATTTTTAAAGGCGTTGAACCTTTTGATGGCATTGTACTTTTGGGCAATGGCTATTCGAAAGTGGGCATACCCGACCTGATGGAGCAAAGTGCTCAAGCGGTGGCGGGTTTATCGCTTGGCTAACTTTTGTGCGGCATCATAGGCAAAGTATGTCAGAATCCCGCTGGCACCCGCACGCTTTAAACACAACAGACTTTCCATCATGATGATGTCTTGGTCCAACCAACCCTGGGCGCTGGCTGCTTTGATCATGCTGTATTCGCCACTGACTTGATAGGCAAAGGTCGGGACAGCAAAACTTTCCTTAATGCGCCCGATGATGTCCAAATATGGCATACCTGGTTTGACCATCACCATGTCCGCGCCTTCTTCGATATCCAGCGCGACCTCGCGCAACGCTTCATCGCTGTTGGCCGGATCTTGTTGATAGGTTTTTTTATCACCCTCCAGTGCAGCGCGAGAACCCACGGCATCACGAAACGGACCATAAAAGCCCGATGCATATTTGGCCGCATACGACATGATCAACGCATCGGTCATGCCTTGTTCTTCCAATGCTTTTCGAATGGCGCCCACACGTCCATCCATCATGTCAGAAGGTCCCAAAATATCGCAACCGGCTTCCACTTGCACCAATGCTTGCTTGGTCAACACCGCCAATGTGGCATCATTGACAATTTTGCCATCTTTCAACAACCCATCATGGCCGTGATTGGTGTATGGATCCAGTGCCACATCACAAAGTACGCCCAGGTTGGGAGCGGCTTTTTTAACCGCGCGCACGGCCCGACAAACAAGGTTATCTGGATTAACGGCTTCGGTTGCCTGCGCGTTTTTCAGCTGTGGCTGTGTATATGGAAACAAGGCCACTGCCGGAATACCTACATCTTGCGCGCGCAATGCCATCTCCACGATTTGGTCCACGCTGTACCGAAATACACCGGGCATGGCGGGCACTTCCACTTGTTGATTCTGACCGTCCACAACAAACAAGGGCCAGATAAGGTCATGAACGCTTAAGCGGGTTTGTCGAACCAAATTGCGCACCCAGGCAGACTGTCGCGTGCGCCGCAAACGCGTATGGGGAAAGGTTCCAGCGGTTGGCATGGTGGCCATTAAGCCACCGTAATTTCTTTACAGAGGTACACATCCTGAATGGCATGAAGAATCTCAATGCCTTCATTGAGCGGCTTTTGAAATGCTTTGCGGCCCGAAATCAACCCCATGCCACCTGCACGTTTGTTGATAACCGCCGTTTTTACCGCATCCTGCAAATCATTGTCGCCCGATGCCCCACCCGAATTGATCAAGCCCGCTCGACCCATATAACAATTGGCCACTTGATAGCGCGTAAGATCAATGGGATGATCCGAGCTAAGCTTGTCGTACATCAAAGGATGTGTTTTGGCGAAACCCACATCGGTAAAACCGCCATTGTTCTCGGGTAGCTTTTGTTTGATAATATCTGCACCAATGGTGACACCCAGGTGATTGGCTTGGGATGTAATATCAGTGGCGACGTGATAATCTTTGCCACCTTTTTTAAACGCACTGTTGCGGGCATAACACCAAAGCACCGTAAACATGCCAAGCGCGTGAGCCTGTGCAAACATATCCGCGATTTCCACCAGCTGTCGATTGGACTGCTCCGAGCCAAAATAGATCGTGGCCCCTACGCCCGCAGCGCCCATCTCATAAGCCTCTTGGGGTGAAGTAAATGCCACCTGATCAAATTTATTGGGATACGTCAGCAGCTCATTGTGATTGAGTTTTACAATAAAAGGAATCTTATGGGCATATTTTCGCGCCACACGGCCCAACACTCCAAACGTAGACGCCACCGCATTGCAACCACCCTCAAGGGCCAGCTTGACAATGTTTTCAGGATCAAAATAATCTGGATTGGGCGCAAAGGAAGCCCCTGCCGTATGCTCGATGCCTTGGTCTACGGGCAAAATTGAAAGATACCCCGTACCCGCCAAACGTCCCGTTTGGTGAAGCCATTCTAAATTCTTTAACACATTGATATTGCGATCGGACGGACCAAAAATCCGATCCACAAAATCCGGACCCGGCAAATGCAACCGATCTTTGGCAATCGTTTGGCACTCATGAGAAAGCAAACTCTCATGCTCTTTTAAAATCGACGTAATTTCTTGTACATTCATAAATCATTTCTCCTTCAAGCCATGTAAAAAGAGTTCTACCCTTGCCCACAAAATATGCAAGCCGAATTTCATCCCTATGCAAATGCCCGTAGACGTTTGACTTTATTTTTCCTACCACCATTGACCGAGTTTACAGGGCAGCTTTGGGCTTGCCCCAAAAAAGCGGAATGTGTTTGACAGGTGAGATATCATGGCCGAAGAGGATTCTCTCAGATGACACCCATTGTCTTCGGCAGGTGGGCGTGCGGTGGAGTTCGTGGAGCTTTTTTGGGGCAAGCCCAAAGTCCCACCGATCTCTATTTAAACCAAGAACAAAACGCAATTGTCCTTGAACCTACTTCCCAGAACAGATACATAACCCCATGTTTAAAAAAGGCCACCAAACCCAAACCACCATCGAAAACCTAGCCTTCCAAGGAAACGGCATTGCCAAGCCCGACGGATTCACCGTTTTTGTCCCCCGAACCGCGCCCGGCGACCAAGCCACCATTGAAATCACGCAAGCCAAAAAGAAATTTGCGTTTGGTCAACTGGTGTCGATTGAAAAGCCCTCTGAGCATCGCATCGAGGCCCCTTGCCCCTATTTTGACCGCTGCGGCGGCTGCAACTACCAGCATATTCAACCAGACATCATTCCAGGCATCAAAAAGAAACAACTGGCCGACATCCTTTCACGCATTGGACACACCGATCAGCACGGGCCGATCAGCGATGTGCTGGTGGGCGAAAAAAAATACCATTATCGAAATCGTGTGGTGTATCGCCGAGAGCCCAATGGCAAGCAAGGGTATACCGCCTGGGACACCTATGAAACCTTGGACATCGATCGGTGCTTGTTGGCCGATCCATTGTTAAACGAAGCTTGGGCTGTAATAAAACCAGCCATTGAAAACATCAACGCCCATGTCATGCCTTTTGTGACCCTCCGCTTGATCGACGATGCCATCGCCATTATTTTTTCTGTTACGCCAGACTTCGCTCGCACCGAACTGATGCGACGGTTTGATGCGTATGAAAAAAAATGGAACTTTTACACCACAACTGTCATGCGTGGCAGCAAAGCCGCGTTTGGCAAAGACTGCAAGCCCTTGTTTTACAACCCAACCTATTTAGAAGAAAAAATAGGCGATGTATTTTACATTCTTCGTCCCGATTTATTCTTTCAAACCAATGTGAAAATCACTTCCAAACTGGTTGAAAAGGTATGCGCGGTTTTGAGTGATGCGACGGATCCAATATTGGATCTATACTGCGGCTCGGGACTATTTAGCGTGGCTTTGGCCAAACAAGGATTGCACGTAACGGGCATTGAGGTGCAAAAGGAAGCCATTCACTGCGCAGAGCAAAGCAGCTTACGCAATGGCACGGAAGACAAAACCAATTTCAGTGCAGGCAAAGTGGAACTGGAACTAGAAAGACTGTATGACGAAGAAGATGCACAATTTCGCCATGCCATCGTGGACCCCCCACGCTCTGGACTACACGAAAAAGTGCTTCCCTGGCTTCCCAAAATGGGCATTCAGACCCTCGTATATGTATCTTGTGACCCAACCACCCTGGCCCGAGATGCAAAACGACTTTCGGCGTATGGCTATCGCATTCAAAGCATTGCGCCTTTTGAAATGTTTCCCAACACCTACCACTTAGAGAGCATGGTGGTTTTTTGCAAAAAGATGTAGAAACGTAAGGCCCGAGGGGGTCCGTATGGGCTAGTCCTCGCGCAGCTACCGGAGACGCCCATACGGACCCCCTCGGGCTGATATTTCTGCTTCATTGTGGGTTGGATAGAGGTAATAAAGATAAACGCCGTTGGCGTTTATTTCTATATATTTACTTTACCCCGAAACAAATTTCGATTTTACGCCGGAGCTTTAAGCCCAAAAAGCTCTGCTCGGGAGCGGCTTTGAAACGAAAGTTTTTAATCACTATACCCAGTTGTTTTGATGGCGAATGATTTCACCTTCAACCATGTACACTACATCCTGTGCGATGTTGGTGGCCAAATCTGCGATCCGTTCAATGCCCTTGGTCGCGGTGACCATATCGAGGTACTGATCAATGTTTTTGCCGTCTTCTTGCATTTTTTCTCGAAGCAAGCGGATGGTTTCTTTGTGCAGTTTGTCCACTTGATCGTCGCGCTGACATATTTCACGCGAGTGCGATGCGTCTTTGTTAAAAAACGCGTTGAGTGAATCTTTCACCATTGATTTGGTGATTCTTGTCATTTGGGTTAGCTGTTCCGGAATATCAATGGGCAGTTCCTTGGATAAGGAAATGGTGCGCTTGGCAATTTTCACCGATATGTCGCCCATGCGCTCTAGGTCGTTGTTGATCTTGATGACGGTGGTGATAAAACGCAAATCTTGCGCCACTGGTTGATAGAGGGCCAAAAGTTTTAAACACTCTTCTTCTACTTCCACTTCTTTGGCATTGATGATCTCATCGGTTTCAATGATTTTTTTAGAAGTTTCGACATCTCCCTTACGAAAAGCCCGCATGGCTTTTTCAACGGTTTCCTCCACCATGGTACCAATTTGCAAAATATCTTTTTTTAATTTTTCTAAATCATTCTCTAAATGTTTGGACATACGTTTTTTCCTCTCTTATTTTTTACCTTACGTCAAAATGTCGATATCCTTAAGTCCCTATAAATTTCCATATAACCGAAATCGCAGAAATGAGCACAGATTGAGGCGCAAGCGGAAAGCTGTGCCATTTATGCGGTTTCCTCCGTTCGAAGCCCGTACTCCTTTAGCCAAACTTGCCCGTGACATAATCCTCAGTTTGCTGTTTTTGAGGGCGGGTAAATATACGATCTGTAGGTCCGTACTCAATCACTTCACCCTGGTACATAAACACCGTGTAATCTGAAACCCGCGCGGCTTGTTGCATATTATGCGTAACAATCACAATGGTGTATTTCTTTTTTAACTCAAAAATTAAATCTTCGATTTTGCTGGTGGAAATGGGATCCAGCGCACTGCATGGTTCATCCATTAAAATAATTTCAGGCTCCATCGCAATGGCGCGCGCAATGCACAAGCGTTGCTGCTGACCACCCGACAATGAAAGTCCGCTTTGATCCAGTTTATCTTTCACTTCATCCCAGATGGCGGCACGCTTGAGCGCTTTGTTCACTCTTTCGTCCATGTTGTCTCGAATGCCATTGATTTTGGGACCCCAGGCCACATTTTGATAAATGGTTTTTGGGAAGGGGTTGGGTTTTTGAAAAACCATGCCAATGCTTCTGCGAAGTGTAACGGGATCAATGTCGGCATCGTAAATGTTTTTGCCTTGATAGGTGGTTTGTCCATCAATGCGAATGCCGGGGATAAAGTCGTTCATGCGGTTCAAACAGCGCAAATAGCTGCTTTTTCCACATCCGCTGGGGCCAATGATGGAAGTAACTGTTTTTTCATAAATGGGAATGCTGGCTTGTTTCACCGCTTGAAAATCGCCGTAAAACACCGACAAATCTTTGGAGTGCATGATGGGTTTGGGTTGTGCTTTTTCGGTCATTTGACTTTTCCTTTTTGAAATCGATGTCTAAGAAAAATAGCAATGGAGTTCATGGTGAGCAACACCACCAAAAGCACGATGATGCCGGATGCGGCCAGCGCATGAAACTCGGGTTGCGGACGTGAAGCCCAGTTAAAAATTTGAATGGGTAGTACGGTAAAAGAATCCATGGGCCCTTGAGGGTTGTAGGCAACATATCCCAATGCGCCCACCATTAATAATGGCGCGGTTTCACCAATGGCACGAGAGACCGATAAAATAATACCGGTCATGATGCCAGGCATGGCCGCAGGTAGTACATGGCCCTGGACCACTTGCCATTTGGTTGCACCCAAAGCCAAAGCCGCGTAACGCAATGAATTGGGTACGGTGCGAATGGCCTCACGCGAAGCGATAATAATAACGGGTAAAATCAGCAAACTCATGGTCAATGCCCCCGCCAGCAATGAGCGATCCAATTGAAACCAGCGAACAAAAATGGCCAGTCCCAGCAGCCCATAGACGATGGAAGGCACGCCAGCCAAATTGGAGATGTTGATTTCAATCGTTTTGATCCATTTGTTTTTGGGCGCAAACTCTTCCAAAAATACACTGGCTCCAATGCCCAAAGGAATGGCAAACAAACACGTTAAGCCAATCATCCAAAGGGACCCCATCAGTGCAGACTGAATACCCGCCTTATGGGCAAACCGCGAAGGAAAGTTGGTTAAAAAGTCCCAGGACAAATAGGCCCATCCGTCCCCAATGATGGAGACAAACAAAGCGCCCAAAAATATTAAGCCCACCATGGAAGCCATAAAACACAAACCGTGAAAGATTTTTGCTCTTCGTTTGCGCTTTTTTAACCGCGTGATGTATTGCTGATCCAATCCTTTAATCATATTTTTGCCGATACTTTCGTAAAATATAGTCTGAACATAAGTTCATACCCAGGGTGATCACAAACAACGTTAGCCCAATCACAAACAGCGTTTGGTATTCAATGGTGCCTTGCGGGGTGTCCCCCAAACTGATTTGCACAATGTAAGACGTCATGGTTTGAATGCTCTCCAAGGGATTGAGCGTAAGGTTGGGTGTTGCCCCTGCGGCCAAAGTTACCGCCATGGTCTCGCCGATGGCCCGAGAAATCGCCAGCACAAAGGAAGCAATCACGCCGGATAGCGCGGCTGGGAATACCACCTTGGTAGAAACTTCCGACTTGGTTGCTCCCAAGGCATAAGCGGCATAACGAAGGGCATTGGGCACAGATCGCATCGCATCATCGCTAATGGAAGCCACCATGGGCAAGATCATGATGCCCACCACAATGGCTGCACTGGCGGCGTTGAAGATTTCAGTTTCAGGGAAAACCGTGCGCAAAAGGGGCGTAATGAATGTAAGCGCAAAGTAGCCATACACGACCGTGGGTACACCGGATAAAATTTCTAGCAGTGGTTTAATCCATCCGCGCACGCGATCACTGGCATATTCACTCATAAACGTGGCGGTAAGCACCCCCAAAGGAATCGACACAAAGGCAGACCCCACTGCAATGAGCAATGTGCCACACAAAAGCGGGAGAAACCCGAAATGCTGAGGTTTGAACAAAGGCGTCCACTGGGTTCCAAACAAATATTCGGTGAGCGGCACCGTTTCAAAAAAGGCGAGACTTTCTTTGAGCAACACCAAGACGATGCCAAGCGTGGTCAGTATAGATACAAAAGCCGACAAAAACAAAAACGCATGGACGGGTATCTCTTTGAGCCGAATAAATCTCATGAGAAGTCTCTAGCTACCTTTTGAAGACGGGTTTGTAAAACATTTTGTCGTCTCATCAATCGATGATTATGCTGGAAATCGTATTTCAAAAACAGAGCCCTGTCCTTTCTCACTCTCAATGCTTAATTGTCCTTCCAATCGCTCTACTGCTTGCTGGACCAGGGCAAGTCCAATGCCAGTACCCTGCTGATGTGCATTCTGCGCCTCAGGTGTGCGATAAAAACGTTCAAAAATACGTTTTTTTTGTTCTGCATCAAAGCCAATGCCTTGATCCGCAATTTGGATGCAGATTTTATCATGTTCACGCTTAACCTTGAGCTCAATGACGCCTCCCCTAGGGCTATAAACAATGGCATTTTCCAATAAACTGCTCACCGCAATGTCCAAAATTCGATCATCGGTCTCTACCGCGAGCACATCGCCCTTAACCATTGTGTTGATCTGCACTTGTGACGACGTAGCCAACCCTTCCTGACTGGCCACCACCTCGTTGATAAAGGTGTGAAGATCAACGGGTCGGATGTCCAATTCTGAAGCGCCGCCTTCGATTTTGGTTAATGTTAACAAGCGAATAATCATGGCCGTTGCAGCTTTGCTGCGCTCTATGATTTTTTGCAGATAGCTGGCCCGCTTTGACTCGGTGAGGTGCGGCAAATCCATCATGGTTTCTGCAAAGCCTTGAATGGCAGCCAGAGGCGTTTTTAATTGATGGGATGCATTGGCGATAAATTCATGCTTGGCTCGATTGGTTGCGTGTGCTGTGGTGGTATCGGTTACGCTTAAAGCAAGCATGCGGGTGGTTTGCAAATCAATGGGAAAGGCGTGAAAAAGCAAGTATTGCGTTTTTTCTTCCTCCACCATGCATACCGTTTTGGCTGGCTTGCCATGATGGGCCACCTCGTTGATCAATGATACAATCTCTGCATGTCGCACTTGTTCGGTCAGCACTTGGTGGTTGGCCAAGTTGGGTAATTGCATGATGTTTTGGAAAGCCCGATTAAACCATTCAATTTCAGCATTGTTTTTCATGATCACCAGACCATCTTGCAACGAATCCAATATTTGATGCAGTTTCTGCTGCGAATTGGATAAATGCTCCATGCGCTGTTGTACCGCATCTGCCATGTAGTCAATGCCGGAAGCCAGTTCTTTGATTTCACCCGTAGATTTAATGTTGGTCCTCGGAGTCAAGTCGCCCTGTTGATAACGTTGCACCACGTGTTGAATGTGGGCCACGTCATGCAGGGGTCTACGCAATACGAAATACAAAAACATCATGGATAAAATGAGCACCCCGATTTGCACCAACACCAATCTGCCCAGCAGGGCATACACTTTTTCATTGATGGCTTTGATCGATCGCGCCGCTCGGATGGTGTAGGTTTGACCGTTTTCTTGGATCTGCTGTGCCACATAGAGCGAGGGTGCCTGCATTGTATCGCTGTATCGTTTGGCAGTGGCCCAGGTTTTTTGACCTGCCTGCAAAACTTCAGGCCGCAGCGCGTGGTTGTCCATTTGATTTGGATCTTTTTTGGTATCCAGCAAGACTTTGCCTTGGTTATCAATGATGGTCATGCGATCAAACACCATGGCTTGTTGGCTCTGGTTTGTTTTTGCACGCGCGGCGAGTCCGCCCGCATGCATCACATGCCATATTTGAATTTGACGTTTAAGGTCCTGCTCGACCTGAGCATACATTTGCTGTCGATAGGTAAAAAAGTAAAGTCCTGCCACCATCATGCTGGACAAAAATAAAAGCACCGCAATCATGGCAAACAAGTTGCGAAAAAGCCGAGAACGAAAAAGAACGCGCGTCATTAAAAATTCATGCGATAGCCAACACCGCGAACGGTTTCTATCTTCTGACCATGGTCCTTTAATTTCTTTCGCAAGGATACAACGTGCACATCAATGTTTCGATCGAGAGTATGGACGCCAGGGCCATGAATAATTTGCAAAAGCTGTTTGCGTGTAAACACTTGATTGTGATCGCGCATAAATGACCATAAAATATCAAACTCGGTTTTGGTCAAGGCCACAATTTCATCTTGCATGCGCACTTCGTGCTTTTGAAAATCCACCCGCAAATCACCTGAAACCCTAATTTGTTCGCTGCTGCCCTCTTCCGATGCTTGACGTCGTAGCACCGCTTTGATGCGCGCTACCATTTCACGAGGCCCACAGGGTTTGGTGATGTAATCATCCGCACCCTCTTCCAGCGCCTTAACCACCGTGTTTTCATCATCTTTGGCAGAAATAATGATGGTGGGAATGTGCTCGGTTTGGTTATTGCGTTTTAAAAATTGCAAAACTTCCATGCCCTGCATTTTGGGCAACATCATATCCAGCAAAATCAAATGGGGTTGATGTGAAACTGCCAACTCACAGGCTTTTCTACCGTCCATCGCCTCTAGAACTTGGTAGCCAAGTTCTTCCAAATTGGTTTTAACAATTTCTAGCAGATCTGGGTCATCTTCAACCACCAGCACCCAATATTTTTGCTTTGTCATATGCTTGTTCTTGTACCGAATTTCATCACAAAAAAACAGACTCTTTCACCTGCTTTGACGCCATCTTTATGCAATTTTAACAAATCACCTTTTCGTGAAAAATATTGATATCCAGTGCATATTTTTTATACTTCATGGGATGAAACACCTTACCTACGCCATGATGATCGCTGCTTTTGGCATGATGACTTTGACAGGATGTGAAACCTCAGAGCAAAGCGCCGCCACCGCACCCAAGACCATCGCCGCACCAGAGTCGCAACCGGCAAAACAACCTACCCCTATGCCCACCAAAGAAATGTCGGCAACGATGGTCTGGGTGATGCATCCCCAACTACAAAAAAATCTGCCCAAAGAAGCCCAAACAGCCCTTGAAAAATGGGCCCAAAACCATCAGCTTTCGTTTTCGGTCTGGTCCCTAGACAATAGCCAGGGTTTGTTCGATCGCTTGCAAAAGGAACCCACCTGGCCTACCTATGTAATCATAGACGGTTTGGAACATGCCAACGTGCTCAAACAACTCAATGCGTTCAATCATTCCACCACATGGCTGGTCGCAGATGCATTCGATCAAGCCAACCACGTGGTCTCCATCGATTTCAATCTTCCACAGGCCCTTTTTATCAGTGGAATCATCGCAGCGGGCAAAAGCCGAACGCATACCATAGGCATCATCACCCCAGAAGATGGTGTGGGCGCGCAAAAAATGGAGCTGGCGTTTCGCGCGGGGGTTGAATTTTTTGATCCAACCGCTGAGGTGCTCTACGATCCCCTCCAAGAGAAAACCACGGTTCAACAAGTCATGGATGTTCAACTCAAAGATGGTGCGGATGTCACCCTCTGCGGCTTGGTGCATGCTTGCTTCCATGATAAGCACGAACTTGCACTGCTTTATTGGTCCAACCATGCTTCTTATGACAAGGATCAAGCTTTTTCACCCATGCAACGAAACTGGCTCGAAGCCAGTCAAAAAATCATTTCTTTTCTTCAAAAAGAAAGCCCAGAAACGTCCGTCATTCGAGTGGGCAATGTTAAGCAAGCGTGGCACATCCAGTTTCCCTCTGTAAAAAATGCCTGGGGCTCAAAAAAAATCAGTCAGCGTTTAGATGAGGCCATCACAGCCATGGAAAAGGACTTACTCGTCATCCCAAATCAGTTGGTTCACATCAATGAGCCGCCCACGCAGCCGTAACCAATCAAGTTTTTTGAGTTTCTCTTGCGCTTATGCGCGGTATTGGGTATGCCATGGCAATCTTATCTCAGGAGATCATCATGCGCATCCTCATTCCCATGTTTGGCCTGGCTGTTATGGTTGGCATTGCTTACGGGCTTAGCAGTGACCGAAAAGCCATTGCGTGGCGAACTGTTCTAGGCGGCCTTATGGCACAACTCGTCTTTGGTTTTTTAATTTTAAAAACCACCGTGGGCCGAGCTCTTTTTTCGGGTTTGAAATCAGGGGTTCAAGCCATTTTGGACTTTTCGCTCGATGGTGCGCAGTTCTTGTTTGGGCCTTTGGCTGATATGGGCAAATTTGGTTTTATTTTTGCCGTGATTGTTCCCTCCACCATTATTTTTACCAGTGCCCTGATGGCTGTGCTTTACCATGTGGGCCTGATGGAAAAAATTGTGAAATTTTTTGCCATCATCATGATGAAAACCATGCGCACATCGGGTGCAGAATCGCTGGCTGCCGCAGCCAATATTTTTGCCGGCCAAACCGAAGCCCCTCTGGTGGTGTTTCCTTACTTGTCGTCAATGACGCGTTCCGAACTGATGGCCCTTATGACCGGTGGCATGGCCACTGTGGCTGGAGGCGTATTGGCAGCGTATGCTGGCTTTGGTATTGATGCAGGTCATTTGCTGGCCGCATCGGTGATGTCTGCCCCTGCCGCCTTGGCCATTGCAAAAATATTGATTCCTGAGACAGAAGAAGCGCTGACCGCAGGTACGCTCAAAACCAGCTTTCCCAAAACGGCTGAAAACATGATTGATGCGGCTGTGGTGGGTGCTGGAGATGGGTTAAAACTGGCGCTAAACGTATGCGCCATGCTGATCGCGTTTATTGGGCTGGTGGCGTTCATCAATGGCTTTATCGGTTGGGCGGGTGCATGGCTGGGTTTTCCCAATCTCACCTTTGAGCTGATTATGGGTTATTTATTCTCTCCTTTTGCTTTTTTAATGGGCGTGCCTTTGGATGAATGCATTCAAGTAGGAAATTTTTTGGGCAAAAAAATGGTGCTTAATGAATTTGTGGCCTACATCGATCTCAAAGAAGCATTGCCCACGTTATCCAGCCGATCTGCCATTATTTCTACATATGCGCTTTGTGGCTTTGCCAACATTGGCTCCATTGCCATTCAAGTCGGTGGCATTGGCGCTTTGGTTCCAGAACGCCGCAGAGAACTGGCCAAACTCGGCTTAATCTCGATGGTCGGAGGAACGTTGGCTTGTTTTATGACCGCGTGCATTGCCAGCATCTTCATTGCCTAGTACAATAGAGCATGTCTCATGAACGCCGAGAAAAACGGTTTCACTTCGGTTTGGCCGTTGGCCTATTAACGTTTTTGGTCGGTCTCGATTTAATCACCAAGCAGTGGGGTTACAATCTGGAAGAGCCCATTCGTGGTCGCTTGCTGCAAATTATACCCGTTAAAAACTTTGGCTTAATCTTTGGATCGTTCGCTCAGTTTCGGGAATTGGTCCGCGTGGTTTTTTTTAGCACCCTGGGCGGCTATGCGCTGGCACTGTATTTTGTGCTTTTGTATTTTTTTCAAAACAAACGGGTGTACTGGTTGAAACTGGGGCTAACCGTGTTTGTTGCGGGCATCATGGGCAACGTCATTGACAAAACTCTGTTGGGCTTTGTCCGCGATTTTATCAACCTACCCTGGGGTCCATTTAAATCCTATGCATTCAATCTTGCTGACATGCAGCTTATGGCGGGCACCATCATCACCATCATTTGCATATACAGCTACGGTGACGAGCTATGGAACGAAAACAACAATCGTAAAACCTACTTGATTGACAAGCCTTATCAACTCACACTCGCTTTTTGGAATGTGTCTGCCGTGCTGTTGGTATGCACCACCCTATCCCTGTTTTCGTATAGTTTTTTAAAAAGTTATGTCGATCCTCAGCTTCAGGTGCAAGAACATATTTATCAATATTTCTTTTTAGGCATATTTTTAATTGTCAGCGTGTACTGCTTTATCTTTTTTCTCTTTACGCTTATTTTATCGCATCGTTCTGTAGGGCCCATGGTGGCGCTTCGTCGGTACATTCGACAATTGAAAGCGGGTAATTTTAATGCGCAGTTGCAGCTGCGTGAAAATGATTTTCATAAGGATTTTGAGGGGATTGCGGAGACGTTGAAGGGGTTTAATGTGGATAAAATGGATTTGGATTAATCCGAGACTTCTGGTTTTTTGAGCCGCCCCTTGGGGCAGGATTCCGCTTTGCTGCATAACAGCCCCATGGGGCGGCCCAAAAAACCTACGATGTCGTCGATGATCGAATGGGGTGGACTTCAGCTAAGCAATGATGACATTGTGTACGCCCTCTTTGCACCTTGATGTCCTGACGTAAAACAAAAGCTAGAGGAAATTTTGAAGCAATCATGAATATACCTTGGTTCAATCCTTGATCTAACGTAGCCGGTTTATTGTAGCTCACTTGAGTTTTTTGTAGACTTCTTTTCGGTGAGCGATTTTGATCACATAAATCAAAACTTGGCTTTTACGCACTTCGTAGATGACTCGGTATAATCCAATGCGGAGGCGGAAAAAGTCTCCTTTGGTCTGAAGTTTTTTAATGTCTAGGATTTGTGTGTTTGGATTGGATTCCAGTACTTTTAAGCCATCAATAATTTGTTGTTGGTAGGTTTTGGGGATTTTGATCAGCTCTTTTGCGGCTGATTTTTTCAGTTCGATTTTATAGTTTTTTGAGTACTTCACTGAGAGGAATGGTTTCTTCATTTTCACGTGCCGCAATAGAGGCAATATCCATTGTGTTTTCGAGTTTTTCGATCAATGCTTCTTCAACAAATTTTTTCATCTTTAACCCATGTTCTTTGCAGTGATTGCTAACCGCTTTTTTTAAATCCATGGGCAGTACAACTGCCAAGTTTCCTTCTTTCATGGTTTTAGCATACCATAAATTTCCATGGAAAACCATGGAAATTGATCTTACTTAATATCTAAAGTAGATGGCGAATTGGACGGGGATGCTTACTTCGTGCAAGTTTTCTGTGCCTACGTTTAAGTCATAACGAAGCTGGCCGCCGATGGCGACGGTGTTGGAGAGCATATAGTTGATGCCTGGTCCGAGGGTGAGGGTCAAAAAGTTTTCGTCGAAGGCTCTTGTAAAACCCAATCCTGCTTGCATGTAGGGTAAAAAACGGGATCGGTTGGGCAAGTAGGCTTTGACGTTGGGCAAGAGTCGAAAACGATTATCGGCGTTCTCGAAAGCAGTCCATTCAAATTCTACACCGGGTGCAAATACGTCATCCATGAACAAGTTGGCACCTGCTTGAAAGGTCAGCGAATTGTTGGAGTTTCCGTTTACGCTGACAATGGAAGGTTCAAAGAAAAAGGAGGTTTCAATGTCGCCCGCGCCCACCGTGTATTCACGACTGCTCAGCAATGGTGTGGTGGTGGTTGCAAAAGCGGGAACTGCGGTAACGACCGCACACAAAATCCAAATGATATTTTTCATAACAACTCCTTTTTTACTTCGTGAACTTGTTTGTATCGGGCTTTTTCAAGAACATCAAGTTCACTTGTAAAGATTTTTACCCACTGCGACTACATCAACAGCCATGCAAACAAAAAACTGCGCAACGTCCACATGCATGTTCGCATCCAGTTGGTTTTCACCAGCCGTTGATGGGTTTTTTCATTCCACATTGTACTGAGTTGACGATGACAAGGAACTTGCCAAAGAAAGGTAGAGAGCCATATCAGCGCGAGCAACAAAACCGATGCATGGTGGGGCCAGGTCCAGGTTGTAAGCCAAAGCCATAGGCTTGTACCCAGCTCCAGCAGCATCCAAGGCACCACCACCCATGAAGTTCTTTGTTGGTGTATTCGCATGGCAGCTTTAAACGTTGCGTGGTCCATTTGCGCAAACATGGGGTAATGCACCACTTGCACGTACCAAATTAAGCCAGTCATCCAGCATGTGCTTAGCAGCGCAGCCCATAAGCATAGATGATGCAGGTCTAGCAAAGTTGCTCCGCGACTCTTCGCCCAGACACCATGGCACCCTGAATCGAACCTTGATCCAGCCAGTCACCACAAACCCAAAGCCCTTGATCAATGTTCTGCGGACGCTGCCATGGCAGCAGGGTTTGAGGTTCTTGGTATGGCAATGCGTAAGGTACTTCAAACTGGGCGAGTGCTTGAATCGCGCCACACTCGTGATCGAAAAGATCTATGACGGCATGTTCAATTCGCTGCGCCAACCCAGACCGGTCTTCTTCTGGTGTGATATTGACGCTGACACTCATTAAATTTCTCCCCTTGGGGGCGTAAGATGGCTGAATCATCGACGGAAAACATATGTTTTGGATCCATGGATGGCGATCCGTCATCAAACAGATTTTTTTGTGTTCGATGGGCAGTGCGTCCACTTCAAAGTACGCGTTGTAGGTTCCAACCCACGCTTGTGTTTGGGGTTGACCCAAAAGCTTTTGAGCGGTGTGTTGCTCCACGGCCAAGACAATGTGTTGCGCTTTGATCGTTTTGCCATTTTGACATGTCACGCGACCGTCTTGGATGCTTTCTACCGTATGTCCCAGCAATAGCTGATCGTTTGGCAGATGCTGGCTAAGTTGTTGAGCAATGGCTTGCATGCCGTTTTTGGGCAGGGCCGCTTTGCCTTTGGCCAGCATGGAAAAAACATACAAAAAAAGATGATGAGACGTATGAAGTGACTTTTCTAAAAACACCCCACCAAAAAATGGTTGAAAAAAATTGGCAATGATCTTGGAACTAAACCCATAACCGCGAAGAAAGGATAAGGTCGTCTGTACGGGCATGGCCATCAGCTGCGCATGAGACAGTTGACGGCTCCACAGGCTCAGCTTGGCCATCAGCATTTTATCTTTGACGCTGCCGATGGGGGCTTGAAGTGTTGAAATCAGCGTAGATGGTTGCCGCAGTGGGTCTCCTACATTGTATCGCTGGCCTTCCATAAATATATACGCGCCAGGGTCAAAATAGCCGAAATCCAGAGCTTGGTAATTGAGTTCTTGCTGGCCTTCAGGATACGCGGTGTTGTAAACTTGAAAGCCATGGTCCAATACAAAACCATCAAGCTGTGTGGTTTGCAATCGACCGCCCACCTCCTGCTTTTGCTCTAGCAGCACAACGTCCACACCCCGACGATGCAAATGCCGTGCACAGCAAAGTCCAGCCAACCCCGCTCCAACAATGATCACTTTGGGATTCACATGTACTCCCGAAAAACCTGAGCATACACGCGGTGGCGATATTCAAATGTTTTCATCAGTTTTTTTGTGACCCAACTGCCCATAGTACGATGGGACAAAAACGACAGCGGCAGCTCAAATTCGATGTCGTCTTCTACACGGCAACGATTTTTTTCCACTTCGTGAAAACGATGGCAATGGCGCCAATAGGCAAATGGCCCCTTGATTTGCTCGTCCACAAATAACGATTGGTGTTGAACCTCCGCGATTTTCGCAACCCATTTTATAGGTAAAATTCCTGGAGGCGGGTACATCACCAACGTCATGGTCTCACCCGGCTGCATGGTTTGCAATGGCTCTTTAACCACCACTTTCTCCCAAGGTGGCGTCAACATCTGAAAAGCCATCGGGTCCATATGCCATGCGTAGACTTCTTCCACCGGCGCATACAGCAAACTTTGATATGAAAAACGCAGTTTTTTCATTTTTGAAACGTCCATTGGTAATCGTGCAAATGTTCTTGTCGAAAGCCGGCTTCACAGTAAGAAAAGTAATAGGCCCAGCGTCTCAATATTTTTTCGCCAAAGCCCATGTCGGTTAACGCTTGTTTCTTAGCCATCATGGTTTGATGCCACTGATGAAGCGTTTTTGCATATGATGGTCCCAACTCAGCTTGCGCCAATCGTTGCCACCCAGCGCCTTGAGCTAAGTTCATCACCATAGACTGAGTGGGAATGTGAGAGCCAGGAAAAATGTATTTTTGAATCCAGTCTGCTTTGGAAGCGTATACATCGTATTTTTCTTCAGCCATGGTAATGCCTTGTAAAACAAACAGACCACCGGGCTTCACACATGCATAAATTTTTTGAAAATAAGAAGGCAAAAACTCTCGGCCCACTGCCTCAATCATTTCTACCGACACCACACGATCATACACCTCTTGAATGTTTCGATAGTCTTGAAGGACAACATTCAATTGTTTTTGCATGCCTTGCTGCGCAATGCGTGCCTCCACATATTTCTTTTGCTCTTTGGAAAGAGTAATGGTGGTCACGTTGCAGCCTGTTTGTCGGGCAATTTCCATGGCCAAACCACCCCAGCCCGATCCCACTTCCAAAACATGCATGCCTTTGTCCACGGCCAGTTGCTGTACAATTCGATCAATTTTGCACTGCTGGGCTTGGGCCAACGTCATGTTGGGCTTTTCATACAGCGCACTCGAGTATTGCATGTGGGGATCCAGTATTTTTTCAAAAAAGTCATTGCTTAGGTCGTAATGTGCAGAAATATTTTTTCGACTCCCCCTCAAGGTATTGTTTCGACGCGCATGGCGAAGGGACGTCATTTTTCGTACAAACCAAGAAGTAAAAAGTTTTTGATCGTCCATGACATCTTGATTCATGGCAAACCATGACAACAAGCTGATTAAGTCAGGGCTATCCCATGATTTTTGTTCGTACTGTTCTCCAAAAGCAATGTCCCCACCCCAAAAGACCGCTGTAAAAAATGAATATGCATGAATTTCCATGCGTGCGGTGACGTTGGCCTGTTCGTCTCCGTAATGCCGCAAAGAATCATCGGGCATCCATACTTCAAGCCGGCCTTTCTGCGCCTTTTTAAAAAAGCGGTCGACCATGGCCATGCACAGTTTTTCAAACGCATTGGGCGTGGCTTTTTTGACGGTATGTCTGTTTTGCGGTCGTGGTTTGGTATACACAGGAAGTTTGTGTTTATAAAAAATGAGCGCAGCTTGCCAGAGAATTCTGGGATAATTTAAAAGTGGCAAAAACCGCTTCCAAAAAGGGTATTCGGCCAGACTATGATTGGAAAAATTGCCTTGAACCGATGCAAAGAAAATTTTTTGCTTTTTTTGCTCAACATGAATGCCCACCCCTATTTTTTCAGGGCTGAGTGTAAAGTCATACCGGTATGTTCCCTCAACCGGTAAAAATGGCGAGACATGAAAGCTTTTTTGGTGGAGGGGTTGATCCACGGGCACCGTATAAATATGACGTTCACCAAACGTGTTGTTGATTTCCACCACCACGTTTTCTAAGTGGCCTTGTCGCACACCAAAATAAAAATGAACGGGATTAAAAACGTGCCCCAATACCTTGGGACACGTGAATAAATAGACATCTTCGGGAATCACAACAGCTTCTTGCTCGTACCAGGAAAAAATTTTTTCTTGGATGGACCCTTTGGCCTCGGGGTCAAGATAGTCTTTATCCCAGACTGAAAAAAGCTTTGACTGATTGTACCCAAACCACTGGTCTTTTTTAGGCAATGTCGCAAGTTCATGGATGTGACACCACAGATAATGACCCCTGTAGCGAAATGTACGTTTGGTTGGGGAAAAACGGTGATGAACGATGTCGGCACTGAGGTATTGGCTAGAGGGTAAGTCCATGCTCTTCCCCTATGCGCAGTGCGGAACGTGCGCCATCTTCATGAAAGCCATATCCGAAGTAAGCGCCAACATATTGAACGCAGTCGTGCTTAGGATGACGTGTTAAAAAAAGTTCTCTTGCCTTGAGTGAGGTGCTTGAAAAAATTGGATGCTTGTACGAAACACCTTCAAGAACTTTTTCCGGGTCGATCAAATCTTGCGCATTCAACGTGACAAAAATATCTTTGGGGGCATCCAGCCCCTGCAGCAAATTCATATAATAAGTCATGACCAATTTATTTTTACGGTGTGTTTGGCTTTGAAAATAATTCCATGAAGCCCATGCTCTTCGATGCGGCGGCATCCAGCGTGAATCAGTATGAATTAGCACTTCATTTTTTTCATAACGCCAAGTCGAAAAAAAAGCCTCTTCCCAAGGTTGGGGTTGGTCAAGCAGTGGTAGCACTTGATCGGCATGAACAGCCACAATGACACGGTCAAACCTTTCTTGAACCCCATCTTGCCCAGTGACAATGGCGCCATGCGCTGCGCGCGCAATACGCTCAATGGGCTGATCTGAAACAATGGTGATCGGACGATTGGCCAAACAAGCTTTGATGTATTGGTCGCTGCCACCCACGACGGTTTGCCATTGTGGACGATCCGTGAGGTCGAGCAAACCATGATGTTTCATAAACGATAAAATGGCATGGGCAGGATGTGCCATCAACACCTGATCGGGCGCTGACCAGATGGATGCCACCATGGGCAAAATGTATTCTTGCACCAAACGAGGATGGGCATTGATTCGCGTTAAATAATCACCGAGTGTGACATCCAAAGCTAACCCTTTTTCAAGATCTGCCAAAGCCTGATGGCCAAACCGGTAAACATGCCATAGAAAACAGTAAAACCGAGGCGAAAAGAGATTGCTGCGCTGGGCAAACAAGCCATTTAGATTGTTGCCCGCATAATAAGCGTTGCGGTCTTGCCGGTAGAAAGAAAAAGACATTTCGGCATCTTGTACGGATACATTCAGAACTTTGAAAAAACGGTGAAGGGTGGGATACGTACGGTCATTGAGCACGATAAAACCTGAATCCACCGGATGGGTTCGACCGCCCATGGATATGGGGTGGGTATGGGTGTGTCCCCCTATTCTTTTTCTAGCTTCATAGAGCGTGACTTCTGCTTTTTGACTCCATAGGTAGGCGGAAAGCAAACCCGATATACCTGAACCAACAACAGCGATGCGCTGTGGCTCGCTCATGTCTTTGATGCCTTTGAAAATCTGTACAAAGAAACACCCCACTCTTGCCCTTTGCGATAGCCAAACAACTCTTCACACGCCATAAAAAACATATTCCAACGACCCAACCAGCGACGGGCTTCCTTTGGACCATAGTTGGTGCCAAAAAGCGCTTCAATGTCATCGGCATGGTTTTTTAAGTTTTGGCGCCAAGCTGCGGCTGTTTGTTGATAATGCTGTCCCGATACCCACTCTTTTTCTTCCAACGTCAGTGCGCTTTGAATGTTTTCAAATGTGGTTTGGTTGGGCATCACACCGCCTGTAAAAAAATACTTTCCCATCCAGTTGTCGGCCCCTTCGGTTTCAAATAGGTAAGCCCAGCGGCGATGACAAAAAATGTGAACAAACAATTTACCATCTTTGTTAAGCCAACTTGAAATTTGCTCAAAGAGTTGATGATAGTTGCGAAGGTGCTCAAACATTTCCACCGAAACCACCCGATCGTATGTCTGATGGGGCGTAAACTCGTTGATGTCGACCGTTCGTACTTTTACATTGTGCAAATCACGCTTTACGCATTGTTGCATGATGTGGTCATGCTGAGACCGAGAATTGGAAATGGCTTCGATGGTGCTATTGGGATACTGCTGAGCCATCCACAGCGTCAAGCTGCCCCACCCGCAGCCCAATTCTAAAATATCCATGCCATCCTCTAGCTGCGCAAATTCACCATATTTTTGCAGCATCGCCTGTTCGGCCAGGTACAAAGAGTCATCGGGTTGTGAAAAATAGGCGCTGCTGTATTTCAAGGCTGGACCCAGCACCCAAGCATAAAATTGGGCCGGCACTTCATAGTGTTGCTCGTTGGCTTCTTGTGTGTTTTCAGCAATCGGGCCCTGCGAAAGCACATCCAGCATCGTTTGTTCGCGGTTCTGATTTTGATAGAGTTTTTCTTGTTGGGCGTAGCGCTGCTGCACCAGTTGGCGCATGCCCATGCGAATGATCTGATCTGGCAGCCAGCCTTGTTCAGCCCATTGAATTATTTTTTGCAACATGATGTGCATCCTTCATTTATATACATTCAATTTGGCCCTCACCCTATGCGATGACTTTCAAAACAAAAAGAAAAAAAGTAGCCGTGTTCCATGGGTTTGATACGAAATCTGTATGCACACCTGGATTGTCATTTCTTCTGTAATTATGGGTTGGATGAGCTTACTATGGGCTTGGAGCGCCTACAAAAAAAGATACATGTTGGCCGATTTTGGTTGGTGTCTGTCTATTGCCATGGCATTTGCCATACTTGCTTTTGTCCATGCGCCTCATTCAATTTGGTTGTGGGCTTGGCTGGCCATGCCCACCCTCTGGTCATTTCGTTTGGCCTGGACGTTATGGAAGAGGTACGCCAGTGGGCACGAAGACCGTCGTTATGAGCGTTTGGTGAATCATTGGCAGCGCCATACAAAGCTTAAATTTTTCGGATTTTTTATGGGCCAAGGTTTGCTGGCCATCATGTTTGTGGCCCCTTTTGCACCGATCTTTGAAGCAACGGTCGCGTTGAAGGTGTTGTGCATCATCGGCGGGGCTTTGTATGTGCTTGGCTTAAGCATGGAAAGCTTGGCCGATCATCAAGTGGAAAAATTTAAAAAACAAAATAACGATCCTCAGGCATTTTGCAAAGAAGGTTTATGGGCCTGGTCTCAGAATCCCAATTATTTCTTTGAATGGGTGGCCTGGATCGGCATGGCCACCTACGCCAGTGGTTTTGAACACGGGTATTGGGCCTGGCTGACTGTGGGCTTGGAGTATATTTTCTTACGCTATTTCTCTGGCATTCCTCTGAAGGCCAAACACATGCGAGAGACCAGGGGACAAGCTTACAAAGACTACCAAAAACAAACGCCCGTTTTTTTTCCTTGGCCAAAAAGTTGCAGTTCAAAGAGCAAGTGATAGCGTAAAACCATGAAGACCGATTCTTTGCGTCCCTGCCCTGCTACGCCCAATTGTGTTTGTTCCGTTTACCCGGATGATGCATCTCATTTTATTCAGCCGCTGCCTTTTATTCCAGGGGTGCCTGTGGATCAACAGCTAACGGAACTAAAACAGCGATGCGAAAAGCATTTTCGCGTAGAGGTAATACAGCAAGAAGCCACCTACCTGCATCTGGTTTTTGTCAGTTTGATTTTTCGCTTTCGAGATGATGTCGAATTTGTACTGAACGAAACGCAAGAACAAATCCACGTCCGATCGGCCTCACGCGTAGGACATTCTGACCTCGGCGCCAACCAGCGGCGGGTTGAAAAAATACGGGCTTTACTGCAACCTTAACATCCGCTTATTGGTTTCTTAGTTTTAAAGGCGCTTACGGTAGCAGCTTTTTGGGCTTGAAACTCGCTAGTCCTCGCTGCGCTGCGGAGACGCTCGCCTCAAGCCCAAAAAGCTGTAACGGCAATTGGCGTCTATACCGTGGTTGGTATAAATGTAAAAAACAAACGCCGCAGGCGTTTGTCATTATTTTTTACCCATCCCCCCAATTACGCCCACTGAATGCCAGCCCGAGGGGGTCCGACCTGAGCGTCTCCGGTAGCTGCGCGAGGACTAGCGAAGGCGGACCCCCTCGGGCCCCCAGAATTCCACAATGAACATAAAAAATCTAAGATTGCACAGGCCTACGCGGCGTATAAGTACAACAATCCGGCGGACAAACATCATGCCAAGGCCCCAGCCGGCCAATCGATTTTTTATCTTCACGATCGTGCATCCGCTCCAAAACCAAATCCACAATCATTTCCACGAATAAATCATCATTGCCTGCACTGCGCGCACGAAAAAAATTCAAACCCTTTTTTTGAGCGGCCTCTTTGGCCTCTACATCCAAATCAAATTGGACTTCCATGTGATCGGATACAAAACCGATGGGCGCCACCAACACGGCATCATGTTTTTTTTCATCCAAAGAAGAAATAAAGTCACATACGTCGGGTTCAAGCCAGGGCATTTGGGGTGGTCCGCTTCGGCTCTGATACACCAGGCGGTAATGGTCAAACCCGGCTTTTTGCGCCACCAGTCTGGCTGTTTCATGCAGCTGCATTTCATAATCACAGTTTTCGCTCATCGCGATGGGGATGCTGTGGGCGGTAAACACCAAAAAGGTTTTGTTTTTATCGGTTTTATTCATTTTTGCATATGCATCTTCGATATGGTTGGCATTGACTTGAATAAAATGAGGGTGATTGAAAAACATACGAAGTTTGGACACGTTGGGTGCTTGTTCTCCTATCTGGGCTTGGGCTGCTTGGATGTTTTCTCGATACTGTCGACAGCCTGAGTAGGAACTATACGCTGAGGTAAAATAAGCCAACGCGTGACGTTTTCCATCTTGTTTCATTTGCGTAAGCGCATCCAGAATGTAGGGCTTCCAGTTTCGGTTGCCCCAGTAGATGGGCAGATCAATTTGATTTTCTTGGAATGCCGTTTGCAATTTGTCCATCAGCGCCCGATTTTGCGCATTGATGGGACTAACGCCGCCAAACTGATAATAATGCTCGGCCACTTCTTTTTTTCGCTCTTCTGACACTGGTTTGCCACGAAGGACGTTATCCAAAAAAGGCATCACTTCTTCCGGCGCCTCAGGGCCCCCAAATGAAACCAACAAAAAAGCATCATAAGTATTTGAATTCATTTTATAATATACTCCCACCAATATGTGTTCAAGGCTAAGTAATTTTTTTAGTTATTTGAAAATGGTGTTTTGCTCAAGCAATACGCTTTACTTTGTACCTTGGTGGTTGAGCTTGTCCAGTGTGATTTTGGCTCAGAAAAATTTTACGTCTGCAAAACCAAAAAATCGATCAACATGCCCTAATGTCGGAACGACTCAGCAGGAGTTAGACCTGGAACTTCAATGACAGTGCCTGGAACAAGAAAATCTGCGTACTCCCCGATCATGACGTCCGGAAAATCGACCAACTGCTCGCGAAATTCCTTCAATGAATCAAAATCGGGTGATGCTTTCTTTTTAAAAGCATAATAAAGTTTTATAGCTGGTTTAGCAAAAGTGCCCAGCGCTTGATCTACACACTCCATCGTCAGTTTTTTCATGCTTATGCGATGCCCACATGGCCTCAGTCTTTCAATGTATGCCCTAACCGACTGAACGTCTTTCTTACTCATCGTGATACCCAAATCAGCAAAATGAGCATGAATTTCACTAGGCTCCATATTTTTATCCATAAAGATTGCATTGGCACCAAGAGACTCAATTTGGTGACCTGACTTCATGATTAACCATTGAAGCTCTGAGATGTCTACGATGCATTGGTAATTGGCTTCGCTATATTTTTCTTGAAAACATGCTTCGTATCCTGCTTGAAAGATCTCATGGTCTTTTGTAGTCAGCTCACTCAACGACATAAAAGTAAAGACGTCTTCAAAGCTTTGGTAAATGTGCTCAGGCCCTGAATAAGCAAAGGCCGTCCAGCTCATCAGAACACTCAATAAAGCGGCGGCTGACCGAACCATTAAAAAATCCCCCTGATTTTGTTCATGATGGAAACCTATAAATCATAAAATCAGGGGGATGACCAGTCGCAAATGGGCTTACGATTCTAGCAAGCTGCGCAGCATCCATGCACGTTTTTCATGGATGGTCATGCGGGCTGTGGCCAAATCTGCGGATACTTCATCGCCCGCCTCTTCGGCTAGGGGAAAGAGTTTGCGTGCGGTTTTAATGACAGATTCTTGACCTTGCACCAACAATTCAATCATTTCTTCCGCGGAGGGCACACCTGAGGTCTCTTTGATGGTGCCCATTTCCATGTACTCTGCGTAAGTGCCTGGCGCTCTTTCACCCAAAGCTCGAATTCGTTCAGCAATCTCATCCACGGCCAAAGCCAGTTCGGTGTATTGCTCTTCGAACATCAAATGCAATGTCTGAAACATGGGACCTTTTACGTTCCAATGAAAGTTATGGGTTTTTAAATATAGAATGTAAGTATCTGCCAGCAAGCGAGACATTTGATCCGCTACTGATTTGCGATGTTCTTCTTTGATACCAATGTCTATTTTCATTTTAAACTCCTTTGTTTGACGTGTTGGCAAGCCACAATGACTGGCTTGCACTGTTGATAATGGCAGCAATGCGGGCTACAGACTGAATGCCCTCTGCACTGACATTTAGTTTCTTTAAACCCCGGTTGTGGGCCTGAATGCACATGCCACATCCCGATAACGTGGAAGCGGCCAAGCTGTATATTTCAAAATCTTTTTTTTCGATGCCCGGTTCACGCATGACGTTCATCCGAAGTTTGGCAGGCATTTTGGATAACTCAGCGTCTTCGGAAAGATGCATGTAACGATAGTATACGTTGTTCATGGCCATCAAACTGATCGCTGCTCGGATACCGTAGTGGTCTTTTTCGTCGAGCAGTGATTCAAACTCTTGAGTGATGGCTTGCGCCAGTTCTTCATCTCGAAGCGTAAGCGCACAAGTTAAAGCCGTGCCCGCAATTTGTTTTTGCGTTAATCCCGGCGCGCCCTCTTCTGATAAAATGGAGGACAAGTTTAATTTTGCGTCTTTTGCATAATCTTCAAACTGATCTTTAATCGCCTGCATGCTCAGCATCCTTTCAAATGAAGATGGTCTGCGTCTTTATAAAACAATCATAAAGACGCAGGCATCGTTCAATCACTATACTTTCAGTGTATCGTCGCCTTTTTTCCAGTTGCAAGGACAAAGCTCATCTGTTTGCAATGCATCCAAGACACGCATGATCTCTTTGGGATTTCTTCCAACATTCAGGTCATTGACAGATATGTGGCGGACAATGCCATCAGGGTCAATGATGAAAGTGGCACGTTGAGAAACGCCTGCATTTTGATCGATGATGCCAAGCTCCCCTGAAAGTTCGCGTTTGATGTCTGCTAACATTGGAAATGGCAAGTCATGAAGGTTTTCGTTGTCTTTGCGCCAAGCCAAATGCACAAACTCAGAATCAACGCTGGCGGTAAGCACTTCGCAGTCGCGGTCTTTGAAGTCACTGTACAAGTCACCAAATGCTTTAATTTCCGTTGGACATACAAATGTAAAGTCTTTGGGGTAAAAGAAAAGCACAAGCCACTTGCCTTTGTAATCTTTCTCATAAGAAAGGTCTTTAAACGCGTTTTCAATGGATTCGCTTACATCCGTTGAAACCGTGGCTGTTAAGTCAAATCCTGGGAAAGGTTGGCCAACGCCAATTACTCGATCATTCATGGGTATTTCTCCTTTTTTTGTGCAAAGTTCACGATGAACGTTGCTTGTTTTTAAAATCATTCTTGTTTTAGACTAATTCTAAATAAATGTCAAAAAAAAGGTTTTACATCGTTCCTTTAATCACAATTTCAATTTCTTTCATTTTCATGGAAGATGGCAGCTTGGCTTTAATATCAATGTGTTCAGGGTCAATATCAACCAGTTTACCCGTGGCTTCATCGTAGAAATGATAGTGATGCCCTGTATTGGTGTCATACCGTACTTTGGTCGAATCCGAAATGCGTACTTCTTTAAGCATGCCTGCTTCCACCAATGTGTTGAGCGTGTTGTACACGGTGGCACGGCTCATCATGGAAAATGTATCATCGGCCCACTGTTTTATTTCTTCGGCCGTTGGATGATCGGCTTCACAAAGCACAAACTGACAAATGGCCATACGCTGTGCTGTTGGCTGCACCCCTGCCTCCAAAAGCTGGGTTTTAATTTGTTCAGATGTTAAACATTTATTCATATTTTTAGAATAAGTCTAAATTAAGATAAAGTCAAGCCCCGCACTTACACCAACCCTCCGTCCCTAAAGGGACAGTCCCTTTGGGGACGGAGGCTGGAGGTGTAGGCTGGGCGTGCATGGTGTATAAAAAATGAGGAGGCTTGCGTCCCTTTGGGGACGCAGGGTTTGAATCATGGCGTGTTGCTTTTTTAAAAACTTACAGTTGGTCTTGGATGGCTTGAAGCATCAATTTTGCTTTGTTGAGATCTTCTGGCTTAACATAGATGGCCTCAGCCAAACTGAGCGGACCTTGAATGGGCGCAATGATCGTAGCAATGCCCTGCTCTTTAAGTGTTTGTTGTATTTGGATCAATGACCACCGTTTATTTTTTAAGATGTCCAACCCATGGTCATACATGTGGTCGTAGTCGTGACTTTTCAGAAGCAACACTGTCCAGCCGGACACATCGGGGGCAGATTCAGATTGTTTCCATGCGTCGCCGATCAAATCGGGTTTATTGGAGGCATCGTCTTTCATAAAAATGGAGGCCGCAACACAGCCACAACCAGACTTTACTATGCAGCCAGTTTTTGTTTTTTCTTTAGTTTTTTTTGTTCACGCTTGCGCTTTTTCTGCTCTTGTTTGATTTTTTTTTCCTGAGCATCGATGCGAAACTTATGATGATCGCGGGGGGCTTTTTTAAGATCCCATGTGATACCAACCCATGAAAGCGCTTTAAGCGTATAATGAGAAACATCAAACTGCCACCATTCCAGGCCTTGGGCTTCAGAGCTGGGGAAAAAGTGATGATTGTTGTGCCATCCTTCACCCAGTGTAATCAACGCAATCAATGGATTGTTGCGGCTTTCATCCTTGCTTGGATAAACTTTTTTGCCCCATAGATGGGCCACCGAATTAACGGTGAAAGTGCCGTGATACAGCAACACTGTACTGGCAAAAAAGCCCCATGCCAGCATTTGCATGCCACTGGTGCCCCACTCGGGTTTGGCTACAGCCAACCATCGTCCAAGAAAAAATGTCGCCACGGCCAAAAGCACAGGTGGCAAAAGTGAAAATTTATCCAGCCACATGATTTCTGGATACTTGTGAAAGTCTTTCATATTTTCCGAAGGGGTGTGGTTAAAACGGTCTGAAAAAAGCCAGCCCATGTGAGACCACCAAAAGTTTCGCACGACGGGAGAATGCACATCTTTTTCGGTGTCTGAATATTTGTGATGGTCGCGGTGATGGCCGGCCCACCAAATGGGACCCAACTGTGCAGCGCTGCACCCTAGCCAAGCCAAAACAAACTGAAACCAGCGGGATGTTTTATAACTGCGGTGGGCAAAGTAGCGGTGAAATCCAGCGGTGATACCAAACATGCGCACGCCATATAAAAATAGGCATACGGCCAGTGCGATCCAGCTAAACCCTGAAAGCGCCACCAAAATAATGGCAGCCAGATGCATTCCCAAATGAGGAATGATGTTTACCCATTGAAAATCTTTTCTACCGCTTTTAAGAAAACGTAACTTTGAGCCTAAAGACATGCGCCTATCATACTAGAAAGAGCCCATTTGGGCCATTCTTATTTACGCAACTCTCGGGCAATGCGACGAAGCTGCTTGGAAAGCACTTCCTCGTTTGCTTTCAGGATTGCACCGCTGATGCCGAGTTTGTCAATGGTGCGAATGGCGTTGGTTGAAAGCTTAAGCGTCACTGATTTTTTTAGCTCCGGAATCATCATTTTTTTGGAATGAAGATTGGGATTTTGTCGACGTTTGATTTTGATGTTTGAGTTACTGACGTTGTTGCCGGTCAGTGGTTTTTTACCGGTTAATTCACAAATTTGAGCCATGATGATTCTCCGTTTTGATCGATTGAAATGTTGGTTAGACCGAAACTTTTTTGCCTTTGGATTTACTCAATTTGGCACTTTCCACATAATAAACATGCTTGCGGGCCACTGGGTCGTATTTTTTCAGCTTTAATTTTTCTTGGTTGTTTTTTTTGTTCTTCAAGGTGGTGTAGAAATGTCCCGTACCCTCTGAAGAAATCATGTAGATAATGTCGCTCATGTCGGTTTTCCTTATTTTCCGTATTTTTTCTTAAAACGTTCTACGCGGCCTTCTGTATCCAAAATGCGGCTTTGACCTGTGTAAAAAGGGTGAGAACTGCTGGAAATATCCAATCGAATCACGGGGTATTCTTTGCCTTCGTGTTCCATGGTTTCGTTGGGCAGTTTGGTGGAGCGACCCAAAAATTTTTCGCTGGTGCTCACGTCCAAAAAGAGAACTTCTTTGTACTCTGGATGAATTTCTTTTTTCATAACGGTTATCCTTATATTGTTGCCTCTACGCACACAAATTCTGTGAAGCTTTGCGTAGATACCAGGCTTTGACCTGCAAATCAAGCCATGCCTATAAAAAAAATAGGGTCTTTTTGCCCTTTTCGAGCCCTGCGCTCGGTCGGCCTATTTATTGCGGCTTGACCACAAAATTGACCAGGCGCTTGGGCACAAATATGCATTTTACGATGCTCATGCCTTCCAAGTGCTTTTGTACATTTTCTTGCTCCAAAGCCAGTGCCTGAGCATCATCTTTGGCAATATTGGGGCTGACTTGCAAACTAGCACGGCGTTTTCCATTGACCTGCACCACCAGCTCGATTTCATCCTTTTCGAGGGCTTTGGGATCGTAGGTGGGCCATGGTGCATGCGCAATGGACGTGGTGTGGCCCCACATTTGCCAAATTTCTTCGGCCATGTGCGGTGCCAAGGGGCTAAGCATTTTGATAAAGGCTTGGGCCGCCTGCTCGGGAATGCAATCCATGGACACAAATAAATTGTTAAGCTGAATCAATTGCGCAATGGCCGTGTTAAATTTCATGCCATTCATCGACTCTGTTACATGCGCGATGGTCCGTGCCAGGATGCCCGCAATTTTGGGTTCGAGCGGGCAGTCTTTTTGGTTTGTTTTTTCTGCTTGATCGGTCACAAAATTGCGCCACACCCGTTGCAAAAAGCGATGAATGCCGATGATGGCATCTGTATCCCATGTTTTAGACTGCTCAATGGGGCCCAAATACATTTCGTAAAGACGAAATGTATCACAGCCAAAGGTTTCAATGACTTCTTCCGGACCAATGGCATTTTTAAGCGATTTGCCCATTTTACCTAAATTGCGCGTAACTGGTTTGCCTTGATGGGTGAAATTGCCCTGATCATCCTCTTCCACAGCGGTGGCATCCACATACATGCCGCGCGCGTCCTGGTAAGAATAAGCCTGTATGTACCCTTGGTTAAACAACGTGCCAAACGGTTCAATGCAGGCCACATGCCCCAAGTCGTACAAGACTTTATGCCAAAATCGTGCGTACAAAAGATGCAAGACCGCATGTTCCACCCCACCCACATACAAATCGACGCCTTTTTGGCCCATCCAATAAGCCTGCGCCTCAGGGCTGGCAAACACATCTTGGTTATTGGGGTCGGTAAACCGCAAATAATACCAACAGGACCCTGCCCATTGCGGCATGGTGTTGAGCTCGCGGGTGTATTCTACACCGTCGATGACCACTTTTTTCCATTCTTCTGGCGCGCGATCCAAGGAAGGCGCGGGTGCTTGGTCCATGTCATCGGAAGCAGTGGGTTTAAAATCGGATAGCTCTGGAAGCACCACGGGCAAATCGTCGGCATCCACCGCGCGAATTTCACCGTTGGGCCCATGCAAAATTGGAAACGGTTCGCCCCAATATCGCTGCCTTGAAAAAAGCCAGTCCCTTAATTTAAATTGGGTTTTGCCCTGCCCCATTTGATGACGCTCTAAAAAATCAATCATCTTTTTGCTGGCGCGATCGCAAGGCAAGTTGTTTAAGTTAATCGCTGGGCTTTCCGATTGCGTGCATTGGGTTTTTTCAGTGAAGGCTTCCGATAGATAACCCGGGTCTTCCAAATACTCGAGCAAGGTGATCGTGTGCTGTTTTAAAAATTTGGGGGTGGGTTCCACCACAGCGCGGATGTCGATGTTGTAGGCTTGGGCAAATTCAAAATCACGCTGATCATGCGCCGGAACGGCCATAATGGCCCCAGTGCCGTAACCCATCAGCACATAGTCTGCAATCCAAACCGGAATTTTTTCATCGCTTGCAGGGTTGATGGCATAGCTACCAGTAAATACCCCTTTTTTGTCGCGTGTTTCTGCTTGTCGGTCCACTTCCGATTTTGCCAAGGCTTGTTTTTTGTACTGCGCCACGGCTTGCTTTTGCTCGGAGGTGGTAAGCTCATCGACCATGGGATGTTCAGGCGCCAGAACCAAAAAGGTAACCCCAAAGAGCGTGTCGGGTCGGGTAGTAAAAACTTCAATGGCGGGAGCCTCTGGATGTTGGTGCTGGTTGAAACACACGCTGGCCCCTTGGCTTTTGCCAATCCAGTGGGTTTGCATCTGTTTGACAGCCATAGGCCAGTGAACATGGTCTAAATCTTTTTCAAGCCGATCCGCATATTTGGTAATGCGCAGCATCCACTGTTTGAGCGGGCGCTTGAATACAGGATGATTGCCTCGCTCTGAACGGCCATCAATGGTGACTTCTTCATTGGCAAGCACCGTGCCCAAGCCTGGACACCAGTTCACCACCACGTCATCCATATAAGCCAAACGATCGGCGGCCAATGCCTGCTCTTTTTGTGCATCGGTCATGGATAACCAGGGGGAGGCTTGCGCATAGCCGGCCTCTGATTGGGCCAGCCGTGTTTGACCATCAAAACGAAATTGATCGGCTTGGTAGGCTTTTTTCAGTGTGTCGATCGGCTCGGCTTTGTCGGTTTGTTCATTGTACCAAGCATGAAACAATTGCAAGAAGATCCACTGCGTCCATTTATAATAGGACGGATCCGTTGTGGAAATTTCACGCGACCAATCATAGCTCAGGCCACACGCTTTAAGCTGTTTGCGCATGTTTTCGATGTTTTTCAATGTGGTCACTTCGGGATGCGTGCCGGTTTCGATGGCGTACTGCTCGGCGGGCAAACCAAATGCATCAAAGCCCATGGGGTGCAAAACCTGATGGCCGGTCATACGCTTGTAGCGCGCCACAATATCGGTGGCAATGTAGCCCAAGGGGTGGCCCACATGAAGGCCCTTGCCGGAAGGATAAGGAAACATATCCAACACATAATATTTGGGTTGGTTGGGGTCGAAATCGGGATCGGAGGGTTGCGCCGATGAAAACGTGCGTTGGGTTTCCCAAATATCTTGCCATTTGCGTTCGATGGAGGCGAAATCGTAGGTACTCATATGGGGCCCTATGTACGCCAATATCCCGCATTCGTCATGGAAAAAATAGGGCGAGCATCATCCCGTCTTTTCTTCCAGAAATGAATGTGGTAAATCGAAAGCTATGAAATTTTTAACCATCGCTTTCTTTCTACTGGCTCCTGCATTTTTGATATCCCCTCATGGTTTTGCAGCTCCTTCGGTGACGCCCCACTCCAGCGATGAAATCGAGGAAAAAAATTTAGACGATCACGACGGTCATGACCATCACGAAGATTCAAAATCGATAACCACGCACCGTGGTCATGTACATGGGCAGGCCAATGCCAAAATTGTTTTTGCCCATCGTGAAATTTCCATTGAATTTGATTTGCCTTCGGGGGATCTTTTGTCTTCCGAAGAAGCGGTGCCTCTTTTGCGCCAACACACGCGCCTTTTTGATTTGCAACCTGCGCAAAACCAATGCCACTTGCAAGAGTCTTCTTTTAAACGCGCCGAATTGCCCGGAGGGCATGCCGATTTTGTGGTTTCTTTTCATTGGGCATGCAAACAAGACGTAGCCATTGAGTCCATTGACTTTCAGCCCTTTTTCCAGCTCGCTTCCAAAATCGATCACATTGAAGCCACCATCATCGCGGGTGGACAGATTTTTCCCAAAGCCACGCTGAAAAAAAACAGCACCTTGATCAAGATCAAAAAGAAATAATCGATCATGCTTGAAGCCAAACACCTGGCCTACGCTTACCCGGGGCAGCGCCCCATGCATTTTGAAAATTTTACCATCGCCCCTGGCCAGCACACGCTGATTCAAGGCGCCAGTGGTAGTGGCAAAACAACTCTGCTCAACATGCTATCGGGCATCAACCCTGTAACCCATGGGCAGCTCACGATTTTGGGGCACCCCTTGCACGCGATGTCGCGGGGGCAACGCGATCAATTTCGCGCCGATCACTTGGGGTACGTTTTTCAGCAGTTTAATTTAATTGGTTACTTAAGTGTATTGGACAACATACTTTTGCCGCTTTCGTACTCGCGGGTGCGCCGTCAAAACGCCCACGCACACTCAATGCCTTTGCCTGAACTGGCTGCAACTTATGCACAAGCATTGGGCTTAAGCCGCAACATGTTGGAGCAAAAAGCCAATCAGCTAAGCCATGGACAACAACAGCGTGTGGCATTTGCCCGCAGCATGATGGGCCACCCGTCTTTTATCTTGGCCGATGAACCAACCTCCAGCTTGGATCCTGCCAATGCATCGCGCTTGATGAAGCTTTTGTTGGAAGAATGCAAAACCCACGGCATGACGGTGATGATGGTGAGCCATGATCCAACCCTCTCCCGTTATTTTGATCAAACCTTGGACATGGCCACGTTGCGCAAACGCGAGGACACCTAATGTTTTTTCGTTTGGCTTATCAAAGTTTGTTGTTTCGAAGACAAAGCGTCGGCCTGACCATCGCTTCCATTGCGCTGAGTGTGGTGTTGCTCTTGGGTGTGGGACGCGTGCAGCGCGATGCCAAAGAAAGTTTTCAACATACGGTTTCCAACATTGACTTAATTGTCGGAGCCAAGACCGGCAGCACTCAATTGTTATTGAGCACGGTGTTTCACCATGGTTTTCCCAGCAACAACATTTCATATGATCTTTATGACCAACTCACCCAAGAACCCGAAGCAGCCTTTGTTCTTCCGATATCGCTTGGCGATTCACACCGTGGTTTCCGCGTGATTGGCACCACACCCGATTTTTTTACTCATTTTCAGTACGGCCCCAAACGGCCGCTGACTTTCGCTGATGGAAAATCTTTTGCACACCATCATCAAGTTGTGCTGGGCGCGTGGGTGGCCAAACAGCTCGGCTACAAGGTGGGCAAGCCGATCACCGTGTCGCACGGCTTGGGAGAAACTTCTTTTGCCCCCCACGACCAGCACGGTTTTACCGTCAGTGGCATTTTAAAACCCACCGGCACCCCCGTGGACCGTGCCCTTTACGTTGACTTGTCGGCCATCGAATGGCTTCACCAAGATCAAATCGATGGTTTCGCTCCTTCGCGCCCCGAAGCCATCACCGCCATGTTCATTGGGCTCAAAAGCAAATTGTCCATTTTTGAATGGCAGCGTTGGCTCAATACCTACCCACAGGAGGCCTTGCTGGCCATCTTGCCCAGCCTCACCCTGTATGAAATGTGGAACTTGGTATCCATGGCTGAAAAAACATTGATGGTGATTTCTTTTTTGGTGTTTGTAACGGCCATGTTTGGGCTTTTAATCGCGCTGCTTAGCTCCATGAGAGAACGGCGATACGAAATGGCCGTGTTGCGATCGCAGGGCGCGCGGCCGCGATCCATCGCAGGTCTTTTTATCATTGAAACGGCGCTGATCAGCGCTGTGGCCATTGTGGTAGGGCTTTTGATGCTTCACGTGAGCCTTCGACTGGCTGCGCCCTGGCTGCAACAAAACTATGGTTTGTTCATGACCCACCACTGGATCCATCCCACCGAATGGACATGGCTGGGGTTGCTATGGGGCGCCAGCCTGGTGTTTTCTCTGCTGCCGAGCGTGATCGCCTATCGCCAATCGCTGCAAAATGGGTTACAAAGCTAACCATGAACCACTGGCGTCTCGCAATAGGTTGTATTTTTGGCTTGCTGTTGAGTCTGAGTGCGTGCACCACCAAACCCAAAACCGACCCCGCCCCGGAGTACGCCAAACTGACCTGGAACGACCTTCAAGCTTTTGACCCCACCACGGGCAACGCACCCGACTTGCTTCAATCACTGCAAAACCAAAAGGTTAAAATGGCGGGTTTTGTTACCCCACTGACCGACGATGCCGCCGAGATTTTTGAGTTTACCCTCGTGCCCTATCCAGTGTCCTGCATTCATAGCCCTCCACCACCGGCCAATCAGATCGTGATGGTTGAATTAACCCAAGACCGCATCGATCCAGAAGACCTCTGGGCGCCTTTTTGGATTTATGGCACCTTCCAAATACAGCCGACCGATCACCCCCAGTTCAAAGCCGCCTTTCGCGTTCAAGCCCATCGCATTGAAAAATACCAATAAACCTACGACTTTTTTCGTATGAAATCGGTGATTTTCAATATTTTACTGCTTGCCATTGCGGTAAAAGTAGGCTAAAAGCGGCGTCTATGGCTAAAAAAGGAAAAATTGCACAAAACAATCATCGTATTTTATGGTCTGCCAAAGCAGCGGACAAACGCAAAGAATTGCGTCAGCGGTCCAAAGACGTCAGCCTACCCCTTACTGAGCGAATGGAAGCCCGTGCCAAATTGGCACAAATGCCTCGTAACACAGCAGAAACCCGCGTTCGTTTGCGCTGTGCTTTGACGGGTCGTCCACGCGGCAACTTCCGTAAATTTGGTTTATCTCGGATTAAATTTCGCGAGCTGGCGCACAGCGGTGAAATTTCCGGCGTGACCAAATCCAGCTGGTAAGTTGCGCCGATGCATGAGCACGCCTCATGCTCAGAAGCGTCGCAAAGATCAATGGTAGAGGGACCTATGACAACCGAAGAATTGGTTGAAAATTTTGCATTGTTCGAAGACTGGGAAGATCGTTACCGGTACATCATTGACCTAGGCAAAAAACTACCCAACCTCCCCCAAGCCGATCGCAACGATCAAAATCGCGTTGAAGGCTGCGTAAGCCAAGTGTGGCTCACCTGTGAGGAAAAAGGCGGCAAGTATTTTTTCAAAGCCGACAGCGATGCCTTCATTGTCAAAGGCTTGGCCTCCATCTTAATCACCATTTATAGCGGAAAATCCGAATACGAAATCAAACAAATGCCCATTGAGGACATTTTTGCCAAATTGGATTTGGGTGAACATTTAAGCCCCACCCGCCGCAACGGCTTTTTTGCCATGGTGCAAAAAATTCAAAGTTTGAGCCACTGCTCTTAACCTCCACACATCCTCTCAACAAAATCTTAGTTTATTTTTTGGGATAGAAAAGCTCCATTTTGCCATGGGCAATTTCGGCCTTCACATAGGTTTGAATGTTGTAGTCTTTTTGCACAACCTCAATGCGAAAAATAGGTACGCATACGCCTTGGTCGTGCCGGGCAGATGGCGAGCGAATGGCCTGCGCCCCTTGGTCAATGCACTGGCGTGCTACATCTTGGCAGTACGCATAACTTTTTTGATCGGGACACTGTAGTTGCTGGACATCAAAATACTTTCCATTGGTGAGATCAATCAAGGCTTGGGTTTGAATGCGCAACTTGCTGATGGCAAAATCGACGTTGAACGTTTTTTTCATGGACTCTTCGAAGTAAAAACGTTGCATGTAAAACTTTTTTTCTTCCAGCACCGTTTGTACAGCCTCCCCGGTATACAACACACCCCGGCTTCCATCAGAAAAACGCGTATGGCTCCAATTTTCGGGCGTGAACTTGGCGTGGATATCTCTGGCAATTTGTGCCCGCCCCATGGATCGATCAAAAATCCGTTCAATTGGATTTTGCTGCTGTGTTTTTTGATCGTAAAAAAAATCTTTGGCAACGTCTTGTTCGGCTTGGGTTAACCCAATGTCATCCAACAGTTCTTCAGAAACTTTTTTGGTATTAAATGCACGAAAAACCTGTTTTTTGTACGCGGTTTTAAGAAGTTCGGGCATGGTCCAAATATTTTCGTATGGCTGTGATACCCATGATCCCCTCGGCTTTCATGATGTCCAAAGCCGAGTGACGATTGAACACTTCTCTTTTTTCAGTGATCCACTGGTACGCCAAATCCAGGTCGTAGGGAAACAACAGGCGCAAACTTTTATGAATGTTGATGATCTCAATGATGCGCGTAATTTTGTCATCGTCTTGGTCAATGGCGCGTTGTCCTTTGCGCATTTCATCGATGACATACCGTTTGTGCTCGTACTCCCAGCCCAAAAGTTTGGCTTTGTCATTATTGCTGAGCTGCCAGTTTTCAAGGATGCCAAAAAAAGCTTTGGTTAATACTTTAAGCTTTTTTTCGGGCAATTGTGCACGTTCTGTTTTTTTCGCCAACATCTTACTTGATAGTATAATATATTTTATGTATATTTCAACACAAAAAAATACAATAATTTAAGCATCTTATGATTTATAAATTATAAATGTATATTCATACATAGCAAATTTAGATGCAGCGCTTAACACTTTTGGGCTACCTGACACCATCAATTGCCGCTGGAATCGCCTCTAAACAGATGCCAGTCCATGTTAAGCCATTCGTTGCAGTCCTCATCAGATGTGCCGTCTTTGTAGAAATGATCGTTTGCTTGATCGACGCCCATCACTGTATCGCATCCACCTTCATCAAAGAGATAATTGACTCCCGAACTACCCACAAGAAAGTCGTTGCCGGGTCCCGCATAGATATAAAGATGTTCTTGCAAACCAGCCTCAAAATTATCCTGAAAACTGACATGTCCTGTGGGTGGCACCCCATTATAGAGGCGGCCTCTTAAGTCGATATGATCATCCCCCTGCAAGCCGAAAATATAAATTTTTGGCGCGACATTGGAAACCGTATTCCGAGTATAATTAACGTGGGCGACAAGACGCGTTCGGTGCGATACAAGGTAATGATTGCCATTGATGGTGAGAAAATGACAAAAATCAGCTGACCGGTTTGCTTGACGCTGACATTGTTCATGGGGTTGGGCAAATGCATGTAAGGTAATTTGATCCGCGCCCGATGTACCATAATAACACCGATCTTGGGATGTAAATTCGAATTTCTGCACCACCCCTAGATGCCGGTTTAAAAAATCGGCATTGCACTTGCCTGTCTTATTGTGCTCATGTGCGGTCATTTGAATAAAAGGGTCTTTCATAGCATTTTGAGCAGGCGCTTGACCGGCAATCAGCAAAACCATCCATAACAACATCCAAATATTTTTACGTGTTTTCATGTTGCATATGCCTACCATGGCTGTTAGCAACGCGTCAAACATATTCCCGTCTCACGCGCCGAGTATCAAAAATATTTAATCCTGAAACAACTATCCAAGCTTGGACCATTGCTGTACCATCGTTTATAAGACCATGACAAAACATAAAAAAATTTCAGTGATGATTGTCGATGACTCTGAAGAGGATCGATACATTTTAAAACGAACGTTGGGCAAAATCGACCGCGAATTTGAAATCTTTGAAGTCAGCGACGGCGCGGAAGCGCTCTCTTTTTTAAAGAACCATAAGGAAAACAAAGCAAAATATCCCGACGGCTTTCCGCCCCTGTTTATTTTTCTCGACGTGAACATGCCCATGGTCAACGGCTTTGAGTTTTTAGAAAAATACAAAGAAGTTCGACAAATGGACCATTTGGATATTTCCGTGGTGGTGATGTTTACCAGTTCAAAAAGAGAAGAAGACGTTCAGCGTGCCCAACACTATGAGTTTGTTGGTGGTTACTTGGTCAAAGAAGACCTATCGGTCGATGCCATTAAAGCCAAATTGTCCTTGGCTTAAAGCGAGTTTTTTGTTCTTATTTCAAACGCGCGCAGTTTTCAGCTTTTTGGGCTGATGCTCGCTAGTCCTCGCGCAGCTAACGGAGACGCTCGCATAAGCCCAAAAAGCTACCTTAGCTAAGGGTGTTCATTTCATCATAGTTTAATATAGACCAAACGGACAAAGCGCTTGACGTAGATGGCAAGGCCACACTGTACAAACCAGAAAAAAAATCGCGCGTATGAGGACTAGAAGCTTTTTGAGGCTGGTGAGACCGCACAGAGTGGAATCAGCGCAGCGTACTTCAGTACGTGAGCATGATGAACGAAGGAGAACGAAGCCAGCCTCAAAAAGCTTCGGTCCCCCCGTTACGAAGCTCATCACCTAAAAAGAGTTTTTCCACATTTGGGAGCCCATGGGCCGGGGATCTTTGGTGTTGTATTTGGCGCTTTTCTTATCTTTGTAGCTGACCTCAATCTCGCCATCCACGCCAAAATAAATCAGCTGACCGATGGGCATACCGGCATAAACTTTTACCGGCATTTGCGCTGAAATTTCTAGGGTCCAATAATTGCAAAAACCTACGTCGCCCTTGCCCGCTGTGGCATGAATGTCAATGCCCAGGCGCCCCGCGCTGGATTTGCCTTCTAAAAATGGTACATGGCGATGGGTTTCGGTGTATTCTTCGGTGATGCCCAAGTAAAGCACGCCGGGTTTGAGCACAAAACCTTCTTTGGGAATCTCAAAATATTCAACAGGGTTGTCTTTTTTGGCATCCAAAATGGCATCGGTGTATACGCCCAAGGTGGCGCCCAGATGGACATCGTAGGAATTGGTGCCTAGACATTCTGCGCGGTAGGGTTCAATTTTGATGCTGCCATCTGCCATTTCACTTTTAATTTGTTTGTCCGATAGAATCATAGTGCAAAAGGGTATACCACGACAATCTCATCGAGCCAATGACAAAGCACCCAGCTTACAGCACTTAAAGCAAACAGGACTTTTTACTCTTGATTAAAAATCTGGTAGCTCCCATGCATGGACACAAATGCATCAACCATGTTGGCCATTGATTTGGGGGGCCACAATTTGCGCACCGCTTTGGTGGATGCCCATGGTCATCTCACCACACCCACCCGCGTTCGAACAGAAAACTGCCGTACGCCTCAAAAAGTGATGGATCAAATCGTCGATGAGGTTCAAAAGGTCATTCAAAACCACCCCAACCATGCCATTGGCGGCTTGGGCATTGCAGTGCCTGGTTTTGCCTCTACGGAAGCTGGCGTGATTTATGCCTCCCCCAATTTCCCAACGTGGAAAAATGTGGCCATCAAAAAAGAGTTGGAAGAGCGTTTGCCTTTTCCCGTGGTGGTGGCCAACGATGCCAATGCCGCGGCTTTGGGTGAACACTGGTGCGGCAAAGGCCAAGGCGCAAACGTATTTATCATGCTCACCTTGGGCACCGGGGTCGGATCGGGCATCATCCTGGATGGCAAAGTGTTTAAAGGATCGCGGGGTGCGGGTGCCGAGTTGGGTCACATCAAAATTCGCGAAGACGGTCCGCTCTGTGGCTGTGGTGGCGTGGGATGCTTGGAAACATGGGTGTCGGGTACAGCCCTTGAAAAAGAGCACGGACAGAAGGCAAAAATTTTGTTTCAGGAAGCCACCATGGGCAACCCCAAAGCCATCGCCATTTTTCACGAAATGGGCCGCCGGTTGGGCACAGCTTTATCCAATATATGTTTTGTATTTGACCCCGACGTGGTGGCCATCGGCGGCCGGGTCAGCCAAGCGTTCAACTTTTTTTATCCCGGCATTGATGAAGTCTTTGCCCACAATATGAAACACCACCCCGCCCTAAAAACGTCCATCGTCCAATCCACCTGCTGGAACGACGGCGGCCTTTTGGGCGTGGCCAAACTCGCCTTCGACCAATTCAGCACCAACCAACGTTTGGTTTAAATTTGCTTTATGGGTAGAGCTAAAAGGACGAATTTAAAACCCGTCCTATCTGCAATGATTATTCCGGCTCTGATACAATAAAAGTTTCGGGATAGTTGGCTTGACTGGGGTGGAAGTCTTGAGTGCAATGCCAAAGTCCTTCTTTTTGAACTGGACACCCCATATTTTTACGAATGGTCGGGTGTGCAAGTAGGAGTCGGTCGATTCTTCCAACTACGCTAGGATGAGGGTATGGCGCCTCATCCGGGTGATTGGCAGCTTTATCCTCTTCAAAATTTTGTCCTCGAAAAATATTTGCATACCCGTTGATAAATTGTTCAGTTGTTAAATGCCTCCAGTATTTCTCACCATATGCTGCCAGAGCCTCAATGGCTACCCAGTCAGCAAACGCTTCTTCAATATGATCCGCATCTACGTTCCCCTCCTGCGAACAAAATGGCGATGGTCCTGGCTCAAGAAATGAAACTTCATACTCAGAACGGCGTGCGCCAACAGATTGTTCAGCACGCAGGCACTGGATGATATCGGGTATTGGAAACTCTTTGGCTGCTTTGGTTGGGTTGGTTCGCTCTTCGAAAAAGAAGTCACTATCCTGAGACCGCTTGTACATGATGGTGCATGGCCCGATGGCATGAGCCATTTCATGCGCTATCACATGAACAAGGTGAAACATGCTGTTATTGCTCGCCAAAGACCAATCACAATACAAAATTTTCTGGTGGTCATACAAATATGCAAATGATCTGCTCATGTCTTCATTGATCGGGTGATCATACACAAATTTTTTCATTTCCATCGTGCATGCAGGACTTTCACATTGACTTGGCATAAGTGTAATTTCCGAAATTCTTTTTAACATTTGTTCACGATGGATGGCTGATGGAATATATTTTTGCACGATATCCATCACGATGGGCTTTACCTGCTGAAACACTTCTTGTGGACGTGATGCATAAGCTGCTATGTCGTAATGTTTATAGGCCTTACGTTTGATGGAAATAATAAAATTCTTAAACAAGCCGTGACTGGCTAAATTCTTAATGTTTTTTTCTTTTTCGGTTGGAATAACTGACCTTCTTGAAGCTTTCGTGCCTGGGTCGGAAATAAAAACCAATTCCTTAAAAAACAATTTTACCAATCCATGTCGCGCTTCTTCAAGTACTTTTCCGTGCAGTACGCCGGTATTGAGCATTTTTTGGCAGCGAGAACCGCAGTCCTCTATAAATGCCGCCACAGCCATGCGTTGGTATTCTCTATAAGCTGGTTCGGTTAACACCTTTTCAAAATAATCTTGCACATGAGTCTCGTACAAATCGAGCATCTCATTCCGCAGTAGTTCTGGCTGCTCAAAAGAACGCGCCGTTCCGGTTCCATCATTGTATACACCTTGGGTCTGGGTTAGAGTGGATAAATTGGAACAGACGTTTGCTTGCGCATGACTGGCCCCCAAAAAGAACAAAGCTGCAATCATGTATACATTTTTCATATTCCATCCACAATAAGCAATTTCCGTACCATGATATAAAAAATTTTTATCTATAAATTCAAAAACTTACAAAAGCCATTGGGCCATTTTTGGTATTCTTTTGCGACATCAGATGTCGATCCACGGTTTCAACGACCTAAGCCGCTTGCAGGTGTGCAATGTTCAGCTTTGATTTCGCAGTCCGTTCAACGAAGCAATGGCACGCAAATTCCTGCTAAATTTTTGTTGGAGGGTAATGATTGAGCCCTATGGTTGGGGACAGACACCTGAAGTGTCTGTCCCCAATTTTTTTTCTTACTTTGTGGGGGGGGGAACTTACATAGCTTGGATGCAAACGCTCGATTTTGTGATTATTGTTGGGTATATTTTGGCGACGATTGATATTTCATTCACGGGTGGTATGCCGTAATCGAATTAGATTTTGGTTTCGATTGCATCACATGCCTCCACTGCTGATTCGTCAGTAGAGACTGGATCTGGTATAATAAACCATGGTTAAGAAAATTTTCAAAGTTGCAAAAGGTGATAGCATCAATGCTGACGATGATTTGAAGTATTATCTTTCATTGAGCACTAAAAAACGGTGGGAGATGCATTTAGAGCATTCTATATTCCAATATCAAATTAAAAAAAAGTATGACAAAAATCACCAAACTGCTGCAATTGTTAAACGAAAATAGCGTTGACTATGTAGTTATTGGTGCAAATGCTTTCGCACCCTATGGCTGGGTTCGTGCAACCATTGATCTGGATCTTTTCGTTCGCCCTACACAAGGAAACATTCAAAAAGTGCGCGACGCCTTGCGTGCGTTTGGTTATGATATTGAAGATGCTTCTGAAGAGGATTTTCTCAATTTCAAGATATTGCTTCGACAATATGATCTCCCTCTGGACATTCATCCCTTTGTCAAAGGGGTGAAATCTTTTGATGAGATTTGGAAAAATAAAATGGTATCAGAGCTTGGGGACATAAAAGTGAACTTTGCTTCATTGGATGATCTCATCAAAATGAAAGAAGCTGCTGGTCGACCCAAAGACTTAGAAGATTTAAAGATTCTAAAAAAACTTTCAGAAAAACAAGATTGAATTGAATTTATGGATAACGATCTACGTTATCTAGAAATCCAAATTAAATTCAAAATACCAAATAATATTCGATAGATCATGGTGGAGTCGAAATTCCGCGTCCCAGGAATTCCGAAATATGTAGTAAATCATTATTCAATCCACCTGCTAGGACAACCGCGCCCTGCTCGTCGTAACCACAAAGCCCTCAATGAAAAATTGGGGACAGACACCTATGGTGTCTGTCCCCAATTTTTTTCTTGCTTTGTGAGGAGTGAAAATTTACAGAAGCTTTTATGCAAACGCTCGATCTTGTGATTATTGTTGGGTATATTTTGGCGACGATTGGTATTGGGATGTTTGCGGGGCGAAAGAAAGATACGCCCAAGAATTACTTTTTGGCGGGCCGTGGGATGGGCTGGTTTGTGATTGGAGCATCGCTTTTTGCGTCCAATATTTCCAGCGAGCATTTTGTGGGCTTGGCCGGTACGGGGGCGTCTAGCGGCCTGGCCGTGGGGCATTTTGAGTGGCTGGCGTGCATCATCGTGTTGATTTTGGGCTGGGTGTTTGTGCCATTTTACATTCGATCGGGTGTGTTTACGATGCCCGAATTTCTAGAACGCCGATACAATAAAGGTTGCCGCAACTACCTGTCGGCTGTGTCCATCGGCGCATACATTTTTACCAAAATTTCGGTGTCGCTTTTTGCCGGTAGCATCATTTTGCAGCAGGTTGCGGGCTGGAATTTATGGACTTCCTGCTTGGTGTTGGTAATTGCCACCGGCATTTACACCGTCACTGGCGGCTTGCGGGCGGTGATTATCACCGATTCGATTCAAACGGTGATATTGATCACCGGTGCCATTGCGCTAACGGTGCTGAGCATGATCAAAGCTGGGGGCTGGAGTGGCTTGACCGCGGCATTGCCAGAGGATTATTTTCACATGTTTAAGCCCGCCAGTGATCCAGACTTTCCTTGGACGGGGATCTTTTTTGGCGCGCCCATTTTGGGCATTTGGTACTGGTGTACCGACCAGGTGATTGTGCAGCGAACATTGGCTGCAAAAAATGTAGAAACTGCCCAAAAAGCCACGATTTTTGCCGGTTTTTTAAAGATTTTGCCCGTTTTTATCTTGGTTTTGCCCGGTTTGGCTGCAAAAGCCATTTTTCCAGAGGTGACCGGCGACACGGCTTTTCCCATGTTGGTTGAAAAGCTTTTGCCCACCGGTGTCAAGGGGTTGATGATTGCTGCCTTGCTTGCGGCGCTGATGTCTTCTTTGAGTTCGGTGTTTAACTCTTCCTCCACCTTGATCACCATGGATTTTTACAAGCCTTGGCGGCCCCAGGCCACCGACAAAGAGCTGGTATGGGTGGGCCAAGGGGCCACATTGATCATGGTGCTTTTGGGTATTTTGTGGATTCCATTTATGAAATACATCAGCACCGAACTGTACATTTATTTGCAAAGCGTGCAGGCTTACATTTCGGCGCCCATCGCGGTGGTGTTTATCTTTGGGATTTTCTGGGTGCGTGGCAACGGACCCGGCGCCCTCAGCGCACTGTGGACAGGCTTTGTGCTGGGTGGTGCTCGTTTTGCTCTTGAAATTATCAATAAAAAACAGGGCCTTAGCGATGGTCTGGTAAAGTACTTTATTGAGATGAATTTCCTTCATTTTGCCATTTTTATGTTTGTGGTTTGCTCGGCAGTTTTGGTGGGGGTCAGCTTGTTGACGGCCCAGCCCAAAGAAGCGTCACTTCAAGGTTACACCTTTGCATATGCCAAGAAGAACCAAGCAGCCACCTCATCTGTCAGCACGGTCAATGTTCTGTTGTCCACCACCCTGGTGCTTACGGTTATTTTTCTTTGGGTGGTATTTCGTTAGGAGGCCAACATGTCGACCATTTTTAAAAAAATTATCGATCGAGCGGTGCCCGCAGACATCGTGTATGAGGATGAACATTGCTTGTCTTTTAAAGACATTCAACCTTCCGCGCCCGTGCATTTGTTGGTGATTCCCAAAAAAGAAATCGCCACGTTGGACGATGCCAGTGCCGAAGATCAACGTCTTTTGGGGCATTTGCTGCTTACCATTCCCAAAATTGCCAAGCAGGCGGGCTTGGAAAAAGGCTACAAAGTTCAAATGAATGTCCATGAGGGCGGTGGACAGGAGGTGTTTCATTTGCACTTTCACGTGCTGGGGCGTCCACAGCCCGATTAACGCCAATGGTTTGATGTTTTACATTTTGCAAAATCTCGGATACGACCAGAAATACTTAATATAGATATAGCGCCTGGCCATGGGCCAGGTTATCGTAACCCCCTTTTAAAGGACCTATCATCTTGTCAGATAAAATCTTAGTGATTGTTGAGTCACCCACCAAAGCCAAAACCATCAAGAAATTTCTTCCTTCCAATTTTATTGTGAAGGCATCCATTGGCCATGTACGAGATCTTCCTCAGTCGGCCTCGGCCATTCCTGCCAAATACAAAGGCGAAGAATGGGCCAAGCTGGGCGTGAACGTCGACCAAGATTTTGAACCCATTTATGTGGTGCCCAAGGGCAAGTCGAAGATCATCACCGAACTGCGCAAAGATTTAAAAAATTGTTCTCAATTGTATCTGGCCACAGATGAGGACCGCGAGGGAGAGAGCATTTCTTGGCATTTGTTGGAGCTACTCAAGCCCAAAGTGCCTGTCAAACGCATGGTGTTTCATGAGATCACCAAATCAGCCATTGAGAAAGCGCTGGAGAACACCCGTGACATTGATTATCAGCTGGTGGCGTCTCAAGAAACCCGACGCATTTTGGATCGTCTGGTGGGCTACTCGCTTTCGCCATTGATTTGGAAAAAAATCGCCTATGGGCTTTCAGCGGGCCGCGTTCAGTCTGCCGGCGTTCGGATGTTGGTGGAACGCGAAAGAGAACGCATCAAGTTTGTCAAAGCAGAGTATTGGGATTTAAAAGCGCAGCTGGCCAAAGATGGCAAAGAATTTGAAGCCAAATTGGTGCAGGTGGGCGACAAACGCGTGGCATCGGGCAAGGATTTTGAGCCCTACACAGGCAAACTGAAGAAACCCGATGATGTGATTCAGGTGGATGAAAAGCAAGCCGGCGCCCTGCTCAAAGAACTCAAACAAGGACCTTGGAACATCACCAAGGTTGAAGAAAAAGATGTTAAATCAAAGCCTTACCCTCCTTTTATTACATCGACGCTTCAACAGGAAGCCAGTCGAAAATTGGGCTTTACTTCACGGACCACCATGCGCACCGCACAAGCTTTGTACGAGCAAGGGTTGATCACCTACATGCGAACCGATTCACCCACCCTATCGTCTCAAGCGCTGGCCGCCACACGCAAACAAGTTGAAAAACTCTATGGCAAAGAGTACTTAAGCCCTCAGCCCCGTCAGTTTAGCGCCAAGTCCAAGGCCGCCCAAGAGGCGCACGAAGCCATTCGACCCGCAGGAGCTGAGTTTACCGAACCCGGCAAAACAGGCTTATCCGACCGCGAATTTAAGCTTTATGACTTGATTTGGAAACGCACCATGGCTTCGCAAATGGCCGAAGCCAAAAAGAAGTCCATGCAGGTGCGCATTGCTTCCAAGGATGCGCTTTTTGCCGCCTCGGGCATGAAAATTGTGTTTCCAGGTTTTCTGCGCGTGTATGTGGAAGGCAAGGACTCCCCCGATGAAGCGTTGGAAGATCGCGAAGTGCTGCTGCCGGATCTAAAGGTGAAAGATACGGTGGACTGCAACCAGCTGGAAAAAGTGCCCCACGAAACCAAGCCGATTGCTCGATACACGGAGGCTTCGCTCATTCAGGCCCTGGAAAAATCGGGGATTGGTCGTCCATCTACGTACGCGTCGATCATCAGCACCATCATGGACCGAGATTATGCCCACAAACAAGGGACGGCTTTGGTGCCCTCTTATACGGGTTTTGTGGTGATTCAGCTGCTGGAAAAGCATTTTGAATATTTTATCGACTACAATTTTACCTCGACCATGGAAGAAGCATTGGACGAAATTGCCGAAGGTACGCGAGAGGCCAAACCCTATTTAAAGGAGTTTTTTCTGGGCAAAAATGGACTGCGCTCGCAAATTGAAAAGAAAGAACCCAACATTGACCCGGATGATTCTCGTGAAGTCAAATTGCTCAAGAAACTCGATGAGGATGTAGAATTGCGCGTGGGCCGCTTTGGGCCATTTTTGATTAAAAAAACGCCCAAGGGCGAAGAAGACATTCGTGCCAGCATTCCCAATGACATTGCGCCATCCGAGCTAACCAAAGAAAAAATTGATGAGATCATCGAAATTTCAGAAAAAGGCCCCCAGCCGATTGGTAAACATCCCGATACGGGCGAAAACATTTATGCCTTGTTGGGTCGTTACGGCCCTTATGTGCAGCTGGGCGAAGTCACTGATGACAACCCCAAACCCAAACGAGCAAGCATCCCCAAAGAGCTCAATGTCACCAGCATCACGCTGGATGAAGCTGTGCATTTGCTAATTTTACCCCGCACGTTGGGTGCCGATCCGGAAACAGGGGAAGAAATACGGGCCAATCGCGGTCGTTTTGGACCTTATGTGCAAAAAGGCGACGATTTTCGCTCCATCAAAGAACCCGATGACGTCTACACCATCGACTTAAAACGTGCCCTGGCCATGTTGGCCGAGCCCAAAGTATCCCGACGTGGCTCCAAAAAGCTCAAGGAGCTGGGAGAACACCCCTCAAAGAAAAAGAAAATTGAGCTGATGGAAGGCAAGTATGGTCCGTTTTTAAAAATGGGCACCAAAAACTTTGGCTTGGAAAAAGATGTGGATATCAAAAAATTGGACCTTGCACAGGCTGTAAAAATCATCAAAGCCAAAGAAGATCAATCGTAAAAACCCTGCGTCCCCAGGGGGACGGAGGGTCAAGCGCCATCCAGTTAAAAACCACCCGTCAAAAACATCAACAACGCTGAAATACCTGCCAGATAATTGCTTGCGAGCTGCGCCATTTTAAAGCATCCCTTCCGTCCCCAAAGGGACTGTCCCTTTGGGGACGGAGGGTTTGGACGGAGGGTTTGGAATTAGTGGGCGGCTTTTTCGTCGATGATTTTCTTTTCAATGTAGCGAGAATTCATCAAGCCCAACACGCCCATGTAGGTAAGGTTGAATTTGAGCACGCTGCCCACTTTGTAATCTTTTTGCCCTTGCTCCAGTTCGACCACCAACATATCGGAACTGGCGCGGATAATTTTAACATCTTTATCGACGGGTCTTAAAAAGTCGGGGTGGATGTCCAAAATGCCCACATCCAGAATGGCGCGAAAGGATTTTTTGCCATAATCGTCCGGATTGACTTGAACCGAATCGCCCAGTGGGGTTTCTTCCATTTGTCCCATCGGAACTTTGGGCTTTTCATAAAGCTCAATGATTTCTGTAAACAGCTGAAAAACAGAATCATAAAAACCTGGCAGGGTTTTTTTGGTAAATAGATTGGCGCCAAAAAAAAGCGCTTCACCAACTCGAAAATGGTTAATCTTTTTAGGTAGTTGCTTATTGTAAATTAAAGGGATGGTTACTGTACTGCCACCTGAGATAAAGGGCAGTTTTCGCTTAAACGTCAGTTCAATGATTTGTCGATACAGACAAAGCTGGATCAATTTATCGTGCGAGGGCATCACTCCATGGAGGCAGTTCAGGTTGGTGCCAATGCCAATCACGTTAATGCCTTTGAGCCGAAACACCTTTTCATAAAAAGGCACCACTTGATGGCCCAGCACCCCTTCACGCAAATCGCCCATTTCAATCATGATGATGATTTTATGCACCTTATTTTGACGCTGGGCTTCTTTGGCAATGCGTTTGATGTTGTCAAAATCTGTATTTAGGCTGATATCGGCGTATTCGACCAAGGATTTGATGGCGTTTTTTGGGGGCGGCTTGATGTACATGGTTTCGATGTTGGGATCGATCTTTTTGATCATTTTCAGATTGGTCATGCGCGAATCACACACTTGGGGTGGTTTGAGCGCAAGCACTTCTTCCAAAAAGGTGCGATTGCCGCACAAAAGCTTGGTGGTGATGCCGTAGTGGATGTCGTGTTTTTTAAATAAATTCTTTAATTGCTTATGGTTGTGCTTCAACCGATCGCGATACATCTCAAGATAGGCCATCGGGAGTCCACCTCATTTCAAGGTATCGATGGGTAAAACCCAGCCGATCATAGAGACGCCGTGCAGGATTGTCGGGCTCTACGTGCAGCGCAATGCCCTCTTTTAAGTCATTTTGCACATAAGTGATCAACTTTTTGCCGATGCCCTGGCCTCGCAAAGACCCATCGACGGCAATGTAAACCAAAATATGCGGCGGAATAAATCCCATCATGTGGGTGTTAAGCACCACGCACACACCTTGAAGCGTTTGATCTTCAGCACGCGCCAAATACACATGGCCACCTCGGTTGGGGTCCATGGCGTAGTCCAAACACTTTTGAATGTCTTTGGGGTGATCGCCAAATTGTTCTAGATGTGTGGCTAAAAACGAAACAATATCAGCTTGTTGGGTATCAGTGAGCGCAGAAGGCGGATCTATTTTTTGAATCATATGGCCATAGCATACCACATTGGTCGTTCATGACCAGGGGTATACCCAAAGCATGATTTTAGTAATTTAGTGATTTCAAGCCCTTACATGCTTTGATTGATATCTTGTTTGGCTGATAGGGCCAAAGCCTTACTTTGGTAGGGACCTTCACACTGGACATTTGGGGGGTCAGCACATATGGTGTGCTCATTGTTAATCATTGATGACAAAGGAGTCAACCATGTCTTATACGCTTCCCGAATTACCTTACAGTGAAGATGCGCTGGATCCAGCCATTTCTGCCAAAACATTGAGTTTTCACTATGGCAAACACCACCAGGGCTATGTTAAAAAATACAACAATGCCATTGAGGGCACCCCTTACCAAGATAAAGCTTTGGAAGAAGTGATCAAAGAGGTGCATGGTCACAAGGACAAACAAAACATTTTTAACAACGGCGCTCAGATTTACAATCACACGTTCTATTGGCATAGCATGGCACCCAAAGGTGGCGGCAAACCCAGTGGCAAAGTGGCTGACTTGATTCAAGACACCTGGGGCGACTACGATACGTTTCGTAAAGAGTTCTCGGACAAAGCGTCTGGTTTGTTCGGTTCAGGCTGGACTTGGCTGGTCAAAAGTGGTGACAAACTGGACATCGTGCAAACCGATGATGCCGAAACGCCGCTAACTTCTTCAGCCACCCCACTTTTGACGTTGGATGTCTGGGAACATGCCTATTACTTGGATTATCAAAACAAACGCCCTGATTACATCGAGGCATACCTCGATAAACTCGTTAATTGGGAATTTGCGAATGAGAACCTTGGTTAAACCTTTAACCATTGGGTGATCATTTCAATGCCCCACCGTATGGTGGGGCATTTTTGTTTGCGCCACATCTGCACTTACGGTGGATGACCTTTTGACACCTATCCATGGTTAGTCAGTGGAAACCTGACACATTTTTGTTGATTTTTTTAATCATAAAATTAACAATGTTAATGCTTTGGCGTACTCAGCAAAAACAAAAATTTACATTGTGGATGATGATGAAATTGACATCTACGCGATGAAAAAATGCCTTCGCCCCTTGCTATGCCACCCCAAAATGGAATTTGTTTTTTGTGAGAGTGGTGAGATTTTTATCAATGAATTGTTGCGCTTGAGCAAAGAGCAAGACGATTCAGGCCAGCCTCACCCTTTCTTGGTTTTTTTAGACATTCACATGCCACGCATGAACGGTTTTGATGTTTTGGAATTCATTCGCACCAAACCATGGTTGAAAAATACGGTGGTATTTATGACCAGCTCTTCTGAAAATCCCAAGTTGGTCGCCAGGGCGTATGATTACCATGTGGCGGGTTATCTTGCCAAAAATAGATGGGGTGACAACTACTGTCATTTTAAAGATTTAATTCAGTCCTATACGCGCTTGGTCACGCAGCCACACTGCACACCGCTTTCAGTGGAAGATGCACAAGATGCTTTAAGGATTAAAACCACCCTTAAATTTTCAGAAATGGATTCTTAGTTTTTTTGTCCTTTGGAACTTTGCATATGCGAAGTTTTTTATAAATCGTCTACACGCCAGCTCGCCTAAATCAACCAGTCTTTCAATCTTTTATTGATCCACTTTTGGTAGGTTTTTTTCAATGCAATGGCGTTGGGGATCACGCTGATTAAAAATATTGTTGTCTGGCAGGTATCGTTTGTATATTTCGTTGAGTGGGAGCCTCTTTTTGACAGTTTGACCAAGCAAATTGTCATAATGAACAATAAAGTTTTCAAAGCCCTTCTTGTTGGTTTTTTTCTCAATATAACCAAAGACCGCATAATCTTCGATTAGGTCGGCGATATCCACCACAACACCGTGGTGATCGATAAAACTATCCACGTGGTTGGTCACATAATTCAAACCGGCATGCTTTTTTTTGCGGGCTTTTGCAGTAGGCATATCCAGAAACCAAAATTTTGTTTGTGTGCCGTTTATTAATACAGCCAATATGCAATCGTCGGTGATTTTCATTTTTTCATTGAGAATAAAAATGCTTTGCATTTGTGGCTCTGCGTCCATCGATTTTGTTGCAATTTGCGCGTGCGCCGCGCTGAAGTATGCAAAGGACAACAACCATGCCATTGTTTTAATACTATTTTTATATTTTACCATAATGCTCCTAAAACAGTTGCATACGCAGCATTGGCTACAGGCCGAACAGCCATTAAAGGTATAAATGCTGTATCGGCTTCTAGGGTATGCGCACCTGCTGTGATGTTAATGATATTGTAAGACCAGCTGGGCTTTGATGGGAACGCAGTCCAACCCGCTAGCGTTCCACCATCATAAAGGAAGGAACCTGTATCGGCTGTGCGCACCATGACCGTCATATTACCATTTAAGAATGGTGTGGGTACAGGGTAGGAAGCTTCTTTCACGCCATGATTGATACCAGGCAATGCGGAATACGCTGGATCAGTTTGCCCGGCGCCCCCAATCAACATGACGCCGCAGGTGAGCGGTTTATCGGCTTGAATGTGGGCCACAGTGTTATTGGCAACTTGATAGACATCCCCCGCATCGAACGTTCCTGGAACCGCTACTCCGTTGAGCGTAATGGAAGTGGTATCTTCAATCGCCACACATTTGACTCTTTCATCTTGAATGCTGAAACCACCAAATAAAAATTCTGTGTCGGAGGCAAGGTCAAATGGCTCAAGTTGGACCATGGTTGCGTCACATGCGCCAGATCCGACGATGGTATCCAAGCACGGGTTTGAGGTAAATACGGCGATCGGTTTATCGGCCGTGATCAAACGACCGGTAATGTCGTTATTAAATGAATTTTCTCTGTAGGAGTAAGACTCTCCTTCATCCAACACTTGAACATCTCCATCGACGTTAATCGTGGTGGTATCTTCGGTGGCAACCACGATAATCTGATGGAACGTCAGCGCAGGAACGTTATTTTGAATCTCCGGTTCGCCGATAGAGTAATAGGTTTGGCCCAATGCAAAGACGGGTAAAATCAATGTGCCAGAGGAAGTCGGTTGGCTCAGTGCATTACCTACAAATACGGTAATCAGATCGTCGGCTGTGATTTCAAATGGCGCAGTGGAGGATATGCCTGTCACAGGCGCAACATCGTTGGCTTCTGACATCACTTGCGTAAACTGACCAGCGGCTGGAATGACGGTTGTGACACCATTAACCACAACCGTTGTCCCCACTTCACCTTGTACAGTGACAATACAATCACCGTTGAAACATGGGCCCGATCCACCTTGGTCAAGGTTACGCGGAATAACGGTCCAGAATTCATCGCCAGCGTATACACCGCCCAAACCTACGTCTGCAATCAGCGTGCTGACAGATGCTACGTTGTTGCCGGTGTTGGTGTCGGCTTGATCCATGGATAAGCTGGCAATGCTTAGGCTGTTGGTGATGGTGTTGGCTTCTTCGCCAGCGTCGACGGTACACGCCAAAGTTAACGTTTCAGTATCGCCGTTTTCGAGGGTGCCCAAGTTCCACACGCCAGCGGCATAGGCTCCCTCGGTGGCAGAGGTGCCGGCGGCATTGTAGGTGGTGCCGGCAGGGCAGTTATCGGTGATCATCACAGAAGTGGCGGTGTTGGGGCCGTTGTTGGTGGCGGTGATGGTATAAACAATGTCGAGCGCCACCTGCGAGCCCAGCGGACCGGTTTTGGTAAAGGCTACGTCGGTGATGTTGTTGATGGTGGTGCTGGCGCTGGATCCATCGTTGGCGGCGTTGCCTTCGGTTTGATCCATGCTTAGATCGCCAGACACAATGGTATTGGTGATGGTGTTGCCGCCTTGACCTGCGTTCACGTTGCAATTGAGGGTTAGCGTGGCGGTTGCACCGCTGTTCAAATCGCCCACGGTCCAGGTTGGTGCGATATAGCTGCCTTGGGTGGGCGTGCTACCATTAAAAGTGGTGCCGGCTGGGCAGCTGTCGGTGAGCGTTACGTTGTTGGCTTGGGCGGGGCCATTGTTGGTTAACACGATGGTGTACACGATGTCACTGCCTTCATTGGCGGTGGCGGACGCGGTTTTGTTTGTTGTAAGATCGGCGACATTGTTGACCAATGTATCAATGGGCCCTGTGCTGTTGTTGGCCAAGTTCGGATCGGTTTGATCCAATACAATGTCCACAGCCGCAATGCTGTTGCTAATGGTGTTGCCACCTTGACCGGCACTGACCGTACAGTTTAAGGTTAAGGTTTCGGTTTGGCCATTGGTCAACGTGCCCACCGTCCAGGTTGGCGCAGCATAGCTACCGAAGGTGGCACTGCTGGTATTGAGCGTGGTGCCTGCAGGACAGCTGTCATCGACTTCAACATTGGTGGCCTGCGCGGCACCGTTGTTGGTCAGTGTAATGGTGTAGGTCAGGTCGCTGCCTTCGTTGATTGTCGCGGGGGCGGTTTTATCGATGCTTAAATCGGCGTCATTGTTCACCACGGTATCAACGGGACCGACGGCGTTGTTGGCCAAATTCGGATCGGTTTGATCCAGGGTAATGTCAGTCGCGAAGATGCTGTTACTAATGGTGTTGCCGCCTTGACCCGCGTTGACGGTACAATTCAAGGTTAACGTTTCGCTTTGACCATTGGTTAACGTACCCACCGTCCAGGTCGGCGCTGCGTAGCTACCAAAAGTGACGCTGCTGGTATTCAAGGTGGTACCCGCGGGACAACTGTCATCCACTTCGACGCTGCTAGCTTGCGCGGCACCGTTGTTGGTTAACGTGATGGTGTAAACAATGTCGCTGCCTTCGTCGATGGTGGCTGGCGCGGTTTTGGTGATCGCCATATCGGCATCATTGTTCACCACCGTATCCACAGGACCGACCGCATTGTTGGCCAAGTTCGGATCGGTTTGATCCAAATTAATGTCAACCGCCGCAATGCTATTGCTAATCGTGTTGCCGCCTTGTCCAGCGTTGACGGTACAATTCAAGGTTAAGGTTTCGGTTTGACCATTGGTCAACGTACCCACCGTCCAGGTCGGCGCTGCGTAGCTACCAAAAGTGACGCTGCTGGTATTCAAGGTGGTGCCCGCGGGACAACTGTCATCCACTTCGACGCTGCTAGCTTGTGCAGCACCGTTGTTGGTTAACGTGATGGTGTAAACAATGTCGCTGCCTTCATCGATGGTGGCTGGCGCGGTTTTGGTAATGGCCAAATCAGCGTCGTTGTTCACAATCGTATCGACAGGACCCACCGCATTGTTGGCTTGGTTAGCGTCGTCTTGATCCAACGTGATGTCGGTCGCCAAGATGCTGTTGCTAATGGTGTTGCCACCCTGGCCTGCGTTGACGGTACAGTTTAAAGTTAACGTTTCGCTTTGGCCATTGGTCAGTGTACCGACGGTCCAGGTCGGTGCAGCATAACTACCGAAGGTTACACTATTGGTATTGAGCGTGGTGCCCGCGGGACAACTGTCATCGACTTCAACGTTGGTGGCTTGCGCGGCGCCATTGTTGGTCAACGTGATGGTGTAAACAATGTCACTGCCTTCATCGATGGTGGCAGGCGCGGTTTTCGTGATCGCCAAGTCGGCGTCGTTGTTCACAATCGTATCGACAGGACCCACCGCATTGTTGGCTTGGTTGGCGTCGTCTTGATCCAAAGTGATGTCGGTCGCTAAGATGCTGTTGCTAATCGTGTTACCACCTTGACCAGCATTGACAGTACAATTCAAGGTTAAGGTTTCGGTTTGGCCATTGGTCAACGTGCCAACCGTCCAGGTTGGGGCAGCGTAGCTACCAAAGGTTACACTACTGGTATTCAGGGTTGTACCCACGGGGCAACTGTCATCGACTTCAACGTTGGTGGCTTGCGCGGCACCGTTGTTGGTCACCGTAATGGTGTAGGTTAAGTCACTGCCTTCGTTGATCGTTGCCGGGGCTGTTTTCGTAATGGCCAAATCGGCGTCGTTGTTCACAATCGTATCAATCGGTCCTACCGCATTGTTGGCTTGGTTGGCGTCGTCTTGATCCAACGTGATGTCGGTGGCCAGAATGCTGTTGCTAAGGGTGTTGCCACCTTGACCGACGCTGACTGTACAATTCAAAGTGAGTGTTTCGCTTTGGCCATTGGTCAACGTACCCACCGTCCAGGTCGGCGCAGCGTAGCTACCCAAAGTGGCACTGCTGGTATTCAGTGTAGTACCCGCTGGACAACTATCATCGACTTCGACGCTGGTGGCTTGGGCCGCGCCATTGTTGGTTAACGTGATGGTGTAGGTGATGTCACTGCCTTCATCAATGGTGGCAGGCGCGGTTTTGTCGATGCTTAAATCTGCGTCGTTGTTCACGATCGTATCCACAGGCCCTACAGCGTTGTTCCCCAAATTGGGATCGGTTTGATCAAAGCTGATGTCGGTGGCCAAGATGCTGTTGCTAAGGGTGTTGCCACCCTGGCCGGCATTGACCGTACAGTTCAACGTTAATGTGGCGCTTTGGCCATCATTGAGAATACCCACTGCCCAGGTCGGCGCCGTGTAGCTGCCAACGCTTGTGCTGCTTGTGTTAAGCGTGGTACCCGCTGGGCATGCATCGTCGACTTCCACGTTGCTGGCTTGCGCGGCACCGTTGTTGGTTAACGTGATGGTGTAAACAATGTCACTGCCTTCATTGACGGTGGCAGGCGCAGTTTTTGTGATCGCCAAGTCGGCGTCATTGTTGACCACCGTGTCAATCGAACCCACAGCATTGTTGGCTTGATTGCCATCGTCTTGATCCAACGTGATGTCGGTTGCCAAAATACTGTTGCTGATCGTGTTGCCACCTTGACCAGCGTTGACCGTACAATTCAAGGTTAAGGTTTCGGTTTGGCCATTGGTCAACGTGCCAACGGTCCAGGTTGGGGCAGCGTAGCTACCAAAGGTGACACTACTGGTATTCAGGGTTGTACCCGCGGGACAACTGTCATCGACTTCGACGCTGGTGGCTTGGGCCGCGCCATTGTTGGTTAACGTGATGGTGTAGGTAATGTCACTGCCTTCATCAATGGTGGCAGGCGCAGTTTTGGTGATCGCCAAATCGGCGTCGTTGTTGACTACCGTATCGATCGGACCCACGGCGTTGTTGGCTAAGTTAGAATCGGTCTGATCCAACGTGATGTCGGTCGCCAAAATGCTGTTGCTGATCGTATTGCCACCCTGTCCTGCGCTGACCGTACAATTCAGAGTAAGCGTTTCACTTTGGCCATCATTGAGGGTGCCGACAGTCCAGGTTGGTGCCGCATAACTACCGAAGGTTTCACTGCTGGTGTTAAGCGTGGTGCCAGCGGGACAAGCATCATCGACTTCGACGCCGGTCGCCTGAGCAGGACCATTGTTGGTCAAGGTGATGGTGTAAGTAATGTCACTGCCTTCATCCACGGTGGCCGCAGCTGTTTTGTTGATGACAAGATCTGCGTTGTTATTAACAACGGTGTCCACTGGACCAATCGCGTTGTTGGCCGCGTTGGGATCGGTTTGGTCGAGGCTGATGTCGGTCGCCAAGATGCTATTGCTAATCGTGTTGCCACCTTGACCGGCGTTGACGGTACAATTTAACGTAAGCGTTTCGCTTTGACCATCATTGAGGGTGCCGACGGTCCAAGTTGGCGCCGTATAGCTACCAAAAGTTTCACTGCTGGTATTGAGCGTGGTGCCGGCAGGACAACTGTCATTAACCGTGACGCTGCTTGCTTGTGCAGGACCTGCGTTGCTGATGGTAATGGTATAGACAAGGTCACTGCCTTCATCCACGGTGGCTGGCGCGGTTTTGTTGATGGCTAGATCGGCATTGTTGTCGATGACGGTGTCAACCGGACCCACCGCGTTGTTGGCTTGGTTGGCGTCAGCTTGATCCAAACTGATGTCGGTCGCCAGAATGCTATTGCTGATGGTATTGCCGCCCTGACCGGCATTGACGGTACAGTTTAGAGTCAGCGTTTCGCTTTGGCCGCTGGCCAGTGTGCCAACGCTCCAGGTCGGCGGTGTGTAGCTGCCCAAAGATGGGGTGTTGGTGTTCAAGGTGGTACCAGCCGGACAGCTGTCATCCACGGTGACGCTGGTGGCCTGGGCAGGACCATTGTTGGTCACCGTGATGGTGTACACAATGTCATTGCCTTCGCTGGCGGTGGCTGGCGCGGTTTTATCAATGCTTAAGTCTGCGTCGTTGTTGACGACCGTATCCACAGGCCCCGCCGCATTGTTGGCCTGATTGGCGTCGTCTTGATCCAAACTGATATCGGTGGCCAGAATGCTGTTGCTGATCGTGTTGCCACCTTGACCAGCGTTGACCGTACAATTTAAGGTGAGCGTTTCGCTTTGACCATTGGTCAACGTGCCCACGGTCCAGGTCGGGGCTGCGTAACTGCCCAAAGTCTGGCTACTGGTATTAAGCGTGGTACCAGCAGGACAACTGTCATCGAGTGCAACATTGGTGGCTTGGGCGGCGCCGTTATTGGTGAGCGTAATCGTGTAGGTAAGGTCACTGCCTTCATCGATGGTGGCAGGTGCAGCCTTGGTGACCGCCAAATCGGCGTCGTTGTTGACCACCGTGTCGACCGGACCCACAGCGTTGTTGGCCAAGTTGCCATCGGTTTGATCCAAAGTGATGTCGGTGGCCAGGATGCTATTGCTGATGGTATTGCCGCCCTGACCCGCGTCGACCGTACAATTTAAGGTTAAGGTTTCACTGGCGCCGTTGTTAAGTGGGCCGAAAGACCACGTAGGCGCGGCATAAGTTCCCAAGGTTTGCGAGCTGGTGTTAAGCGTGGTACCGGCGGGACAGCTGTCATCGACTTCGATGTTGCTGGCTTGCGCGGGGCCGTTGTTGGTCACCGTAATGGTATAAACCAGGTCACTGCCTTCATCAACGGTGGCGGGCGCCGTTTTGGTAATGGCCAAATCGGCGTTGTTGTTAACAACGGTGTCGACCGGACCCACGGCATTGTTGGCCGCATTGGGATCGGTTTGGTCCAAGCTGATGTCAGTTGCCGCGATGCTGTTGCTAATCGTGTTGCCGCCCTGACCCGCGTCGACCGTACAGTTTAAAGTCAAGGTTTCACTTTGACCGCTGGTCAAGGTGCCCACGGTCCAGGTGGGGGCTGCGTAACTGCCAAAAGTCTGGCTGCTGGTATTAAGTGTGGTGCCGGCGGGACAGCTATCATCTACGGTAACGCTGGTGGCCTGTGCGGGACCATTGTTGGAGACGGTGATGGTGTAGGTCAGATCACTGCCTTCATCGATCGTGGCCGGTGCGGTTTTATTGATGGCTAGATCGGCATCGTTGTTGACCAAGGTGTCGACTGGACCGACGGCGTTGTTGGCGGCATTGGGATCGGTCTGATCCAGGCTGATATCCGTCGCCGCAATGCTGTTGCTAATTGTGTTGCCACCTTGACCAGCGTTGACGGTACAATTCAAGGTAAGCGTTTCACTTTGACCGTTGGTCAAGGTACCCACGGTCCAGGTGGGTGCAGCGTATGCGCCCAGACTGGCACTACTGCTATTCAGTATGGTGCCGGCCGGACAGCTGTCATCCACGGTTACGCCCGTGGCTTGGGCCGCACCACCGTTGGTCACCGTAATCGTATAGACCAAGTCACTGCCTTCATCAACGGTAGCAGGAGCCGTCTTATTAATCGCTAGATCGGCGTTGTTGTTCACCACCGCATCCACTGGACCGACCGCATTGTTGGCCAAGTTCGGATCGGTTTGATCCAACGCTATGTCCACAGCCACAATGCTGTTGCTAAGGGTGTTGCCACCCTGACCAGCGTTAACGGTACAATTCAAGGTAAGCGTTTCACTTTGACCATTGTTAAGCACACCAACGGTCCAGGTGGGTGCAGCGTATGCGCCTAGGCTTGCATTGCTGGTATTAAGCGTAGTGCCAGCGGGACAGCTATCATCCACGGTCACGCCTGTGGCCTGTGCGGCACCGCCGTTGGTCACTGTAATCGTATAGACCAAGTCACTGCCTTCATCCACCGTCGCAGGCGCCGTTTTATTGACCGCTAGATCGGCGTTGTTGTTTACGACCGTATCCACAGGGCCCACCGCGTTATTGGCCGCGTTGGGATCAGTTTGATCAAGGCTGATGTCGGTCACCAAAATGCTGTTGCTAATCGTGTTGCCACCCTGACCAGCGTCGACCGTACAATTCAAGGTGAGCGTTTCGGTTTGGCCATCGTTGAGCACACCGACCGTCCACGTAGGGGCGACGTAACTACCAACGGTCACACTGCTGGTATTAAGCGTGGTACCTGCAGGACAGCTGTCGTCGACCATAACGCTGGTGGCTTGGGCAGGGCCGCCGTTGGTCACTGTAATGGTATAGACAAGGTCGCTGCCTTCGTCGACGGTGGCGGGCGCCGTCTTGGTGATGCTTAAGTCCGCATCATTATTAACCACGGTATCCACTGGGCCCACGGCATTGTTGGCCGCATTGGGGTCGATTTGATCGAGGCTGATGTCGGTCGCCGCGATGCTGTTGCTAATCGTGTTGCCGCCTTGGCCAACGTCCACCGTACAATTGAGGGTCAAGGTTTCACTTTGGCCATTGGTTAGAGTGCCCACGGTCCAGGTGGGGGCTGCGTAACTGCCGAAAGTCTGGCTGCTGGTATTGAGTATGGTGCCAGCAGGACAGCTATCATCAACTTCAACGCTGGTGGCTTGTGCGGGACCGTTGTTGGAAATGGTGATGGTGTAAGTTAGATCGCTACCTTCATCCACCGTGGCCGGCGCAGTTTTCGCAATACTTAAGTCGGCGTTGTTGTTGACCAAGGTGTCCACGGGACCCACTGCATTGTTGGCCAAGTTGGGATCGGTTTGATCCAAATTAATATCGGTCGCTGCAATGCTGTTGGTAAGGGTATTACCCCCCTGCCCAGCGTTAACAGTACAATTCAATGTAAGCGTTTCGCTTTGACCATTGTTGAGCACGCCAACGGTCCATGTGGGTGCGGCGTACGCGCCCAAGCTGACATTGCTTGTATTAAGCGTGGTGCCAGTAGGACAGCTATCATCTACAGTCACGCCCGTGGCT
>CAZCBX010000001.1:0-295518 GCA_964497185.1 uncultured Bdellovibrionales bacterium | reverse complement strand
CCATATGTATTCTTTTTTGATTTGAGGTTTGTACCTTCGATGGAGGGGGATTCGAACCTGTAGTTCGTCTTTATATCTGGTCGCCTTCGGCTCCATGGCCCTCTCTCCGCCATTTTTTTTGCTCTGATCTCCATATGTATTCTTTTTTGATTTGAGGTTTGTACCTTCGATGGAGGGGGATTCGAACCTGTAGTTCGTCTTTATATCTGGTCGCCTTCGGCTCCATGGCCCTCTCTCCGCCATTTTTTTTGCTCTGATCTCCATATGTATTCTTTTTTGATTTGAGGTTTGTACCTTCGATGGAGGGGGATTCGAACCTGTAGTTCGTCTTTATATCTGGTCGCCTTCGGCTCCATGGCCCTCTCTCCGCCATTTTTTTTGCTCTGATCTCCATATGTATTCTTTTTTGATTTGAAATTTGTGCCTCCGAATGAGGGGGATTCGAACCTGTAGTTCGTCTTTATATTGAGTTTAGTGGTTCTTGTGACGATAGGAACTAGAACCACTTATGTCATGATTTTGGCCTGAGCTTGCTCAGACGAAATCTGACCGCCTTCGGCTCCATGGCCCTCTCTCCGCCATTTTCCTATTCCTATTTCTTACGCAGATTTTTTGTGTTTTGAGGAGGGTGGAAAAAGTTGGATTTTGCGGTAAATATTGGAGTTAATCACTGCATTTTTTGCGGCGATTGGGCATATTTTATCCGTAGGCTTTGATGAGCATCCATATGGCCATGGCGACCATCATGACGTTTTCGGTGAGCGAGATAAGTCCCAAGGGGACGTTGCTGTTGCCGCCTACGCAGGCGCATTTTAAGTCGCGTTTTTCGATATAGACAGCTTTGATAACGGAAATGCTGCCAATGGTTCCGATAATAAATGCCGCTGGGGCAGCGAGCCAAATCAATACCCCCGCAATCATTAAGATCCCCGCACCTGTTTCTGCAAATGGATAGATGTATGCATACCGTACCACACGACGTGCCAGTAAGTCATAAGTGACAAATTGATTGGTAAAGGAATAAAGGTCACGCAATTTCATGATGCCCAACACGCACATACTGATGGCAATGAATCGCTCAAGTATGTGAATCGGCTCAAAATGAGAGGTCATGGCATATGTGGTTGCAATTGCCATACAGAAAGTTGTAGCAAAAATGGCAATAATGGGTTGGTAAGTAGTGCCTTTTTGTTTGAGTATGGTTTTGCCAAAGTATTTATTAAGCTCATCGTATCCACCGATTCGTTTAGTGCCGATAAATGTTTGTGGCGTGGTTTTTACATTGTGCTCTTGTTTAAACGCATCGGCTTGTGCTCGCGTTGTCAGCGGTCGGTCTTCCACTTCAAAGCCCTCCCGAATCAAAAGGTCTTTTGATTTAATGCCAAACGGACATACATGCTCATTGGTCACCATGCGATAGAGTGTTGCTTTTTGTTTCATTATAGGTTCCCTTCAAACGTTGGCACTGGACGATTTGCCGCCTTCTCTTGCGTGGTGGCTTCGCCATTATCTTTAATATCATTGATCAGCCATTTCATCTCTTTGATTTCACGGCGCTGGGCTTTGATTATTTCGTTGGCGAGCTTACGCACGCGCACATCTTTTATTTCGGCTCGCTTACTGGTTAGCACAGCAATCGAGTGATGAGGGATCATGGCTTGCATCCATGATTGATCCTGGACGGTGGCTTGACTGCGCATCAAAAAAACCCCCAAACAGAAAATAACAGCGCTGCATGCAAATATAGCCAGATTCTTTATTTTGTCTGGATACATCCTCAACATAAATGCAAGCATCACAATGGCCATCATGCTTCCCATATACAATGCCATATACATGCGATTTTCACTCCAATACACATGGTTTAACGCATACGTGTTGAGGTACATCAGACCAAACATCGCAACAGTTGACGTGCCAATCATGGTTAGAAATCGTTTATATGTATTCATTTGCTTCTCCTTTTAATAAAAAATATGAACGGCCACAAAAGCAAAGAAAAAACCAATGGCCCAAATAAAAACGGAAACTCCATAGATGATGCCGCTCAATTTTCTAAGCTGAGCGCAGGCCCGTGCTTTTTTTTCATCAATAGGGCATGGTTCATTTCTCGATCGCCAGCGCATCCAGCCAGCGATCATGATCAGCAAGCCTGAAATACCGAACGTCCATGCCTTGTATTTTGATAACGTCACCAACCATGGAGCAGCTGATACCATACCGGCAAAAGCCGCACCTGCCCCGATGCTTACAAATAAAGCTGGCAGCGCGCAGCACAGCAACGTGCCCGTTGAACCAAACAAGCTTAACGTCGACACCCATGCTTGACTGGATATTTTATGCATCACAGCCTCTTTGAATGCTTTTCATATTGTAGCCTGAATCGGTAATAACTTTGGTTAGAGTTGCTTCATCCAAATTTTGTTTCGGTTTAAGTTTCACCAATACTGTACCTTGATTGAGATCTACTTTTATATTTTCAACTTCATCGTGTTTGTTAAATACTTTCTCTAACGCGCGTGCGCAAAAATCACAAACCAAACCATCAACTCTTACAGTGATCGTATTTTCACAATCCGCTGTGGGTTTAGCTTTCGGCTGTGTGACGGTGGCTTCTTTATGCCTTGAATGGTTCATAGTACTGTGGTCATGCGCTTGTGTTGATTGTACTGTCGTATCTTGTGCAAACGCAGAGCTTGTTAGAAGGATGGTTAAAAAGATAAATGTTTTGTGTACTGTTTTCATATATGTATTCCTTTTTTGTTGATGTTGATTCATGACGTTGACTTAAAAACGAACAATCCAGTTAAAGAGCATTTCACCTCGGTGATTGATGCCTGCCTCTACAAGATATGCGCCTTTAAAAAAACGTACCAAGGGTGTGTAGGTCATTTTATTTGTCTGCATGGGGTTATGTTCCACTTGAAGCATCAGCCACGTATGAAGTGCCCCATAATCACCAATGTACGGCGCAAATCCCACACGGGCTTTTTGATTAAACAAGTCCTCGATGGGCTGCGCATATACATATCGGTTTTCATAAGAAACAAAATATCTACGCGTTTCCCAATCAGCGGCTAGTCCAATGAACCCACCCAGCGCTGTTTTTCCCTGAAATGGTTGCTGGTCACTGTATGCAGCACCCAGCCCGGTTTTCAGGTATATGTTGGCCTGAGAACCTTGCTTATTCCAGCGGTTAAGCAAATAATTCAATTGCACACCATGCCATTGCCAGTGTTCATCTTTAAAGTATTCGCCTCTATACCCAATGGAATATATAGCGGTGGGTGAATAATGCACATGCAATGAGCTTGAATTAAAATCGTTTTTTTGCATCACGGTCCAGCCACGGGCATAGGATACGGGCCTTGCTTGAACCTTGCTTGCCAGCGCCAAGGCAAGCAAACAAAATGCAAAAACGTAATGTAATTTCATCATAAATCTCCTAATTAAAGTTATTGCTAAACGTGATTAAACGCTCAGGACGCTTTTGTGCAATCACACAATAAGCGCAAAAACTTTAGGAGATTTGTTGGGGTGGGTAGTCGATTTTAAAAGGTGGAATGGATCTTAAAAAATCGTCGATCGATGAATCCAATGCATTCATACGCAATAAATGTTTAAAGCCAGCAGCGTTACTTAACACCATGGCATTTGTAATTAAACACTGTCCGCACATGCACCCGGCATCATCTGCCATTTGATCAGCAGCAGGGTCCATCTCAGCATGATTTTTGGCTCCTTCATCATGTTCTGCTTCATGGCATGGCATTTTGGAAGAAGCATGATCAGCTTTACCATGATCCATGGTTGCGTGCTTTTCTTTCTGGGCGCAGTCACAAGCCGATATAAGCGCGTTTGCCGTGCTGGAAACCGCAAAGTTCACCAAGAACAATAGAATCATTGTATGTTTAAAAAGTCGCATGCTCTTATGATTATATCATAGTAGCGCTGTTTTTTATACGGTGGGTAGAATGTCTTTTTCGATGGCGGAGCCAGGATAAAAACAAGATACTTCGTGATTCGCTTCGATGGTTTCGAGCTGTGGGGGATTGATTTTGCAATCCTCTTGCATTTTAAAACATCGCGTATGAAAGGTGCAACCTTGGGGGGGCTTAAGAGCGCTGGGTACATCTCCCTGTAACACGATGCGCTCGCGTTTGCGTTCCAATTCGGGATTGGGAATGGGAACGGCTGAAATCAACGCTTGAGTATAGGGATGTTTTGGCGCCTTCATGATGGTTTCGCCCTGGGCAATTTCAACAATGCGCCCCAGGTACATCACCGCGATTCGATCCGAAATGTGACGAACGGCTGCCAAATCATGCGCAATAAAAATGTAGGTTAAGCCCATCTCTTCTTGAAGCTTTTCCATCAAATTAAGAATTTGTGCTTGAATGGATACATCCAGCGCACTGATGGGTTCATCGGCAATGATCACCTTTGGATTAATGGCCAAAGCACGGGCAATGCCAATTCGTTGACATTGGCCGCCTGAAAACTCATGCGGGTATCGACGAATGTACCGTGGATTCATCCCCACACGCTCAAGCAATTCTTGTACTTTATGGCGTAGTTCTTTGCCCTTTAAAATATTGTAGGTTCGCAGCGGCTCCGACACGATGTCTTCGACAGTCATCCGAGGGTTTAAACTCGAAAAAGGGTCTTGAAAAATCATTTGCATGTTTTGTCGCAGATTGGTCAAAGTCTCTCGATCGCCATGCTGAACCTTTTGACCTTCAAACCACACTTCACCCGCGGTGGGTTTGTACAACTGCATAATGGTTCGACCCAACGTGGATTTTCCACATCCGCTTTCACCCACCAAGCCAATGGTTTCACCTGGATATACATCCAAATTCACACCATCAACCGCTTTGAGTGGGGTGGGCTTGGCAAACGGATTGCCGCTTTGTTTGACGGGAAAATGCATTTTTAAATCCCGCACCTGCAAGATGGGTTCTGTCATGTTTCCACCCTCCAACAGGCTGCTGTTCGCTGCTCTGAAATTTCCACCGTATCGGGGTAATGGACTTTGCACTTGTCGATGACTTCTGGACAACGCGGATGAAAATGACAGCCGCTGGGCAAATCCGATAAATCCGGCGGAAGGCCAGGAATGGGTTTGAGCTGATCCTGTTTTGCCATATCCAAACGGGGAATGCCTTGCAAAAGCGCCCGCGTGTATGGATGTTTTGGATCGGAAAAAAGCTGGTCGGTGGGGGCTTTTTCCACCACGTTTCCACCGTACATTACGACAATACGCTGTGCCATGCCCGCGACCACGCCCAAATCATGCGTGATCATAATAATGCTTGTGCCATAGTCGTGATTTAATTCTTTCATCAACTCCAGAATTTGAGCCTGAATGGTCACGTCCAATGCAGTTGTGGGTTCATCGGCAATCAACAGCTCGGGTTTACACAATAGACCCATCGCAATCATCACCCGTTGGCGCATGCCTCCAGAAAATTGATGCGGGTATTGTCCAATTCTACCTTCTGCATTGGGGATGCCCACACGTTCCAATATATCAATGGCTTTGGTGCGCGCTTGCCGCCGCGTTTTATTTTCATGAAGTTCAAGCACTTCACACAGCTGTGTTTCCACGGTTAAAAAAGGGTTGAGGGAACTCATGGGATCCTGAAAAATCATGGATATTTGATTGCCTCGGATGGCGCGCATTCTTTTTTTATTCGACTGCATGAGATCTTCGCCGTTGAATAAAATGGATCCGGTGGGATGATATCCAGGTGGAGATGGGATGAGCTTCATAATCGACAAACATGTCACCGATTTGCCACTGCCGCTTTCCCCCACAATGCCGACAATTTCTCCTTTTCGAATGTCTAAATCAACACCATCGACGGCTTTGACGATGGCGTCATCCATGCGAAAATAAGTGCGAAGATCTTTGACTTGCAACAGAGACATATTCATCAATCTTTCTTCTGCTTAGGGTCTAGCGCATCGCGAAGGCCATCCCCGATAAAATTTAAACAGTATAAAAGTATTGCGAGAAACAACCCTGGAAACACCAAACTCCACCAGCTCAGTTGCATTTGATTGGCACCCTCATTGATCAGCGATCCCAAGCTTGGATTGGGAGGCTGAATGCCCAAACCAATAAAAGACAAAAATGCCTCCTGCATGATCATGGAAGGAACCGTAAGCGTAAAATAGACAACGATGGTGCCCAAAGTATTGGGAATCAAGTGGCGAAAAATAATATTGTGATGTGCCACGCCCATGCTACGGGCAGCTTCAACAAACTCTTTTTCTTTTAAGCTTAAAATCTGACCTCGAACAATTCTTGCTGTGGTCAGCCAACCCACAAAGCCCAACGCCACAAACAATAAAATTAGACGCCCCTCAAAAATTTCTAAACCCATCAGCATTTCGGATAGCTGATTGAATGGTTTAAAAAAAGCACCAATCTCAACATCTTCGATGGTGGTCACCAAAATGATCACCAAAAACATATAAGGCACCGCATACAAAACATCCACCACGCGCATCATAAAATTATCGACTCTGCCGCCAAAGTATCCAGAAACCGAGCCGTACACTGTCCCCACCAAAGCTGCCACCGTGGCCGCGATTAAACCAACCATTAAACTGATGCTGCCGCCCACCAATGTTCGGGTTAATAAATCCCGCCCGAAATAATCCGTTCCGAATGGATGGGCCAAGCTCGGCGGTTTGGCGCCATAAGCCAAGTTTTGCGTACTAAAATCGTAGCCAAAGCCTTTGCTTAAAATCAAGGGGCCAAAAAAACAAATCAAAATCATAAACAGTACAATGTACGCCGATACCATGGCTGCTTTGTTTTTTTTCAGGCGCTTCCATGCGTCTTTCCATAAGGATACGCCCTCCACCACATATTGCTCTGGAGGATGACGATCGCCGGGCTCTTGTTTGATGGCTACATGGGTCATGGACTACTCATATCGGATTCTAGGATCAATAAAACCATACACAATGTCGACCAAAAGATTGAGCACCAACAAAAACACGGCATATACAATGACCACGCCCATCAATAAAAAGTAGTCTCGATTGAAAGCCGCATCTACAAAATAAGGGCCCATGCCTGGTGTGTTAAAAATCTTTTCCACCACCACACTACCCACCATGATGCCGGCCACCGCAGGACCCATAAATGTAACCACAGGCAAAATACCGCCTTTAAGCGCATGCTTTAACACCACCACTTTTTCCGACAGCCCTTTGGCATGCGCAGTTCGTATGTAATTGGATCGAATCACTTCCAACATGCCACCACGGGTTAATCGGGCGATGTAAGCAGCATATCCACTGCCGAGCGTGATTGCGGGTAAAATCAAATGCTTAAAAGATCCCCATCCACTGGTCGGAAACCAACCCAAACCAAGCGCAAATATGAGAATCAACAATGGCCCCGATACCAAAGCGGGAACACTAATACCCACCATGGCCAAGGACATCACCGAATAATCCCATTTTGTATTTTGAAAGACGGCCGCGATCATCCCCGCACCCATGCCAAAACATATGGCAAATGCCAAGGCCAACCCGCCAATCATCATGGTTTTGGGTAAGCTAATTTTAATGATCTCATTGACGGTGCGGTTGGTATATTTAATAGACAGGCCCAAATCCCCTTTGGCCAGATTGCCCAAATATTGAAAATACTGCTCATGCAGTGGTTTATCAAAACCATATTTGGCCTGGAGGGCTTGCAAGACTTCAACTGGTACATCACGCTCGGCTGAAAAAGGTGACCCGGGTGCAGAGCGCATCATAAAAAAAGACAACGTGACAATGACCAGCAATGTAACCAACATACCCACAAGGCGTTTTGCGATAAATAGTGCCATAATCGTTTTTGCCCCCTAACGCTTGTGTACGTTCAAGTTATGTCGCAATCGGTTTTGAATGTCAAACTGGCTATTTTTTCTGTTGTTCGTTTGTTTCAATGTACATGTGCTTCCATAAATGGTGATCTTGATAATCTGCATAAAAACCTTTTACATAAGGTTTGTGCATATACGTTTTGGTGTACAGAAACATCGGAATCACAGCCTGCGCGTCCATAACGATCTGCTCTGCTTCTGCCAGCATATCCAATCTTTTTTGTGCATCAGCTTGGCGGTTGGCGGTATTGACCAGTCGATCGTATTCCAAACTACTCCAATTGGTGTGATTGTTGCCACTGGTTGAAAGCATTAACTCATGAAAGGTAAATGGATCTAAAAAATCTCCGATCCATCCCCAGCGCGTTAATTCAAAATTGTGACTGTTCAAATCATCCAAGTATATCTTCCATTCCACATTGACCATTTCAAACTGGACGTTTAGATTTTCTTTCCACATTTGCTGCACAGCTTGAGCCACCAATCGGTGAATTTCTTTGGTGTCGTATTTAAATTTCAATACCGGCATGCCTTCTCCATTGGGATAGCCTGCTTCAGCAAGAAGCTTTCGTGCTTTTTCTGGATTGAACAATTCTTTTTGTCGGCTTTCATACCCTGCCAGGCCATCGGGCACAAAACCATGGTAGGGTTTGTAACTACCGCCCAGCACATAGTCTGTTAATTTTTTTCGATCGATGGCCAACGCCAAGGCTTCGCGCACCCTTGGGTCGTCCAAGGGCTGAACTTTCGTATTGACGATGTAATAGTAAATACCAAGATACGGATCGTCATGATAATCATCAAACTTGGATACCGAAGCGACCATCTCGGATGGTACTTGGTGCGGACCGAAAACATCCAGTTCGCCCACTTTGTAGGCGTTCATCACCGCTGTTTCTTTTTCAATCATTTTCACTACAATCTTGGGTGTTTTCACAGAGGCTGCATCCCAATAGCGGGGATTCTTTTTGTATATTTTGTTTACTTTAAAATTTTCTTCGGCCAAACAGTACGCGCCGCTGCACACCATGTTGTCCACACTGGTCCAGCGGGTTTCATCTCCATTGTGGGCTTTGGCGACTTTTTCAATGACATGCTTGGGCACCGCTGCAAAACATGAAAATTCAGCCAGCGTGACGAAAAAAGGCAAGGGTCCTACTAGTTGCACTTGCAACTTTTGAGCGTCTAAGGCTTTGACCCCAACCGTATCGGCATTGGCTATGGACGGCGTTAATGTTTGCCCGTTGATTGGATTGGCAGCGATTGCTTTGATAAAATCTTTTTGTTGCGCTGCTCGGTTTTCATTGGCAAAAAAAACAAAAACCACATCATGGTGCGCACTTTGCGTCACTTTTTCGTACGCCATTTGCTGCGCTTGCAGATAACTTTCAACGGCTGTTACATCGGGTTTTTGTTTCCAACCTTTAAGGGCCACTGCACCACGCGCAAATGCTTCCCCGCCGTCAATGGCTGTATAGGCCAAACCTGCATATCGCGCACCGGTTTTGGGATCCATCAAGCGTTTCCACGAATATTCAAAATCATGAGCCGTCAAAGGGTGACCGTCAGACCAAGTCAGTCCTTCGCGCATGGTAAAGACAAATTGCGTGCCCTCTTTCATGCTTTCCCAGCTTTGCGCCAAATCGGCAATGGGCTTAGAAGTTTGAGGATCAATTTGCACCAGACGAGCAAATGCGTTCATGGCCAAAATGCCATCCGGCACGCCCGTGGCGAGGGTGGGATCGAGGTGTTGCGGCTCTTCACGGTTGTTCACCCATATTTCATCGGGGCCGTGCTTGGGCTTAGTGGTTCCATAATATGAAACCGATGACTCTCCTCCCGCTTGAGTTTGCGTAGAGGTGTCTTGTTTTTTTGTGCAAGCCATTGGGGTGCTCAAAGCCAATACCCAAAAACCAATCAGCCATAAATTTTTCTTCATCTTTAATGTCTTTCTTTGATTAAAATAAAAATCGTGGCTTGTAGGCCCTATTTCCATGGTTTGTTTTCAACAGCATCGGGATCGTCAGGCACACCATCGTACCAACGCTCGTCAATCCACATGTATTTCCAGTTGTATTTGTCTTGCAAGCTTGGCCACATACCTTTGATGTAGGGTTTCACCAACTTGGTGCCGGAGTACCAATAAATGGGAAGAATGGGCTGCTCTTCTGCGATGATTTTTTCCGCTTCTTGAAAAAGCGCCATTCTTTTGGCTTCATCACGCTCAAAATCAGAGGCATGAACAAGGCGATCAAATTCTTCGCTGCCCCATCCGCTGTGGTTGTTGGTGCTGTCCGATAAGAAAATATTCAGAAACGTATGTGGATCCATATAATCGGCAACCCAAGCCATTCGCATGATGTCAAAATTGCCCACATTTTGATCTTCGATCAATGTGCGCCATTCCATGTTGGTGATTTCAACAGGGATGTTCAGCGTTTTTCGCCACATTTCCTGTACGGCTGTGGCAATTTTTCGGTGCCCTTCAAGGGTATTGAATTTGACTGTAAACTTTGGGAAACCTTTCCCATTGGGATAACCTGCTTCAGCCAGAAGTTTTTTGGCTTTTTCTGGATTGTACAATTCGCTGCTGATGCTTTCATACCCACCCAGGCCTTGCATTACCAAATCGCGCGTGGGCACCTGGCCCATTTTTAGAATATTATCCACAATCGATTGGCGATCGATGGCCAAACTCAACGCCTGGCGAACTTTTGGATTGTCAAAAGGTTTGCGCTGGGTGTTGATTTGATAATAATACACGGCCGTTTTGGGCATAAACCAGGTGTCTTTGTACTTGCGCATCTCATCCACAAATTCACTTGGATAACTTTCACTGGAGGTCCAGTCGTGCTGACCGACTTTGTAAGCGTTCATGGCGGGCAGTGCCGTTTCGATGAACACAACTTTCACCTTGTTCAAGCGAACCTTATCGGCGTCGTAATACAGCGGATTTTTCTTATACACTTTGTACTGTTTAAATTCTTCTTCCACCAATTTAAATGGACCACTGACCACAATGTTTTCTGCGCGTGTCCATAGTTCGGGCTTGCCTTGGGCCTCAAATTTAGCAATGGCATGCTCAGGCACCGGTGCAAATACCATGTAGCTGATCATGCCCGCAAAGTAAGGAGCCGGAGATTTTAATCGGACCCAAAATGTGTGGTCATCTTTGGCTTTGGCTTGCACCACTTCACTGGTGGCTTTTTTCACCGTGACGGCTTGACCCAAAAAATTCTTACCAATGGCTTGAATGAGATTTTGCTCTTTTTGTTGTTTGGACGCCGCCACCTCATCTTCAATGAATACAAAAGCCCAATTGTTTTGGGGGTCGACCTCCACCGTAATATCTTTGACCGTGCTTCGAAGCGCGGCTTGAATTTGCCCTGCCGTGCTTTCATCCACCTTGGTTAAACCGTCAATCCACAGCGCGCTGGTGCGATAAGCGCGGCCGTTTTGAATGATGTCGGCCATTTGAGAATAAGTAGACACCGTAGAGGGGTTTAATAAACGCTTCCATGAATACTCTACATCCTTAGCTGTCATGGCCACGCCATCCGACCATTTTGCATCTTTGCGCAAAGAAAAAGTATACTCTCGACCATCCTCAGAGATGGTCCAATCGGTGGCGTAATCCGGCACGGCTTTTTGGGTGATGGGGTGAATTTCTGTCAATCGTACAAATATCGAGTCGGTCAATGCCTGAGACACGCTATCGGCCACCTGGGCGGGATCCATGTACTGAGGTTCGCCCCCTGCCGCCACCCACATTTCATCTGCTGGATGTTTTGGAATCACACTGCCAAAATAATCTGGATGGGTGTCTTTTTTGGTGCAGGCCGTGGCCAGCAATATCAGTGAACATACAGCTAAAAATTGATTACGCACAAAAGCGCCCCCTTCTTATCGGCATCACGCAAATCCTATGGAACAATTCGTGATACAAACCATTGCTTCTTTTGATTTCTAAACACATTGATGAACAATATGCAATGATTATGGGCAATTCTTGAAAAAAGTTACTGCCAGCGACGGTACGCGGGATGATCCTCTCGCACGGCCATAAACAAGCCATCACATGTAGCAACTTTGGATTCATGGGCCCAAAGCTCGCAGCGAACCCATACTTTTCGCTTTTGAATGTCGGTCACCCATGCTTTGAGTGTAAGCGTTTGATCCGATGGTGTTGGCGCCAACAGCTTTACATGAAATTCAGCAGTGACCGTCCATGGCAGCTCTTCAAGCTTTTGTGCTTGCATTAAACCATAGGCAGCGGTCCAATTGCTGTGGCAATCCATCAACGCACCCACAATGCCACCATTGACCACGCCATCAAAGGCTTCGTGGTGAGGCTGAGGAGAAAAAGTTGCTTGAATGCTGCCGTCCTCCTGCGCATAACTCTCAATCTGAAGCCCTTTGTCGTTTTTCGGACCACATCCAAAACAATGCCCGTTGGGACCATATTGCTGTTGAAGACTTTTCATGCTTCACACCTACCATCGCCATGGCTTGGAAGCCATGAAAAAGAAATTTTCGAAAGCCACACTTGCACGCAGCGTTAAGTTCATATATAACCGTTTTGATTGAGGATTTAGACTGTTTGGTTAAGAGTCTTAAACATATATACAACCAAACAGGCATGTCAGAATAATGATTGTTAAAGGAGTACCCATTCATGGCCTATGTTGTCACCGAACCTTGTATTAAATGCAAATACACCGATTGTGTAGAAGTTTGCCCCGTCGAATGTTTTCATGAGGGTGAAAACATGCTTGCCATCGATCCAGACGAATGCATCGATTGTGGCGCCTGTGATCCAGTGTGCCCAACCCAAGCGATTTTTCCTGAAGAGGAAGTACCCGATGAGTGGTCTTCTTATACAGCACTCAATGCTGAATTGGCTGCCAAATGGCCGTTGATCACCGAGAAAAAAGATCCGCTTCCAGAAGCAGACGAATACGCAGAAAAGAAAGACAAAGGCGATTTGCTGATCAAATAACTTTAATGCACACGCTGGTACAAGCGTGAATACTTTTAAAAAGCTCCTTACCAAACAAAGAGCTTTTTTTATTGCAGCTACGCTGCAGCTTGTAAGCGTTGTATGTGCTGGCGCACCATTTGCGTCAGCAAGTCTCTTGCTTGCTTGGATGTCCACGCCACGTGAGGTGTAATGATGACATCTGAATTGTGTCGAAGCGCATACAAGGGGCTTTGGGGGCTCAAGGGTTCGCTGGACACCACATCCAACCCCAGTCGAAGTTGTTTTTGATGATACGCCTGCACCAATGCCTCTTCATCCAGTACATCACCCCGCGCGACATTGATTAAAATGCTTTGAGGCTGCAACCACTGCAACGTTTGGTGATTGAGCAAATGCCTAGTTTGCGGGGTTAATGGACAGTGCAAAGAAACAATTTGGCTGCTTTGAATTAACGTCTGCAAGTCCACCTGAGGATATTCAGCGTGATGGTTTTTGCCGGTGGTGGAATAATACACAACCTTGCAACCAAAACCGGTGGCCAGTTGCGCAACTTTTTTACCAATATTGCCCAACCCAATGATACCCCAGGTATGTTGATGAATGTCTTCAATCGGCATGGGCGCATGGGCCACATACAAATCATTGCGCCACCGGTCTTCCCTGATCCATTGATCATATGCTTTGCTGTTTCTGGCAAGCTGCAACACCATGGCCACGGTGTGCTGAGCCACAGTTTGGGTGGAATAGGAAGGACAATTTTTAACCAAAATTCCTTTTTCTTGACAGTATGGAACATCAATATGGTTGACGCCCACCGCACATGCAACAATGAGTTGAAGATTCGGGCATTGATCCATGATGGCTCGATCCACAGGCGTTCGCGTCGTGACAATGACGTGCGCTTGTTTGCAGCGCGCCACCATTTGATTTTTGTTTGTTTGCGGATATTCTTTATAGGCACCTAACTCGGCAAGTCCCATAGGGTCAGCCGATGCGCCCATGGTTTCGCGATCAACAAAAACGATGTTCATGAGGCGGTTTTGGCAATGCCCAACGTAATGGTGTGCCCATCAATGACTTCTTCGATTTGATGCATTTGCTCTTTGGGCATTTCATATCGGAGTTGCGACAAAGTTTCTTTTTCGATCAAAGGTTGGTGCATTTGCGCTGCTTCCAACAAAGGTTTAGACCCATCCAAAGACAGGTCAATTCGGTTTTCAACCTCCATGTTGCTATCTTTACGCAAGCGTTGCACGCGGTTGATCAATTCACGAACCAAACCTTCTTGTTTCAACGCATCGGTTAAATGGTCATCCAGCGCAATGACCAAACCGCCCTGACTGTGACAAGGGTGCTGAAAGTCGTCCATCGCTTGCACAGAAATACCCACATCGCTGGCTTGCATGTCGATGCCTTCCCACTCAAAACCTTGCCCTTGCAGCACGGCTTCAATTTGATCGGCATTCCAACTTTGAAGGCTTTTTTGAAACTCTTTCATGCGGCTGCCCAGTTTTTTTCCTACTTGTTTAAAATTGGGTTTGACCTCCCACCGGGCCATGGTGTTGGACGGAACAAATTCTACTTTTTTGACGTTGAGCTCTTCTTGCACCATGTCGACCATGGACGCCAAAATGTTTTTGTCATCAGACTGAACCACGCCCACATACAATGTGGCCAGAGGTTGTCGGTTTTTAATGCCCAACTGCTCTCTTAGTTCTCTACCCAGTCCCACCACCTGTCGGATGGTTTGCATGCCCTGAGCCATTTTTTCTTGGTCTTGCGTTAATGGTTTCTGGCTTGGATAAACATCCAGATGCACTGAATCTTTTTCAGCCAAGGGATGACCCAAACGCAATGCTTGGTAAATATGTTCCGTAATAAACGGAATAAACGGTGCAGCCAGCTTGGTAAACTCCACCAACACGCGGTACAAGGTAGAAAAAGCTTCAAGCTTGTCTTGATCGCTTGTGCTTTTCCAAAAGCGGCGACGAGAGCGGCGAATGTACCAGTTGGTTAAGTCGTCAATAAAATCCAGCAAGCCCGGTATCACTTTGGCCAGCTCGTATTGTTGCATGTGCGTATTGACATGGTGGACCACCGCGCTCAGTTGAATATCAATCCATTGATCCAGCTGATGATTGCGTTGATCGGTGTAATCGGTGGCTGGATCCCATTGATCCACTTGCGCATAGGTCGCCAAAAAAGAATAGGCGTTGTACAACGGCAACAACACTTTGCGTGTCATATCCTGCAGACCTTTTTCGCTAAACCGAACATCCTCGCCATGCACGCCGCCACTTTGCAATAAATAAATGCGCAGCGTATCCGCGCCATATTGATCCAGCACATCCATGGGGTCGGGATAGTTTTTTAACCGTTTGGACATTTTTCGACCATCTTCAGCCAGCACAATGCCGTTGACCACAACATTTTTAAAGGCCGGCCCTTTGTCCAAGGCGGTGGACAAGACCATAAGAGTATAAAACCAGCCGCGGGTTTGGTCCAAACCTTCGGCGATAAACTCCGCAGGAAAACATTCTTGAAAAGCTTTTTCATCGGTGGAAAAAGGATAGTGTTGCTGCGCATAAGGCATAGAGCCCGACTCAAACCAACAGTCTAAAATTTGCGGCACGCGCGTTAAAGTCGCACCCGTTTTGGGTGAGGTAATGGTGATGGGATCAATAAAATGTTTGTGAAGATCGTCCACTGTTTGCCCCGATAATTTTTCCAATTCGGCTTTGCTACCCACACAAAGGGTTTCGCCCGTATCTTCGTTGCGCCAAATGGGAATGGGGTTGCCCCAAAAGCGGTTTCGCGAAATGGCCCAGTCTCTGGCACCCTCCAGCCAGTTTCCAAAACGTCCGTCACGCAAGTGGTTGGGCACCCAATGGGTTTGCGCATTGTTGGCCAATAATTTTTCTTTGATGGCGGTTACGCGCACAAACCAGGTGGACACTGGTTTATAAATCAAAGGGGTGTCGGAGCGGTAACAAAATGGATAGCTATGCTGAATGGTTTGATGATCAAAAAGCAAATCTTTGCGCTTAAGCTCTTGAATCACCGTTTTGTTTGCATCTTTAAAATACTGACCTTGCGCCAGTGGAAACTCTTCATTGACGATGCCTTGTGCATCCAAATGCTCCATGGGTTCCAAGCCAACCCGTTTGAATACGGCGTAATCTTCTTCCCCGTAGGAAGCCAAATGAACAATACCTGTACCTGAGTCTTGGGTGACATAATCGGCCGTATACACCTTGTGCGCTTGAGGCGGAATTTTACCCTCAAACGCGGTCAACATCGGCTCATAGGCCCAGCCTTCCATCTGTTGACCTTGATAGGTTTCCACCACGGTAAAAGACTGCTCGCCAAATACACTGGCGGCCAAAGCTTCGCTGACAATGTAGTACTCTTCTTGTCCTTCGAGCTGCACTTTTACATAAGCATGCTCGGGATGTACCGCCGCCGCAAAGTTAGCAGGCAGGGTCCATGGGGTGGTGGTCCAAATCAGCAAGCTTGTATTGGGTTGATCCACCAAACGAAGGCGAACCGTGACCGCTGGGTCTTGTACATCTTGATAATTTAAATTGGCTTCAAAATTAGAAAGTGGGGTGGTTAACGCGGTGGAGTACGGCAAAACTTTTTTATCTTCATAAATCAGTTCTTGGTCCCACAGTTTTTGAAACACGGCCCAAACCGATTCCATAAAGGACAAATCCATGGTTTTGTAGTCATTTTCAAAATCAATCCAGCGACCCATTCGCTCAACGGTTTTTTGCCAATCCTGGGTAAAGCGCAAAACAATCGATCGGCATTGTTCATTAAAACGATCGATGCCGTATGCTTCAATGTCGGTGCGTCCGTTTAGGTTTAAGCGTTTTTCAGTTTCAAATTCAATGGGCAGGCCATGGCAATCCCAGCCAAAACGCCGCTCAATTTTTTTACCCTGCATGGCCCAATAACGAGGCACAACATCTTTGATGGTGCCAGCCAACAAATGGCCATGATGCGGTTTGCCCGTGGCAAAAGGAGGGCCATCGTAAAAGGCCCATTTTTGATCTTCTGATTTTTCTTCGACGCTGCGCTCAAAAATGCGGTTTTTCTTCCAAGAAGCCACGAGTTTTTCTTCCATGGCTGGAAAGGAGATCGAACTGGCTGGCTTGGTAAATTTCATCGCAAAAGCACGTATACCGTATATTCAAGCAGCTGAAAACCTTCAAAATAAGGTTTTAACCTTGCAGCGCCGGCCATAACCATGGCCATCCACACCATTTGCTGATAAAGACTAAAAAAAGCAATATTGATTGAACACTAAAAAATGTAGGAGAGTTGCTGTTATGAAAACAATGTTGGTCGCCATGGTGCTTACCCTTTTTAGCCTGCAGGCACACGCCGAGGTATACACGTTTGATGTACCCATGAAATGCAAAAACTGTTCTGATTCCATCCAGCAAGCACTCAGTAAAAAATACGGCGAAAGCGTCACCGTACAAACCCATGTAGACAAAAACAAAGTTGTGGTGGACACCCATCAAACCGATGTTGCACCCGATGCCATCAAAGAAACCATCGCCTACATTGGTTTTGACGTCTCGCTTGCCGAAACGGCTCCGAGCAAGTAATCAGCTTCGGCTTTTATTTTAATCCCAGCTCTGCCAAACGTTGGTCAAGATATTGACCTGCTGTATAACGCTCAGACAAGCGCACCTCAGATCGTGCATGCAAAAACAGTGGCACAGAATAACGCGAGGTGTTTTGTTCAGCTTGGGTTGGGTTGACCACGCGGTGGGTGGTCGAGGGGTAATAACCGCCGCTGGCCTCATGCAACATGTCGGCAGAATTGACCACCAATGTTCCTGGGTCACAATCAATTTTGTGCCAATGGCCATGCACATCTTGAACTTCCAAGCCAGGCTGCGTGGCTGCTGGTAGCAGCGTAAGTAGATTGATGTCTTCATGGGCGGCTGCACGAACCGAACCTTTTGGATCATCTTTATTCAATGGCGGGTAATGAATTGCACGAAACAGTGTCTTGGGGCTGTCCACAATCATATGGGATAATTTTTCGGTAAACCGCGCTGAGACCTCAGGGGGCGTTTCTTGTTCGATCCAGTTCAAGAGTGTCGTGGCGACTTCAAGCATTTGACGATGAAGTTTGGGCGTCCACACCGACACCGATGCAGGATTGTTATGCCATGGGTAATAGTGATAAAACTCTTTTAAATCTTTGACCGTTTGATCTTTGGCATTTTCGCTTTGCACGGGGAAATAACCCGCTTGTACAGAAGGGTCAAACGTGTGCTCAAATTTGTTCGGACTGGAAAAAAAGGCTGCCCACTCATCGTACACGTTTTGCATCAAGGACGGCGCAATGGGGTGATGGGTGATCACACCAAAACCGGTTTCTTTGATGGATTTTTGAAACAGTTTGGGCGCGTCGGGCGCTCGAAAATCAACGGTGATCACATTGTTCATACTGGCTCCTTTTTCATCCACGTTTCTTGTACCCTGCCATGGACACTGGTACAAATGTTTTATGACCCATCAAACTTGGCCCACTTTATGGACCGCGCTTGTTACACCGCTGCTTGATCATCATAAAATTGACTGGCAGGGACTAAAAACAATCATCCAAAAACAAGAAGACGCCAAAAATGGCATTTTGCTTTTAGGCAGCACCGGCGAAGCCTTGAACATGCCCATGCCGATGAAGCAACTGCTTTTAGATTGGGTGGCTCAAACCAAACTGCACACCCCATGGATGGTGGGTGTAGGCGGAAGCGATCTATCCCAAACCATTGGCTGGATCGATACGCTGAATCAATATGCCATCGATGCCTATCTATTGGTCACGCCCCCCTACGCAAAACCGGGTGTACAGGGACAAATTCAGTGGTTTAAGGCATTGATGGACCGCGCCCAAAAACCCTGCATGTTGTACAATGTTCCCAGTCGAACGGCATGCGTTTTACACCGTGATGCGCTGCTTGAACTTCGCACCCATCCACGTTTTATGGGTTTGAAAGAATCCAGTGGCGACCTCAAAGAATTTCGCGCTTACAAAACCATCTTACCCCATCACCCCGTATACTGTGGAGATGATGGCATGATGCCCGATTTCGCCAAAGCGGGCGCCCATGGGCTGGTGTCGGTGGCCAGCAATGTGTGGCCCGAAGCTACACACCGCTATGCTCAAATGTGCCTCTCTCAAACGCTGCAACCGCAACACCCTTGGGCAGAAGCCAGTCAAGCCTTGTTTACCGCAAGCAATCCAGTTCCTGTAAAGCATTTGCTCATGGAAATCGGCTGGATTGCCAAAGGCCTGGTCTTGCCTCCCCTCTCCGAAAAAGATTTAAAACAACCCACCGCACTGACCCAAGCTCATCAGGCCGTTGAGCGGTGGTATCAGAAAACTTAATATGAAAACCCTTCGTTGGACATGGGCCTTGCTTGGCTTTCTCAATGTAATCCGTGCGAGAAATAAGAAAAAAAAACGGCCCCTCACGCAGTTAGAATACCAAATGTTATTCCGTCGTTACATGCAGCGAGAACATCCCGAACTCATTGGCGACCACCCCAACCTCCGACGCCCACCCAAACGTAAACGCCCTTTAAAGGTGAAAAATACCGGCATACAGCTTTCCGCCAAAGAAATTTATCAAGCACACCTGCAAAAACAACATGCCCAAACCAACAAAACGCACACAGGTTATGAAGCCTACCCCTGGTTGGATGAGCTTTTAAAATAGCTTGCCAAGCACTTTTGTTTTTCATAATCTATCCGCACACTCACCAAAAACCTTCAGCCTTCGGAGCGCAAACATGAGCATTTGGACCCCATTTATCATTGTCATTGCCATTGTTTTATTTTTCAACACGTTCTTTATTGTTCGACAAAAAACGGCGGTCATCATTGAACGCCTTGGTAAATACCATTCGGTGCGTCGGCCCGGTTTAAGAATGAAAATTCCTTTCATCGACGCCAAAGTTCGCCGGCAAAATTTGCGCATTCAACAGCTGGATGTGGAAGTTGAAACCAAAACCCTCGACAATGTTTTTGTCGGCACCCGCGTCTCTGTCCAGTACCGCGTTAAAGAAAACAAAGTCGCAGAATCATTCTACGCCCTAGAAGATCCAGAAATGCAAATCGAAGCCTACGTGTTTGACACCATTCGATCCGAAATTCCAAAAATGCGCCTCGACGACGTATTTTCCAACAAAGACGCCCTGGCTTTGTCCATCAAAGAAAGTCTGGCCGATGCCATGGAAGATTTTGGCTATCAAATCATCAATTCCTTGGTCACCGACCTTCAACCCGAAGCCTCGGTAAAAAATGCCATGAACAAAATCAATGCCACCGAACGGGAAAAAACCGCAGCCGCCAATGAAGCTGAAGCGCAAAAAATCAAACTGGTGAAAGTGGCCGAAGCCGAAGCCGAAAGCAAACGATTGCAAGGGATGGGCTTGGCCAATCAACGCACCGAAATTGCAAGAGGCATCAAAGAATCCATCCAAACCATCAAAGAAACCGGTGTGGACGAGTCGGAAGTGATGACGCTTTTGCTGGTCACCCAACATTACGATGCCATCCAAGACTTTGCCAAGCACACCAACTCCAATTCTGTTTTAATGAACTACAGCCCCGGTGGCATCAACGACGTGGCCACACAAATTCGCGAAGCCGTTTTGTCGCTAAAGATGCCCGCAGACAAATAAACGTAAACCTTGAAGTTTCAACGCATCCATACACGCGCAGCCAAGCGCAAAGGCGGCCAGCAAACACTCAAAAAAATTCTGCATCGACCTGTTTCTTCCAAAGCCATCGCCGCCTTTGCCAACGACCGCGCGTTGGCAGCAATGACCAAATGCTTGTTTCGTGCAGGTTTTCACTGGAAAGTCATTTACGCCAAATGGCCCGACTTTGAAAAAGCCTTTTACGGTTTTAAAATTGGCAAACTGTTAAGCCTGCCCCCCGAACACTGGGAAAATTATGTTCTCGATGCGCGCATCGTGCGCAATCGCCAAAAAATCGAAGCCGTCTATGACAACGCCGTTTTTATATACAACACCTCCCAACAGCATGGCTCATTCGGCAAATTTGTCGCCCAATGGGATGACAACGACCAAGTTGGTTTGCTGCAATATTTAAAAAAGCACGGCAGCCGCCTGGGTGGACACACCGGCATGTACCTCTTAAGAATGATGGGCAAAGACAGCTTTTTGCTCTCACGCGACGTGATGCAAGTGCTGGTCAACGAGGTCGGCTTGGACGTGCATCCAAACCCCACCAGCCAACGCGACCTAAAAAAAATCCAAAACCAATTCATCCAATGGAAACAAGAAACCGGCCTAGGCTTCACCCAATTAAGCCAAATCACCGCCTTCTCCGTCGGCCAAAACCACAACGCCCCTACCCTCACCTTCGAAACCGGCAAATGGAACCAAATCTAAATAAAAAAATGAGCCATTCCGCGCAAGCGCCCAAATAAAAAAAAGAGGATGAGCCATGGAGCCGAAGGAGGTCAAATTTTGTTTGAGCAAGCTCAAGCCCAAATTATGACATAAGTGGTTCTAACTCCTACCGTCATAAGAACCACTAAACCCAATAACAGACGAACCTCTGGTTTTAGCCGTGCTCAGAGCGAAGCGAAGTAGCACGCGGCTTATGCCTGGTTTTTGGTCGCGCAAGCGAGCGAAAATCCAGGTCGAATCCCAACACGGAACAGCGCATAAAAAGAAAGAAACGGAAAAACTGAGAAACTTATGCCTAAAGGAAAATGGCGGAGGATGAGGGATTCGAACCCCCGGTACCCGTTAAGGTACAACGGTTTTCAAGACCGCCGCGTTCAACCACTCTGCCAATCCTCCGGTTGTGAAATCTGTGTATGTCAAAGTTTTTCTTTTAAATCAACACCTTTTGAACGCTTTGATTTAAAAGATCATGGCTGCGCCATGGCTTATACATGGCTTCTCACTGACACTGACCAAAGCATGCTTTGGCTTTATAGATGTCAGCTCAAGACGTTCAACCACTGTCGCCAATCCTCCGGTTGTGAAATCTGTGTATGTCAAAAATTGTCTTCTAAATCAAATTATTTTTTTTAAGCCGCTAATTGGGTCGAAACAGACCATTTTATTAGGCTTTTTTGCCTTTCCCAGATGGATCGGGTACGACTAAGGCATGATTCAAGCTCATTCTACTGTATTGGTTACAGGTGCTTCCAGCGGCATCGGGGTGGATATTGCCAAGGAGTTTGCCAAGCGGCAGTGTACTTTGGTGTTGTTGGCGCGCCGGCAAGATCGGCTGGAACAAGTCGCCCAGGAGATTCGTCAACGCTTTGGCGTGACGGTGCATGTATTGGCGCTGGATGCCACGCAAAAAGATGCCATTGCCAAGGTTCAAGATTTTTTAGCCAATCAAGACCTTACCCTGGATGTGTTGGTCAACAATGCGGGCTTTGGACACTGCGGATACTTTGCAGAAACCGATGCCGAGGATCAGCTGGGGATGATTGACTTAAACATTCGTGCGCTGACGGCTTTTACCCATGCTTTTTTACCTGCCATGGTCGATCGGCGCAAAGGTGGCGTGTTAAATGTGGCCTCGGTGGCCGCTTTTCAACCTGGACCCAAAATGGCTGTGTATTACGCCAGCAAGGCTTATGTGCTGAGCTTTAGCGAAGCCTTGCACGAAGAAGTGTCGGATCAACATGTACATGTCACTGCGTTATGCCCTGGCCCCACTGAAAGTGAATTTGCGTCGGTGGCCAATGTACAAGACACCAAGCTTTTTGAACAACACACCATGAGCAGCGCAGAAGTGGCCAAAGAAGGCGTAGAAGCCTTTTATCGTAATCAAGCCGTGGTGGTTTCGGGTTTAAAAAACAAGGTATTGGCCGCATCCGTTCGCTTTACGCCGCGCTTTTTACCCAGAAAGATCGCGCATTACCTCCAAAAGTAAGGGGTGAATTCTTTGCGCATGTTGGTCCATACGCGTATACTCCCTGATATTTATTAACCCTCGATCTCAAGGAGATTTTTTATGAAAAAAGTTTTATGTTTATTGGCTCTTAGCACGTTTGCTTTCCAACCTGTCATGGCAGACCATCATGAAGGCGAAATGAAAGACAGCACCATTGAACAAGCCAAAAATTTAAATGAAAAACAAAAAAAAGCTTTGAAACAATACCAACAAAGCATGAAAGCCGACCACGAGCGCATGAAAAAAGAAAAAGAAATGAACAAAGCGCAGTGGGAAGCCAATCAAGCCAAGAAAAAAGAAGCGTTCATCGAAGGTGATTTCAAACGCATGGAAAAGCTACAAGATGAAATGCGCAAACAAAAAATGGACCGAAAAGACAAAATGGCCGATGAAAACATCGACAACATGAAAGACGCTTTTGGTGACCTGACCAAAGAAGAGCGTGCCGAAGTGGCTGAAATGGTGATCAAAGGCAAAAAGAACATGCCTAAAGTCAGAGAACACATGAAAAACCGAAAAGAAAAATAATCTGTTTTTCATCGATTGTATGCAAAAAGCCCCCACTGGGGGCTTTTTGTGTTTGGGCTTATTTTTTTAAGCGCGCGTAAGCTTTTCTTTTTTAAGGTAGGGCTGGAGTACGCGCGGCACTTCCACGCTGCCATCGGGTTGCTGATAGTTTTCCAAAATGGCCACCAAGGTTCGACCAATGGCCAAGCCAGAGCCATTGAGGGTGTGAACGAAGTGATTTTTTCCGTCTTTTCGATATTTTATACCTGCGCGTCTGGCTTGAAAATCTTCAAAGTTGGAACAGGAAGAAATTTCACGGTAAGTCTGCTGGCTGGGAAGCCATACTTCCAAATCATATGTTTTTGCTGCGCTAAAACCGATGTCACCCGCACATAAATTCATCACGCGATAGGGAAGTTCCAATTGTTGAAGAATGGTTTCCGCATGACTGGTTAAAGTTTCAAGCGCTTGATAGCTGTCCTGAGGTTCAACAAACGCGACAAGCTCCACTTTATGAAATTGATGCTGTCGAATGAGTCCTTTGGTGTCTTTGCCATATGAGCCCGCTTCTTTGCGAAAGCATGGACTGTAACATACATAGGTTTGGGGTAAATCTTCAGCCGCCATCACTTGCTGGCGGTGATAGTTGGTCACAGGCACTTCGGCTGTGGGAATTAAATAAAAGTTTCCATCTTCAATGAAAAAGGCATCGTCCGCAAACTTGGGCAGTTGGCCTGTGCCTTTCATGGCGTCGGGATGCACCAACAGGGGCGAAGAAATTTCTTGATAACCATGCCCATGGTGTACATCCAGCATAAAATTAACCAGCGCTCGTTCCAAACGCGCGCCATCACCCACCAGGTAAGAAAATCGACTGCCGGAAACCTTGGCGGATTGCTCAATGTTTAAAATGCCCAAGCCCAGCGCGAGGTCTTCATGGTCTTGTGGATGATCCATGGTTGCCGGCTCACCCCATTGGCGAATTTCTTGGTTGTCTTGTTCACTTTGGCCCTCACCCACCGAAGCATCCAGCACGTTGGGCATATAGAAAAGCTTTTCTGTCAGCTCATCCTCGGCTTGCGTTAGGGCTTCATGGAGGGATTGAATTTCAGATTTTAAATCTGCACTTTGAGCTTTCAAAAGCTGTGCTTCTTCTGGAGACCCTTTTTGCTGATAAATTTGGCCAATTTGCTTGGATAAATCGTTGAGCTTGGCCTTTTGTTGATCATGCTGTGTTTGCAGATCTTTGCGAGCCTGATTGAGCTGATCGACCTGTGCAAGATCAAAATCATCTTTTCTTAAGGTCAGCGATTGTTCCACTCTTTGACGTTGTTTTTCAATAAAGCCGTAGTCCATGGGTTGCTTATACCTTTTCAAATGGGTTTTTCAAATGATAACGTGGTTATAAAGAGGCGTAATAAGACCGGTCTAGGCCATGGGTGAATTCGCCGTTATGCACAAGCAGCGGCCGCTTAATCAAATTGGGGTGCTGGGCCATCCAAGCAATGATTTGTTTTCTGGGTGGAAGCGACGTCTTCATGTTTTTTTCTCGGTACAGCGCGGTGCGAGTGTTGATAAAAGGTTGAATGTCTTTTTCTCCGACCAACTCGGTAAGCTCTTTTGGCGTAAGTGGATTTTTATTTAAGTCTCTGGCTTGGTACGCGACGCCTTTGGCATCCAACATTTTTTTGCCTTCACGGCAGGTCGAGCAGTTGGCTTTATAGATAAACAACGTCATGGTCTGACAAATTCTAAGCGAGCAATTTCTTCTTCCATGTCTTCACGGTCCATGGCGTTGGGGCGCAGGGCTAAATATTTTTTAAACATCGCCACCGCATTGTTTTTTTGATCAAAATTTTTATAAACAAAACCCATGCGTTGATAGCTCTCTGCAAAATTTGGATCAATTTTTGTTGCACGTTGATAATACTTAAAGGCGTTTTGAAAATCTCCGCCCTCTTCCAAAATGACGCCAATCTCATGGTAAGCAGGTGCATACGACGGGTACTGCTTGGTCATGGCAGACAATAGGTCCAGTGCCTCTTGCGGTTGCCCACGTTGAAAATACGCTTTGGCCATTTGGAAATTGCTTTGACGATCGTTTTTGTTGATGGCATCGGCTTTTTTATAAAATTCCAAACTTTTTTCGTACAAAGCCACATCAAAATAATACTGCGCAACGGCTTGGTAAGGCTCTGACCATTTTTTGCTTAAGTCTGTGGCTTTTTGCATGTCCTTGATGGCGTTATCAATTTCATTTTTACGAATGTAGGTAAGGCCTCGCTGATAATACGCTTTGGCCGATTCAGGCCAAATGGTCAATGCACGATTCAACGATCGAATGGATAAATCGGTTTGGCCCATTTCTCTTTCGGCAATGCCCAGGTAAAAATGCACGTCGTATCGTTCTGCATCAATCAGATAAGCTTCATCCATTTGGTCCAAGGCATCGCCAAAGCGGCCTTGTGCAAGTAAAATTCGACCATACATGATGCGCAGCTCAATATTTTTGGGGGCTTGTTCCAATACTTTTTCAATCAAGTCGATGGCTTCTTGCTGTTTGCCTTTTTCAAAATAAATGCTGGCCAACATGCCTTTGGCTTCTAAGTTGTCAGCGTCTTGATTGAGCGAACGTTCGATAAACTTCTGCGCTTGGGTGTATTGGTTTTGCGCATAATATACTTTACCCAACATGAAGAGCGTGTCGGTTTGATTGGGCATCTGCTGATTGGCCGTGACCAAATATTTTTGAGACATGGGCCATTTTTCTTTTTTGGTGTGCAACACGCCCAAGGCATAATTGGCCATGGCTTTAAGCCGATTGGTTTTGGCTTTGGCCAAGGCTTTTTTATACACTTCTTGGGCCTGATCCAGCTCATTTTTTTGCAAGTGGATATCACCCAGCAACACCATGGTTTCAATAAAAGAAGGGTTGGTTTCGACCACATTGGTAAGATAGGATTGCACTTCATCAAATTGGTTGAGTGCCACACGGCTTTTGGCATATTCCAAAACGCCATCTTCCCGGTTGGGGGCTTTGGTCACCACGGCTTTGAGTATATCCACCGCTTCTTTTGGTTTGCCCGATAAGCGCAACACTTGACCATGCGCAATGGCATAATCAATGTTGGTTTTTTGAATGTTGCGCGCCAAACCATAATATTGAGCTGCTTTGGTGTAGTTTTCGTCCTCCAGGTATAGGTCACCCAATTGCTTGGCATAAACATCGTTGAGACTGACTTTGGCCACTGCTTTTTCAAGCAGGGCAATGCCTTTTTCTCGATCTTTTTCGTGCAGCAAGTAAATGTCAGACAGAATCTTATGAGCACGACCATACATTTTGGGGCTGAGTTTATCTTCATTCGCTGCCAATAAGCCTTCCAATGTGGTTTTGGCTTGTTGATAGGCTTTGGTTTGATAATGGGCCTGAGCTTGTAAAACAATGGATGGCCAATGTTGATTTTCCACCAGTGGTTTGGTTTCTTTGATCACGTTGGTCCACAGTTGCTTATCGAAAAAATACTGTGCCAGCACATAATGGGCACGGATGTGATCTGGTTCTTTTTCCAAGACAACGTCCAATTTTTCTTTGGCTTTGGCCAGCTCCTGCGTTTCTAAATATACCTCTGCTTCTAGAAGCATGGTGGCAATGTCCTCACCGGCTATGTTCTGAAGTTGGTTGAGTCGCGCCAGGGCTTCTTCATTTTTATCCTGTAACATCAACTGACGTATTTTGGCCCGCAGGGTTTCGGGTGTATTGGGACTGACTCGTTCTGCAATGCGCATGGATTGAACCAACGTGCTGACTTGTTCAACGGTCATGTAGCCACGATTGCCCATGATCATCAATTCCACCAGGCCTGATGCGGCTTTGGGATGGTTGGGATAAATTTTTTGAACTTCTTTGAGCAGACCCAGAGCTTTTTGATAAGAGGGATAGCGATCGACCTTGGCCAGCAACATGGCTTGATCGTACTTCTGCCCCAAGTCTTGCAACAGTTCAGGGGTAAGCTGTACTTTTTCGTCACTCTGTGCGGTTGGAGTGACAGCCCCATCTTCTTTGGCGCCGATGCCCATAAACCCATGGGGCGTTAGAAAAATGGCATACCCCGCATACATCATAATCAGCACAACCAGCGCCAAGGGTGCAAAAAGCAACCATCGTTTTTTGGGCAAAGATACTTTTTTGCTTTTGGACGCCTCCGCTTCGATAAACGAGGCTTCGGGCTGCTCTTTCTTTTTCTTTTTTTCGGCTTTGCTTTTTTTGGCCGCCGCTGCGCCTACGATCGGTGCTGCTGGAGCACTTTTTGGTTGTTCGGGTGGTGCAGTTTGTCCCACTTGTTCTGTATCCGCACTGACACTGTCCGTATGGCCATCGTACTCGCTGTCATCTTCGTCCAAGACGACGTCTTCATTCATGTCTGCAAACAACCCTTCGATGCCGGCTTCACTGGCAATCACTTCATCTTCTGCAGGTTGTTTTTCACTGACTTCAGGAGATTCAGGCTGCGCATCCACGGTTTGTCCAAAATCCTCTGCGCCAATGTCTTGACTGAGCATTTCCGTTTGGCCCCCAGCGCCTTGATCGCTGAATGTCTCATCGACTTGCCCTTCACTTACACTGATCTCTTGCGAGTCCATCAAGCCCAAGATTTCTTCTGAATCTTGAACAATGTCCAATGGTTCTTGTTCTTCTACTTCAATGGCATCACTTTCAATGGCATCACTGTCGGAAGCATCGTCCCAATCTTGCTCCTGAAAAGAATCCACCGCCATGGTTTGCTCGTTTTGCATTTCAGGCAAGTCTGCCAGCTCCAAAACATCGTCTTCATCGTCGTCGCCCATGAGCATGGTTTTTTCATCTTGCGTGGACACGGATGGCTGTGCTTCTTGATCGTCATCCACCAGTACAGTTTTTTCATCTTGTGTGGCTACGCCTTGATCCGGCTCATCTTCTTGTTCATCTTCATCAACCAACACGGTTTTTTCGTCAATGCCTGCGGAGGTGGGCACATCGTCATCATCGCTGGGCACCAAAAGCTGTTCTTCGCTAAACGCTTCTTCGAAATCATCTTCAAAGTCTTCGCCAAAGCTAAGATCAATGTCGTCCGTATTGATTTTTTTATCTGAATCGTCGCTCATTTTTTACTTATCCTACATGGTGTATTCTAGGCTTACTGAATAGATTTCCGCTTCCACGTCCAGGGTTTGACCAAAGCTGGCATGAATGGTGGCCCGATCGCTCTGTACGCTCAAGCCCACCCCATAAAAATCATTTTGGCGAATGTTATCAATGGCGTACCCGCCTCTGAGTTCAATTTGTTCCGATACATCCAGCGCCACACCAAAATGATAATTGATGTCATCGTTGGCGATGGTGTTAAAATTTTTCACGACATCCATGGTGATTTCTCCATACGGTGGCATTTTCAGCGCAATACCTCCACCCAACATGCGTGGATACTCTTCAATTTTTCCACCGCGGGCCAAATTGTAGCCCACCACGCCAAACGACAACATTTCTCCGGCTTTGATGAGCATCCCAACATCCAAATCAAGACCACGGGGACCATCAAGCGCCGCGTTGTTGATATCCACCCAGTACCCCTTAAGGCTTGCCCCTGTCAGCACATTTTGAGTTTGATGGGCCAGGGAAAAAGTGGCTTGACGGGTTTGCGCCTCAACCGTGCCAAAATTCTGAATGCCTTGATGATAACTTAAACCATAGGCCACATTGGGCGAGGTTTGGTAGTCAATGACGCTGGCACCCAAAAAGTGATTGCCATCGGATGAAAAATACCCATAATCGCCCGACACGCTCAATTGGCCTTTGCGCTGAGCGATCCCAGCAGGATTGTATAAGTTGGCAAAAGGGGTATCAGCAATGGCCCGAAAAGCGCCCCCCATGGACAAACCTTTTTGCAGCTGAAAAAAGCGCGCAGATAAATCGGCGTTGCTCACGTTGGCATCTTGGGCATGAGCGGCATTGGTTAAGGCCAGGCCAAGCCCCAAACACATCAGCAGGCGAAAAATGATCATGAGCCCTTTTTCAAAAAGGTTGCAGCTTGGCGCGCCAGGTTTTCAATGGCAGCTTGATTGTCGCCCTGTACAGATAAATTCACCACTTTTTCAAAAAGAAATTGTTTTAACGCGCGGTCATAGAATTTTACTTTTAACAACCGACTGGATCCCACCTGCGGGGACAGTATGCCAAAAAAGACGCCTGATACTTTGTCACTGAGTGACACTTTGGATACTTGGTTGGTGGTTTCAATGTTTTCTACGTATCCAAAGGTAGAAATGCTGCCGATTTTGGCCTGCTTGCGCAAATCGGCTTCAAACATTTGGCGCACTTGGGTGGCAAAACGATCTTCTTGCATGGAAAATGCAGACACGCCAACATTGTACACTTGAGAGGATTGATGTTCGTTTTTGGCTGTTTCAAACGTTTCATTAAATTCGGCATCATCTTGAAATAAAAACTCAAGGTCTTCTTCAAAAGGGTTATCCCCATCCACGCCACCTTCCAGCGGTGGCAACTCTTGCATGCCGGTCTCGTCTTCATCGATGATGCCAAATTCGCTTTCCAAAGAGGCTTGCTCTTGGGTTACCAGTTCTTCGATAAAGGTCATCTCCCCGGACAACAAGTCGTCGCCTTGATCCAGCCCTCGGTCTGCAACCACAGGTTGTTCTTCTGTATATTTGCGTTGGTACTCTTTGGGTAGTTTGCCGTCGGTGGAACGGTAGCCGGATACAATGCGAATTTTGTTTTCTTGAATCCAGCCATTGCCTTCAAGATTGGTGGGGTCAAAAGTGACGCGCACATACCCCTTTTCTTTTTTTCCAGTAATCACGTACACCACATCGCCCACGTTGTATTCTTGCAGTGGGTCTGGGTTTTTACCCGTGGTGGAAAGCACGTAAGTTTGATTGGTGTGAACCAATGCCGTCGAAACTGCGTCTTGTGCATACGCAGAAACTGAAAAACTCAGGCAGAGCAACCAAACGCAAATTATTCTTGCCATTCGAGAGACTCTCCGGGGTTGCGTTTGTGCGACACAATCACGTCTTTGATAAATTCAGCGTTGTAAGGCACGTCACGGCCCAACACGCGGCGATGACATTTATCACAGGTTTGACCAATGTTTTCAGGCGCCTGGGGCGCCTTGATTAAGCCATAATGCGCTTCTTCTTTAGTTTCAGCAAATGGGTTGCCTTGGTGACAGGTGTCACATCGGTAATGGTGGTCTCGGGCGATGGGTTGTTGAAAAAGGTGGCACGGCAAACAGACGCGGTCGCTGCCCCAGAGTTTTTCGGCGTCCGATTGAGTCGATGCAGTTTCAGATTTTGAACACGCACCCACGCATAAAAGTATGGTAAAAATTGCGCCCAACCAGATTGTGTTTTGATGTTTCATGCGTCCCCATTGTAACAAAATTCCAATATTTACAAAACCTTTCTTACTCCCTTGGCAAATAAATGCAATGCTTTGACGCAGCACGAATGTTTATAGTAAAGTGAGAACTTAAAACCATGAACCACACCGATGCAAACGCCACTTTTTTATGCCCTGATTGTGGCGAAACCATCTCCACCATGGGCGTAATCTGCCGATTTTGTGGAAAAAATGTCTCTTATGCCCTCGCGTGGAAAACCACATTGCCCACACATTTGCGCGGCGATTTTGTAAAAAAAGCACTGCCACAGCTGCGAAGTCCAATATTTACAACCTATGGTTCGCTTCGCAAGGCCATCGACCACGCTTCCCTGATCGCAAAAGATGTGCCCCACCACGACGCCATTGTTTTGCAAACCTGTGCCAAACAAATGGGCGCAGAAATCATCAAAAAACCCATGAGTCAGGCCAAAATGACACGGGGCTTGCGTCGATGGGTGCCTGTGGTCGTGTCCATTTTTTCAGTGGCGCTAGGCTGGTCCGTGTATCAATACGAACGCCAAACCAAAGAAAAATCTTCCATTCAAGAGGCTGTAAATCCGCCAAGCAACACGCCGCCCAATGGAGGGTTATCCAATGCGACGCCCCAGCCAGGCCAGGTGGTCTCAACCCCCACCTTGAACGAAGATGGCGCCAGCATTTTACAAAGGGTGCTGCAATCGACAGCCACAGTGATGGGACAAAACACATCCGGCTCTGCTTTTTTTGCAGGTCGACCTGGCTATTTGGTGACCAACCACCACGTGGCGTCGGGCATGGGCCAGAAAATAACGGTGCAAACGTATGATGATGTCAAACATGAAGCCCGCATCATCGCCGAAGATCCGTTGCGAGATTTAACTCTTTTGCAAATTGATTCAACGGCCTATCAACCAGTTCAATTGGGCGATGCCACCCAAATGAGACCTGGTGATACTGTTTTTACCATTGGTGCGCCTAGCGGCCTTTCATTTACGGTGACCAAAGGTATCGTGAGTTTTGTGGGCCGGGTGATCAAAGGGCAAGCCTACATTCAAGCAGATGTGGCCATCAATCCAGGCAATTCGGGTGGACCCATGATCAATGATCGTGGGGAGGTCATCGGCATCAACAATTTTATCCTGCAACAAACCGAAGGCTTAAACTTTGCCATTGCTTCCAATTATTTGTTTATGGGACCCAATGCGTTTTTAAAAAACATCATGGCCACCCAAGTGGCCAATGCTGTGATGCGAACCTGGCTAGATCAAGAGCAACCAGAGAGTTTACTAACCAGCGGCTCCATGAAACGTCCGCCACAGCTATCCAAAAAACACCAACGCGCCAAGGCATTGCAGGCTGAAATTCGTGGATTGGTGAATAAAATCAATCAACTCAGTGATGACAAAGCCAAAGCTTTAGAAAAATATCAAACGCGATCGACCCAACTGCAGCAAAACCTTGTGCGTTCTGGCACGACCATATCGCAACAAACATCCATTGAAAAACAACTATCTCTGCTCGACAGCAATTATCAGCGCGACCGATACGCGGCCAATCGACAGCAGTTGTCCATGTTTAAAAAAATGAACGGATTGTACGATCAGCTGGCTTTCACGCTACGCGAGCTGGGTCAACCCACGGTCACCATCGAACAACAAAAAGACAACATCCGCATATCGGTGGAAAGCCTGGAAAATGAACAGGCTGTGCTTACGCCTTAGCCTACTGCAAACCCACCATATTACTTTTTTAGCTATAAAATTTATCCTAAAGACACGTTTATCTAAAGCCTATTGACTTATTATCGGACGAGTCAAAAAATGATTCACTCCTAATTACAACCAAGCTATTTTCGATTTTTTATTCGAAAATTGTATTTAAATTGTTGAATTTAATTAATATTTTTATAAATAAATCTTTAAAAATTTCCTAAAAGATACCCAGCAAAAAAAATCATAAATGGCAGAAAAATTGCTTAATCGAATACTTGAATCCATTAAATCTACCGGTGGTTATTCACTTATTTATAAATAAAATACCTGCTATAGGAGAAAGTTATGAAACGCACCCTAAATATTCTAATTACTTTATTGGTATCTTTATTAGCTGTTGATTGTTCCTCAAAAAATTCAAATGAGAATTCTAAAATTGGTGCAGAGCTGATTCTGCAAGAAATTCACCCCGAAAATGAGGGGCGCATTAGCCCAGAGGCAATATCTTTAAAAAATTGGTCATGGAATCTAGATTTAGAAATCGGTGACCGGATGGAAATTGGTAAACACTACGAATTTAATGGTAATCTGCCGGATGGACTGACAATGGAGATTGTTCTACTTTCTAGAAACTCAGCTGAAGTCCGCTTAATCGGAAATGCAGTGGATCATCACGTGAGCATGAGCGTAAGAAATTTGCCACTGAAATTTCTCGAAGACGCTTTTCTAGCATCATCTAAAAAGGCACTAAGAGAAGAAATAGTTAATTATGCGCTGGGGATCCAATTTGGAAAAGGTTATCAAATATCAGGTACCTCAATTGGTACCACACAAGGCGTTCAATTAAAGCTTGCAAACATTGATGAAGTTATCAATCTTGATAACCAGCAATCAACTTTCCAGTTTAGACATTTATTAGAAAACGGTGATAAATATGAAATTCAAGCACTTAGCAGCCCTCAAGGAAAATGCTGTAGGTTTGAAAATGGCATAGGTATCATAAATTCACAAAATGTCAGTGACATCATACTCACCTGTACTGCTCCAAGTTGGGTAGACCCGTTGGATGAAAGTGACTTTTTCCAAAAAGAAAACTTTGATGAATACACCAGAGTGGATTTGCACCCCATAAGCTACGACCAAGGTAGAAATGTGGAGATTTTGTGGACTTCTCAGGATTATTCAGAATTATACTCCTCGATTCATAAATCGCAACACGGAGGTGTCCAGAGTTTTGTTCCTAGTGATGAAATATATGAATCAAATCAGGGTATTACCAATTATAAAAAAGCGTCTCACCCCAACGGATTTTCTGTATTGGCATTTAATGAAAATAATGCAGAAACGGGGCTATCTAAATTTTACGTTCAAACTTTCGATCAGTATCGAGAGATACCAAGAGATGACCTTAAACTGCTCTTGCAGACCACCAATAACGTTCGGGTCGAAGTCCATGTTTTCGATGATTATCGTGCTTTGATAATCTTCGCCGATCTTACTGACCGCAAATTATCCTATAGCTATTACAATGGTGAAGAATGGTCGAACCGCCAGGATTTTACTCCACTAGGTGATTTAGGATCAATTTCTTTTAAATCAGATTTCAACTCGCAAGGCTTCGGAGTAGTTGTTGCACAATACACAGGAATTAATTCTAGAAAAAAATTATATCGAATGGTATTTGATTTTGATTATTTTAAAACCCCTGAATCGATTCATATTCCAATTTCTGGAACTGATTATTATCACGTAACCAATACGTTTTTGTCACTGATTTCAATCAGCAGCTTTGACGTGGCTGTTGACCAAACTGGAAAAGCATTTGTGTACTGGTTTCAGGTTCCAACGGGTAACCCGAATGACACCGATAATTATTTAATGGTATCGAATTATGAAAGTAACATTTGGGATGATCCAACCACCCTCAGTGATAGAAAGTTTGAAGTTGATGGGCCACAACAGTCCATATTGCAAACCGATGGATTGGGCAATGCCAAGCTTTTAATCATTTCAGATTATCATGAAGGAGACGTCAATGGTTACTTGGGCCTTGATTTATTAGAAAGGTCTATGGGAACATGGGCAAACGAAGGTGCTCTATATAGCAGCATAAACCCTTTTCAAAATTTGGAAAACATCGCGCCTTCAGTTGTGTATTCTAGATTCCCTTTCATTGGCATAAAATCAGATAGAACTGTTATTGCCATCAATGCAAAGAGCTATTCGAGTAATATTAAATCTCACTTATTTTTCGTAGAGCAAGTTGAGTCCACATGGAAATTGCCTGAAGACTTATTCGAGAGATCAATAACTTCTGAACAATTGGGTTATAGTACCATTGTGGACGGGATACTAAGAGAAAACGGTTCAATCATGATGATTTGGGAACAAAAAGATTTGCAAGGTGAAAATGCCTATACTTCATTAAATCGACTTAATCGACCCAATGCTGACCTTCCATTCGATAATATTGATAATGTTTCTTTAATTCATCGTGATCTTGATCACGAATACCTTATTGATGCAAATCAATGCGGTGCCGCTCTGCATATTTGGCGAGCACGCGATCCAGAAGATGAAGATATACTAAATTCGTTCAGACAGTATGTCTCAGACTTCCACTAGTTTGTTAAAAGCCCTTAGCTATTACTTAAGATATTAGCTTTACAATCGATTGAATTAATTTAAATCGCCAAATAAACAGTAGCAGCGCAAAACGTTGGTCTTAATCTACAAATTCAACCGTGATGCCGATGGTAGGCTTTTGTCCCAAGCAAAAGGTATTAGACGCAAACACCGATCGGGTATTACCCTCTTCTGAGAATTGAGTATCCAAGAAGTTGATAACGAAAGCAAAAGTATCCGCTGCATCGTTGGCAGGGGCGAATCCATCAAAGGTAACTTCAAGGGTTTGCAAATCTGGTAGAATGGTCAATGTTTCTTGGAGCGTGCCAGGTAGATCTTCTAAATCACCGCTTAGCGTAAGGCTATAGTTTACGCCTCGCTCCAGCTCTCCCGCAAAGGCAAAAAAACCAGCGTCATTGAGTGTAAGTGTGGTTGGTGGGTCATCATCAATGCCGCCAGCGCCTTCTTCCCCCAGGGTTTTGTTGGTGACTGTGGAAGAGGGGGGTAGGAAGGACAAGCCGAACAATACGTTGGCGTTTTCTGGGCGGTCGCCGCCGGCAAATGCGCTTTGAAAGAAGGTTAACCCCAGCGCTTCGGAGTCGCATCGGCCATGGTTGGCCACTTGGCCACTAATGCCGATCGATGCGTTGTTCTCATCCACCAACGTTAAAACAGGGGTGACACCGGAGGGCACACCTGTAAATTCGTAATCCTCGCCTTCCACCAAAGAATCGTTGAACTCCACGCCCACAGCTTCTGCACTAATGGTGCCGTTGAAGCTGCCATCGTTGGCAACGTCTTCAACAAGATTGAGGCTGGTGTATTCGATGTAGGGCTCAAGGTCATTGACAGTATCGGAACAACCCGCCAAGGCGACGAGTAAACAGGCGGCAGTAAGATGTAACTTTTTCATACGAATCCTTTTATATATTTGAATCGGTGCGCTTGATTGCGCGGCTATATCAACCAATTCTCCTTATGATTGTACCATTTTACCGCTATTTTGAGATTGCGAAAGTTTTTTTTCTTGGTGGAGGGTTTCCCATTTGCTTTTGGCCGAAGCTTTCTTCATTATTTTGATTTCCGACGCTTTAAAAAAGGCCGGTTTTTTCTTTGGGTACCAAGCCGGTCATGGGATAATCTTTGAATAAATATTGATTGATCCATTTTTGGTGCATAAAAAACTCATTATTATGCGGTTTGTTAGAAAGGTTTGCCATGAGCGCTTTGTCCATCACCCTGATTGTTGTCGTTATTGTGCTTATTTTTGCGGTATTGGCCGTGGTTGGTATTTACAACCGGCTGGTGGTTTTACGCAACCGCTTTAAAAATGCTTTTGCGCAAATTGATGTACAGCTTACCCGTCGCCATGATTTAATCCCGAATCTGGTTGAAACCGTCAAAGGCTACATGGCCCATGAAAAAGAGACGCTGCAAGCCGTTATTCAAGCACGAAGCAGCGCCGTCAATGCCCAATCACAAGCAGCCTCCAACCCTGCCAACGCGCAAGCCATGTCCAAGTTATCCCAAGCCGAGGGCATGTTGTCTGGGGCATTGGGTCGACTGATGATGGTGGTGGAGCAATACCCTGAGCTGAAAGCCAATGACAGCGTGATGCAGCTCAATGAAGAGCTTACTACCACTGAGAACAAAATTGCTTTTGCCCGACAAGGGTACAACGACAGCGTCATGATCTACAACACGGCCCGAGAGCGTTTTCCCAACAACGTATTTGCTTCGATGTTTCAATTTCAGGAGGCTGCCTTGTTTACCATCGAAAATGAAGAGACCAAAAAAGCCCCCAAAGTTTCTTTTGCGTCATAGCATTGGCCCGTTTGACCGCACGGCATGAATTTCTTTGAAAAACAGGATCAGTATAAAAGAAATTCCCGTCGTTTCATTGCCTTGTTTGCAGCCGGCTTAATCATTCTCACCTTTGTGCTGTATGTGCTGGTTTTATTGTTTGTGTATCGACCTTACCACCCTGAAAGTCCATGGAGGTGGTGGCACCCCACTTGGTTTGTGTATACTTTATTGGGCACGCTGATGGTGGTGGGTATCGCGAGTCTGGTCAAGCACATCCAGCTGGGCAAAGGCGGACACAGCATCGCGCAAATGATGGGCGGTGAAAAAATTCCTCTGAATACCAGCGACTTTTATGAAAAACGCGCGTTGAATGTCGTGGCGGAAATGGCCCTAGCCAGCGGTGTGCCTGTGCCAGATGTATATTTGCTTCGTCAGGAAAACGCCATCAATGCATTTGCTGCGGGAATGGACTTGGACAATGCCGTTATTGGGTTAACCCGCGGAACCATCGAGCGCTTGTCCAGAGATGAGCTTCAAGGCGTGGTGGGACACGAATTTAGCCACATCCTTCATGGTGACATGCGCATTAACCTTCGCATGATTTCATTGCTGCATGGGATCTTGTTTATTCACATTTTGGGCCGATTGTTGATTCATGGTTCTTTTTCCAGTTCGACCACCCGCCGCTCACGGCGAGGCCATGGCAAAAAGGGCGGCAATGCGGTTATGCTTGGGTTGGGCCTGTGGGTGGTGGGGTATTTGGGCTTTTTGATTGGCAAGGTGATTCAATCTAGCATTGCGCGCCAACGTGAATACTTGGCAGATAGTTCCTCTGTCCAGTACACACGAAATCCCAACGGCATCGCCGGCGCACTCAAAAAAATTGGTGGTTTTTATGATGATCGCACCGCCCGGTCCTATCTCTACCACCACAACAGCGAAGAAATCTCTCATATGACGTTTGCGCCCGAGTCTTTTCCGATGTTTCACCTGCCCTTTTTGGAAAGTCATCCGCCCATTGTCAAGCGCATCCAAGCCATCGAACCCCAGTGGATGCCGCCGGAGATGTCGGCTGAAGAAAAATTTCTTTCTCATGACAACCTTGGGCAAATGAATACCCAAGAAAGAGAAGTGCTTTTTGGCCAAAGTCCGTCTGCGCCCATGGAGGGTGGGTTTGGGCCCCAGCTGGGACAATTTGCCAGCCTGCCTTTGCCTATCGTGCTGGCCGAAAAAGAAGATTGGGCACCCATTTGGTCCAAACTGCGCCAAATGACCCAGCATCCCCAAAAAGCCAAGCTTTTGCTTTTGTATTTGGTGACCACACCCACCTCCGATGCGCTTCAAACCACACGTGAGTTATTGGCCCACGCCGATCCGTATTCGTTGCATTTATGGGACGACCTACAACACTGGATTCCCAAAGAAGTGTCTGCCCACCGCATCGAAATTTTTGACTTGTGCATGCCTGCCTTGCGCAAGCTGCCTTTGAGCGAATACAAAGCTTGGCTGCGTTTGATGATGAATGCAGTCAAAGCAGACAACATCATCAGCTTGCATGAATGGCTGCTGATTAAAATGATTCGCATTCATTTGCACCACCATCATTATCCACGTCAAAAAGCCCAGGGCGCCAAAGACTTGGATTCCATCAAGCAGGAAATACGCGTTCTTGGCTCTGCGGTGGCTCATGCTGGAGAAGAAGACACCAGACTGGCTGCGCTTGCTTTTAGACAAGGCATGGAAGTGTTGGGCTGGGCCGATATGGCCATTATGCAGCCGGAGGCCTTAAAAATGGACGACATCGATCAGGCCCACGATGTTTTGGAAAATGCGGCCCGTCCAGTTCGGATTCAGTTTATTCAGGCTTGCAAGAAAATCATTCAAAGAGACCAAAAGGTCTCGTGGGAAGAGTATGAGCTTTTTCGCGCGCTATCCGATAGCCTGGGCCAGCCCGTGCAACCCTAAATGGTACATCGTAGAAGTTTCTACAAAAGTGGGTAAAACCGTAGGGTCGGTGTAGTGGCTAGAAGGCAATGGCTCGCTTCGCTGCGCTTTACTTGCCTTCTAGCCACTACACCGACTGAGTAATTTTGAGAGTCGGACTTTTTCTCAGAGATTATTGGGGTGAAACCGCATCTTTTCTATTTTGGCTAGGTTTCTAAAGCGTTTAGCGTTTTGTTTTTTGGTTAGTGATCGTCGTCGTTGTCTGAGTTGGACGCGTTGGCCGCTTCTACTTCTGGTGTGGCCTGTGGACCATTGTTGACGCGCTCTTTAAGCTCTTTGCCCACTTTAAAAAATGGGAGCTTTTTTTCTTCAACCGGCACCTGTTCGCCTGTTTTGGGATTGCGTCCAGTGTAAGGCTTGTATTCTTTGACTTTAAAACTACCAAAACCGCGAATCTCAATTCGGTCACCCGCACGCATGGCTTCGATCATTGAATCAAAAATAAGATGCACAATCATTTCGGCCTGTTTTTTGGGAAGCTTGGCTTCCAGAGAGAGATTTTCAATCAAATCCGATTTGGTCATACGGCCGTCCTTAAGAGGTGAAGTCTAATAAAGAATATTGCTTATATATTCATAACATAGCACATAACGCCTGCATAAAAAAAGAGAAAAATAATCCTCCCTGCATGCGAAATGACCGCATGGATTCCGGCTTTTATTTATTCATGCTGTTGAGAAAATCTTCATTGGTGTTGGTTTTTTTGAGTTTATCCACCAAAAATTCAATGGCATCAATGCCGTTGAGTGGCTGCAGCAATTTGCGCAAAATCCACACGCGGTTGAGCACGCTTTCATCCAATAGCAACTCTTCTTTTCGCGTACCAGACTTGTTGATGTCGATGGCTGGGTAAATGCGACGATCCGAAATTTTTCGATCGAGCACGATTTCCATGTTGCCTGTGCCTTTAAACTCTTCAAAAATAACTTCGTCCATGCGCGAGTTTGTTTCAATCAGCGCGGTGGCCATGATGGTTAAACTGCCGCCCTCTTCGATGTTTCGAGCTGCACCAAAAAAACGTTTGGGGCGATGAAGCGCGTTGGCGTCCACCCCACCCGATAAAATTTTGCCCGATGCGGGGACAACGGTATTGTATGCGCGCCCCAAACGCGTAATCGAATCAAGCAGAATGACCACGTCTTTGCCATGTTCAACCAGACGTTTGGCTTTTTCGATGACCATTTCCGCCACTTGTACATGCCGTTGTGCTGGCTCATCAAACGTGGAACTCACCACCTCGCCCTTGACAATTTTTTGCATATCGGTGACTTCTTCGGGCCGCTCATCAATGAGCAAAACAATCAGCACCACTTCTGGGTGATTTTTGGCGATGGACTTGGCCATGTTCTGCAACAAAACCGTTTTACCTGAACGCGGCGGCGCCACAATCAAACCACGCTGTCCTTTACCAATGGGGCAAAGCAAATCCATGATGCGTGTGGAGTATTCTTTGGGGAAGGCTTCCATCTTGAGCTGTTCGTCTGGATAAACGGGGCGCAGGTTATCAAAAAGGATTTTTTCTTTGGCCTTGTTGGGTTCGTCCATGTTGACTTGGTCAACGCTTAACAACGCAAAATACCGTTCGGAATCTTTGGGGGGACGAATTTTGCCCGAAATGGAATCACCGGTGCGCAAGCCCAGCTTGCGAATTTGACCGGGCGATACATAAATGTCATCGGGTCCTGCGTGATAGTTGTAGTCCGCGCTGCGTAGAAAACCAAAGCCATCCGGCAAAATTTCCAGTACGCCGTCGGCCAAAATATCGTGATCTTCTTCAGCGGCTTTTTCTAAAATGGCAAAAATAAGCTCTTGCTTGCGCAGACCACCAAAATTTTCGACATCCATGTCTTTGGCCAGTTGGCCCAATTGAGCGATTTTTTTGTTTTTTAATTCGGATAAGTTCATTCCTTTATACCTTTTTGTAAAAATGGGGCTTTTTCGACATCTCTTCCCAATGCTTCAGCAAAGGAAGGGTGGGCGACGTAAGCGCATTGACTATGTAGTTTCTGGATATTGTTTTGACAGCGTGTAAATGTATTCTTGAATCAAGAGCGATTTGAGCAGGCTGCCAAGGTCAGATATCTCCTTTTAATCCGAAAAATATCAAAAAATCAATGATTTTTTTGTGATACAATCGTACGATGCTAGCCATGCGAGCCAAACGACTATTGTCCATTTTTTTAGGAGTGTTGCTGTGGACCGGCGTTTATGCCGACCCGCTAAACGCCAACAAACAAGAAACCCTTACTTTTCGTGACGCCAAATTGTACCTAGAGGCAGTGGAAGAAGCCACCCGTTTGAGCCTGGTGGAACAACAAGCCCTATGGAAAAATTTTTTGGTGCAACACCCAGACTCTACCTTCCGTGAAGAAATTGAAGCCAACATGCGCCAAATCAAATCGCTGATGGGCAGCGAGTTGGACTCAGACAAGCCCAAAATATCGGATGCTGAAATATTGTTTAAAGCCAAAGAATACATTCGCGCAAAAAATCTCTCCAAAACCGATCAATGGTTGTTATGGAAACAGTTTTTACAAGATCATCCCAACAACCAGTTTCAAGATGAAGTACGTGGCTTAATGCAAGAGCTGGCCTACGAAATCAAACGACAAAAGAAAAAAGGTGTGGCCACACCTTAATGGATTATTGTTGGTCGAACGCTTGTCGATACCAAGGAAACTGTTCAGGTTAATGGCCCCGGCGCCCAGGCCTTATGAATCCGGATTGTCTTTGTTGGACTCTTGCATCATTTCCAGTAGTTTTTCTGGATCGCTCATGGCTTGTTCCAAAAGATAGTCCATCAATACATCTTGCATGCTTTTTTGGGGCGCGTCGGGTTCTTGCAGGTTTTTTTGCTGGGCTTCGTATTTTTTTTCAAGCTTGCGTGTTTTTCGGTAGGTTTGAAAACGCGCAATCACATCTTTCGAACCCAGCGGATTGTGTTTGAGAGAACGTTGGTAACTGGTGCTTTCAAAAAGTTTGGGCATCCAGGAAGCAATAAACGAAGGGGGCACCAGATGAATAAAAAAGAAAATTAAAATCCACAACATCAGCCCTTTGATCAAGGCTAAAAAACCACCGCCCAAAATATTGATTCCTTTAAGGGCATGCACCTTGCTGATAAAAATTTTTTCTAAACCAATGCCGATCAAACGCACAGTAAAAAAGATCAATACACCGGTAATGATGGGGGCGATCAACTCTGAAACCGTCACGGTTGAACCCAAAATTCCTGACAACAAATGGGTGGTGACAGGACTCAAGGAGCCAGCAAAAATAAACGCACAGAGCAAACCCAGAATCGTGGCCAGCTGGTGAAGCACGCCTTTAAACAGCCCCAGGACAAAAAAAACAACCAGTACAATGATGACCAATGCGTCCATATCGATAATTTTATTTCTTGTGTTTCCTTCTGCAAGCAGGTGATTTTTTCAGCGTGGTTGACCCAACCTGTGCTGGTAAAAAATTACACTTATTGCATATCCAATGTGGGGTCAATGTTCGAGACACATGCCATATATTGTAACATACGTTAAATTGCCTTGCTCATTTTAACGCAATTATGTTATAGGATGTTTATTAAGTCGGGCACCAGGGCGCCGGCTTGGACAAGTGCGTATACACAGACCATTGATTCTTGAAATGTGAAGGAGGTGTCGTATGGCATCACATCGAAGCCAGGCTACCAATGAAAACTTTGAAAAAAGACGAATTCCTCGCTTCCCTGTTCAATTACCTGTCATACTTGCACACCACGAAGACGACTCTTCCATTTGCACCAATTTAAGTTCCAAAGGTGTATCGGTGGAGACCGCAAAGCAATTTCACGTCTCGGATATGATCTTTGTAGAGGTCACACTGGCCCCAGGTCAGCAGCCATTGCGCATGCAAGGTCAAGTGGTTTGGAAAAAGCCCATGAAAGTCACCAATGCTGCCATGGAACCTTTGTTTGAGTTGGGCATTCGTTTTGTTCGATCTCTGCCCACCGCATGGAAAATACCCGGCGAGCATGATCCATACAGTGACCCCTATGGTTTTGATGTGGATTACGATGAAGAATTTCCGGACTTCATTCCACCGCACATTTCCATCTAGCTCTTTATAGGGACTTTGATGAAGAATATCTATTCACCGTTATTGATTTTATGTATAGGATGGCTTATGAGTTTCACCGTACAAGTCGACAAAGAAAAAAGAATTGAAAAACTAACCCCGCTGGAGAAAAAAGTAACCCAAAAAGAAGGCACCGAACGCGCCTTTTCCAGCGATATGCACGCCAACAAAGCGCAGGGCATTTACGTCGACAAAGTCACGGGGCGTCCTCTTTTTGCCTCAGTTCATAAATACGATTCCGGTACGGGTTGGCCCAGTTTTTACGATGTCATTGATCAAAAATTTGTAGACACCAAGGAAGACAAAAAACTATTTTTCAGCCCGCGCACCGAAATCCACAGCGTGGATGGCACGCACTTGGGCCACGTTTTTAAAGATGGGCCCAAAGACACAACAGGCTTGCGCTACTGCATCAACGCTGCAGCGTTGGATTTTATTCCGTTGAAAGAAATGGCCAAGGTCCACCCTGTATACAAAGTGAGTTACGAAAAATACATCTCTGCGTACTTTGCGGATCATACACCTAAAGAAAGTTCTAAAGAAAGCGCTACAACCGACGCTAAATAAAAAAATCTTAGCGCAAACTCGCTTGGCGCTCTTTACTTACGATATTCTATTGAATGGAAACTTTTTCAACGATGATGGGTTTTAATGGATTGTCGCGGCCATCTCTGGGCACGCTGACAATTTGATCCACCACATCCATGCCTTTGGTCACTTGACCGAAAGCTGTGTATTGATTGTTTAAGTGAGGCGCATCATCTACGACAATAAAAAACTGACTGCCGGCACTGTTGGGGTCGGCACTGCGCGCCATGGATACTACGCCACGTTTGTGGTCTTTGTCTGAAAATTCTGCATCAATGGTATAACCAGGACCGCCTGTACCGTGTACGCTACGATCAGCATTGCGAGAGTTGGGATCTCCGCCCTGAATCATGAACCCTGGAATGACCCGGTGAAAGGTGGTTCCGTCATAGAAATCGCTACGGGCAAGTTTTTTAAAATTTTCAACGTGATTGGGCGCCAATTCTGGCAAAAATTCAAATTCGATAACGCCGACATTGGTTTGAATAACGGCTGTTTTTCCTTCACTTTGGCTCACTTGAGCCCCCTTTCCAGTAGAATGTGTACAATGATAAAAACTCAATAAACAAATGATGAAACCAACCGTGAAAACCCAACGACGTTGTAATACTTGGTGCATGGTCACGTGTAAAAATTAAGGCTGCAAATTATGGTCGTGGTTTTGGTACAACCGACGAATGTTTTGAATCAATAGCTGACGCTGTTCTTGATCTTGCGGATTTTCCTGGTTTTGATTTTCCGTGTCTACGCGGTCCTGCTTTTCCTGAAACACGTCCGGTAGTGAATAAGAATAAGTGTCTTGCTGATTATCTGTGCTGTAAGTGGGTGGTTGAACAGGAGTATCTTGTGATTCCTGCGCGTGCGCATTTACAGCCAAAAAAGCCAAAGCACCTATGATAGTTGGAATAAGCTTGTTCATGGTCGGACCCTACCAAATATGCATGGGCGTGTCAATCACCCATCGATGGGTGATTCGCTGCCAAACGCTGAAATCAAAGGCTTTAAGCCCAATCACCCCATACGACAACTGCCCTACGTGACATTCTCAATCAGTTAAGATAAGAAAAGTTAAAATTCAAGCACCCTACACCAGAAAGATGTTCTATGCCCTCCGCCATCGCAGACCTAAGCACCAAAACCATAAAATTTTTGGCCATCGACGCCATTGAACGTGCCAACAGCGGACACCCTGGCTTGCCCATGGGATGTGCCGACTTGGCTTACGTGTTGTGGACAGAGTTTTTAAATATCACCCCCAATGCCCCCCAATGGCCCAACCGAGATCGATTCATTTTGTCGGCGGGTCATGGCTCCATGTTGCAATATGCACTGCTGCACCTGTCCGGCTTTGATGTGGACATGCAAGATCTTCAAAAATTTCGGCAGCTGGGAAGCAAAACACCTGGCCACCCAGAAGTAGGCCATACCCAGGGTGTAGAAGCCACAACCGGCCCACTGGGACAAGGCACCGGCAATGCGGTGGGCATGGCATTGGCAGCCAAACACATGAACGCATTGTTTCAAAGTGATGGCTTTCACCCCATGGATCATCAGGTGTACGCGCTGGTTTCGGATGGCGATTTAATGGAAGGGATTTCCTCTGAAAGCGCCTCGCTGGCGGGCCATTTGGGTTTAAGCAACCTGACCTATATTTACGACGACAACAACATCAGCATTGACGGGGATACGGATTTAACGTTTAGCGAGGACATCGCCGGCCGTTTTAAAGCGTTTGGATGGATGGTTCAACGCATTGATGGTCACGATCATCAAGCCATTGGTGAGAGCCTGCAAAAAGCAAAGCAAGAAACCGAGCGACCCTCCATCATCATTGCCAAAACAAACATCGCCAACGGTGCGCCAAACAAACAAGGCACATCTGGTGCCCATGGCGCGCCCTTGGGCAAAGACGAAGTCGCAGCCACGCGCAAAGCACTGTCATGGTCGACCGGCGATACATTTGTCGTGCCCGACGAAGTGTATCAGCATTTCAAAGAACGGGCTGCTGCGGTGGATGAACAGCGCAAAGCATGGGAAGAAAAAATGCAGCAATGGCGTGAAAGTCATCCCGACAAAGCCCAGCAGTGGGACAGGCGCTGGACATCACCTGATGTAACAAAGATTGATTGGACCGCTTGCCTACCAGAAATGCCGGCCGCAACCCGTGCGCTTTCTGGAAAAATTTTACAACAAGTGGCACAGCATGTTCCTGGTCTGGTCGGTGGATCAGCAGATTTGGCCAGCTCTTGCAAAACGACACTCGCCGAAGAAGATCACATTCAGAAGAACAAATTCGATGGCCGAAACATTCACTTTGGCATTCGTGAACATGCCATGGGCGCCATCACCAACGGTATGCGCCTGCATGGTAGCTGCATTCCGTTTTCGTCCACGTTTCTTGTATTTTCTGATTACATGCGCCCGGCCATTCGATTGGCGGCCTTATCCAAATTACAGAATATTTTCGTTTTCACCCATGATAGTTTTCATGTGGGCGAAGATGGTCCCACCCACCAACCCGTGGAGCAAGTGCCCAGCCTTCGGTTGATTCCCAACCATCAGGTGATTCGGCCTTGCGATGCGTATGAAACGGCCATGGCTTGGAAGTGGGCTTTGGAAAAAACCGACGGGCCAACCTCTATTATTTTAACCCGTCAAAACTTACCTGAAGTCGCCCAAGACATGCACCCCGATTTGGACAAAGGCGGGTACATTTTATCCGAAGGTATTCAACCCGAACTGGATTTAATCTTGATAGCCACCGGGTCTGAAGTGGGTCTTGCCATGGAGACCAAGGCCCTGCTTGAAAAGAAAGATAAATCTGTACGGGTGGTTTCCATCCCATGTTTGGAACGTTTTGCGGAACAAGACACCCATTACATTCACAATGTACTGCCTGAAAACATCCGAACTGTGGCCATAGAAGCAGCTCAAGGTGACCTTTGGTACAAATGGGTTGGTGCGGATGGCTTGGTGATTTCGATGGATGAATTTGGTGCTTCGGGGCCCGGCAAAGTTGTTGCTGAACACTTTGGCTTTACACCGAATTCGGTTTTTGACCAAATCATGACGTTGGTTTAATGGGTTTGTTTCATTGAGGCGCCGTGGGGCCCGAGGGGGTCTGATGCTTCCTCTGTGGGGCAGTTTTAGTGTCGTTATAAAGATAAACGCCGATGGCGTTTGTTTGTATCATTTATTTTACTTTGGAACAGAGTTCGATTTGTGTGTGGCAAAAGGGTTTTTGTTCAAGCGCGTAAGGGCTGTTACGCAGCGAAGCGGAGTCCTGCCCTGTAGAGTTTGGACAAAAACCTCCGTAGCTTAGGGATAAATGAAACAATCATATATGGCTTAGGTCGGGGCGGACCTTGGATAAAAATTGAGTTTTGGTTTGAGCTTGTAAAAAAGGGTTGGTTCGTTTTTGATCAGACAAGCATTGATGGGCGTCCTCATGGTATCGATGCCCAGGATACAAAACTGTCTGATCGGGCATGGCGCGGATGACTTGGGTTAAACTGGTGTACAGTTTTTCGGGATCACCACCCGGCAGATCCGTGCGTCCACATCCATCAATGAACAATGTGTCGCCCGTAATGAGCTGATCATTGAATAAAAAACATTGAGAGCCTTGGGTATGGCCCGGTGTATGAATGCAGCTGATCTCATGTTGCCCCAGCGCTACCTTGGTTAAATGTTCGGTGGCAATGGCGGTTTCTTTCCACCCATCAATCCATGGCACTTCATCTTTGTGCATATAGACTTGGATGCCGTCTTCATGCAAAAGGGTTTCGACTGCATTGATGTGATCTGGATGACCGTGTGTGATAAGCGCCTTGGTCAACCGGTAATCATGATCTGCTGCGACTTGCCGTATGGTGTTTACGTCCCATGCTGGATCCACCACCATCATTTCACGCGTGGACGGATCGCCCATAAAGTATACAAAGTTGGCCATGGGACCCAATTCCATTTGAAGAAAAAACAATGCTTGCGTGTCTTTCATTACAGTCCCAAACTTTCAATAAAGGCTTGCTGATTGGGCGAGCGTTTTAAAAATTTTCGCACCAATACATCTGCCGGTTTGGCGCTGCCTTTTTCCAAAATCCATTTGCGGTAGCGAGCGCCAACCTTGGGGTTGAGTATACCCTTGCGCTCAAAACGAGTGTACATATCTTGCGCGTACACTTTTGACCACATGTACCCATAATAACCGGCATCATAGCCACCCATCGGATGGCCAAAGGAGGCCTGCGGATAGGTATCGTCCAACATTTCAATGCCTAAATACTCTTTTTGCAATCGACCCCAAAGGTCCATGGTGTCGATTGCTTTGGTGGCCGTATGATATTGCATATCCAGCATGGCATAAAATAGCTGTCTGGAATAATTGTACCCAGATGCCACGGTTTGAAGGGCCGACAACTGGTCCAGCTCGGTTTGAGGCAAGGGTTGACCGGTTTGATAGTGCGAAGATAACAAAGCCAACGCTTTGGCATCCCAAACCCAGTTTTCCAGCATTTGAGAAGGTGCTTCTACAAAATCACGCGCCACCGAAGTCCCGCCTTGTGAGGCATACTGCGTTTGCGAAACCACGCCATGCATGACATGACCAAACTCATGAAAATAAGTTTCCACTTCATCGTGCGTTAGCAGCGAAGGCTGCGTGTTGCTGGGCGGTGTAAAATTACACACCATGGCGGACAGCGTGGTGTGCGTCTGGCCGTTGATTTTTTGAGGTTTGCCCAAATTAAAGGCGGCCGCATGTTTGTATTTGCCTTCGCGCGGAAATAAATCCATGTAAAAGTAACCCAAAGTCTGATCCGTTGCGGAGTCGGTCACTTGATACAGCTTCACCGCCTCATGCCACCGCGGCGGATTGGGTACAGCCTGAAACGAAACGCCCAACAATGTTTGGTAGATTTCAAACATACCCTCGGTCACTTTGTCCAACGGAAAGTATTCTTGAATTTTTTGCATGTCGAGGTTGCCTTTTTCTTGTTTCATTTGGTGGCGGTAATACCTCACATCATAAATTTCAAGGGGTGTGTCCGTCGATTTTTTACAGTCGATTTCTTTGCACTTGAGCTGTTTCATTTTGGCTACATCTTTGTCCAGCAATGGTTTGAGTTTGGTTTGCAGCTCGGTGATAAACGTTTGAACCTGTTGGGGCGATTGGGCCATCCGCTCTTTTAAACCCAGCACCGCATGGGCATGGGTTTCAAAACCAAGCAGCTTTGCCAGCTCGGCTCGTTTAACAAGCGTGGTTTCCAATAAGTTCACATTTTCTTTGCCGCCGCGCTGTTGATACACCTTCGCCAATGCTTTACGGGTGGGTGCATGGCTGCCCTGTCGCATAAATGGCATATATACGGGATAGTCTGTGGTTAATTGATACTGATCTTTTTTTCTTTCTAGACGCGCGATAAATGCTGGATCCATGCCCGCCAGCTGCTCTTTGGTCACCCAAAGAGTGCCCGTTTTTTCACGAATGTTTTTGGCAAATTCAGAGGTTAAGGCTGCAATTTCCTTTTTTAATGCAACGACTTGCTCCCGATCCTCTTTTTTTTCAACACCCAAACCATTGCTGATAAAGCCCCGGTGATAAGCATCGACCAAGCGCTGGTCCTCCATGTTTAATTTTTTATAAGCCTTGCTTTTGACCACTTGCTGCACTTGTTCAAACAAAGCTTGATTGGCAAAAAGATCAATGTACATTTTTTCAATTTCAAGCTCGCACGCTTTGGACGCTTCACGTAGATCCGCATCCGGCGATACATAAGCCAAAAAGGTGATTAAATTGGTGTCTCGGTCAAACCAGGCTAACGCTTGTTCCAGTGCCACGACCGTGTTTGAAAACGTCGCGTTTTGGGTGTCCATGATTTGCTGGATGGATGCTTGTAGCTTTTGCTGATGCTCAGCACAGGCTTGGGTAAGTTTTGCAGGCTGGATGTAAAAGGAAAAAGGCAGCGCTTTTTTTGCCTTGGCATAAGGCGTGGCCAAAAAAACAGTGGCCAATAGGAAACAAACAGAAAAATTTTTCATTGGAAGCAAATCCTTTCAAAAAAATGTTGAAGATCTTGAGCTAAGCCACATTGGGTTAATTCAATAAATCAATGTCCTCATCGGCCCACCCGTGATCCAATGCTTTGCGTTTAATCCAAGCCAGACCATAAAAGCCCTCTTCAAGCATACCGCCACTGGTGACCCATGCCAAGGAAGGGTCGACTTTTGTGCTCAACGCTTGCCCTGCTTTAAATTCTTTGGATGATCGAAAGCCAACCAACGACTTGCCCACGTTCATGCCCCGCCCATGCAACCGGGCAATGGTTTCTTGACCCACATAGCAGCCTTTGCTGAATGAAAAACCCCGATGCATAAAAGGAATTTCCAGCGGCAGTGGGTCTTCAAAATCGACTTGCCAAAGTGGGTAACCACTCTGTGCCCGTTTGGCATCAAATACTGTGGAAGCCATTTGCTTTAAAAATGGCAGGGGCTCATGGCCCAACAAACACCACGTAGGGTCTGTAAAATCTTGGCTTGGCAGAGCCAAGGTTGAAGCTGGAAGCTGCGTTGGCTCTTGCCATAGGTATGCATGCCAAGCCTGCGTATGGGTTTGGAGGGTTACGTCTTCGGTAATGATGTAACGCTCCAGTGTGTCAAAAGTTTGGGTTAGCTGTTGGTTGGGCATCCAGAGTTGAATGCTTTGATCCATGACAACCATTTTCATCCAAGCAATCAGTTTGCTTTTGGGCGTGAGCAAAGCAGCCCACGTATAGGGCTGTTGATCCAAAACTTTTACATCTTGCGTGAGTAAATTTTGCAAAAAGGACAAACGGTCCTCGCCTTGGACTTCCAAATAACCAAAATCAGAAAATGCGTACCCAATCATGAAGTATTTGTATCAATGAGCGCCAGCGATGGCAAATGGTGATGAGCCAAATACTATGCTATAGCTTTAAGGGTCATGATTGATAGGTCCAAAGTGCAGCTGGTAATATTTGATTTGGATGGCACCTTGATTGATTCTCGTATGGATATTCACAAGGCTTTAAACCATGCCCTGGACTTTGTGGGGGCACCGCCATTGTCCATGGACGTGATGCTGGAACATTTTGCACGGGGATCCAAAAACCTGATGTCCGACTTATTGGGTCCCGATGAAAAAACCCAGCAAACAGCGCTCATGGAGTACCGACAACATTATCAAGAAAATATGTACAACCAAACTCAGCTTTTTCACCAAGTGCCGGAGCTATTGAATATGTTAGCCAAGCAAAACATCGCACTGGCCGTCGTGAGCAACAAGCGAGAAGAGCCTTGTCATGAGTTGCTCGATTTTTTTAACATTGCCCATCACTTTGAGGTGGTGCTGGGCGGCGATAGCCTTGCGACCAAAAAACCCAGTCCTGAACCGCTATTTTTTGCTGCGGATCATTTCAAGGTCAAACCCGAACGGGCTTTGATGGTGGGCGATAGTCCGGTGGACATTTTGGCGGGTCAACAGGCGGGTTGTCAAACCGTGGGCATTTTGCATGGTTTTACGCCCCGCGAGCAAATGATGGCGTTGGATGCCACCCTCATCGTGGACCAAATTCATGAGCTACTCAACCATTTGGCCCCTTCCACAGCATAACGCATGGGTGTGCCATCTCAATGATTCTGTGGTAGATTGACTGAATACAAATGAAAATTTACACCAAAACAGGCGATCAGGGCAAAACAGGGTTGTATCAAGGCCCCAGGGTGTCGAAAAACCACCCCAACATCCATGCGTATGGCACGGTGGATGAACTCAATGCCGTGTTGGGCATGGCAAGAAACCAAACGACGCCCAAGGGTGATTTTGATCAAGCGCTTAAGCGCGTCCAAAATGATTTGTTTGCTTTGGGCGCCGATTTGGCCACCCCGTTGGATCAAAACCCTGACAACCGTTTTCGCGCCGCTTTGGTTGAACAATTGGAACAAGACATCGATCGGTGGGAAGATACACTGACCCCTCTACAATCTTTTATATTGCCAGGCGGTCACCCATTAAGCAGCGCGCTTCATCACGCACGCACCGTATGCAGACGCGCCGAGCGCGCGTGCACAGATTTATTAGAGCTACAACAAATTCACATGCCATGTTATCAATACATCAACCGATTATCCGATTGGTTGTTTGTCCTGGCAAGACGCGCCAATCACGTGCATAATGTAGAGGATACGCCATGGAAGCCTTGATTCGAAAAAAATTAAGAAACCACCCTCAGCGCGGTTTTGCCGTGGTGCTGCTCATCATGATTTTGGTCATTGCCACCGCCATTGGTGTATGGGGCCTTCGATCTTCTCAAAACACCCTACGCCGCATAGGCGTGCGCCGCACCGTCACCGAACTTAAATACGAAGCTGAAAAGGGCCTACAAAAAGCCGTGCTGCGCTTGCAAAGCATTGCCAACAAAGACACCACCGATGATGACACCGACAACATTGCATTGACCAATGCGGATGCTGGCGGTGTAACTGGGGGTGACTACAATGAAAAAGATTTAATTTGGTTGATGAACACCCTCCCCGATGAATCCACGGAAGGCGCCAGTGCCAACCCCGCATGCGGCACTTTTGTAGCAGAGGAAAATTTTGATACCATCGCCAACAACGTTGTTTGCAACTTTTTGGGTGTGGCCGAAGAAAATACCCACGTATCCTTGGTACGAAAGAACGATGTCAACGAGGGTGGCCTGACCTTTGGGATTTTTTTGCTCAATTCGATCGCGTACGAATCATCGGGCCGTCGACAAATCAGCCAAGGCGTAGTGGTGGTACCCTACACCGACAACGGCGATGGCACGTTTACACTCAACGAAACCCCATATTTGTCCAATTCCAAAACGGTCTCTGATTAAATTTCAAAGATGGACAACGGTTTAATAAACCTGTTGCCAATGATATTAATCTGACAACAGGCTTTTGATGACAAAAAAGAGGTTTTCTTTGCGTTCGCGAAGGCGGCGGGAGAAGTAGGGAAACCAGTGGGTGCCGTAAGGTACATAGGAGCGCACGCGGTAGCCTTGGTCAATCAGAGATTTTCCTTTGTTGCGGCGCAACCCATACAGCATTTGAAATTCGAACAAGCTTCGATCAATGTGATGCGCTGTGGTCCACTCGATGGCCCAGTCGATTAAGTTGTCATCATGGGTGGCAATGCCCGTTTTGCACCCGGCCTCTAGAAGCACCTGAACCATGGCTTTGTATTGCTCACGAATGGCAGGCATGTTTTGAATGGCGATTTCAGCCGGCTCCTTGTAGGCACCTTTGCACACGCGAATGGAGGCGCCCATCTCTGCCATGCGTTGAACATCTGCCATGCTTCGATGCAAATAGGCCTGCAACACCAAGCCCACGTTGTCGAACTCAGCATGCAATTTTTCAAATATATCAATGGTGGCATGGGTGTAATCGGAGCCCTCCATGTCAATGCGCACAAATATCCGGTGTTCTTTGGCCATTTGCAATACTTGGCGTACTTTTTCCAAACAAATTTGCACGCCAAAGTCCAAACCCAGCTGTGTCAATTTAATGGAGACGCCGCTGGTGATGGTCGAGTCCGACATTTGCTCGAAAAGCTTTTTATATGCTGCGATGGCGGCATCGGCTTGATCCATGCTTTCGACGTTTTCACCCAATAGGTCCAACGTGGCCACAAAGCCGTCTTTTTGAAGTTCTTCAACTGCGCGTATGGCTTCGCTGGATGTTTCACCCGCGACAAACCGCTTGGCCAAACCGATGGGCATTTTGATCATTCAAGCTCCTTTATGATTGCTGACCACTATGCAGCCGATGCATGCTGAATGTCAACAATTTCCAGCTCACGATTGCCACCCGGTGCGCGTACAATGGCTATGTCCCCGACTTCTTTGCCGATGAGCGATTTTGCAAGGGGGGAAGTCACCGACAATCGTCCCTCATCAATGTTGGCTTCGAGTTCGCCAACAATTTGATAGGTTTTTTCTTGGTCGTCGGCTTCATCAATCACTGTAACACAGAGTCCAAACACCACACGGTCGGTGGGAAGTTTTTGGGTGTCCACCACTTCCGATCTCGAAAGGTGGTCTTCGTATTTGCTGATCCAGGCTTCCAGCTTGCCTTGCGCATCTTTGGCGGCGTGGTATTCAGCATTTTCTTTTAAATCACCGTGGGCACGTGCTTCTTCAATGGCGGCCACAATGGCGGGTCGTTCCACCGATTTCATTTTTTTTAATTCTTCTTGAAGCCTTTGTTTGCCTTCAAGGGTTAGGGGGATTCTTTCCATGAGTGATCCTTATGTAAGTTTAGCCGTCGACAATCATTTCGCCGCCGTCAATGTTGAGTGTATTGCCGGACAACCACGCTACGTGAGGCAAACTCAACGCAACGGTTGCATTGGCAATGTCTTCGGGGGTGGTCAAACGTTTGTAGGGATTTTTTTTGGTTGCGATGTCAATCATGGCCTCATTGCCCGGAATTTTGCGAAGCGCAGGCGTATCGGTTACACCGGCACAAATGGCATTGGCTGCAATTTGGTGGGGCGCCAATTCCAAAGCCAGCTGGCGAATGTGAGACTCAAGTGCGGACTTGGCAGCACTGACCGCGCCATAGCTTTCCCATACGCGGCTTGAGCCGGCGCTGGTCATGGCAAAAATTCGACCGCCCTTGGCAAAGCGCTCTTCACGCACCAAGCTTTGGGTCCAATACACCAATGAGTTGGCCATCACGTCCAACGTCATTTCCATGTGTTTTTGACCGATGGTTTCGTTTTCATTGCCAATAAAAGGTTTAAGCGTACCAAAGGCCAAGGAGTGAAAAAGCACGTGGACCTGCGCATTTTGCTCGGCCAATGCTGCGATCACGTCTTTTCGCTTTTCTGGATCGGAGGCGTTGATGTTAAAAAATAAAATTTGAGCGCCCGTATCGGTTAAATCTTTTTTAAGCGCATCAACGGCTTCCATGCCTGCTTTGCGATCCAAATGCACGCCGCAAATGTTCATGCCTGCTTTGGCCAACGCGCGGGCGGTTGCTGCGCCAAAACCGCTGGATGCACCCAAAATCAGTGCCCATTTTCCTTTTAAATCTTCAAATGATGTTTGCATATTGTTCTCCTCTATGTGCTTCACGCATATAACGTACTTTTTTCACCTTGACCAGCGTTGAAAAGGTCGACCTGCGACCGGATATCCGATAAAACTGCCCCATGCGCGACCGTTTTTATTGGGTGATGGTATGGATCATGGGCTGTTTCAGCTTGCTGCATCCGGCCATCGCCCTTGCTCAAACCCACCATAGCCAAGCGGATGTGTGGCTGGAGCATGATGCCTATCAGCCAGGCATGAAAATAGGACTGTACATCGAGCTTGAACCCCAGTGGCACACCTATTGGCTGCATGCGGGCGACACGGGCATGCCCCCGGTGATGGATATCACCGCCTCTGCCGATATCGCCGTAAATCTTTCTGAACTGGTGGCGCCTGCCCCAAAAAGATTTTCTACAGCCACTTCTGAGTCTTTTGGCTACGATCAAACCGTGCTTTTTTATCGCACGCTTGATTTACCGGATCCTTTGCCCGCCGATGCTTTTCCACTTAGCCTGACGGTTGATGCTGCATGGCTGGTGTGCAAAGAAATATGCATTCCCAACCAGCAAAGCTTTAACGTTAAACTGCTAGCGCCCCTTGGCTCCGAGCCATCTTCAACGTCTGCTGCCATCTTTGATGCTTATGTATATCCCCAAGATCCACCCATAACATGGCAAACACGCACACAAGAACAAGCCACCACCCTCATCTTTAATCAACTCAGCCGCAAAGATGGTGTGGACTTTTTTCCCTACAACACAACGTCTCGCGCCTGGCTTAGACCGTCACAAGTGGTGCACAATGTAGAAACCACCGCATTTGAGTTTCCAACCACACAATCGCTGCAACAGGGGTTATGGGTGCAGTACAATACAAAAGGCGAGCCTCAATCGGCCCACTGGGCGTATCCTGCAGGCCAAGCGCCCAGTGCTGGTGAAAATGCATCCAACTGGTCGATTTGGACTTTGCTTGTTTTGGCGTTTGCCGGTGGGCTTCTGTTAAACGCGATGCCCTGCGTATTTCCTGTGCTGTCGCTTAAAGCCATGAGTTTGCTCACTGAGAGAAGGCCCACGAATACTTCTTGGTTTCATACCACAGCCTACAGCCTGGGCACCATGACCACCATGGTGGGTCTGGGGTTGCTGGTCGTGGTTTTGCAGCAAACAGGACAAGCGGTGGGCTGGGGGTTTCAACTCCAGTCTCCTGGCTTTGTACTGAACTTAATGGTTCTTTTTACGCTGTTGGCAGTGGCTTTTTGGGGACGCATTGATATCCCTGGTCTGCAAATACACGGGCGGCTGGGCCAGAGAATGCATCAGCCCAGCCCGTGGGGCGACTTTTTCACCGGCGCTTTGATTGTGGGTGTCGCCACGCCCTGCACCGCACCGTTTATGGGCGTGGCCATGGGCGTTGCGCTGACCCAATCCCCGTGGGTGATTGTGCTAACCTTTGCAAGTCTGGGCCTTGGGTTGGCATTTCCTTTTTTGCTGCTTCATTTGTTTCCAAGATTGACCCATTTTTTACCCAAGCCCGGTATGTGGATGGACCGCGCCTCGAAGATTTTGGCCCTTCCGCTGGCGCTGAGCGTAATATGGTTGGCTTGGGTGTTACAAAATCTAACCCACCCCTGGATGAGCTGGCTGGCGCTGGGCACCTGCGTAACCATGGCTTGCTGCTTTTTTTGGCGCCATTTTCGATCCTTTTCCCGCATTGTGCTCTTGGCGGCTGCCTTTTGGGGCTTGGCATGGGGACTGATGCATGCGCTAGAGCTTGGCACCACAAACGCCACAACGGTGGTGCACGATGATCGATGGCAACCCTATAGCGCGCAAGCCATAACCGATGGCTTGGCCAACAACCAACCCGTATTTGTCGACTTTACAGCTGACTGGTGCTTGACCTGCAAAGTCAACGAACGCCTCACTTTTACACAAGACCGGGTTTGGCAGACCGTGAAGGAAAAAAACATCCTGATGCTCAAAGCAGATTGGACACGACGCGATCCAGCCATCACCCAAGCACTCAAAAAACTCGATCGCATTGGGGTACCCGTGTATGCATTATGGCTACCGGGCCAGACCAAACCCATTTTATTGCCTTCGGTCCTGACCGCCGGTGTATTTTTGGAAGCGATTGAAAAAAACTTGTGATATAATAAGAGGATCGTGCGACGTTTTTTCAAAAAATTGCGTTTTGGGCCCATTGCCTTGGGTCTGGTGACCTTATTGGTTGGAACAGAAGTGCTGTTTTCCAATGCAGGGCCCGTGGTTCAAACCCAAAAAGACCCCACCCCTGCCTATGCATTTAAAGACATTGCCGGACACGACGGCCAAACCTACAGTTTGGATCAATTTAAAGGCAAATATGTGGTGCTTGAATGGTTTAACAACGAATGTCCTTTTGTTAAAAAGCACTATGACCAAGGGCACATGCAAAACCGGCAAAAAAAGTACACCGATCAAGGTGTGATATGGCTGACGGTTTCATCTTCTGCGCCCGGTAAGCAAGGCCATATGACCGCTGCGCAAGCCAAAGAGATTTTAGGCCCTGACCAGCGCAACGCTCACCCCACGGCTGTTCTTTTGGATGAAGAAGGTGTCATGGCCACAAAATACAAAGCCTCCACCACCCCTCATATGTTTGTTATCGACCCCAAAGGTATGATCGTGTACCAAGGAGCCATTGACGACCAACCCTCTTTTCGTCCGTCAACACTCAATGGCGCCATTAATTATATTGAAGCCGCCTTGGATGCCCTGCTTGATGGCAACCCCAACACCGATGTTGTGCATACCGATGTGGCACCTTATGGATGTGGCATTAAATTGTCTTCGCCCAATGCTTAAACGCGCACCAAAATCTTTTGCACACGCCTGAATCGATCAGCTTGCGAAGTCAATGAGCCCGCGGCTTGTATCAAACCGTGTCGGTTTGAGGCAAGCATGCAACTGTATCTATGAATATTGACATACCTATAGTATAAGAACTCCATGGCATCCAAACGCACCAAAATCATCGCCACGTTAGGCCCTTCTTTTGATTCATCCGTCACTTTAAAAAAAGCATTGGATTTGGGCGTCAACGTGTTCCGGCTTAATTTTTCGCATGGCTCGGTCAAAGACCACATTCAAAACATTGAAAAAATTCGCAAAGTTTCTGCCAAATACAAAAGACCTGTGGGCATTTTGGCCGACATGCCGGGGCCCAAAATTAGGGTGGGTCGATTTGCGCAAAACGAACCGGTGTACCTTGCACAAGGTGCTCGCTGCATTTTAACCAATCGCAACGTGCCCGGTACCTCCAAAGAAATTCCATTGGGCTACGACAAATTGCCCAGCATCGTGCAAAAAGGCGATCAAATTTTATTGGCCGACGGCATGATGGAGTTAAAAGTTTTGTCGGCCGATGACAAAGACATTCACTGCAAAGTGGTGGTGGGTGGAGAATTGCGCCAGCGCAAAGGCATCAATATTCCCAACCGCTACATCCCAATTTCTCCCTTTACCAAACGCGATCGCGAAATTCTTAAACAAGTTGTTCAACTGGACATTGATTACGTGGCCTTGTCCTTTGTGCAAAAAGCTGCGGACATCACCAAAGCCAAAACTTGGATGAAAAAACACGGCCGTATTTTACCGATTGTGGCCAAAATCGAAAAACCACAGGCCGTTGAAGAAATCGACGAAATTTTATCGGTCACCGATGCCATCATGATTGCCCGAGGTGATTTGGGCGTTGAAGTGCCCACCGCCCAAGTGCCCGTCATTCAAAAAATGCTCATTGAAAAAGCGGCCGCGCATTCCAAACCCGTGATCACCGCCACCCAGATGCTGGAGTCCATGACATTCAACCCAAGACCCACCCGCGCCGAAACCACCGACGTGGCCAACGCCATTTGGGACGGTACAGACGCCGTGATGCTATCGGGTGAAACGGCCATGGGCAAATACCCGTTGGATGCTGTTCGTACCATGAGTTCGATCATTGCTGCGGCCGAAGAAAATCCAGAACTGGCCAAAGACAAATTTGATAAAAAACGAGAAAGCGATGCGGATTACATTATCCACGCCGTATCTTCCATTGGCGAAAACCCCACCTACAAAGCCATTGTGGTGTACACCGAAAGTGGCCGCACGGCGATCACCATGTCCAAAGCGCGTCCCAAATCTCGGATCATTGCCTTGACGCCTTCACATGAAACCTATCGACGTTTGAGTTTAATTTGGGGTGTAGAAGCTTATGTGAGCGCCGCGGGCAAAAACGTGGACGAGCTGTTTGCTCAGGGCGATCAGGTCGTGATGAAAAAAGCCAAACTGAAGAAAAAAGATGCCGTGATTGTTATTGCGGGCACGGGGTTATCCAGTGGTGCCACCAATATTTTAAAAATTCATCGACTGGGCGATCAGGGCACACGTTGAAAGAAACCCACGCCATAAAACGTGTTTTTCTTGTCACCTTTGCGCTCAATTTATTGGTGGGGGTGCTTCAGCTCGGATACGGTTTTTGGACCGACACGCTGACCATGATCGCCGATGGCTTTCACTCCATGATGGACATGGGCAGCAGCCTCATTGGTTTTGTCGGCGTATGGATTGCATCCAAGCCTTCGGACGAAGATCATCATTACGGCCATCATAAATTTGAAAGCATTTCTACTTTGGGCATTTCTTTTTTTATTTTGCTCACCGCGTGGGAGATTGGCAAACATGCCCTTGAGCGCATCACCCACCCGGAAGAAATTCGTTTTCACATTGCAGGCATCGGCATCATCGTATTGAGTTTGATCATCAACTTCTTTGTGCATCGGTACGAACACAAAAAAGCAAAAGAGTTTCACAGCCAAGCTTTGGAAGCCGATGCCATGCATACCGCAAGCGATGTGTGGGTGTCCGTGACTGTATTAATTTCACTTTTATGCATTCGTTTGGGCTGGGGCTGGGTGGATGCTGCGCTTTCTTTGGTGATTGCTCTGTACTTCGTATGGGCCGCATTTAAAATATTGCGAAAAAACTTTATGGTTTTAAGCGATGCTGCCTTTTTGGATGTAGAAGAAATCAAAGCCCTTGTGCTGGAACAAAAAGAAATCATTGATTGTCACCATGTGCGCACACGCGGAGATGTGGGTGAGGCCTTTATTGATCTGCACATACAGGTTCCGCCTGATATGCCAACCATTGTTGCCCATCGGGTGGCCCATCAAATTGAAGACCGCATTAAAAATAAAATGGATGGCATACGCGAAGTGTTGATTCACACCGAACCGTTTCCAGATGACGACGACACATTTGTCACCGACGAAATTGAACCTTCCGCTTCTACGTAAGTCGTAAAAATTTATTTTGTATGTTGTTTGATTTGCCCCGTGATGCAGTCAAATGCATCTTGGGGAGTGTCACAGTAAGTCAACAAGTCAATGTCTGTGGGTGATATGGTACCCCACTTGGCAAGTGCCTTGACATTCAGGACCTCATTCCAAAATTCACTGCCATAAATAACAATGGGAATTTTCTTTTTGATTTTCATGGTCTGAATCAACGTTAAAATTTCTGCCAGTTCATCCAACGTGCCGAAGCCGCCGGGAAAGATCACCAATGCTTTGGCCAAATAGGAAAACCAATACTTGCGTGTAAAAAAGTAATGAAACTCATAGCTATGCTTGGGGGTGATGTATTCATTGGCATTGGCCTCAAACGGCAAAGAAATACTCAAGCCCACCGACTCGCCACCAGCCATATGCGCACCTTTGTTGGCAGCCTCCATAATGCCCGGACCACCGCCTGAACAAATCAAATAACGCTGGTCACTTTGCCCGTACTTGTCATCGGACCACCGTGTTAACATGGCAGCCAACTCTACGGCATCATCATAATACTGACCCATTTGCACAAATCGCTTGGCTTGTGCAAGTTCCTCTTGCGGCGCATTGTCTTTTTTAAGCTGATCATACAACACTTGCGCATCTTCACTAGAGACCAAACGCGCCGAGCCAAAAAACACAATGGTGTTGTGTACACCATGACGGGCAAACCGCTGATTGGGCTCCATGTACTCCGCCAAAATCCGAAGCGGCCGAGCATCAGGGCTATTGATAAATTCTTGATCTTTGTAAGCCTTTTCAGGAAAGTACCGCGGCGGCAATGGGGGCATTTTTTTATCGTTCATGCAAGCAAGTGTACGCGAAAAACCAATCAAAACCAGCCTTTTATAACTAAGCCATTTGTAATTTTAAATGCTTTATTTTTTAACTAAAAATCGAAGAACTATAAAAAAACAATGACAAACGCCCATCGGGCGTTTGACCATTTACCCATACCCCCACCCGCACAAATGCACAGGGCGCAGGTACCGCCCCGGGGACAACGTGTAGCGCTGTCTGAGCAACTCCATCTACCGAAACAAAGAAACCCAGCTCCAATGAAATCATAATTAGCTTAATAAAAAAGGGCGCCCGCGAGTTCGCGAAACGTTTCCCCGGGGTGTGTACCTCGCCACAGATTGCTATTTAAAACAAATTGCTATTTAAAAAAGACACACCTTAAGCCCGAACAAAATAAGCACCATAAAAACCATTACTTTCCTCAAGCTCATCCTCCGCTTGAAAATCCCTTTTCAACGAAAAATCCGAATGCGCCCCCAAAAACTTATCTACAACCGCCCGGTTCTCTTGATACAACCAGGAACAAGTGGCATACACAAGCTGCCCACCGGGCTTAACCCACTGTGCTTGTCTGGCCAAAATTTGACTTTGCAACATGGAAAACGCATGGACCTTTTCAGGCGTCAACGACCATTTGAGCCAAGGTCTGCGCGCCAGCGTTCCGATGCTCGAGCAAGGGGCATCCACCAATACATGATCTGCTTTGCGGGCCAAATGCGGCATGGGATTGGCATCCTCCGGTGCAATCCAATCCACATGGGTTTGCGCCAGACCTGCTTGGGCCATTCGTTTTTTGGTTTTTTCCAACAACCGGGCATCCACATCAAAAAGATAGAATGTACCCTCGCCCTGCATATGACTGGCCATGGCCAGCGTTTTTCCACCCGAACGGGCGCAGCCATCAATGACCGTTTGCCAGCGTTGCACGCCCATCTGCTCCACCAAATACTGGCTGGCCAAATCTTGTATTTCAAGCCACCCTTTGCGCATGGGCAACATCGAAGACAGAGGCGTACCCGCCGGTAGTTCCAACGCATAAGATAACTTGGGAACATCCTGCGCCTGTTGATTGTTTGCGTCCAACCATTCTTTCACCTGGCTTTTGCTTTTCTTCCACGCGTTGACACGTACAGTTAATAAAGGTCGATGGATGTGTTGACCAAGCAGATTGGCCACTTGAAGGGGCGTACGGTTTTGCAACAAACTTTCCACCAACCACTGGGGCATGCTCCAAGTACGTGCGATGGATGATGCGTCGGTGCAAGCTTCGACCGATATCTGCTTTTGCAACTGATCCAATTTGGTATCAAATTCATCAAAGGTGGCCACACCCACATCCAACCAATTGTCCCAGTCATACCGCCACCGCAAACCATCCAACAACCATTGATGAAAACGCCGACGATGCGTGGATGACAGAGATCGATTGCGCGTAATGTTTTGATGAATCACGGAAGATGCCAGGTGCGGCTGCTGGCAGATTTGTCGATAGAGTTGGATTAAAAAATTAGGCAGCCGGGGGTTCATGCCAACGTCCGTGTGCTTTGATCAGATCGATGAGTTTTTCATCGGCTTGCGCCTGATCGATGTTTCGCTGCACGCATTCTTTGCCGACAAAGAGGTTGATCCTACCAGGCCCCGATCCCACATACCCAAAGTCCGCGTCGGCCATTTCGCCAGGGCCATTGACAATGCAACCCATGATGGCAATCTTGACGCCCTCGAGATGATTGGTTTTTTCGCGGATGCGCGCTGTGGTTTCCTGCAAATTAAACAGTGTTCGACCACAGGATGGACAAGCAATGTAGTCGGCACGCAACATGCGCAAGCGCGTGGCTTGCAATACAGCAAAGGACAACTCTTGGGAGACGGTTGGATTGACATGCACCACTTCAATGCTATCGCCCAGGCCATCGCACAACAAACCGCCAAGCTCGCTGCTCACCCGTAAAATCATGTCGGTATGCGACTCTTCGGTGGAGGTTTGCACTGCCAAATGCAAAGGCACTTTTGAACCCTCTTGGTGGAGCACATTGGCCACCAATCGTGCCAAGCCCACCAGTTTGGCATGCCGAACTTCCACGCCCAATTTTGGATGGGTTGAAAACGCAGCCAACACATCGGGCAGCATACTGGCTTGCGTTTGATTTTGAACGCGCACCCAAATGGCTTTGTCTTTGGCCTGTGCCAAAAGTTTATCGGCGTACTTGGGCTGAGCCCATTGTTGATGGGCACCAATGATGACACCGTCCGCATGCTGCCACGCTGTAGGCCCTTGGTCTGGTTGCGCAATCACCACTGGGCCCTCAGGTTGCGGCATGGGGATTTTTTTAACGCTTACGCATTCGGGCTTTAAATCACTGGGCCACCCTGCATCGGCTGTGGTGCGCACCACTACGGGGGCACGCTCACCGATGGTAAGGGTGCGATCTTGCCACGCGTTGGATGATCTTCTTTCATAAGACAATGGGTTCCAGCTAGGCTCACTGTATTTTTTTTCAAAATCATTTTCGGATTGCATGCGATCCAGCGGGCTTCGGGCACACTGTTGAATCAAGGCCATGGCCACAGGAATTTCACGTTCAGGATCTTCCGTTAACGATACGCGAATGGTGTCACCCAAACCATCGGTTAAAAGCGATCCAATGCCAATGGCGGATTTGATTCGACCATCCTGGCCATCCCCGGCTTCGGTCACGCCCAAATGCAGTGGGTAATCCATTTGTTCTTGGTCCATGGCTTGAACCAAACTGCGGTATGCTTGAATCATCACCATGGGGTTGGATGCTTTCATGGAAACAATCAAATCATGAAAGTTTTCTGCCTGCGCGATACGAATAAATTCCAATGCCGAGGCCACCATGCCCTCGGGCGTATCACCAAAGCGGTTCATAATGCGATCGGACAATGAGCCATGGTTGGTGCCAATGCGCATGGCGATGCCCCGCTTTTTGGCCTCACGCACGATGGGCGAAAATTCTTCGGCAATGCGCTCCAGCTCCAGCTGATATTCTTGATCGGTGTATTCGCGCACGTCAAAGCGTTTTCGATCGGCAAAATTGCCAGGATTGATGCGCACCTTGTCGACGTATTTGCAGGCTTCCAGCGCCAAACTGGGTAAAAAGTGGATATCGGCCACCAAAGGCACATCAATGTTTTTCTGATGCATGGCCTTGCGAATGTTGGGCAAATTTTGCAAATCGGCCTGACGGGGCACGGTTAAACGTACCAAAGGACAGCCAGCCGCCACAAGCGACTGAATTTGCGCCACAGTTGCATCGGTATCGGTGGTAGGGGTGGTGGCCATGGATTGAACCAAAATGGGATGATTGCCTCCAATAAACACATCACCAACGCGCACAGCACGCGTGACACGACGGTGGGGGTGGTACAGGGAGTTGGTGTAGGTCATGGGGGTTCTTTATCAGACAGCGCCCAGAGTCTCTACCTCTTTTAACATCGAACTAGAGCGTGATTACACCAGGTCCTGTTGAGGCAAGGATTCAACTTACTCAAAAATTGAAGAAACCACTTAGAAAAAACGCCTCGCACATGAGCAGCTCTTGCAAACATTTTTTTTGCATGCCTAGAAAATTTGCCATCTCTATTTATAATTTTTCTTTCTCAATAGGGTGATTGGCACTACAACGTACCCATGAATGTATTTCAAATGATACTTGTTGGATTGGTTTTGTGTTTTATTCAAGGGTGTGCGACCAAAAAATTTAAGGATATTTGCTACCTAGATGAACAAGTCACGGCTGTTCGTAATGCGCCTACGTTGAATGTGTTTATGCCCAAGAAATCTCATGACACGCTTTTGCCGGTCTTGGTTTTTGTCCACGGTGGGTACTGGACCGAAGGAAACAAAAATACCTATGGCTTTTTGGGAAGAAACTTCGCAAGAAAAGGGGTGGTTACAATCATTGCAGGGTATACGCTTAGTCCGTATGCCAACTATGACGAGATGGCACATCAGATCGCTTCGGTGGTTCGATGGGCAAAAGAAAACATTGATCAATACAAGGGTGATCCGTCATCCATCTTCGTTTCCGGGCACTCGGCGGGTGGCCATTTGGTTTCTCTTATTGCGACCAATCCGAAATACCTTTCCAATGCAAAGGAGGATATTTCGGGTGTTGTTCTTATTGATGCAGCCGGATTGGATATGTATTCCTATCTACAAGAGCACCCACCCACAGAAGAATACCATTACCTCACCACATGGACGGATGATCCTATTCGATGGAAAGATGCATCTCCTTTGTACCATTTGAGCAAGCAAGCACCGCCATTTGCAATGTATCTTGGTAAGAAATCGTATGACTCCATCATCAAAACCAACCAAAAGTTTTTTGCTTCGCTGCAAACCTACCAACCCGAGGCAACGATGACGCTACTCAATAAGAAACATGTTCCCATGATCAAACAGTTTATATGGCCATTCAATGATCGTTTTGAAGAAATCAAACGTTTTATGGAAGAAAACCGATAACTGGAACCAAATAAAATCGGTGAATTCGAATCACTGGGCTACCAGCCCTTTTCGTAACGCATTCAATTACGAAAGGGGCAGGTAGCACCGGAATTACTCTGACATATCTGCTGCATATCTTTGGCAGTGACGTTTAACTATTTTATAGGTCGAAATTGTGGAGGCGGTAGGTGCTGGCTTCGAGAAGGTGTTCTTTTTTTAGGATGGTTTCTTGGGCGAGGTCTGCGATGGTTCGGGCCACCCGGAGTAGTTTTACCACGCTGCGCACCGATAGGTTGTGTTTTTGAGTGAGCTTGTCCAGCATGGGCTCGACTTCGCTATCCATGCAAAGATGGGCTTTAAGCTCATACCATGAGGCCCTGGCATTGCACGCATCGGGGGCGCCGAGTCGTTTTTGTTGCATGGCTCTGGCTTGTACTACGCGTTTTTGTATTTGGGCACTGGTGGTCTCGGATGGGTCTTGCTGCCATAGGGTTTGCCACGGCACCTTCACCAAGGTGAGGCTTAGGTCCATTCGGTCCAGAATGGGTTTGGAGAGTTTTTTTCGATATCGGTCGAGCGCTGCGGGCGTGCATTGACACTGCTCTTTGGGATCGCCCAGCAGGCCACAGGGGCATAGATTCATGGCTGCCAAAAGCTGGAACTGGCTTGGATATTCGTAGTAGCCTTGCGCGCGCCGAATTCGCACCCACCCGTCTTCCAGGGGTTCACGAAGGGCCTCAATGACATCTCGTCGAAACTCGGGAAATTCATCCATGAATAACACACCATGATGGGCCAAGGTCATTTCACCTGCGTAGGCGCCATGGCTGCCCCCGATCATGCCTGCCAAGGTGGCATGGTGGTGGGGCATGCGGATGGGTCGATATTTGTGCTCAAACGTTTGGTCTAAGCCACATGCACTGTACAGGCCGGTCACCTCTCTGGCCTGGGCTGACGTCAGTGGAGGCAAAATGCTGGGAAAGCACTTGGCCAACATGCTCTTGCCCACGCCTGGGGGCCCCGCCATCAGGGCATGGTGCCCACCGGCTGCTGCAATTTCGAGCATTCGTTTGGCGCTGGCCTGGCCTTTGACCTGCGCCATATCCATGTATTGTGGCGGCTCATCCATGCCCTGACTGGGCATGGCTTCAAATGAGTTCTGCTGGCCTTGCAGCACTTGAATGAATTGCCCTACACTAGAAACCACCCGCAGACTGCACTCGGAAAAGACCGACTGCAAATCTGTGCGCGGCATGGGCATATAAATGGTTTTGGACGCCTTGGCCATGGTTTGAACCAAAGCAAAGGCTTTGGCTGTGGGCTGAAGCTGTCCATCCAGGGACAATTCGCCAAAAAACACGCTGTTTTCCAACTGAGCTAGCGGCACCATGCCCAGCAGCGCCAGTATGCCCACGGCGATGGGAAAATCCAAGAGCGCGCCTTTTTTTCGTACATCGGCCGGCGCCAAGTTCACCACAATTTTTTTGTTGCGGATGGGCACGTCCAAAAACCGTAGGGTGGACAAAATTCGGTCTTTGCCCTCTTTGACCGCTGTTTGACCCATGCCCACAATGTCAAAGGTGGGCATCCCTTTGTGCATGGACACTTGCACCGATACGGGAATGGGCGTTAAGCCATCTAAGGTTACAGCTTCGACTTTTACAATCACGTTTGGCTCCTTTTTTGGGCGATTTGCCACAAAACTCTGCAAACCCGATGCCAACACTTATTTTGCTCGCTTGATTTTACAAATGCGATGGGAAGGTATAGAAAAATAAGATCATGAAAAAAGTTCGAACCTTCGTAACCATTTTTTTTATCATTGTGATTTTGTTGCTCTGTGTGGTGTTTGTGAGCCAGAACGGTGACCATATACGCGTCAATCTTTTTGAATACTCCACACCCCAATATCCCATTTGGCTTTTTGTACTGGGCGCTTTGGTCATCGGCGTGTTGTTGATGTTGCTAACCCTGGGTCTAAGCAGCATTCGAACCAGTTTGGTGATTCGCAAACAACGACAACGCATTGACCAGCTTGAAACAGAAGTTCAACAATTGCGCAATCTGCCCATCGACGATCTACCCCAAAATCCTCAAGTGGAAGTGGCAACGTTGGTGGATGAATCCAATGCATAAATCATGAGCGATTTACCGATTCTTTCAAAGCGTTCGTTTTCATATCCGACGTACGCCAAACATTCTGCCCAAGAAAACAATCAGGATCTACCTGCCATGGTGGATGAGTACATTGACTTTTTTTCCACCCGGCTGAAACAAAACTCACAAACCGTGGAAGAATTCATCGCGCTGGGCAATCTCTATCGCAAAAAAGGTGAGTTTCAAAAAGCTTACCGGCTTCACCGCAATCAGCTGTATCGCAGTGACATCAGCAAAACACAAAAAGCACAAGTGTACGCGACCATGGGCTACGACTATCTTTTGTCTGGCACCAAAGATCATGGCGAACATTTTTTTCAATCCGCCTTGTCCCTGGACGCAAAAAACACGCATGCCCTGCAAGGGCTTTTGCAAGTGTACCGGGTACAAAAAAAATTCACGGACATGATGGCCACCATGGAAAAGCTCATCAAACTTCGTGGCAAAAGTGACAAACAAAGCTGTCACGCCCTGTGCGAAATGGCGCTTATTTTTATCATGGACCATCAATTGGGCACGGCACGGAAATTGCTCAAACGCACGGAAAAATATGCCCAAAGCCCTTATCAACAACTGGCATGGATCCACCTTTACTTGCGCGAAGACAATAAACCTGCGTGCATTGAGCACGCAAAAAAAATGATTCGTGACTATCCCCGCGATGCACAGTTTGCCATCTCCACCATGGAAACGCTGTACTACGACATGGGTAAATACTCTGAGTACATCCATGCGTTACAAGACATTGCTCGGTCCAATCCAGATCATGGGCTGGTGATGTTGGCCATTGGCAAATACTACGAAAAAATCAAACAACTGGATCAGGCCCAAACTTATTTTGAAAAAGCCTTGGATTTGCTGCCCCACTCCCTGCAAGTCCATCAAGAAACCTTGCGCTTTTTTAACGCACACCACCCTGAAAAAGTTGGCCAAACCCTTCAGCGATTTTTCCAAACCATGCAAAGCTTTAAAAAATACACCTGTCAACAATGCCAAAGCCAATACGATGCCATGCCCAAAACCTGCCATGTTTGCGGCAGCTGGAGCCTATTCGACGTATGCTACATCATTCCCCAAACCAGCACCGGCGCCCCAACTTCATCATAGCCCACACACCCATTCAATTCGTCTACTGCAATCCAAATAAAGAAACAAACGCCAAAGGCGTTTGTCCTTAAAACACTCCCCAAATCCCAACATCAATGAAGCCTCAGCCCGATGGCGTCCGCATGCGCGTCTGTGCAGCGCAGCGAGGACTAACGCATGCGGACGCCATCGGGCCCCACGAACCCATAAAAACATCAACCATTTTCAGAATCCCGAGCAATGAATGCTCTACGCCGAAGCAACCACAAATTGAAAAAATTCACCACCGCATGAATCACCACAGGAACAAGAATATTCTCCGTCCACGCATAACTGTACCCCAAAACCAAACCCATCGTAATGGCAAATAGACTCCATGCCCGTCCCTGTTTGCCAGGCGCACTGTGCAGAAGCCCAAAAATCAAGGCCGTCAACACCACACCCAAATAATGCTGAACAATGCCGCGAAACAAAAACTCTTCGCCCACGCTGGAAAACACCGCAAGAAAGAAAACATCCTGCATGCTCAAAGGCCCCAACATAGAAACAAAGTCACGCTCTAAATTTTTCAGCGCTTTTACATATTTGGACAACCATTGGCTGATGCCCACGACCAATAAGCCCAATGCACCCGCCAACAAAAGCTCCAACGCCACTTCTCCCATGGACGCTTGAGCCGGCTTGGGAAATAAAATAAGCTGACCGTCTTTGTTGAGCAACATGGCCAACACAAATAAACCAAAGTACACCAACCCAAAAGACAAGGGATTGATAGACGGGGCTGGTCGCTTCATAATACTTTCTCCACCCATGCTTCGGTGTCTAAAACCCATTTTTGTGCTTGGCTTTCATCTACGGTGGCTTTGGCAAACAGCATGCGGATTTTTTTCTTTTGTTTGGGCCCATCGTGATAGAGGTCAAACAGGGCCGCGCCCAAATGATAACCCCGCATATGCACCTGGCTCCATAGGTCGGTGGGTTGTTGATCGGGCAAAGGCCGGTTTGGATCCACACACAAGCTACCAAACATACCCCAAGCCTCTTCCCATACACTCACCCACGGGCCATAAGTTTGTTGAGCCATCGGAAATAAACGAAAAGCATGCATGGCTTCTTCAGCCACGAGTGCTGGAGACAGCTGCATTAAGATGATCCACTTCAGATTGGGAAGCACCACATTTTCTCCACGCGCCATGCGTCGCTCAACAAACCGTTGCACGCTTGGCTGACGGGCAATTGGGGTGGGCAACGCAAAACTTGAGCCGAAGGGGTGCCATATTCGAATGGGGTTTTTGGGTGCGGGCACTTTAAACATGTCTGCATAGTTTTCCCAACACGTTTTGATCGCATCATGACAAGCATCCGGAGACAAAAACCAAGTTTGCTCCTCTTGGAACAAACGAGAACATTCCAAAGACAGCATGGGCAAGCTATCCAAACGCACCCATGTTTGATCTCTTTGAAACCAAGGTTTGCGTTTGCTACCCGCGGCATGTTTCCAATGCAATGCGGGCTGCTCTAACGCCACACGCATCATGCCCGGTGGCAATGGGCTCGACCAACATGGCGCCAAAGTTAAATAACCAGTCCAGCCCAATACGGCTTTGCCTTGGGCATGCAGCGCAAAGCATGTTTTATAAAACGACTGGGCTTGCTTGGCCAAACTGCCTTTGGGGGTCAGCCATTGCACGTTCACCCCATGTTTTTTTACCCACATCAACCACGGCCACAGTTCAATGCGGGGGGCATGGGTTAACGACTGCGGTGGATGATCCAACTTGGTCAGCAGCTCTTGAAAAGAAAGTCGGTCGTCAAGCCATGCTTGCAGGTGTTGTTGCTCTGTTGCATCAAAACGGTTGGTCACCCAAACGGTGTTTGCGTGGGGCGTGCCTTTGACGGTTAACCAATCAACCAATTGGCGCGAGTGATCCAGCCGCAAGCGATGATCGCCAAACAAAATACTTTGGCTTGCGGAAAAGGCACGGGTGAATGCCGAATGGGTGGCTTGTTTCCCCTTGAGGTGCCAAGACTGCCGGCTTTTTTTAAGCGCTGGGCTGCGCATGGCCAGGCCGTAACGTTTTTCTAATTTTTGATACAGCGCACGCTGTGCATCGGCATGGGTGGATTTTGCAAAAAGCATGGTCATCTCTGCCATCGTTGTATCGTTGAATCCACAAAGGATCAATGGTATCTTAAAGTTGGTCCCCATGAAATACGATCCCAACGAGTTTGAACCCATCTCCAGCCATAAAGGCAAAGATATTCCCTACACCGATCCAGGTTTTGAAGCCACCGGCTCATTCGTGGGCAAAAGGGCCCATCGTCCCATGCAAAAACGACCATGGTTTGGCCACAAAATGAATCTGGAAGGCCGCCTGTATCAAGCAGGTGTCGGGGTGGTGTTGGTGGGTTTGGGCCTGCTTTTGGGCCTACTGATTTTAAGTGTGCCTTGGAAACCCAGCGCCATCTATTTATTGGTGCAAAAGGGCTTTCACGGCCCTTATGAATTGGTTCAAGTGGTTGATTATGAGACCCATGCCGTGATTGATGATCAACAAACCAAACGCATGCGCATTCGTGCGGACTTTTTTAATTTTAACGAAACGTACATTGAGCAGGCATCGTTTCAAATCATGCAAGTGGCCAATGGCATGATCGTGGCCGATCAACGATGGGACTGTTGCAAAGAGGGGTTTCGACCACAAAGCTTATTTACCGCCGATACCATGATTGAAATCGTCGACCCTGAAGTCGATCAAATCGTGATTGCTCAAAGTCCTTAAAAAATGAGCGCCTAGGCAGATTTATCTTCTGTTTTGGTTTCAGATGCAGGGGGTGGCGTTGGTTTGGGCTCGTCGTCTGCGTGAAGTTCTTTTTTGAAATCGCGAATGCCCTTGCCCACCCCGCCAAAAAGCTCTGGGATGCGCTTGTAACCAAAAAGAATCACAATCGCGATGGTGATCAACAATAATTCTGGCGCGCCTAATCCAAACATTTGCTCATTGTAGCGCGTCCCTTATCAAAAGACAAAGCAATTCAACGCATAAGGTTGGTATATGCAATGGGCCCACTGGAGTAAAATAAGTCAGCTGCAAGCTCAAAACTTGAAATTTTTTACCACAAGCACCCCTCGACCCACTTATGTGTTGGATTTTACTCGGAATAAAACAATATTTTTGCTAATGTTTTTGGGTGCGCGCCAAAGTTAAAGTTTCTGTATTAAGCACGGGCCAAGAGTTTTTACTTTTGGTGGCCAAAATGAACCTCAAAGGCATTTTGGTCTTTTCGCCTCAACTGTTAGAGCAAGGCACCGAATTACTGCTTGAACTCAAACTGGGCACCAGCCACCCCATTTTGCTCAAAGGTTTTGTTCATAAAATCTCCGACGAATCCGCCAATAAAAAAGGCATGGTCGTGGCGTTTCTCAACCCTTCCAAGCAAACCCAAAAAAGCATTCAAGAATTCATTCATAAAACCAAAGCGGCAGGCGGCCAAACCGAAGACGCGCCACCACCCAAGCCCAAAGCCAAACCTGTTAAAACCAAACCAGTTCAGCCCAAACCGAAAACCAAAACCAAACCTGCCAAAACCAAAACACCCTCCGTGATGGAGCAGCCCACTGAACAAATTGATGACCAGCCCGTGCTTGAACCTGAAAAAACCATGATCGTAGATGATACGCTCCCCGCTTTGTCTCTGCAAAGTCCTGACAACAGTCGCGAATTAAAAGTGTCCACCGTGGATGAAGAGCTTTTGCATCAAGAGGCCGATGGCATGGATGGAAAAACCAAACACGTCATGCTGGATGATTTACGCACACAGCGCAAAAAAACAAAAAAACCTTTTGGCCTATCCGTTATTTACCGAGCATTGGGACTGGTGATTTTGGGCGCGCTTTTAATTTTATTTTTTCGCCATGGGGTGGATTTTATGGAAGAGCGTTTTGGCATTGTTCTTAAGCCCGAGCCGCCAACAGCACCTGCGACCACACAAACGCTTCCTTTGCCTACCGTTGAAAACCCCAGCACCCCCACTCCGTCAGCGCCTGCCAATGGTTCACTTGATACAATCTCCATTGAAGACCAAGGTGATTTTGTAAAAGTCACTTTGTTGGGGCAAGGAGATTACAAGAAATACACATCTGAAAAACTTCTTTCACCCAAACGATTGCAGTTTACTTTTTCAAGTCTTAACAAGCTCACTGCCAAAGAAACCATGTTGATCGACAACGATCCGTTGCAAAAAATCACCACCAAGCTGTCGGAAAAAAATGAAGTCATTGTCACCATTTTTATGACGGGAGACTTTGCCGAATTTGACGCCAGCCCGTTTCCGCATACGCTGGATTTATTTTTCTATCGATAAAATTTTTTAGTCCACCGATGTTACTGAAGGCGAAGGCGCAAGGTGCGGTTTTCTCGGTCGACAATTGAAAGTTGTTTTGTGCCAATTTGTTGTGCAGACAGCCACTGCATGAGCGCTTCCAACGAGCTTGCCAAACGCAGCTCCAACGTGACCGAGTCGGCCCGGTAACTATAGTCCTGAAAGGACCGAACCAGATTTTTTTGCTGTTCCAAAGACTGCTTTAATGCCTGAAGATCTTGATACTGTTTTATCCCTTCCAAAATCAAAAAATACTGTGTCTGGTCGCCTTTTTGTGCAAACCACTTGGGCATGGTGTGTTCGACAACAAAGACTGCAAACATCCCTGCCAAAAGAGATTCTTGAGAGGGACGTGAACCCGACCAAGTTTTTTGAAAGCGCTGCTGACCTTTGGCATCCCCCCAAGAAAAAACCGCTTCGGCTTCCTGGCCGTTTAAACGCACCAGCTTCATCGAAATTTGATAGGCAAAATTCTTGGCGGTTTGATTGCTGTCAATTGCTTGAGCTGAAAAACCAAGCGACTGAAGATGGCCCACCAATTGCTGGGTCCAATATTGACTGGAAGGGGTGCCTTTGACGCTGGAGCCCACCTCAACGGGTTCAATCACCAGTGTGGGGGTGGCCTTATAAGGAATGATGCCCCATTCGGTTAATTTATTTTTCAACAAAAACCATTGGGGTTCGACTTCCAGTTCAACACGGTAACTTTGCCCACGAAAGCCCTGATCGATATAACGATAATCTTTGACAAAGTTTTGCACATTTCGTGAAAGCAGTGCTTCCATAAGCGCTTGATTGGCTTTGTAAGCCTGTGCGGGCACCATGCTTTGGCTGGCTTGCAACAAAGCATTTAAAAGGGCCTGATCTCGAACCCGATTTTTTTCCAAGCCAATTTGCGCGCGATCCACTGTTTCTTGATGGGTGATGACAATGTCGCTGTTGTTTTGAGCAAACCCATCCAGCGATAGAAAACAAAGGATGAGGGCGGTCAAACCCATTTTTAAAAACTTACTTGGCATCTTTTTTGGGTTGTCCGGCCACCAACAATTGGAATGTGCCTTCTTGGGTTACTTTGCCATGTTGATTGATCAGCTTACGCGAAAGAACGATCACACCTGAGCCTGGCTGACGACTGGGTTTTTTTTCAGATACCGTTGATTCTACGTACACCGTATCGCCAATAAAAATGGGCCGTTTGAACGTCCAGTTTAAATTCATAAAAGCTTGGATTTCATATTCGAGTGCATCGGTTTGTTGCCCTGCCGCCACAGAAAGGCCCAAAAGACCATGGGCAATGCGCTGACCAAACAAGCCGTCTTTGGCATAGGTATCATCCATGTGCAGCGGATTAAAATCACCGGTTAAGCAGGCAAAATTAACAATGTCCGCCTCGGTGATGGTACGCGCCACGGTCACAAACGAAGAACCCAATTCAATTTCTTCATAAAATAATTTTCGAATTCGCTTCATATCTCTTGGTTTTAGCTGTTTGCACCTCAATGTACAAGTTTTAACAAAGACCAATTTACAATTGAGTCCTACGCAGAGGTAAGCTATAAGTGAACCCTATGACTCGACTGTGGACCATGCTTTTAACCAGCTTTGTATGCCTTGTTTTTCTTGTGGGGTGTGAACATCCCCGCGTAACATTTGATGGACGACCCCAAACCCCTTACCATAAGCTGCTGGCCAAACAGACAAAGTACAAAAGAATGTATGGTCTGGAAAAGGTGATTTATCAAACCCACGCCAGCTATTTTACACCCGAGCTGGCCCGATTGTATGTCGAGGAATATGCGGACATTTATCGCTTTTCAGACCAAGAGCGCCAAGCCATGCATCAAGAGTGGGAGGAAAAGCTGGAAGAATACGACGTGTTTATGGTGTCCCACTTTGCCTCCGACGTTGATTACGATGATTTAAACGAACACGCACCGGGCAAAAAAATATGGTCACTTCGACTGGAAGATCAAGATGAATCTATTCGTCCCGCCTTGATCGACAAAAGGACCATCAATGCGCAGGAACGCCACTTTTTCCCCCACACGTCCGATGGCTTTGAAAAACTCTACGAAATACGCTTTCGAAAAAGCACCATGCCCACCAAAATTTTTTCCATGAATAGCCCCGCCAAACTGGTTACTTTTACGTGGAAACCTTCACGAACGTAAGTCAGACCCAAAAGATTATAAGGAGCAAACATTATGTCTGAACCCATCATTCGTATTGACCAAGTTGGAGAATACTGCGACCAAACGGTTACCTTGCAAGGTTGGCTGTACAACAAACGATCCAGTGGAAAAATTCAATTTTTGCAAATGCGCGATGGCAGCGACATCATTCAATGCGTGGTGGTCAAAGCCGAAGTCGCCGAAGAAGTTTTTGAAAAAGCGGCAAGCCTTACCCAAGAGTCTTCATTTACAGTCACAGGTCAAATTCGAAAAGACGACCGCTCGGAGCTGGGCTATGAGATCGGCGTATCGGACATTGAAGTGGTGCATATTCCAGAAGTGGAATATCCCATCTCGCCCAAAGAACATGGCATTGCATTTTTAATGGACCACCGTCATTTATGGCTAAGGTCCAAACGACAACAAGCCATTCTAAAAATTCGTGCAGAAATCATTCGGGCCATTCGTGACTATTTAGACACGCGCGGTTTTTTAAATTTGGATGCGCCCATTTTTACGCCCAATGCCTGTGAAGGCACCAGCACGCTTTTTGCCACCGAATATTTTGGCCGCCAAGCTTATTTAACCCAAAGCGGACAGCTGTACATGGAAGCCGGGGCTGCCGCATTTGGCAAGGTGTATTGTTTTGGCCCAACCTTTCGTGCTGAAAAATCCAAAACCCGTCGCCACTTAACCGAATTTTGGATGGTGGAACCCGAAGTGGCCTACATGAACTTGGATCAAGACATGGACCTGGCCGAAGACTTTTTTCAAACCGTGGTTCAGCAAGTGCTCGACCACAAGCAAGCAGAATTGAAGGTGCTCGAACGAGATGTCGAAAAGCTCAAAAAAGCCACACAACCTTTTGTGCGCATGAGCTACACCCAAGCCATCGAAAAATTGCATGAGCTGGGTCAAGAGATTGAATGGGGCAGTGACTTTGGTGCCGAAGATGAAACCAAACTCACCGAATGTTTCGACCAGCCCATCATCGTGCATCATTTTCCCACCGCGTTTAAAGCCTTTTACATGAAAGAAGACGCCACCGACCCCAAAGTGTGTCAATCGATGGACGTATTGGCCCCTGAAGGCTATGGCGAAATCATCGGCGGGGGCGAGCGCGAAACCTCCCTTGAAGTTTTGGAGAAAAAAATCAAAGAGCACGATCTACCCCGTGAAGCCTTTGAATGGTATTTGGATCTGCGCAAGTATGGCAGCGTACCCCATGCCGGCTTCGGTTTGGGTTTGGAGCGCATGGTTACCTACATATGCGGCCTTCACCACGTGCGCGAAACCATCCCCTTTCCCCGCATGATGGAACGACTTGAACCTTAATTTTGTTAATTTTTTCATAAGATTGAATAAACTTGGCCAAAAAGATGAGTGCAATCATGTTTTAGTGTATAAACGCGTTAACATTGCACCCAACGCATGGGTGTAGAATCTGATTGAAAGGACTTTTATATGAAAATGACAACATTCATGCTCAGCGCATTGCTGATGCTCCCCTTGGCTGCACAAGCCGGTAATTACAACAAGAAAAACGACACCATGGCCAAAGAAACCACCATGGTCAAAGGCAAAGACATCGTTGAGACCGCTGTTCAATCTGGATCGTTTGACACTTTGGTCAAAGCCATCCGTGCAGCAGACTTGGTTGAAACGCTAAAGCAAGACGGACCTTTTACCGTATTTGCACCGACCGATGCCGCATTTGCCAAACTGCCCAAAGAAGATTTGGAAGCGTTGTTGAAAGACAAAGACAAACTCAAAAAAGTACTGACCTACCACGTAGTGTCTGGCAAAGTGATGGCCAAAGATGTGTTGGCGCTTAAAAAAGCCAAAACATTGGAAGGCGAATCTTTAAAAATTAAAGCCAAAAACGCCAAAGAAGCCGTGATGATTGATGGCGCCAAAGTCACTAAAACTGACATCGAAACCAGCAACGGTGTGATCCACGTGATCGATACCGTGCTTATGCCCAAAGGCTAAACAAAGCCCAGAGCATTGAACAGACTACAAGCGGCGCATGATGCAACCATCATGCGCCGTTTTTTTTTAATTTCATACAAAGTCTATGCATCACGCATCGTGATGAGGGGCGTCAGAATCACGCTCCTCTGCCACCGAAGCGTCTAGATGCAAATCGATGATAAAACTGGTCAGATACGTCCACTTCCATTGATTGTCCGATTGATCCACCAACAGCACGTAAAGTTTCTGGCCATCGTGTTCTGCCGAGGCAATGGCGCGGAGGGTTTTCAATCCTTTTTTTCTAAATACAGGTTTGTACATTCGTGGGTCTGTCACGATGACGGTGTCAAGCGCGGTCCAATCGGTGTGGTTGACCTGGGTGCAATAATTTTCGTCACTGATCAAATAAGCCAAGTAACGATGATTTTTTTGACTTGTAAGATTGCCCTGAATGGTTAAATCCACGTGATCTGCGTGAACATTCAGCGCCACGCTGGGCGAGTCTGCAAAAAGAGATGCATCACAGGATAAAGGGCTAGACAAAGGCAGCGCTTCAGAAGCATCGGCGTTGGCGGGCTGAGCATAGATTTGTACCGTTTCATTTTCTGCCAAATGAAAATGAGGCCCATGGTTTTCTTGCGCTGATGCCAGGTCCAGGGGCTCAATGTCTTGATGTTCACTGGCTGAGCTACTCCACATCAAGCGCCATGCATCCTGGGGTGCAGCGCCGTGGGACACATTGAGTTGGTAAGCACATGAAATGCCCGCCATGGGAAGAAAATCGACCTTCAAATCAGAAGTCAGTGTAAGAGGCGGATTGGCTTTGTCTTTGTCATGATCATGATCGGCCTGGCGATCGATGTCGCTATGCGCTGGATCAGACACACATGCACCTTGCTGACACGCTTTTTGACCAGCGGCTTGCAAAGGGTCAGCCGAATTTTCTTTTTGTTGTATACTCGTTGCATCACTTGCCATGGCCCCATCATTTGGATCGGAAGCATGACACCCCCACAAAAAACTGAATGTAAAACCCATAACCAAAAACAAATTATAGCGATACGCGTCAAACATTTCCAAGGCTTTTAAATGATATTTGCCCATACTGTCAAGATTCGATACCACTTATCTAAGAAGATTCTGTAAAAACCCTTTAGTGCAATTCAAATAACCCAAGTTGAATCAGCTCATCGGCAATCACCTTGGCATAAAAATTTTTGCCTTGCTGGCTGGGATGAAAACCGTCCGCACTTACATGGGCTAAGCCGCCAACGAGTGTTTGAGCCACGGATCCGGCGTATTGGACCGCCATGCTGGAGGGGTTGATTTCCAATTGATTGGCTACCCAGCTTGCCAAGATTTCATTAAAAGAAGTGGCAAAAAGCATGGCTTGATCTCGATACGGTTGCTGTAAAAAATGAACGGCCTCTCGAGAAATCTCTATGTAGGGAAAACTGTCTGGATCACTTTGGTGAAGCGACCACGCTCGATCGTGCAGCGGAAAAAAAGAAGAAAAATCCACCAACCCAATGACAAAAATTTTCAATGGATGGCCACTGTATACATCTTGGTACAACGCCCTCACCTTTTCAATTTGATCCGTATAGCGCGCCAGCACATCCTCCACTTCATGACAAAGGATTTCTTTATCGCTGAAACAATCGGTATCAAGATTGGGGTGGGCCTCCACCCGAGATACATCGTTGTGCCCCACCCAAAACACCACGCTATCATATCGCTTGCTCGCTGGGCGGAGCATACGATCAACCTGCTCTTCAAGCGTTTGCATGCGCATCAGGTGTTTTTCGGTCCATGAATTGCCCAACGTAATGCTGCTGCCCGCCCGTGAATAATTGTCAATGGTCAGCAAAGCATGATGCCCCCGCAAATGCTCCTCAATGGAGATCAACGCCGGATTGGATCGATCCACCACCATCCCTTTGGCCTGACCTTGCGTCCAAAGCGCCTTGAGCATGGCTCCTTGTCGATGAAATTCAAAATCCACCGACAAACTATCCCCAATCCAAGCCATTCGGTGTGTTTCATCGGCATGTCCATCCAGCACGCCCACCATACAACCAAGCCAGATTCCGATCCCGATCCATAAACGCATGCATGCCCTGTATCAGACTCGCTACTCAAAATGCAATTTTCCTCGAAGACCCATGAGTAAAACAAAAAATGGATGGTAATCCGGGAGATAGGATAGAAAACGGATATTTCTATTTACAAAATATAAAATATATTTTATATTTTGTAAATATATGATTGTTTCTCATTATTCTAGATACTTAGAAGAAACCTTGCGATCTCGAATCCAAGAAAAAGCTCCATTGATTCAAGTATTGATTGGGCCGAGGCAGGTGGGAAAAACTACGGCTTTGCAAAAAGTATTGTCCGATCGAGGCATATACAAGACAGCCGATTATCCAACCGCCCTTCCATTAGACGTCATTGACACATGGTGGAATGAAGCGCAGCAGTGCAAGGAAAAAATCTTAGGCATCGATGAAATTCAAAAAATACCAGGCTGGAGTGAAGTGATCAAAAAGCGTTGGGATTCAGCCAAAGAAAAACCCAAGTTGATTCTTACGGGTTCATCGGCATTAATGATGGAAAAAGGTCTGAAGGAAACCTTGGCCGGACGCTTTGAATTGATTCGGGCACAGCATTGGAATTTTGAAGAAGCCCATCACGCGTTTGGCCAAGACATCGACCATTATATTCAATACGGCTGTTACCCCGGCTCTCAAGCATTGCATCACGATGTGCCAAGGTGGGGCGCCTATATCCGGGACTCGATTGTTGAACCAGCCATTGGCCGAGACTTGATGCAACTTCATCCCGTCGATTCTCCCGCTTTGCTGCGCCAACTGTTTGGTTTGGCGTTGACCCTTCCTGCGCAAGTGGTCAGTCTTTCAAAAATGCTGGGACAATTACAAAACAAAGGTACGCTTCCCACCATTCGGCATTATCTCGACTTACTGGGACAGAGTTTTTTGGTCACTGGTCTTGAAAAATATTCACCCAGGGCGTTTCATAGCAAACGAAGCAGTCCAAAAATCATCATTCATGATAATGCGCTGATCCGGGCGTTTGAACGACCCATCGAACAACCGCTAAGCGCAAAAAAAATGGGGCATTACTTTGAAAATAGCATTGGCGCGCGCTTTGTCGAAGCGGGTTGGCATACGTATTACTGGAAAGAGCGAGATCACGAAGTCGATTTGGTCGTGATTGGGCCAGACAATCAACACTGGGCTATTGAAGTAAAATCATCCTCCACGCATAAAAAAGACCTAAGCGGCCTGCTGTATTTCTGTAAAAAATTCCCTCAATTTGAACCGTGTTTGATTTCAAAAATCAATCAACAAATAGAAAACGTAAAACACCTTCCCGTCCAAGAAATGTTATCGCTACGTTGACATATACGAATATCAATTGAACCAATCACTTTTCACAATAAGCCAAAACGCAACACGCATGGTTGTCACAAATCACGGCCAATGGATCGTTTTTTAGTTGCATCCTGGGCAATTTAACAGTCTCAACTCAAAAAAAATTGATAAAAACAAACGCCAGTGGCGTTTGTTTTTATGTTTATCAGTCTGGCTTGGTTTTCATGACATGTCGGTAGCTTTTTGGGCTTGGGTGAGCGTCTCCGCAGCGCAAGCGAGGACTAGCGAACACAAGCCCAAAAAGCGCAGCACGTAGCTTGCATTTTAAAAAAACCAATAACTTTTAAGCAAACAACGTTTCATCAACAGTAAAACCCTGCGCAATGGCTTCTTGTAAAAACGTAGGATGATTACCCGTGGCTTTATGCCGGCCAATCATGGTGCCATCGGCTTCAACGCTTTCAACGTGATACACAAACAAATCGTTGACCTGATAGTGACCGTCTTCGGTCATGCCCACCACTTCGGAGATGTGGGTGATTTTTCGCGAACCGTCGCGCAAACGCTGCGCCTGAATAATAATGTCCAAAGCCGATGCAATTTGCGAACGCAGCGCCCGCAGGGGCAGATCGACATCGCTCATCAGTGCCAGGGTTTCAAGCCTCTCTAATGCACCTTTGGGCGTATTGGCATGGAGGGTGGCCATGGATCCAGCATGGCCGGTGTTCATGGCTTGCAAAAGATCAAGCGCTTCTGGACCACGCACCTCCCCAATCACAATGCGATCGGGTCGCATGCGCAAAGACGCCTTGATTAAATCACGCATGCTGACCTGGCCTTCACCCATTCGGTCTTTGGCTTGCGTTTCAAGCGGCAACACGTGATCCTGCGCAAAAGTTAATTCTGATGAGTCTTCGATGACCACAATGCGCTGATCTTGGGGAATCAAGCTTGATACCACATTGAGCAGGGTGGTCTTACCCGACGATGTTCCCCCGGACACAATTGTATTTTTGGCCATGGCGCAGCAGAGATTGATAAATTTTGCCATCTCCAGCGACAGCGAACCCCCTTTGACCAACTCTTTGATGGTGAGACGATCATTGGAAAATTTTCGGATGGTTAAATAAATGCCTTTTTTGGCCGCCGGTGGAATGACGGCGTGCACGCGTGATCCATCGGGCAAGCGGCCGTCCATGACGGGATTTTTTTCGTCAATCATGCGGCCCACGGATTGAGCAATGCGCCGTACCGCCGCCATCAGCTCATCTTCATCTGCAAAACTTGCGTTGGTTCGACGCAGCTTGCCCTTTTTTTCGATATAAATGCGCGCATGCCCGTTGACCATGACCTCGGATACATCGGGATCCTTCATAAAATCAGCCAGGGGCTTTAAAAAACTAGCCGTGGCACCCGCAAAGAAATCACTCATGATTTTCATAGTTTATCATGAAAAACGCGCGCAGTGCCACCTATTATCCGCAAAAGCGATCTGATTTGGTAGGGCCCAATTCGTCTCACTTGAGGACTTGCCAAACGACGCATTTCCCGCTATAAAGCGCCCTACTTGAACGAAACACGTTTTCGTTTGCGCTGCTTTTTTCCAAGTTGCGCAAATGGGTCTGTAAGCCCTCCCTAGGTGCCAAAAGTTTTAAAACCAGCGGTAAAGGGGCCAAGCCAAAAATAAGCTTGGTTGGAAAACGGAAGATACCAACCTAAAACAAGAAAGAGGAAAGTTCATGTCAATTTCTATTAAAAGTCTATTGGACGCCGGTGCCCATTTCGGTCACCAAACCCATCGTTGGAACCCCAAAATGAAGCCGTTTATCTTCGGCGCACGTTCCGGCATTTACATCATCAACCTTGAAAAAACATTGGAACGCTGGAACGTCGCGCAAAAAACCATTGCTGAAGTGGTTGGCCGCGGTGGCAAAGTTTTGTTTGTGGGCACCAAACCCCAAGCGCAAGAAATCATCGAAGAAGAAGCCACCCGCAGTGGTCAATATTATGTCAACCGTCGGTGGTTGGGCGGCATGCTCACCAACTTCCCCACCATTAAAAAGCGCATTGAGCGTTTAAAAGATTTAGAAGCTTTGTTGGCTTCCGATGCAGTGGCAGACTATTCCAAAAAAGACACGTCTCGCCTTGAAAAAGAACGCCAAAAATTGGTGCGTGATTTATCAGGCATTCGCAACATGGAACGCATTCCTCAGTTGGTGGTTGTGGTTGATCCCAACAAAGAGCACATTGCCATCGCCGAGGCGCGCAAACTCAACATTCCAACCATTGCCATTGCCGACACCAACTGTGATCCAGACGGCATTGACTACATTTTGCCCGCCAACGACGATGCTTTAAAGTCCATTCGTTTGTTTTTCACTGAAATTGCTGACACTTGCTTAAAAGCAAGCAAGTCATACGAAGCCGAAATGCAAAAACAAATGGCTGAGAAAAAAGCAGCCGACGAAAAACGCGCTGCTGAAGCCGCTGCTGCCAAAGCTGCTGCCGAAAAAGAAGCGCCTGCCCAAAAAGCTGCTCCCAAACCTGTGACAGCTGGCGAAGGGGGTCCTGTGGTAGAAAAGAAAGATTTGGCACAATCACCTGCCAAAGCACAGCACAAAGTGACACCCAAAGTGGCAACCAAAAAAGATAAAGATAAACTTGCAGCACCGTTGGTGGATACCAAACCTGCTGTCAAAACAGACATTGAAACCAAACCAGAGAACAATTAATTGCAAGTACTCTTGGCATTGAGATAAAGAAAAGAAAAGGACGCATATCATGAGTGTAAGTGTAGAAATGATTAAAAATCTGCGTGAGATGACTGGCGCAGGCATGATGGATTGTAAAAACGCATTGAATGAAGTCAATGGCAACATGGATGAAGCCGTTACTTTTTTGCGCAAAAAAGGCCTGGCTTCAGCTGCCAAAAAATCAAGCCGCTCTACTTCTGAAGGGTTGATTTCTTCCTACATTCACGCCGGTGGTAAAATTGGCGTGTTGGTTGAAGTCAACTGCGAAACTGATTTTGTGGCGCGCAACGATGCTTTTCAGGCATTGGTTTCTGATTTGTCTTTGCACATTGCCGCTGCCAATCCCAGCTTTGTTAAACGCGAAGACGTACCCAGTGAAGTCAGCGACAAAGAGCGAAGTGTTTTCCTAGAACAAGTCAAAAGCATGAACAAACCTGAAAACGTGTTGGAAAAAATTGTCGATGGCAAAATGGACAAATTCTACTCTGAAATTTGTTTGTTGGAACAAGCCTTTGTCAAAGATCCCGACAAAAAAATCCAAGACTTGCTCACCGAAGCGATTGCCAAAGTGGGTGAAAACATCACCGTCAAACGCTTTGCGCGTTTCGAAATGGGACAGGACGCCTAATTTTGAGCCAGCCCCGGTATAAGCGCGTTTTACTCAAGCTCAGCGGCGAAGCCCTGTGCAGCGATACCGGCTATGGCATTGAGCCTTCGGTGCTGCAAGACATTGCGGACGAAATTAAGCAAGTCAAGCAGCACGATGTAGAGCTGGCCATCGTCATTGGTGGCGGCAATATTTTTCGAGGTGTGCGCGGTTCAACCGAAGGCATGGACCGCACCACTGCCGACCACATGGGCATGCTGGCCACGGTGATCAATGCTTTGGCTTTGCAAGATTCGTTTGAACGAAACGGCATTTACTCTCGCGTACAAAGTGCGCTTCAAATGCAGGAGGTCAGCGAACCGTATATTCGTCGACGGGCCGCCCGCCATTTGGAAAAAGGCCGCGTGGTGATCTTTGCAGCCGGTACAGGCAATCCTTATTTTACCACCGATACCGCTGCATCTTTGCGGGCGATGGAAATCAACGCAGACGTTATTTTAAAAGCCACGCGCGTGGATGGTGTGTATGACAAAGATCCGCTTCAACACAAGGATGCAGAAAAGTTTGATCAGCTTACCTATCTTGAAGTGTTGCAAAAAGATTTAAAGGTGATGGACGCCACCGCCACCTCGTTGTGCATGGACAACAAAATGCCCATCGTGGTGTTTAACATGACCGAAAAAGGAAACATCCATAAAGCCGTTATGGGTGAAACCATTGGTACGCTTGTAACAGGAGAATAAAATCATGATCAATGAGGTAATGGCAACCGCCAAAAGCAATATGGAAAAAGCGTTAGAAGCTTATAAAAATGAGCTTTCCAAACTTCGTACCGGTCGCGCCAATCCAGGTATCCTCGACAGCGTCATGGTTGATTATTACGGCACGCCCACGCCCATTTCTCAGCTAGCCAATGTCAACGCACCAGAGGCGCGAACCTTGGCCATTCAGCCCTGGGATCAATCGGCCCTGAGCGAGATTGAAAAAGCGATTTTAACTTCAGATTTGGGCTTAACGCCCCAAAACGATGGCAAAATGATCCGTTTGCCCATGCCCCCCATGACCGAAGAAGTGCGCAAGCAAACGGTGAAGCAGGCCGGCAAAATTGCAGAGGATGGCAAGATCGGCATCCGAAACGTCCGACGTGCTGCCATGGATGACATTAAAAAAGGCGTGAAAGATAAAGAATTGACCGAAGATGATCAAAAACGCGCCAGCGATCAAATTCAAAAATTAACCGATCAATACATCGATCAAGTCGATTCCATTCTGGACGTAAAATCCAAAGACATTTTAAGCGTTTGACCCTCCAGGCTCCAGACACACTTCGCCATTTGGCCATCATCATGGATGGCAATGGTCGCTGGGCTCAAAGCCAAGGGTTGTCTAGATCTGATGGGCACCAACAAGGCGTAAAAAAAGCCATTGAAGTGGTGAGTGCATGCAGCGATGCGGGCATTGAAATGGTAACACTTTACGCTTTTTCTCAAGAAAATTGGAAACGCTCTAAGCCTGAAGTGCAAACATTGATGGAGCTATTGCGAACCTTTTTGCTGTCGGAGCTGCCTACATTTGTTAAAAATCAGGTTCGGTTGGTCACCATTGGCAATACGCAAAAATTGCCTTTGTTGGCACGCAAAGCACTTGATTATGTAGTGACTCAAACAAAAAACCATTCAGGCATGACTTTACAACTGGCCCTTAGTTATGGTGGGCGCGATGAATTGCGAAGAGCTTTTGCAAAGATGGCGCGCGCCGTTCAAGATCGCGGACTGGATCCCTCCGACATTACAGAAGAAGTCATCAGTGAGTACCTGGACACCGCTGGCCGACCAGATCCGGACCTGATTGTTCGCACCAGTGGTGAGTTTCGAACATCCAATTTTTTACCCTGGCAAAGCATTTATGCAGAGTACTTTGTCACCGACACATTGTGGCCGGCATTCTCCACCGAAGAATTGCAACGCGCGCTGGATTGGTTTGCCACCCGTCAACGACGTTTTGGCGCACAGGCGCCGGAAAGCATGGCCTCATGACACAGAAAAACTTAAGCATCCTGGGCAGCACAGGATCCATTGGCGAGTCCACCCTGAGCTTGGTTCGAGATTTCCCCCAGCGATGGAATGTGGTGGGGTTGGCTGCGGGACGAAACGTAAAAAAACTACACGCCCAGATTCAAGCGTTTAAGCCGGACATCGTGTCGGTGCAAGACGAAGAAAGTCGACAGGCGCTGCTGGCGTTGGGTGTGGATAAAAATCTCAGCATTGGTGTTGGTCCAGAGGGCGCTTGTGAGGTGGCGCGATTGTCAGAGGCGGACACCGTCATGTCTGCCATTGTGGGCGCCAGCGGCTTAAAGCCGACCTTTGCGGCAATTCAAGCCGGCAAAACCATTTTACTGGCCAACAAAGAATCGATGGTGGTCAGCGGTGCCTGGATGAATCAACAGGTAAAAACACACAACGCCACTCTGCTGCCTGTCGACAGTGAGCACAGTGCCATTTTTCAGTGTTTGCAAGGTGCGCAGCATCAAGACGTGCGCAAAATCATGCTCACCGCATCGGGTGGACCTTTTTTTCTGCGTCCTGAAATCCAATGGAAGGACGTCACCATTGAAGATGCGCTCAACCATCCCAACTGGTCCATGGGACCCAAAATCACCATTGACTCTGCTACCATGATGAACAAAGGGTTGGAAGTCATTGAAGCCAAATGGTTGTTTGATTTGGACGTTTCGCAAATTGAGGTGGTGGTGCATCCACAGTCCATTATTCACTCGATGGTTGAGTTTCAAGATGGCTCTACGTTGTCGCAAATGGGCATTCCTCACATGCGCGCACCCATCGCCTACGCCATGTCTTACCCAGATCGGTACCCCAACGTAATTGACCCGGTCGATTTTACTGCGTTGGGTGAAATGACTTTTTTTCCACCCGATCTTAAGCGCTATCCGACCATTGCCTTGGCCTATCAAGCCCTTGAAGCGGGCAACACCCACCCCGCTGTGCTCAATGGTGCCAATGAAACAGCCGTTGAAGCCTTTTTAAACGGGCAAATTGACTTTCAGGGCATTTTTAACGTGTTGGAAGATACCCTCAACTGCTATCAAGAGACTGGCTCGCAAACCCTTGAGCAATACGTTGCTGCCGACCAGTGGGGCCGAGACCAGGCCAAAAAAAGCATTGCCGGCTAACCATTTTCCGCGTACAATACGCGAATGTTTTCATCTGTGATTATTCCCATTTTACTTTTCGGTGGCCTTGTATTTTTTCATGAGTTGGGTCACTTTTCCGTCGCCAAATGGTGCAATGTTTATGTAGAAAGATTTGCCATCGGGTTTGGTCCTTCCATTGCCAAATGGACGTGGGGCGAAACAGAGTATGCGCTTTGCCTATTTCCATTGGGCGGTTATGTCAAAATGCGTGGGCAAGAAGACATGGGCAAAATCGATGAAAAGGAGCTAACCGATCCCCGATCGTTTGCCACCCAGCCGGTGTGGAATCGCATTGCCATCGTCGCCATGGGGCCCATTTTTAACTTAATTTTACCCGTGATTGTTTTTGGTATTTTGTACATGGTGGGGGTACCCACCCCTAGCAGCATGGTGGGCACGGTTGTACCTGGCTCTCCTGCACAAGAAGCGGGGCTTCGTAGTGGTGACCGCATTGTTCAAATTGAAAATCAAAAGGTACAAAAATGGCGCACGCTCAATCGCATCATTGCTGATCGCGGTGACCGACCCACAGATTTGGTGGTGCAGCGAGGCGGCGAAACGATTCAGGTGACTGTCCAACCCCGTATTGAAAACGGCATGAACGAATTTGGCCAAGAAACCCCGCAGGGTAAAATCGGCATCGATTTGGGAGCCCCAAAAACCGTTGTGGGCATTTCGGATCCTAGCTCAATGGCCTATGAAAAAGGTTTACGCACGGGTGACTTGATTACAAAAGTCAACGGCGAGCCCGTCGAATATTTTTGGCAGATTGATCAGCAATTGTCTCAACCGTCTGAGCAAGTTCAAATTTCATATATGGACGGTACAGCCAATGGTGTCGAAAAAACCGTCACCTTTGGATCCATTGAATCGCTGCGTGACATTGGTGCGTACTCCAGCGAAATGTTTGTTGCCAAAGTTCAGGAAGACTCCATCGCCCAAGAAAAAGGCGTGCAAGAAGGCGATCATATTTTAGCCCTGAATGGGCAGCCTGTTGTATCTTGGTTTGGCTTCCGCAAAGCCATCACCAACAACACCGGTGACCCGCTGTCGGTGACTTTGATGCGTCAAGGCCAAGTGATGAACATCGACTTGGTGCCCAAAGAAGTGTCTCAGCGGGATGTTGTCACCAACGTGAAGGCGAAAGTTCGTCAAATGGGCGTAAACTCGATGGCGCAATTTCATGACGTGGACGTGTACAAAGAACAATACAGCAATCCATTTAAATCTTTTGCGCGCGGCTTTGAAGAAACCTGGCTGCTGACCAAAAATACGGTGATTGGATTGGGCAAGTTGTTTTCGGGTCAGCTTACGGTCAAAACATTGGGCGGACCGATTTCAATTTTTTACATGGCGGGCAGCACTTACAAATCTGGCGGCTGGATGTCTTTTTTCCGATTGATGGCGGTTTTAAGCATTACCTTGGGCGTACTAAACTTACTGCCCATCCCAGTGCTGGATGGTGGGCACCTGTTTTTCTATGCCATTGAAGTCATTCGCGGCAAGCCTGTGCCCATGAAAATCATGGAGTATGCACAACAAGGTGGCTTGTTTGTTTTATTAGGCTTGATGCTTTTGGTTTTTTATGTCGACATCGATCGTTTCTTTGTTGATAAAATCAAAGCGTTGTTTCAATAAGCCATGCTCGGCCTGGCCGTCGATACCAGCGGTCCCTATTTGGGTTTGCTGCTTTACGATCAAGAAAAATGCATTCGAAGTGTACAGCACACCACTTCCAGAGATCACTGCGCATCCTTGATCCCTCAGATTCAAACGCTGCTTCAACAGTGTTCTTTTACACTCCAAGACATTCAACAATGGTCTGTGGTGGTTGGCCCTGGTTCATTTACAGGCCTTCGGGTGGGCATTATGACGGTTAAAACTTTGGCTATGGCCAATCCTCATCCCATTGTTGCCGTACAAAACTTTGATCGGCTCGCCCACACGCTTGAGGCCTCTGAAACGAGCAATGTGGGTTTGATTTGGCCTGCCCAAAAGGACCATGTTTATGTTTGCATTCATTCACGCCCCGATCAAAAGCCAAGTACTCCTCCATCGTTCATGGCCCTCAACGATGTACCATGGAACCAAGCAGAACTTTGGCTGCAACCCGATTGGATGCCGACAGTGGACTCGCAAGTGGCGAAAATTTGCCCCGTTTCCTTTGCTCAGCTTTGCGAGCAAGCATGGCATGCCAGCATTGTTCAAAGCAAGCAGCATGAAAATCATGCAAGCCTGCAGCCTTGGTACATTCAACCCTCTTACGCACAAAAGCCCCGCGTCTGAGCATGAGAGCTTCTAACCGCAGGTCTTTCAAAATTTTTACAGGCTTTGCGCTGGCACTTTTGCTCACGTGGCTCGTGCTTCGATGGTCGGTGTTTTCGCTGTACCATATTCAAGGCACATCCATGCACCCGACGCTGGCACCCGGCGATGTGGTGGCCGTACAAAAATTGGCTTACGGTTTCACTTTGCCTTTTACCCATTCCATGCGCTGGCAGTGGCAAACGCCCATGCCCGGCGATGTGGTGGTTTTTTGGAACGAGCAGCGAAACAAGGTACTGATCAAACGGGTGTCGGGCTTGCCTGGTGACACCATGAAAGATCAGGCAGACTCCTTGCAAAAAGTACCTTCAGGCCACATTTACGTATTGGGGGACCATGGGGCAAAATCCTATGACAGCCGCAACTTTGGCCCCGTCCATATGACGCGCCTGATAGGACGCGTGGCGTTTTTTGTTCATTCTCCTTCAAGGGCTTCCTCCACACTGGAATATGTGGGTAAACCCCTGCCTTAACCCAGGGCAATTGCCCTTGCCTGAAAGACCAGAGCGCGGTATATCAAAAGGATATGACCAGCAAACTGGATAAAAATGATGCCATTTCGGATGTACTTTTAAAGCAGGAAGAACCCACCGCGACCGACCGTCAAATTCGAGCACGGCGCTTGGAGGTGGATTTTCCAATCAAAGTCACTGTGGGTGGCAATCCCATCCATGGCTTTGCTCAAGCTGTAAACTTAAGCTGGTCGGGCATATTAATTGCCACCAACTTTCCCATGGCTCAAGGCGATGTATGCACCCTTGAGTTTAGCCTGCCCGATTACCCGTTTCCTTTGCGAGCCAATGCCAAGGTGGTGCGGGTTCAAAAAGAACGCGCCTTTGATGAAGCCACCATGATTGGTTTTGCATTTCAAGCTTTGGAAACCAATGTTTCACGAATGATCTCAGGATTTGTGCTTGAACATTTGGATCTCTAACCCTACACAACGAGTTCAACATGCCCTCCAAAAACAAAATTAAAAAAGAAGTTTTTTCCATTGGCTTGATCATCCTGCTTGCTTTTGTTTTTCGAACCGTGGTGGCCTCTCCGTATCAAATTCCGTCTGAATCGATGCTACCCACCCTGAAAATTGGCGATTTTCTTTTTGTGACCAAATATTCTTATGCAATCAAAGTACCGCTCACCAATAAAAACCTATGGCAACACAGCCTTCCCAATCGGGGCGATGTGGTTGTCTTTAGTGAACAAGGGCCGGGCAACAAAAGCATCATCAAACGTGTGGTGGGCGTACCCGGAGACGTACTCGACATTGAAAACGGACGAATTAAAATCAACGAACAACCGCTGGTCTATACCACAGTGAGTGACCGAAGCATTGTCAGCGACCACCCTGAATTACTGGAACGAGAAGTCGGCCAGCTTTTTAAAGAAACCTTGGATGACAAACCACACTGGATGTTTAAATTGGATCCCTCCCCCGGCAAAGGGGGTCATTTTGTGGTGCCCAAAGGCCATGTGTTTGTCATGGGCGACAACCGCGATCGCTCGTTGGACAGCCGATTTTGGGGATTTTTGCCCGTGCAAGATATCAAAGGCCGCGCGCGGTTTTTATGGTTGTCGTTGGATAAATTCAATCCCGCTTTCACCATTGGCCCCGTGGCCATTCCGAGCATTCGTTGGAATCGCATTGGTCAACCCATCACCTAAACACATACAATCTCTGCAAACCCAGCTGCTTGGGTGGTATGCCAAACACAAACGGCCGCTTCCTTGGCGTGCCACGCGCGACCCTTACGCCATCTGGGTGTCGGAGGTGATGTTGCAACAAACACGTGTGGATACCGTCATTGATTATTGGCATCGCTTTTTAACTGCCCTTCCCACCTTACAAGACTTGGCCCAAGCCTCAGAAGAAGAGGTCATGAAACTGTGGCAGGGACTGGGCTATTATCGACGGGCCCGTTATCTTCATCAAGCGGCCAAGCAACTCACGGAGCAACATGGGGGCCAATGGCCGCGCACTCAAAAAGAACTGATTCAACTCGCTGGCTTTGGTGCCTACACCTCTGGAGCCGTCGCCTCCATCGCATTTGGTGAGCAAACCCCATGTGTCGATGGCAACGTCAAGCGCGTGCTCAGTCGTATTTTTGCCACCCATCACCCAGTTGACGATGCCGCCTGGCAACTGGCTCAGTGCGTAGATCCTGGCAGCTTAAATCAGGCTTTGATGGAACTGGGCGCCACACTTTGCAGTCCAACCTCACCCCAGTGTCTTCTTTGTCCGGTACAAAAGCACTGTCAAGCCCAGCAAGCTGGTACGGTTGCGCAGTTCCCTGCCCCCAAAAAAAAGAAAGCCCCCAAACAAATTTGGGCCGCCTCATTGGCTTTACAAAACCAAGACGGCCTTTATTTATTTGAAAAACGCACACAACCCGGCCGATGGGAAGGGTTATGGCAATTTCCCTTTTACGAATGGACCACCAAGCCCCACCCATCTGCGCCGCAAGATGCCTTGGCCCAAGCCCATCCCCACGCGCAAAATATCGAGCAAAAAACCACCCTCCAACACATCCTCACCCACCAAAAAATCCATGTAACCCTATGGCAAGCCACCACCGCCAAGCCCATCTATACCCAGCCCCATCACCAGTGGCTGCCCCTCACCCAAACCCAAAAACCCATCTCCAAACTTCAAAGAAAACTCATCGCGCTGGTGCAATAAAATTAATTTTTAACGTATTGCATTGAAATTATGCTTTTGCTATGGTTAAGAAATGGTAAAAAAAGCGTTATTTTTTCTAGTCTTGGGCAGCCTTTCTCCCTGGCTGCAAGCAGACCCTTTATCTGAGGAATTCCAAACTACATATTTTAAAAAAGCGCTTCATCAGAAAAACACATGGTTTACACAAAGTGGCTACTCATTTTCGTCCGAGCCTCTAGCATTTAGTGAACCGGTCATACCCCTGCTCAATCCCGTATGTTTAAAAGCAACATGCGACATCATCATGAATTGGAAAATTGACATTAGCCGCGTGGATTTTCTGTTACAAAAGCCCAATCAGCCGGATTCTCTCATTGAAGGACAATGCATTGCTGTTTGGTATTTAAATTACGATAAAGAAATGGCCACAGAGCAACTGGTGGCACGGGACCGAATCAAATCCATTTTTGGCGGCGGTAACGCAACTAAGTTTAAGCACTATTTAGAGGTTAGCGACTGCGAAATCCTGGATGACGACGCGCCGGAAATCCACGATCATGTATACACACACCGTTATCCCTTCAGCTCCATCGAGAGCGGCTTTATCCGATACGAATGGACATCAAAAACAAAACTATAATTCAAATTTGGGGACAGACACCTCAGGTGTCTGTCCCCAAGTAAAAAGAACCTGGGACTCATGCCTGCCGGAGGGCAGGACAAATATTGGGCGAACGAAGTTTTAGCCGTTGCCTTGGCAACGCGGCTTATGCCACTTTTTTTGTATGCAAAGCATACGAAAAAATGGTCGAGTCCAGCGAGATATAGTTCTGTGAACCAATATTCGCAAAGCAATAAATCTATATAATAAAATCATGGTACCTGGGACTGGACTCGAACCAGCACAGGGTTGCCCCCACCAGCCCCTCAAGCTGGCGTGTCTACCAATTCCACCACCCAGGCATTTTGAATTGGACCGTCTATATATGTGGTCTGCCAAAAGTCGTCAATAGGAGAAATTTCTTGTACAGTGGCATCTCATAGCCGCCCATTTCTCATACAAGGAGCTTCCATTGTCTGAAACAAAAGCCAATTACAGTGATTTACATGCCCTTTTCATCAACACCACTTTAAAAAAATCACCCGAAATTTCCAACACGGCGGGGCTGTGGCAAATTTGCAAAACCATATTTGAAAAAAACAAGGTCCAGATAGATGAATTTCGGTGGGTGGACTACACCGTTGCCTTGGGCGTGCAACCAGACATGACCGAGCATGGGTGGGAAAAAGATCAATGGCCAGAGCTCTATCAACGCGTGCAGAAGGCCGACATATTGATCATCGGCACGCCCATCTGGCTGGGGGACAAATCTTCGGCCTGCACCCACTTGATTGAACGTTTGTATGCCAATTCTGCCAAGCTTAATGACAAAGGACAATATGCATACTATGGCAAAGTGGGTGGGTGTCTGGTGACGGGCAATGAAGATGGCATCAAACACTGTGCCATGAACATTCTTTATTCCCTGGGGCACCTAGGTTACACCATTGCGCCTCAAGCCGATGCAGGTTGGGTTGGTGAAGCGGGGCCAGGTCCGTCCTACTTGGACGAAGGCTCTGGCGGGCCCGACAATGATTTTACCAATCGCAATACCACCTTTATGACATGGAATTTGCTGCACATGGCGCGTATGCTTAAAGACCAGGGCGGCATTCCCGCACATGGCAATCAACGATCGGAGTGGGAAGACGGCCATCGTTTCGGTTTTGAAAATCCTGAATACCGGTAAGGTCGACACTTGTCTTTTGATGACAAGCCAGATACATCCATTTTATGCAATACCTTCACACCATGGTGCGCGTATCCAATTTGGATCAAGCCCTCGCCTTTTACTGTGATGCACTTGGCCTGGTCGAAACCCGTCGCACCGACCATGAAAAGGGTCGCTTTACGTTGGTATTTTTGGCTGCACCTGATGACCTCGACCGTGCCAAAACAGACAAAGCACCTTTGGTGGAACTCACCCACAATTGGGATTCAGAAACCTACCAGGGCGGTCGCAATTTTGGGCATTTGGCCTATCGGGTTCAAAACATTTATGCAACCTGCACCAAGCTTCAACAGCATGGCGTGACCATTTTAAGACCTCCACGCGATGGCCGCATGGCATTTGTGCGATCCCCCGATGGCATTTCCATTGAGCTGCTCCAGGCTGGAGAGGCACTTGCGCCTCAAGAACCTTGGGTCAGCATGGAAAACACTGGCAGCTGGTAGTCCAACTGATTTGGTTGGGTACTTGAATGCGTGTATGTTAAAATAATACCCTATGTCCGCAGCCAAACTTTCATTCATTCAAGAAGCCAAAAAAAGCATTGCGTCTAAAATGTCGGTGATCAATGTCATTACTTTTGAAGATCAACGATGTGCCGATCAACTCAAAGAACTTGCATCTCGTGGTTTTCAAAAACCCATGCAATATTTTCGCTGGTCGCAGTCGCAAGGGTTGGTCAACGAAGAAGGCCAGCCGGTGGAAAATACCCAAGAACCTGTGCAAATGCTGGATTTTGCGCTCAAACAAACTCAGCCCACCATTTTTATACTGATGGACTTTGTGCCTTTGTTGAAAAACAATCCCCTCATTATTCGCAAACTTCGGGATGTCTATCAACAGGCCAAACAAAATCACACCTGCATTTTCTACACCTCCACCCAGCCCATGGTACCTCAAGAGATGAGCAAAGAAATATCCATACTGGATTTTCCACTGCCCACCGTTCAAGATTTGGAAAAAGCGTTGGAGCGCACGCTGAAAAATTTTACCCAAGCCACCAATGAGCTCAACGCCACCGACAAAGAAGACTTAATCAAATCAGCTCTGGGCTTAACATGGGACGAAGCCCTTCATGCATTTCAAAAAGCCTTTATGGGCCGCAAGGTGCTTAACCGTGACTGCATCAAAGTGGTGATGGAAGAAAAATGCAAAGTGGTTCGAAAAGATGGCATCTTGGAATACATCGACATTAATTTCAACATGCAAGAGATTGGCGGCTTGCAGAACCTAAAAGATTGGCTAACCGCTAGAGAAGATTTTTTTTCCAAAGATGCACAAGTCCAAGGCATCACCCCGCCCAAAGGTGTTTTGCTCACCGGAATTGCTGGCTGCGGAAAATCATCGTGCGTAAAAGCCATCAGCCAATACTGGCGCTTGCCCCTGATGCGGCTGGATATGACCAAAGTGTACGGCGGCACCATTGGCAACCCCGAAGAAACCATGCGTCGGGTGCTTCAAACCGTGGAGTCGGTTGCGCCGGTCATTTTATGGATTGAAGAAATTGAAAAAGGCGTGGCTGGTTTTACCCAAGGCGATGGCGGGGTCACCGCGCGTATTTTTTCATCCTTTCTGACTTGGATGCAGGAAAAAACAGCCCAAGTGTTTGTGGCTGCCACAGCCAACGAAATCAATCAGCTTCCACCTGAGTTGCTGCGCAAAGGTCGCTTTGATGAAATCTTCTTTACCGATTTGCCCACCGAAGCCGAACGCACAGAAATTTTCAAGGTTCACATTCAAAAACGAAAACAAGACCCAAGCACCTTCAAACTGGATCAACTGGCCAAATCTACAGTAAACTTTAGCGGCGCTGAAATTGAGCAGGTGGTGGCCAGTGGACTTTTTCACGCTTACAACGAAAAACGCCCCTTTAACGATCAAGATTTGTACCGCGAAATTTCCAGAACCATACCCCTGGCCACCACCATGGCCGAACAAATCAAAACCATCAAACGCTGGGCCGACACCCGTGCGGTCAAAGCCTCGAAGTAGTTTGATATACTCATGGAAACTGCCAATCAAAGATGATAAAATAAAAAATATGGCATCAAAAAATAAAGTGATTATGGCTCGACTCACTACTCTCAGTGAAGATGATGGATCGTTTGACATTGAGTTTTGGCAGAAAATCGGTCCACAGGGTATTTTTGAAGCCATGTGGTCTATGGTAAAAGAAGTACCTTCGATCAAAGGAAAGAAAAATGAACGTCAACTCAGACTTCAAAGATCTATTGAATGCGTTAAACAAAACGAAATCTAAATTTTTGATCATCGGCGCCTATGCGGTGGTTCATTATACATTTCCGCGTTATACAAAAGATTTGGATATATGGATTTCTACGGATCGAGACAATGTGGAAAAAGTTTGGAACGCGTTGGCTGACTTCGGCGCACCTCTTGAAAAACTGACAAAACAAGATTTACAAAACAAAAAAACAATTTATCAAATAGGTGTTGAGCCCAACCGCATCGATATTTTATGTGGGCCTGGTGATTTTGATTTTACATCTATGTGGAACAATAAAATAATGTCGTCGTATGATGGCGAACCCATGCCTATCATTCATATTGATGATCTTATCAAACTAAAAAAACATGCAAATCGATTGCAAGACCAAGTGGATATTGAAAACTTGATGAAAGTAAAAAACACTTAATTTCTATATAGACTCTGGCCACGGGCGGGGACACTTACCAGGAGTACATGTCCCCTCCTGCTCGATAAAAACTTTTTTAACAAACATGGTTTGCCCTTTGGCAAACCATGTCCTTATCCTCACCCAAGAACGAAAAAAAACGGATCCGTAGAGGCCAAAGCCGTTTTTGGATGCAAGCGCGCAAGGGCTGTTACGCAGCGAAGCGAAGTCCTGCCCTTGCGCGCTTGCATCCAAAAACCCACACGCTATCTAAAAAAACACAGATCCATCAAAAACGTTCACACCCATTCTTTCTGCATTTTTTTGGCCAGCTCTTGAATTTTTTCGTTTTTGGTTTTGGGAACCAATATTTTTAGCTCTACAAAATGATCGCCACCGTTGATGCCTTTGCCTTTGAGGCGCAACTTGCCGTGACTGCCCGTGCCGGGTGGCACTGTAATTTGGCTTTCACCATGAATGGTTTTGACGGTTAAGGTTGTGCCCAAGATGGCTTGAGCCGGATTGAGCGTTTCGATGCGGTGAATATTTTTGCCCTCTCGTCGAAATTCGCGCGAGGGACGCACGTTGATTTGAATCAACGTCTCGGGCTTGGAAATGCGAATTTTTTGTCCACTTTCAATGCCCGCAGGTATTTTGATTCGTTTTTTATGGCCGCCCAAATCAACGTCCACTTCACCGCCTTTGGCCGCCGTTTCAAAAGCCACGTCCATTTCAAATTGCTGCGCAGGTCGTTGCCGGCTTTGACCTCCAAAAGGATGCCCGCCGCCACGTGCTTGCCCCCCCATAAAGCTGCCAAAAAGGTCTTCCAAACCCGACATATCAAATTGGAAACCGCCCCCTTGGCCGCCGGATGAAAAATGAAAAGACTGACCGCCTTGCTGATTCTGGAAACCTCTGGCAAATTCACCAAAGTCAAACCCAGATTGAAAGTTGCCGGTGCCGCCAAATTGGTCGTATTGTTTTCGCTTTTCAGGGTCGTTGAGTACGGCATAGGCTTCCGTCACTTCTTTGAATTTTTTTTCAGCTTCTGGATTGTTTTGATTGATATCGGGATGATATTTTTTGGCCAAGCTTCGGTAAGCCTTTTTAATCTCAGCCGCGCTGGCGTTTTTATCGACGCCCAATGTTTGGTAAAAATCAGCCATAATGCTTTTTACAATACTCCAATACTGTTTTTGCAATGTTTAAGCCAGAAGCCACTTCCAAGCCTTCAAAACCTGGCGAAGCATTGACTTCGATTACTTTGGGGCCTTGATCGGATTCCAGCAAGTCGACACCTGCCATATCCAAACCAATGGCCTTACATGCCTTTAAAGATAGGTCCTTATATTCTTCTGTCAAGTCCACGGCTTGGCCCATGGCGCCGCGATGAATATTGGATCGAAATTCTCCAATACGGGCGGTTCGCTCCATGGCGCCCACCACTTGGTCGCCCACCACGAAAACGCGCAAATCTTTGCCCAATGATTCTTCAATGCATTCCTGAATTAAAATATCCTGCCCCAAAGACCACAATGTATCCAGGGTAGACTGAATGCTGGTCATGGTGTGTGCAATCATGACACCAATGCCCTGGGTTCCGCTCAGTAATTTGAGCATCACTGGAAATCCCCCCAATCGATCCACGGCTTGACTTAGGTCACTGGGACGGCGGACAAAAACCGTTTTGGGCATGGCAATGCCTTTTTTGGACAAAAGCTGAATGGAGCTCAGCTTGTTCTTTGCGCGAAACAGTGCACGAGAACCATTGACCACAGGAATGTCCATCATCTCAAATTGCGTCACCACCGAGAGGGCATAATTGTTAATGGATGCACCAATGCGGGGTAAAATAACATCCGACCGATCCATTTCTTGCCCATCCATAAACATGGTGGGTGCGCCAGGTGCCAAAAAAACTTCGCACTCTTGTGGATCCGTAATGGTCAATTGCATATTTAAGGCTTTGGCCTCCTGACGGAATCGCCGGTTGCTATAGTTTAGGTGATTTTTGGATAAAATTTTAACTTTCACAAATTATTCCTTTAATGGATCGGCTGGCATGTCAATGAGTGTAAAAGATTGATCGACCGTCGGTTTGGCTTCCCAAATCTGCAATGTTTGAGGTTTGAGTTCTTCGAGCAATTCAGCGGCGATCTGTCCGGCCTTTTCAAAATACACCAGCAAGCTGGACAAATCTTCGCGATGTTCCATCATGGCCTGGTGCGCATCTTCCAAGGCCTGCAGATTTTCTTTTTTCATGTGATCACCTCACAATCAAAACTCCCATCGGATACTGTCACTTTTACCCGATCATTTTTACGGACTTGTTTGGTTTTGGACACGATGCCCTGATTCTTTTTTTCGATGATGCTGTAGCCGCGTGATAGAATATTTTTGGGATTAAGCATATTGAGCTGAAGCTGCAAAGTGGTTAATCTTGCACGATACCGTTCCAGCGCTTGTCTGTTTTGCTGCATCAACGCATCTTTTTGCCGAGTGTACATTTGCATTCGCATCGGCAACACATGTTTGGCCGAGTTGAGCAAACGATTTTGAAGATCATCCAAATACTGCATCCGCTGATGCAAAGGCGTACGGGGGTCTCGAAGGTAGGGGGAGCGATTGAGCGCGTCCAGCCATTGTTTTTTTTGCAGCAGCGCATTGCGGGCATCGGACTCAATGGCCGCCATCTTTTGCACAACCCTTGCGCACAATTGTTTGGCATCGGGCACGACAAATTCTGCGGCTTGCGAAGGTGTTGCTGCTCTTTGATCCGCCACAAAATCACAAATGGTGGTATCGGTTTGGTGGCCCACCGCAGATACAACCGGAATGCGAGAAGCGTACACCGCGCGGGCAACCACTTCTTCATTGAACGACCACAAATCTTCCATCGAGCCGCCACCCCGACCCACAATCAATACATCAAGCTGCAAGCTGGCGTTCTGAGCTGCTTGGATTTGAGCAGCAATGATATTCCCACTGTCTTGTCCTTGCACTTTGGCGGGTAGCAAAACAATTTCCACCATCGGCGCACGCTTTTCAATGACCTCGATAATGTCACGAATGACTGAACCTGTTTTGGAGGTGACCACGCCGACTCGCTTCGGGAAAAAAGGCAAAGGTTTTTTATGCGACGTCTCAAAAAGGCCTTCACTTTGAAGTTTGTCTTTGAGCAGAAGAAACTTTTCATACAAACTGCCCAACCCCTGAGGTTGGATGTGTTCAACCACCAGCTGATATTTTCCGCCTTTTTCATACACTTCAATTTTGCCACGAACTTGCACTTGGTCGCCTTCTTTGATGGGCAATTTCATTTTTGCATTGGCATGACGAAAAAAGACACAAGGCATGATGGCCTTTTCATCTTTTAATGAAAAGTACATGTGTCCACTGGCGTTGCGGCCTCGAAAGTTGGATAGCTGTCCTTCAATCATCACGGGGTGTTGGTCTGCAAAAAAATCGAGCAGCGTTTTTTTAATCAACGCCGTAATGGATGCCACAGTGTAGATGGGCTGCTCTTTGTTGGGCTCAGGCTTTTTGGGCTTGGGTGCTGACTTGGGTTTGGCTGGCTTCTTTTTCTTTTTTTTATCGTTTGTGTCTGCGTACTCAAATAAATCCATGCTTATACCTGCTTGATCACTTCTTGCTCCATTCGCTCGATCAGATCCTCTTCCTGTACGCTTTGGGCGGGCATTTGTAAATGCTTATTGAATACGCAAGCCTGATTTCGGCCATGTTCTTTGGCATAATACAAGGCTTGATCTGCATGCTCTATAAGAACACTTTGCGCATCACCATGTTCGGGATAACTGGCCACCCCAATGGAGAATGTCACAGGCATGGCGATTTTTTCATAAGCCCACGTTTGCTCGCCCACCGCTTGAATCATGCGGTCGGCCATGATTTTTGCTTGTTTTGCGTCGGTATCGGGCAGAATCAACGCAAATTCCTCACCGCCATACCGGGCCACCCAGTCTGTATCTCTGGCTTGTTTTTGTAGGAATGCTGCCACTTTCTGCAACACAAAATCCCCGGCGGGATGGCCATAGGCATCGTTGATTTTTTTAAAATGATCCAAATCAATCAAAAGGAAAGACATGGGTCTTTGATATCGAACGCAACGTCTGAGCTCTGCTGCAAAGGTTTCCTGCATGGTTCGATGATTCATCAGCTGGGTCAGGCCATCGGTGGTGGCAAGATTTTCCAAGTGCCGAACAGACTTGGCGTTTTTCATGGCGATGGAGGCCTGAAAGCAAAGCACTTCAAAAATATTTTGAATGGTGCGGGTAAAAAAGAAGTTTTTTTGACTCATAAAAATGGCTGCACCCATTTTTTCATCGTTTACATAGAGGGGCAAAATCAATACTGATTCATATTGATTGGGCAATAGGGCATCGCCCCCCATCAGTCGGGTATGTGCATGTTTTTCGCTGAAATCATTGTAATGCAAGGGTTTCATTTGTTCGATTACCCAAGAAACTGAATTTTTCTGGTAATCCAGGGCAAACGTTTTGCCAACCACATCATGCATATTTTTTTCAGAATCCAGCATGATGATGTTTTTCTTGGTCTGCGCATTATAAAAAACCACCCCACCCCAGTCATAGGGCGCAACACTTTTGCCCATTTGCAACAGGGTTTCAACCACTTCTTGCAAACGAAACGCACGATTGAGCGCTGAGCTGGTTTGATAAAAGCTTTCAAACTCATTTTTTAAATGCTCAAACTGTGCCAGTCGCTGGGCGTCTTCTAGGGATGCAGCCATCAGTCTCATAAGCCGCTCTAAATTTGCTTTTTGCTCTGAAGTTAAGATGGTTTTTTGGGTATAGTCCAAAATTAGTACGCCCAGCAGCTGTTGGCCATCCAGCAGGGGTTGAACATACACACTGGCGATGGGTTGTGGCTGGGTATAATAAATCAGACCACGCACTTTTTCTTGATCTGAATGTATGTCGGTGGCTTTGGCCTGCTTTTCCACCAATCGAAAAATGCCTTCGTTGGCCATGATGCGTTGGTCGGTAAAATGCTCGCTGCTGGTTCGGTGACTTTTAACAATGAACATTTTATCCATGGGTTCGTACACATAGAGCGCGCATGTATGAGGCAAAAGCAGTTCAAAAACCATGTTCAAAATATTGTGAAAACGATCCTGTTGATGGGCCAACTGGTCGGCAACTTGCAACAATCGCTTTTCTTCAATGCCGATGGGTCTTTCAAGATAGGCTTTGGATTCGCGTTCGAAAACGTTAATTTTTTTCTCCAACAGCACGCGTTTTTTTTGTTCCGCGCGATGAAATAGCCATAGGGTGGCAAGCCAAGTGCCGCCAATGACCAGGGCTGGCAGGGCGTAAGATGAAAAAAACCAGGTGCCATGCATCCACAGCAAGGCAAAAAGAACCGAGGCATGAGAAAAGTACGGATGCAGAAACATCATGGCCGCCATCATGGGGAAAAAGCCCAAATAAAGCCATGGCTGGCCAAAACTATGCACCAACACCATCAACAGCAACGTAAATAAGAAAAATATCTGAAATTTTTTCTGTTTTTGCTTTTGGCCCCACCGAAGACGCAGCTCTTTTTGTACAAACGCCAACAGCAAAAGCAAGGCCAGACTGCCTAGCCACAGCCAGGATGGTGACGGCCAAATATAACTTGCCATTGTCACCAGCACGCCGGCTGCCGAAAGCCCCAAGGCATAATCAACGCAGTCCAATGTCTTGTCCCAAAAACTCATGGAAGGACGATCTCAATTTCGTTGTCTCGGTGCATACCCAACTGTTGGCGCGCATACCCCTCAATGGTGATGGGATCGTTGGAAAAGCGATACACTTGTTCCTGCATTTGCTGAATATCACGGTTTAAATCTTGAATATTTTGCTGCAATCGCTTTTTTTGTTGCCAGAGGGACTGGCTGGTTAGCAACCCTCGGTCACCCCATATGCTAAATAAAAGCAAAATGAAGACGTAAGCCGCGCATGCGATGCCAAAAAAGTCTTTTTTTACAATAAAGCTCAGCAAGATCTTGCAATCATAACAATATATCTTCAAAATAGAGAGAGTTTTTTATGAAATCAACCCCCAAAAATCCAGCACTGATCCTTTCCGGAGGCGGTGCGCGCGGCGCCTATGAAGCAGGCATGATCCATTATTTCCGCACGCAATTGCCTCGTGAAGTGGCGGACCGACTTCGTTTTGCCCATTTGTCTGGCTCCAGTGTGGGCTCCATCAATGCCACCTACATGGCGGCCACTGCCCATGATCCAGCTTTTCAAGGCAAAGAAATCATACGCTTGTGGCAAAACATCCATGCCAAAGATATTTATCAACGCGGACCCGTGGGCACCGGTAAGCTCTTGTTTGGTTCCATTATTGGTATTCTTTTTCAACTGCTGCCCATTCAAAAACTCAACCCTCCCACCCGTGATGGGGTTCATTTTCATGGTTTATTGGATACGCGACCCTTTTTTCATTATTTATTGCGCACTTTTCCTTGGCCCAAAATATCCCAAAACATTCAGCGCGGTTTGCTGGACACATTGACCATTTCCGCCACCAATACACTCACCGGCGATATCGAATTTTTTATGCAATCGCGCCCTGAACAGAAATTTGATTACCCCCACATGCGAAAAAGCAAAATCACCCCGCGTCACATCATGGCCTCGGCTGCGCTGCCTGTGCTTTTTCCAGCCGTTCAAATCGATGGCCATCACTACAACGATGGCAGCATGCGTTTAAATACCCCACTGATGCCCGCCGTTCACCTTGGGTCCAATCAGCTGTGGGTCATTGGCACCAGCGATCCAGAAGAGCACGCCGAGCCGGATCCAGAAGCCGTGCCGCGCTTGGCAGACTTTGTAGGAAGTTTTGTGCAGGCCGTGCTGCATGACCGTTTGGAGGCGGATCAAGCCCAACTCTTGCGCATCAACCGAATTTTAAAAGCCGTACAGAATCACACCGATGCAGCCACCTACCAAGCCATCAAAAATGAGGCCCGCGTCCAGCAAATTGATGCCATCACGTTTTCACCCAGTCAATCCATAGCCGAATTTGTCGACCAAGAGCTACAAAAGTCCCTGCGTAGTTTGGAAACATTTGGCATGATGGAGCGAATGATTTTACGCCTGCTGGAAGTCGACGAACACAGCGGTCGCCATCTATTAAGTTATTTTCTATTCGAAACAAGCTACGTCGACAAACTCATTGAACTTGGTTACCAAGACGCCAAAGCCAGGCATGACGAAATCTGTGCATTTGTCATGGATGCGTGATCTAGCAGAACATCTTTTCACTTTGCGTGGCGTCTTCCCAATCTGAAGGTCAGCTTTTGGCTGGGTACTCGGGCGTAACAAGCTATGATTCTCGAAACAGCTTTTTGGGCTTGGGCGAGCGTCTCCGCAGCGTAAGCGAGGACTAGCGAGCCCAAGCCCAAAAAGCTGCAAATGTAAGCTCGTTTAAAACAAAAAACCCAAATAAACCCTTACAAACTCTTGGCTATTTTTTCAATCTCTTCCAGCGCTTCAGGATTTTTCAGCGCATCGCGGTTTTCAATGGACTCCCCCATAAGAATCTTTTTTACGGCCAGCTCTACTTTTTTGCCACTCATGGTGTAGGGAATGCTGCTAACATGAAACAAATGTTTGGGCACATGCCGGGGCGATGCACCCTTGCGTATGCTTTCAAAAATGGCTTTGCGTAAATCGGGCGATAAAAACTGATCTTTGGGCAAGACCACCAACGCAATGACTTCCTCATCGCCATCCTTGGGAAGGCTAGTCACCAAACTATCGACAATTTGAGGAATTTGCTCCAGCTGACGGTAAATTTCAGCCGTTCCAATGCGTACGCCACCAGGGTTGAGCGTGGTGTCCGATCGGCCCAAAATTTTGCACCCGCCGCGCGGATTAAAAATAACATAATCGCCATGGGTCCAAACATGGTCAAAAGTAGAAAAATAAGCTTCCCGATACCGCGTTCCATCGGGGTCACCCACAAAGTAAACTGGCATGCTGGGGGTGGGCTGCACACAGACCAGCTCGCCTTTTTGATCCACAACCGGTTTACCCTCTGGACTAAAGGCATGAATGTCCATGCCCAGCCCCTTGCCCTGAATCTCACCACGGTAGATGGGGCTGATGGGGTTGCCCAATACAAAACACGATATGATGTCTGTGCCACCCGCGATGGACTGCAGCCTTACATTTTTTTTCACTTCGGCATACACCCAATCAAAATCTTCTTCCACCAACACCGAGCCCGTTGAAAAAATGGTGGTTAATGAGTCCAATCGAAAGAGACGTTTGGGGGCGAGTCTTTCTGTACGGCATGTCGACAAAAATTTGGCGGACGTTCCCAAATGGGTAATTTGTTCATTTTCGATCATTCGCCATAAGCGTTCCAGCGAGGGATAGGAGGGCGACCCCTCATACAAAACCAATTTGGCCCCGGTCATCAGGCCGCTGACCAGCCAGTTCCACATCATCCAACCGGTGGTGGTGTAATAGGTAAAAACACTGTCCGGCCCAATGTCGGCGTGAAGATGCAGTTCTTTAAAATGTTGTAGCAACACGCCACCCGCACTGTGAACAATGCCTTTGGGTTTGCCCGTGGTGCCCGATGAAAACAAAATGTACACCGGATGAGAAAATGGCAGGGGCACAAAGGTTAAATCCCCTTCAATTTTCTGGGCCATTCTTTCTTTCCAGGTCGTAATTTTATGTTTGGGCCGGGCCGATGGCTTTGAAATTTTCGGTATCCAGACCGTTTGCTCGATGCTTTTTACTTCGGCCAACACGGCTTTGACATTGCCCACAATGTCGTACTCTTTGCTATTGTATGTATAGCCGTTGACGGCAAACAAGACTTTGGGCTTTACTTGTCCCAAGCGATCCACCAGAGCCTGACTGCCAAACTCAGGAGAGCAGCTGCACCAAATGGCGCCAAGGCTCGTAGCAGCAAGCATGGCTGCCAAGGCTTTTTCATCGTTGCAGACAATGCCTGCCACGCAGTCACCTGCACGAACATTTTGTTTTTTTAAGTAAATTTGCAACCGATGAACCATGTTCATCAAACCATCAGCCGTGATTTCTTTTCGGTTACGCTCCTCATCCAGTGTAACCACGGCCACACGTTTGGGTTTGCCTTGAAAACAGGGCCGGAGCAGGTTTTTGGCAAAATTAAAGCGTGCGCCTTCAAACCATTGCGCGCCCGGCATGGTTTTTTCGGACAACACACTGTGATGGCTCGCATCCACCGAAGGGTTCATGTAACGCCACACGGAAGCCCAAAAATCGGTCACGTTGTCCACGCTCCAAGCGTGGAGCTGGGCATAAGTTTGTAAATTTAGTTTGTATTCTTGGCGCAGCCAGGCCATGTATTGGGCCATCTGGCTGTTGCGAAGTAGCTCAGGGGTCGGATGCCATGCGATGGGTGGGGTGCTCATATGTATCTGCTATTGTGCCTGGCTTGGTACAAATGTCTACGAAAGTTTTTGATATCTTTATCAAATATCTGCCCGCTTGAGCAGTTTGACTCATTGTGCTGTTTTTAAACGGCCCAACCATCAAGTGAAAAAGTGCTCGTTTCTTTATGAAATGAATTGCTTAGCGACTTGTTGAAAAATCAATTCGCGTTGAATTTCACTGGTGCCTTCACCAATTTCACACAACTTTACATCTCGGTAGTAACGGTCGACAGGGTATTCGTTTACATATCCATAACCACCATGAATTTGCACAGCCCGGTGACAGACGCGCCAAGCGGCCTCAGATGCATAGAGCTTGGCCATGCTGGATTGTTTTTTGGCGTACATTTGATTGGCATGCATCCAGCACGCTTGATACACCAGCGCCTTAGAAGCTTCTAGCTCCGTAAATGAATCGGCCAACATCCACTGAATGGCTTGAAAATCAGCAATGGTTTTGCCAAAAGCTTTGCGCTCTTTGGCATAACTTAAAGCCTCTTCATAGGCACCACGACCAATGCCGTAAGCCAAAGCGGCAATCACCGCACGGCCTCGGTCCAAAATTTTCATGGTATCCACAAACCCCATGTTGACTTCGCCCAGACGGTTCTCATCGGGAATTTCTAAATCTTCAAAAGACAAAGATGTGGTGTCGGACGCGCGCATGCCCAGCTTGTCTTCTTTTTTTCCGATGTTTAAGCCCTTCCATCCTTTTTCGGCGACAAACGCGGTAATGCCTTTGTTGCCTTTTTCTGGGTCGGTGTTGGCCATGATAATGTACACATCGCCATAGGTGCCGTGGGTGATAAAATTTTTGGACCCGTTCAGAATCCATTGATCGCCTTTTTTCACAGCCATGGTTTTCATCCCTGAAGCATCGCTGCCTGAACCAGGTTCGGTTAAACCCCATGCGGCCAGTTTTTGGCCCGAGGCCAGGTCTGGCAGGTATCGTTTTTTTAAGTCTTCACTGCCCGCCACCAATATGTGTCCGCAGCCTAAACCATTGTGTGCTTGAACCGAAAGCGCTGTGGATCCATCGTATCGGGCAATTTCTTCCACCGCGATGGCAAAACTCACCACATCCATGCCGCTGCCGCCGTATTCTTCTGGAACCAAAATGCCCATCAAGCCTAGCTCACCTAGCTGTCGGCAAAGCTCTAGGGGAAATTCGCATTTTTCATCTCGCTCCATGGCGCCAGGAGCCACTTCATTTTTAGCAAAGTCGCGAACCATTTCGCGAATCATTTGGTGGTTTTCGTCAAAAGTAAAATCCATGAATTTATCCTTGTTTTGTTGATTGAATGTTTTTTCCGACCCAGTCCGTGATGTCGGTGAGTGAGGCGCCTGGGGTAAAAATACGCGCTACGCCCGCTTTTTCAAGCTTGGGAATGTCCTCATCGGGAATGATGCCCCCACCAAAAACGGCGATGTCGCTGGCATCTTTTTCGGCCAAAAGCCGAATCACTTCGGGAAACAAAAACATATGGGCACCCGACAACACCGACATGCTGACCGCATCGACGTCTTCATCAACTGCCGCATTGACGATCATCTCGGGTGTTTGATGAAGACCCGTGTACACCACTTCAAAACCAGCATCCCGCAGGGCGCGGGCTACCACTTTGGCACCGCGGTCATGTCCATCCAGGCCAGGTTTGGCCACCAAAATGCGCAATGTTTTACTCATGCATGCTTCCTTTTCTATAACCATTTGGGGTCATGGTATTCTCCAAACTCATCGCGAAACACGTCGCATATTTCGCCCAAACTTGCATACGCGCGTACGGCATCCAAAATAAAAGGCATGACATTTTCGCCGCTTTTGCATGCACCCCGTAGGGCTTCAAGATTTTGCTGCACGCTGGCCGAATCGCGCTCCGCTTTGACTTTTTGCACATTGGCAATTTGAACTTTTTCGACCTCATCATCAATCAACAATGTTTCAATTGGTTCTTCCTGATCCACCACGTATTTATTGATGCCCACGATCACTTTTTCACCCGTCTCTAGCTGACGCTGATACTTGTAAGCCGCATTGCCAATTTCCTGCTGTGGATACCCTTTTTCAATGGCTTCGATGATGCCGCCCATTTTATCGATGTTTTCAATGTACGCCAGCGCCTTGGCTTCAATTTCATCGGTTAACTTTTCTACAAAATAGCTGCCCGCAAATGGATCGATGGTTGCAGCCACGCCTGATTCTTCCGCAATGATTTGCTGGGTTCGAAGCGCCAGCGTCACTGCACTTTCAGTGGGCAACGATAAGGTTTCATCCAGAGAGTTGGTGTGCAAGGATTGTGTACCGCCCAAAACAGCAGACAAGGCTTGCAGCGTGGTGCGCACCACATTGTTGTATGGCTGTTGTGCGGTTAGTGAACAGCCTGCGGTTTGCGTGTGAAAACGGCACATCATGCTCTTTTCTTTTTTGGCACCAAATCGCTCTTTCATGGTGCGGGCCCATATGCGTCGGGCGGCACGGTATTTGGCAATTTCTTCGAAAAAGTCTGAATGCGCATTGAAAAAGAACGAAAGCCGCGGGGCAAAGTCATCGACATCCATGCCGCGTTCAACACCTGCTTGAACATAGCCAATGCCATCAGCCAGTGTAAAACCCAGCTCCTGAGCCGCCGTGGATCCAGCTTCGCGAATGTGATAGCCCGAAATAGAAATGGTGTTCCAACGGGGCACATGGTCTTTGGCAAATTCCATCATATCCACAATCAAGCGCATGGAAGGACGGGGTGGATAAATCCATGATTTTTGTGCAATGTACTCTTTTAAAATATCATTCTGCGTGGTGCCGCCGATTTGATCCCAGGGCACGCCTTGCTTTTCCGCCACCACCAAATACATGGCCCATAAAATACTGGCCGGTGCATTGATGGTCATGGACGTGGTGACTTGATCCAAAGGAATCCCATCAAACAGCGTTTCCATATCGGCCAGTGTATCAATGGAGACACCCACTTTTCCCACTTCGCCGCGCGAGCGTGGGTGATCAGAATCGTAACCCATGATGGTGGGCATGTGAAAAGCCACCGACAAACCGGTTTGCCCCTGCTTAAGCAAATAATGATATCGTTTGTTGGAGTCTTGAGCCGTGCCAAACCCAGCAAACTGGCGCATGGTCCACAAACGGCCTCGGTACATGGTTGGGTGAATGCCGCGCGTGTAAGGGTACTGCCCTGGTTGCCCCAAGTCTTTTTCGTAGTCGAGTGATTGAATATCCAAGGGCGTGTACAGCCGCTCAATGGGGTGATCGGAAAGCGTGGTAAAGGCTTCCTTGCGCTCTGGTTTTTTTTCAAGCGTGCCCACCAACGTGGTTTCTTGCCACTTTTTTAACGCGTCTTTGAGCTCTTGCTCGGACATGCTCGCTACCCTTCCCAATCTTTGAGCTCTTGGGCTGCAATCACCAGTCGCTGAATTTCACTGGTACCTTCGTAAATTTCTGTCACCCGTGCATCGCGAAGATACCGCTCCACTGGATATTCCCGCGTGTATCCGTAGCCCCCATGAATTTGCAAAGCTTTGTTGGCAACATAGGTGGCCGATTCAGAAGCAAATAACTTTGCAGCCGCAGAGTATTTGGTAAAGCGGCCTCCAAGCGTTTTTTTCTGCGCAGCTTGGTAGGTGAGCAGACGTGAAGCTTCTACGCGCGTGGCCATGTCACTCACCATCCATTTCAACCCTTGATTGTCCAAAATGGGACGGCCAAATTGTTTGCGTTCATGTCCATATTTCACAGCTTCTTCCAAAGCCGCTTGAGCAATGCCTAAGGCTTGAGCTGCGATGCCAATGCGTCCGTTATCCAACGTTTTCATGGCAATGATAAATCCATCCAACTCTTGGCCCAGCCGCTGTGACACTGGCAGCCGAACATCGGTAAAACTAATGGTACATGTGCTCGATGACCGAATGCCCATTTTGTTTTCAGGCTTGCCCAGCTCTACACCAGGGGTATCGGTGGGCAGCACAAAGGCATTGACCCCACGCGCGCCTTTGGAAGGGTCGGTCATGGCAAATAAAATTAACGTGTCGCTATTGGGCCCATTGGTGATCCAGTTTTTGGCGCCGTTGATAACGTAATGATCACCATCAAGCACCGCGGTGGTTTTCATGGTGGCGGCATCGGACCCCGAAGAAGGCTCTGACAAGCAATATGCACCGAGTTTTTCACCTTTGGCCACAGGTACGAGGTACTCTTCTTTTTGCGCTTGGGTGCCAAAATTTTTCAGCACTTCCGCCACAAGCGAATTGTTAACCGATAGTGCCACGCCGGTGGACGCACAAACGCGCGAAATTTCTTCGATGACCAACACATACGACAGTGGGTCCAGGCCACTGCCCCCATACTCTTCAGGAATGGCTATTCCCATAAAGCCCAGCTCGCCAAGGGCTTTAAGCTGCTCGGTGGCAAAAATATGATGTTGGTCGTTGTATGCTGCGACCGGACGCAGTTCTTTCTCAGCAAAATCGCGAGCAAGATCCCGCAACTGTTGATGATCGGCAGATAATTCAAAGTTCATAGGTATGTATTCTTATCAAAAATGGGCCCAGAGGCAATTGTAAAACGTAAGTGCAAAGCCTTCATGGGTTGGTTAAAGATGCTCAATGCCTTCAATCGCAATGGGCTGTTTTCAAAAAATTCCCAGGTACGGCAACGTAGCAAGCCAAATTTTATGCTCTAAGAGGCGTTACGTCGCTCATATGCCACCAGAGCACCGACAATAAGCGTCAAGCCGATGAATAAGCGCGGTAGATTGGCTTGTTCGCCAAATAACAGAAGTGATACCAAAATGGCCATGGGGATTTTCATGTTGTTCCAGATGGCCAAGCTGCCTGCTTTGACTTTGGTGGCGCCGCGATTCCATAAATAAAAGCCTGCGCCCGTGGGCAGCACGCCCAAATACATCAGCACCCACCACTGTCTGGCCGTAGGAGTGACCGACCACGAGGATAGAGACGCTGCGCTTGCAACCATGGTGGCCAACAACCCGCCCATAAACATGGGCGCAAAGAGCGCGAGCTTGGAGATCGAGGGCGAAGCAATCAGTTTTTTGTATTTGACCTGGCCGAACGCAAAACAAAGGTTGGCCAACTGCAAAATGCCAAAACCCAGCCAAAAATCATCGCGTGCGATGGCTTGGTATTTGATCACCAACGAGCCCACCAGACAAAGCAGCACCATGGCCAGCGCCCATGGATGAAACCGACGGCTAAGACCATCATAAATCAGCGTCACCCACAGGGGTGTGGTGATGGTAAAGAGCGCCACTTCATGGGCTTGAAGGTACTGGTATGATTGAATGTACAATACATACATCACCCCAAACTGCACAAAACCGATCAGACAAAGATGCAGCCATCCTTTTTTGGTAGCGTTGGGGAACGCGCGCTGAACATCGTGGTGTCGATAAAAGGGTAAAAAAACAAGCAGGGCCAAACCCATGCGCACCATGGCCACCCATGTTGCGGGCAAACCGGTTAGCTCTCCTTTAATCAACCCAAACGATATCGACCAAATCAGCGATGCCAGGAAAAGTTCAAGCATGGTTTTTTCTCATAGATTAAAAAATGAGCAAAAGCGGTTACCAGGTGGGTTTGCGCTTTTCTAAAAATGCGGTCATGCCTTCGGCCGCCTGAGAACCCTCAAAACATTGTGAAAACCATTCTTGCTCAATGTTGCAGGCTGCATCCAAAGCCAGCTCTTGGCCTTGGATCATGGCCTTTTTGGCTTTGACAATGGCATCGGGGCCCTTTTGCAAAATTTGGCTGATGATCACATCCACACCCGCATGCAATTGTTCTGAGTCAAACACGTCGGCCACCAGACCACAGGCTTTGGCCTGCTCTGCGCTGAGCATGGTCCCCGTATAAATCATGGCGCGTGCAGTTTGCAGCCCCACTTGTCGTGGCAATCGCTGCGTACCGCCAAAGCCAGGAATCAACCCCAACCCAACTTCGGGCAAACCGAAGCGCGCTTGCGTGGATGCATAAATCAAGTCGCAGGCCAGCGCCAATTCGCATCCTCCACCCAACGCAAAGCCTTGCACGCAGGCAATGTAAATGTTTTTGCTTTCTTCCAAACTACGCATCAGCCCATGGCCTTGATCTGAAAACGCTTTGGCCTCGGTGGGTGATAAATTTTGCATTTGTCCAATGTCGGCCCCGGCCACAAACGCTTTTTCACCGGCGCCCGTTATTTTAACGACCCGGACTTGCGCATCTTTTTCCAATTGATTCACATGCGATTGCAGCGCCTCAAGCACTTCTTGATTGAGGGCATTTAAACTTTTTTCACGGGAGATCGTAAGGGTAGCGACCGCATCTTTTTTTTGCAACTCGACCACAGCCATTATTTCCGCCCCTTGGACGACGCTTTATATTCAAACACGCCGCGCCCCGATTTTTTTCCCAAACAGCCGGCTTCAACATATTTGCGCAGCAAAGGAGAAGGTCGGTATTTGTCCTCACCCAACCCTTGGTGCAGCACTTCCAAAATGGATAACACCGTGTCCAGCCCAATAAAATCTGCCAAGGTTAAAGGTCCCATGGGCACGTTGGTGCCCAATTTCATGGCAGTGTCGATGTCTTGGGGTGTGGCAATGTTGCTCTCTAACGCAAAAAAGGCCTCATTGATGTAAGGGCATAAAATGCGGTTAACCAAAAAACCTGGAAAATCTTGTGCCGTCACCACGGTTTTACCCATGGTCTCGCTTGCATTTAAAATGCTCTGGTAGGTGGCATCGTCGGTTAAGTGCCCTTTGATGACTTCAATCAATTTCATCACCGGCACGGGATTCATAAAATGCATGCCGATGACTTTTTCAGGTCGCTGGGTGACCGCGGCAATTTTGGTGATGGAAATCGAAGAAGTATTGGAAGCCAAAATGGTTTCAGGCTTGGTGATTTGATCGAGCTTTTCAAAAAGCGCACGCTTGATATCAATGTTTTCTGTCGCTGCCTCGACCACCAAATCAATCTCGGCCATGGCCTGAAGCTCGGTGCTCAGGGAAATACGCCCCAGGGTTTCGTCTTTAATGGCTTGCGTAATTTTTTCTTTTTCAACCATGCGGCTTAAATTTTTTTCAATGGTGGCCAAGCCTTGATCCAGTCTTGTTTGATCCAGATCATTCATAACCACATTGTATCCACTTTGCGCAGCCACATGCGCAATGCCGTTGCCCATTTGTCCACTGCCAATCACGCCGATGGTTTTAATCATCGCTCTACCCCCACAGCGACCGCTTCGCCGCCCCCGATGCACAGGGATGCCACGCCTTTTTGTTTGTTTTCTTGTTGCAAGGCCGAAATCAACGTGATGAGAATGCGCGCACCGCTGGCCCCAATGGGGTGACCCAACGCAACCGCGCCGCCGTATACATTGACGTTATCGGCGCTTAAACCCAGCTTTTGATTTACTGCCAACGACACCACGGAAAATGCTTCGTTGATCTCGTAGAGGTCTACATCTTCTTTTGCGTTCCAGTTTAACTTTTCGCTTAATTTTTCGATGGCATCCGCCGGTGCCAGCGTAAACCACTCGGGCTGTCTTGCGGCTTGCGCATAGCCGGCAATGGTGGCCAAAATGGGAAGGTTGCGTTTTTTGGCTTCTTCTTCACTCATTAACACCAGCGCGGCACCGCCGTCATTGATGCTGGATGCATTGGCGGCCGTCACCGTGCCATCTTTGGCAAAAACAGGCCGCAAGGAGGGCATTTTTTCAAAACGAACTTTGGCCAGTTCTTCATCCTCGGTCACTGTGGTGGTCTGTCCTTTGCGATCGGTGATTTCCACCGGTGCAATCTCGGATGAAAACTTTCCATCTTTGCTCGCCGCGATGGCCCGCTCGTAACTTTGTTTGGCAAAGTCATCTTGGGCCTGCCGAGATACATTGCATTCTTTGGCACAAAGTTCTGCCGCGTTGCCCATGTGATAATTGTTGTACACGTCCCACAGTCCATCATGCACCATGGTATCGATCACTTTCATGTCACCCATTTTGGTGCCACGTCGTGAATTGGGCATGGCATGCGGCGCGTTGGACATGCTTTCCATGCCACCGGCCACCACAATGTCCGCATCGCCCAGCGCAATGGCTTGACTGGCCAACATCACCGCTTTTAACCCCGAGCCACACACTTTGCCAACAGTCAGCGCAGGCACATGATCGGGCAGGCCTGCAAATTTGGCGGCTTGCCGTGCAGGCGCTTGACCCACACCCGCAGTTAGCACGTTGCCCATGATCACTTCTTGAACATCTCCAGGCGCCAAATCAATTTTTTTGAGGGCGTGCTCAATGGCGTGGGCACCCAGTTGGGGTGCGGTCAAGGAAGACAAGCTTCCCATAAAACTTCCGATGGGCGTGCGCGCCATCGATACAATTGCGACTTTTTTGCTCATGGCACTGCTATACCACACACATCTCTCAGGCCCATATTTTTTTACACCCCAAACCCAACAGTGCCTTTATCTTTATGGGCAATGCCGCCTAGATCATCAAAATTTTGACGGCTGACAGCACGTATGGATAAAAGAAACAAGGTTTGTATGCCGTAATCTATTGAAAACCGATCCTAAAATTCCGGCATACTTTTCAAGTGAGCTGGCTTGGCCAGCCGCCCGAACAAAAAAAGCATGCACGCCGTAGGGCGTGGCCAATATTGACTAATTAAACTGACACGTAGATGGAATGCTGTTTGCATTACATGGTCCTGGCCCATCCGCAGGTACAGCTACGTTGTAGTCAACGCCGCCTCTGCGATCCGCAGGATCATAGTAATCAAGAAAAAAGTCCTTCCACTGGCTTTCATCCATTGGCTCTTCCGAAATCAAAGGTAGGGCCATCGGTTCGGTACGTCTGGGACCGCCTTTGCCATCGGTGCCGCCATACATCACGCCGGGCAACACTGCATCGGTCGAGAAGGTGGTCTGCCCTTCGTGATACATATTGCTAACGCGACTGGTATTCAGATTGGCCAGCTCGGTGCGAATGTTGGAAAAAATGCGATCTTGCATGCCGCCTGGATCCATGTCCATGGTGATAACCGTTTGTTCGCTCAAGGCTGACCCCGTCACCGGAATCAAGCGGTTGCCCATGGCCACGCCCAAACGACCGTCATCAAAAAGCTGAACCATGGTGCCACTGTTCCACGTAATGGCCGATGCATACTGGTCGCCACCCCCTGAAAAATTAACGCCCAGCGGATAATAAGCATCTGCATATTGTCCGGTGACGCTGTTGTACATTTCATCGGTGTAAAGCATGGGGAAATCCGCATCGCCCTGCGCCAGTTGTCCGCTTAAAATGTCTTCCAGTGTTTGCTCATGAATGATCTGGGTGATCAAGCGTCCACCCACCATCAGGTTGTCTCCCACGGACTGAAGCGCGGTACACGTATAATTGTGCTCTGCCACAGTGATGGGCGATTGCACGCCGGCCATATCGTACAACACCACAAATCCATCCTCTAGCGGGGTGTGCTCACATACGCCATCTTCAAGCGTTCTCGAACACTTAGGCAAAGACCGCGACATGCACACAGGCAAATAATCATGGCCACCGTAACTGATGACTTCATTGCCCACGGCACTGACCACACGCGATCTGCCCTGAATGGTGTCGGATAACTGCACTTCTTCAAAAGGAGCAATGGTGGGCGTATTGCCTGAGGCGTCCACATTGGTTTTATACAATTTTACACCACTCATATCGCTGCTGTCTTTGGTTAATGAAGACAAATAAAGCTCACCGTTGTATTCCACAAAGCCATTGACCGTGTCTTTTAAACTGGTGTCTTGTGCCTGCGTATCCATGACATGCAAATCGCATCCTGCCAATGAACACATTGTGCCAGTGCCAGAATTTTCAGCCAGCATCTCACCCACGTTGCCAGAGCTAATGTCAATGGTGGCCATCATGGGTTTGCGCACGTCATCGCCACTGCTGGAATCAATGCCCATGCCGGTCGCGACAATAAAGGTTTTGCCATCGCGTTGGATGGTGGAGACTTCGGTTGGATAAAACTCATGGGTGCTATCGCCCAATTGGACCACCGAGCCTTCGTGATCGGTGCAATCACCGGATGTTACAGGACAGCCATCGCGGTCCATGAACACCAGCTTACCTGTGTTTTCGCCGCTGCCATCCAAATTCATGACGGGCAAAAGAATGTAACTTTCTTGGGTGTTGGGGGCCTTGAAGTAAAGCGGCTGACCAATGTGTTGTGTGCCGTTCAAACCTGCTACGTTGTGAATGTTGCCGGTATCTTGAGCCTCCATGAAATGATCTTCCTGAAAGCGTTCATCTTGAAAGGTGGGATCCAAGGCCACTTTGACATCATTTTCAGCCACCATGATCTCTTTGCGCTCTTCCCAACGATCGGCCACCATCATTCGAATGCCCACAATTTTGGAAGTGGCTTTAAAGGAAGATTCGTGGGTGTTGGGATCGGCATCCAGTTGGAAAAACCCATCCAGCACTGCATTGGCTTCTCGACCCAAATCGCGCACGACATCCCCTGTGATGTAGCCGGTCAGCGCTTCATTGCCACTGTCATTTTGGGATACCAAAATGTCATACGTGTAACCAAGCTCATCCAAATTCGCCAAATATTCATATTGCATTTGACCATCAATGTATTGAGATCGAACCACCATGGGTTGTTCTTGGCCAGTTTTGTCTTTAATACAGCTATTGTTGAAGCTTTCTGGACGGCCGTCAGCGGTTAAACATTCCATCGCATAAGTTAGAGGCTGCACGACTTGTACAAAAGTTTCGTCACTTGCGAAAGTAATCATGTCATCTTCTGTGGACGTGGTTAAGGGGTTTAAGCCCGCATCACCCAAATAATCATAACTTCCAGGCACCACACCAGGGCGTATGGCAAAACCAGAACTAGCACCTGTTGATCCATTGGGCTGAGTAATTTGCATGGCTACCGAATCGGGAAAACGAAGCTTGATGCGCATCATGGAGTTGAGCACTGACTCCACATCGGTCACAATACCCAGGGCATAAGCACCTTTGCGATACACCAACACCCAATCGTTTTCACTAAAGCTATTACTCCAGTCGTCGACGTCTAATGGATCAATGTTGATCCACTCGTCGTACAGTCCCTGAACATCCGGAGTGCCCGCAGCGGGCGCAGGATCTTGTAAGTTTTGTAAAACGCTATAAGTGCCCATGCGATCTTCACGGGTGGTTAAAAAAGTTACCGCATCACGCAAAGGTTCATCTGTATTGCCGGCTTGAAGATAATAGTTACTGAGCATGCTGTACCCCGGATGTGGGAACACGCTGGGCACACCCAATTTGGGCCAGTTGGGGTCAATTTTGTTGGCGTCTCGTTTAAAACGATCCAACGCGCGGCTGGCGACGTTTTCACGTTGATTTTCTTCAATCGCGCTAATTTGAAAAATGCTTTGCGTACGAATGGCCTTGTATCCCGCCGCTGACAAAATAAGCAAGCCCACCGTGGTGAACATCAGTTCAATGAGTGAAAAACCTTTGGCTTTTTTATGGGTTGTTGATTTCATCATAAGCTATTATACCATGCTCTTCCTTGAGACGGGGCTTGGTTCCATTAATTTGGAAACTTTAGTTACACCCCAGTGTTAATTTTTATTATCCAATTAATTTCACTGCTTACAGGGCTTTCTCCCGGCTCTTTTTTTTATTTTGGGCTATATATGCAATTATTCCCATGTCCATCCCGTTTTGCTGCAGATAAAGATTCATTCTTTAACCCTAGCAATGGACGTATTTCATTGCCATAGCACAACGAAAAATAAATTTCCAGCGCCGAATCATTTTTTGGTTATGCCGCGCAAACCCTTATATATTCTTTGGATACGGCGAGATGCTTTTTTTAAACAAAAAATTTTATGGCTCATACTGTGCGCAAATCCTGCACTGCATTATTGTACATAAGTGCATAAGTTTGCGTCTGCACTTTGGCCGCATATGCTCAAATCGGACGGTATTTCTTGGTTGTAATAATACTGACCATCGATATCGGACGGATGATAAAAATCGACAAAAAATTTCTGCCAGGCCTGTTCGTCCATTGACGGAAAGATCGATGGGATAGGCATGGGCGCTGTGCGTAAGCCGCCATAATTGGGATTGGCATAGAGTTCACCTGCAAGAAGCACGCTTCGGTCTGCCAACGCATCTTCACCAATGGTCTGCGCGGTACGAATATCGCTTTGATTTAAATTGGTCCAATCGGTCTGAATGTTGCTGACAATCCGGCCTCCGGGATCATTGGCCTGGACGTCAACTGTAATCACGTTTTGTTGATCCAGTCCTCCACCTGAAAAAGGCACAGTACGATTACCGATAGACACGCCCAAAGTCCCATCGGGAAAAGCTTGCACATGGGTTCCGCTATTCCAAGTAATGATGGGAGATTGCACTTCTTGCATAGACGAGTCTGTAAATGCCGCTTCATCTACATAAAAACCATCGGCATAAATGCCATTGACCGGATCGGTCATTTCATCGGTGTATATTTGAGCAGCTTGAGCGCCATCACTCTGGACAGCCAGCTCGATGGCCGCGTTGGAAATAATCTGGGTCGTCAAGCGTCCAGACACCAGCAAACTACCTTCGATGTTCTGCAATGAATTGCATGCGTAATTGTGATTGGCCAAAAGTATCGGAGCACGCACGCCGGCCAAGTCATACAAATAAATTTTGCCATCGTTGGCTTGTTGAGGATTGCAGCTGTTGCCCGTGTTGGCCTGTGTGCCTTCCTGGCCATTTTCATTTTGCAAAATATGTTCATTGACTGAACCCGCACCAGCCTCTGTGCCACCCATGGGATTAAAACCACCCACATCTCCGTCTTCTTCTCCATCTACATCAATTCCTACATTTTCAGAGCCAGACCCCGAATTGCTCTCAGCCGCATAACAGGTGGGCGCAACCCAATGCCACAAACTTGATACACTGGGAGCATAAAACGATTCGTTTTCTTCTACTTCTTGCTGCTGCATCGTACCTTGGTCACACGTAATGGTACGCGACAAACAGACAGGCACAAAATCCGATCCGTCCATATGAACTGGTCTATCCGCCATGGCGGTTACGATGCGGCCATTGAGTGTGTCTTGGGTGTACAATTCGATGGCTTCAACATCGACACTTTCATTTTGCTGTTGGACCGCGGTGGCCTCAGACCGATACAAAACCAGCGCTTCGCTATTGGCCTTGGTCATTGCAGAAAAGTACAATGCACCGTTGTGCACCAACATGCCGCCTGCTGTATCAGGCAAAGCGTCTCCTGTCACGTTGCCTTGCAAAGACACCAGCTGACATGAATCCAACGAGCAAACCCCATTGGCAGACTGATGATTTTCAAGATGTTCCTCTACGGATTCCGCACCCATTTGAATGGACGCCACCATGGGGGTCCGTGTGCCTTGGTCACCCACGCCCATACCTGTAATGATAAATTGAATTCCACCGTTTGTACTTTCGATGGAAGAAATTTGCGTGGGATAAAAAGTGGTGCTGTTATCGCCAAGAGAAATGACGGAATTTGCATCAAAACTGCAATCGCTGGAAGTAACTGGACATCCATTTCGATCCACCACCAATACACTTCCTCCACGCTGATGATCATCTGAAAAGTCCATCACAGGAATCATCATGTATTCATCGTTGTTGGGGCCATGTCGAAAATAGAGAGGACTGCCAATGTGTTGATCTGGCAGCAAATCGGACGCTTCGTGGATGTTTTGACTGTCTTTTGCAACAATGGATGCCACACCTGAAAAAACTTCGCTCACATCGGTGGATGCATCCATTAACGCAACCTTTTGCTGCAACCGCTTTTTTGAAGTATGCGCATTCACATTGTCTCGCTGATCTACACCAAAATTGGCCAGGTGCATTTGAACACTAACAATCTTAGACGTTGCAAGAAAAGGCGTTTCATGGGTGTTTGGATCTGCATCTAGTTGAAAAAAGCCAGTTAGCATTGCATTGGCGCCACGACCCAGATCACGCGAAATATCACCTGTTAAATTTCCATACAGAGAGTCATTGCCGGCTGCGTCTTCTGATATTAAAACATCATAGGTGTAACCAAGCTCATCGGCTTTGGCCAAATAGTCATATTGCATTTGACCATCAATGTATTGAGACCGAACTACCATCGGTTGTTTTTGGCCTTTTTTATCTAATACATAGGTATTGTCGTTGTTCCAACTTTTAGGCTGACCATTACTGGTTAACCATTCTGTGGCATACGTTATCGGCTGAACCACCTGCACAAATGTTTCATTGCTGTCAAATACGATAGAATCATCTTGCGTAGAAGCAGTGAGGGGACTTAAACCTTCAGCACTTGAATAATCATAACTTCCCGCCACCACACCAGGCCTTACAGCAAAACCTGAACTGGTACCTGAAATATTGGGCTGAGTAGCTTGCATTGCTAAAGGGTGTGGCAATTCAAGCTTGATGCGCATGGCCGTTCCAGGCGTTTGATCCACTTCAATGATTGTGCCCAGCGCGTATGCACCTTTGCGATAAACGAGCACCCAGTCATTTACCCCAAAACTATCGCTCCAATTCACCACGTCGGCTGGGTCGATATCAATCCACGTTTGATACAGACCTTGCAAATCTGCTGTACCCGGTGCAGGCGCTGGGTGTTGCAGACTCTGCTGCACACCGTAGGTTCCTATTCGGTCTTGACGAATGGTCAAAAATGTAACTGCATCACGCAACGGTTGATCGGATGCACCAGCAAGATAAAAATTGGTGCCTGTGGCATAACCTGGATGCGGGAAAACACTGGGCACACCCAATTTGGCCCAGTTTGGATCAATTTTTTGAGCATCTTTTTTGAAACGGTCCAACGCTCGGCTGGCGATGTTTTGTTGTTGATTTGCTTCAATGGCAGATGTTTGAAACATGCCTTGTGTGCGAATGGCCTTATATCCTGCTGCAGAGAGAATAAGCAGACCCACGGTGGTGAACATCAGTTCAATGAGTGAAAAACCTTTGGCTTTTTTATGGGTTGTTGATTTCATCATAAGCTATTATACCATGTCCTTGTCAAGGGAGGATAAGTTTACGGTTTTAATGTAAACTTTAGTTCCGATTAAAATATTATTTTATTTCAATGCGTTACATAACCTCTCGTTATTGTTCTGTTTCACTACTCATATCCTCTTGTGGTGCGACTTCAGCTGCACCGTTTTCATTGTTTGCATCGTCCATCCCTTGTGCGTCATCCATGGGAGCCATATCGGCTGGCGCCAATGGGGCGGCTGCGGGGATGTCGGATTCCATTAAGCTTTTTCCGGCTTCGCTGGAAGAAAAATGAGCCAACGTCAGGCTGGTTACCATAAACACGACGGCACAAATGGTGGTGATTTTGGTGAGAATGGTGGTGGCGCTTCGGCTACCAATCAGCGAGTTGCTGGCTCCGCCGCCGCCCCCAAATGAGCTGCCCATGCCGTCATTGCGGCTTTGTTGCAATAGAATAAATAAAATAATTAATACGCAGGTGACAATGTGTACTGTGGTGATCAATCCGCTCATCGGGCTTCCTCTCTATATACTCAACCTCGTTTTGTACAAAACGGGAAGATTCAATCCACATAACACAACTGAATGTAAATTCCTAGCGGGATTATACGGCTTCGATGATGGCCTGAAATGACTCGGCATCCAGGCTGGCGCCGCCCACCAAAAGCCCGTTGACATCGGGACAGGCCAATATTTCACTGGCATTGTTGGGTTTGACGGAGCCGCCATACAAAAGACGCGTGTGCCGAGCCAAGGCTTTGTCATACAAATCGGTTAGGCGACTTCGTAGAAACACATGCACTTCTTGAATGTCTTGGACGGAGGCTGTTTTGCCGGTGCCAATGGCCCAAATGGGTTCGTAGGCGATTTCCACATCCAACATGCGCTGGGCAGAAATGCCTCGCAGCGCTTTTTGCAATTGGGCGTCTAGATAAGGCAGGGCTTGACCTTTTTCACGCACATCGATGGGTTCGCCGATGCAGAGGACCGGCTTCATTTCAAATTCCAACACTTTTTGCAGTTTGCTGGCCACCACGTCATCGGTTTCGTGAAAATGGGTGCGGCGTTCGGAGTGGCCCACCAACACATATTGGCAGTGGATGTCCAAAAGCATGTGCGCCGAGACTTCGCCTGTATAGGCGCCTTGATCATAAAGTGAAACTTGCTGTGCGGCCAGTGCAATGGATGTATCGCTCAGCGCGATTTCCACTGGGTGCAACGACACAAAAGAGGGTGCCACGGCAATGTCACATTCCTGCTTGCCTGAAAGCTGATTTTTTAGCGCCGTCACCAAGCGAATGCTTTCAGAAACCGTTTTGTGTAATTTCCAGTTGCCGATGATTAATGTTTTTTTATCCATATCGCCCTACCTTTTAAAGCTTGATTGCATGCTCACTTTGCTATGGCCTTTAAGCCAGGTAGCATGGGGTCGTGCAGAAATTGAAGTGTTGCGCCGCCGCCGGTCGAAATGTGGTCCATGTCTGCGGCATGCCCGGATGCATTCACGGCCGCCACACTGTCGCCGCCGCCGACAATTTTCACTGCATTGGGCAACTGCGCAATGCGCTCGGCCAAGACCATGGTGGCTTTATCAAACGGTTTGGTTTCAAACATGCCCAAAGGGCCGTTCCAAAAAATCGTTTTAACCCCATTGAGCAGCGTGCCAAACATTTCGATGGTTAAAGGCCCCACATCCAAGCCCATGCGGCCGTTCTCGATCACACGCGTGGGTGTGGTTTCCACATCCATGGCATCCAGCGATGAAACGGTGACAAAATCCCGAGGGAAGAAAAGCGATACGTTGCGCGCATCGGCTTGCTGTATGATTTTTTTTGCATACGGAATCATTTCTTCTTCATACAAAGAATCACCAATGCGAATGCCCTGGGCTTTTAAAAAAGTAAACGCCATGGCGCCACCAATCATCAATCGGTCCACGCGTTTGACAAGCTGTTCCAGCAATTTGATTTTATCGGATATCTTGGCACCGCCCAATACCACGGCGTAGGGTTTGGCCGGCTGTTGGGTCAAAGGCATAAGATGCGAGAGTTCATTTTGCACCAATCGTCCCACCGCTTTTTGTTTGGCAAAACGGGGGGCTTGCGTGATGCTGGCATGGTCACGATGAAACGTACCAAAGGCATCGGTGACATATGCATCCATGTTGGTCATCAAGGCGCGTGCAAAAACTTCGCTGCCCTGTTCTTCGTCTTTATGAAAACGCAGATTCTCCAACACGATCAGCTGGCGTTTGGCATCTTGAAGTAATTTTTTTACACCATCGCCCACGCAATCATCGGCAAAGGTGATTTCGGTATCAATCAGTTCAGCCAAATGCTGCGCCACAGGAAGCAACGAATCCGCCTCCACCACTTTGCCTTTGGGCCGGCCCCTATGCGAAGCCATGACCACCCGAGCGCCGTGTTGAAGCAAGTGATCGAGTGTAGGAAGCACGCTGCGGATGCGGGTGTCGTCGGTTACTTGACCTTCTTTGTCGACCGGTGCATTCATATCGACTCGAAAAAATACCGTCTTGCCTTCTAACTCCAAATCTTCAAGCAAAGGCAACTTTTTTTGTGCAAACATCATACTCATTGGTCAAACCCGATGTAGTCCACTTTGGAAAACGGAAGAAAAATATTTTTGGTGGGCCACTCCAGTTCTTGCGCTCTGGCGTTGTAGGCTTTTTTGACTTCCAGCACCAGTCCACTGGATATTTGCTGCAACACGGTGGCATCCAAGGCCATAACCGGACCATGGGTCAGGGAAGGCACAGAAAAAGAAGAAAGCGGTGTGTGCAAGTCGATGCGCACTTGTTTTTGATTCCAAAAAGATGATGTGTCAGACATGGCAGCGGTTGTACCGTTTTTTTAAAAAAGACCCAACCGGAAAAAACCAAAAAAGTACTCTACCAACAGCACGCTGCCCACCAAGGCAAGCACCATGCTAATGACAAAAGCGTAGGGAAATGGATCCCGTGTATTCATTTTGGTGGGATCCACATTTTTTAAACGTTTGCTGGCAATGTCAGGCACGTCTTCTGAAATGTGAAAGCCAGATACTGGAAAAAGCTGATTTAAAAAGATTTTCACCGAGTCCCGCGTGGATTCGGGATAATGGTTGCGCATGACCCGCGCCAGGTCATCGGCCAAAGAGGGGGCATCGCTGTAGCGGTCTTTGGGGTCCTCTGATAAAACTTTTTGGATGACGTCATTCAAGGCCTCCGGAATATCGGGCCGCTGTTTATGCAGGTCTGGAATATCGCATCGACGGACGGCATCAATGGTGGCCTGTTCGTTTTCACGAAGAAACAATCGTTTGGACAACAACAATTCATAGAGCATGATGCCGACGCTAAACAAATCGGATCGATGATCCAGGGCTTCGCCGTACGATTGTTCTGGCGACATGTAGCTAAATTTTCCACGGATCACACCCGGTTGGGTTTGCACGCCTTTGTTGCGAATTTCAGCAATGCCAAAGTCAGCCACTTTGAACAAGCTGGAGGTGGTCACCAGAATGTTGGGTGGGCTGATGTCTCGATGGATGATGCCCAACGGCTGGTCGTAATGATCGCGCTTAAGGTGAGCGTAGGCCAATCCCTCACAGACGTCCATACCGATCCAAAGCACCACATCGACAGGAAACAAAACATTTTTTTTAATTTGCTGTTGCACCACTTCACCCAGTGATTTGCCATCGACCCATTCCATGGTGAAAAAATAAGAATCGTGCACTTTGCCAAAATCCATCATGCCGACAATGTTGGGATGGCGCAGCTGAATGATGGTGCGGGCTTCGTCCAAAAACATCTGCACAAATTTGGTGTCTGAAATTAAGTTGGGGTGAATGCGTTTCAGCGCAATGCGTTCATCGGAGCGCGTACGGGCCAAAAAAATTTCAGCCATGCCGCCTACGGCAATTTTTCTTTCAATGAGGTATTTTCCAAACTTTGTGGGCACGCGCGTACTTCTTTTTAATAAACTAAATTACGAAAAGGATAGATCAGACCGCGCCATAAAGCAATGTTGCGCGGATAATTTATTCGGGCGGGTCCACAAAGAGCTGGCAAACCGTATGCCCTATTTGGAAGTAGTCGCCCGGCTCGAGGATTTGCTCTTGGATGCGCTCTCCACGAAACCAAGTGCCATTGGTGGAGTCTAAATCTTTCACCACCACTTGCCCGTTTTCCAGCACGTCAATTTGTGCATGGGTGCGCGAAGTTTCGGAGTCTTTCAGCAACAAATCGACCTGGCCGCGGCCCATGACAATTTTCTTTTGGGGAAAATAAAACACTTTTCCTTTGTCTGGCCCTTTGATTACTTTTAACCCCATGGGCATGTGCCCATGGTCGTCACGGAGTTTGGAACCAGGGTTGGATAAATCCCATTTTGAAAACTTGTCCAGTTCATCCTCGATCAACGTGCCAATGTCTTTGCTTAAATCGGTTTGCTCGTCCACCGAGGTCATATCTTTGAGCGCTTGAAGGTTGTCCACAATGTTGACTTGAATTTTGGTAAAACCCAATTCTAGTACATCCAAGTCACGCAGCTGACGTTTGGTAATTTCTACCCCATTGACCACGGTGCCGTTTCGTGAATTTAAATCTTCCAACCAGACTTTTTTTCCCTCCACATTGATTTGCGCATGGGTACCCGACACCTTGCCATCGCTGATCGCAAAATCGGCTTTGGCTCGCCCGAGCACATACGGGGTTTTGTTTACCTGTTGCGTTTTTTCGTAATCCTCACCTTCAATGACGGTAAGGGTCACTTTAACGCGCATATGCTTCATTGAAATACCCCCATGAACTCAATGATGGTTTGGCCCATTTTTACGCGATCTCCTTTTTTTAACACCGCGCGCTCTATTCGCTTGTCATTGACATGCGTGCCGTTGGCTGAGGCCAGATCTTGTATAATGACTTGATTGTTGTCCAGGCGCTCGAACATGGCGTGTCTTCTGGACACTTCGATGTCCTGCAACACCAATTCGGCATCTTCTCGACCGACATAAATTTTGGCTTTTACGTATTTCAGCTTGATGCTTTTGCCGTTGGGCAACTCCACCCGCACTTTCATAAACTTGGGTTTGCCGGTAGCCGGCTTGGTGGATGTGATTTTGGTTTGGTCTGCGCTGGCGCGAAAAAATTCATCGCGCAAAAGCTGCTTAAGACCTCGTTGTGGCGCACCCATATGCGTTTGTTGCTGGCGGAGCATTTCGGCTTTGTCCACGTCCAGCTCAATATGAAACAAGCTGTCGCCCACCCGCACAGGCTGATCAATAAACACATGATGATCGCGCACTTTTTCTTCACCTAAGAAAACGCCATTGCGGCTCTCCAGATCGACCACGTGGAATTTACCGCGCCGATAATCAATGGCCACATGTTTGGACGAAACAGACAAATCGCGAATCAGAATATCGCCTTTGGTTCGCCCAAGCACCGTGCGCATAAATACCAAAGGAAACTGACGACCGGCCTCAGCGCCATCGGTAAAAACCAGAACCGCCCCGAGCGATGGGGGCATTTTTAATCTTGCATTGTCTGTATTCAATGAATGTGCAACCTTTAACGCGTTAACACCATGTATTTTATCACAATCTGACCGATGTGCACGATGTTGTGCACACGATACTTTACAGACTTTTTGAAAGGCGATAGACGACTACACATGACACGCATCCTAATCAGCTTCCTTCTGCTTGCGCTCGCCGCATGCGCACAATCCAATCCAGCCAAAATTAAAGAGGATCAAACGCTCTATACCCAGGGCATGAAATATTTTGAGCGTGAGCGGTACCTGTCTGCCATTGATTTTTTTTCACAGCTTAAAAACCGGTTTCCTGAAAGCCCGCTTGTCAAACAAGCCCGCTTGCGTCTGGCAGATAGCTACTTTGAGGCCGGTGAATACATTGATGCTGAAATTGAGTACCACCAATTCACCACCCTTTACCCGCTGCACAGCGAAATCCAATATGCTTGGCTTTCGCTTGGCAAAGCCCAGCTAAAACAAGCCCCACGCAGTGCACAAAAAGACCTGCAACAAGTGCTAACGGCCAAACGCACGTTTCAAACGCTTGCCGTGAAATGGCCGGCCTCCCCCGAAGCCGAGCAAGCCCGCACCTACATTCAGCAATGTTTGGAAAAAGAAATTGAAAAACAATTGTACCTGGCCAACTACTATCAACGGGTCGATAAATATGATGTATCACTGCATCATTTAAACAACATTGACCCCAACGCCATTGTAAACGAGGACCAACGCGAGCGATTTCAAGCATTGATGGCCCAAGCCAAACAACAGACCCAAAACCCTTAAATACAGATCGTTTTAGAATTTTATCACTACGCGTCGATGGCTTTTAGTACCGCTTGGATGGCCGCCTCTAGTGCATCAACCTTCGGGCCACCCGCTTGGGCAAAGTCGTCTTTACCGCCTCCGGACCCATCCAGCTCTTTTTTGACCGGCTCAATCAGCGCTTTGGCCGACAGCGCGCTGGTTTGATCGGATGAGATTTTAATCATCACCGATGCTTTATCCGCGCCTGCATGGCCCAGCACCACCACACCACTTTTGAGTTGGTTCATCCAGTCGTTGGCTACGCCGCGAAGGTCTTTGGCGTTTTCCAAATCCACCACGGCGGTCCATACGGTGATGTCGCCCATGCGATGAACCTGTTTTTGATCGGCGGCGGCCGGTTGGGCCTTGCGCTGTTTTTTAAGCTTTTTTTGCTGCGCTTGCATTTCATCCACCCGCTCCAGCAAATTTTCCTGGCTGGTGCCCAGTTTTTCGCTTAACGCCTGGCTCTGCTGGTGGAGCTGCTGCACAAAATAAAGTGCGCGGTCGCCCGTAAATGCTTCAATTCGGCGTATGCCTGCGGAGATGCTTTTTTCAGCGATGATTTTAAAAAGCCCGATCTCTCCTGTTCGTGCCAAATGGGTGCCTCCGCAAAATTCCACCGAATACGCGCCTGTTTTCACCACGCGCACGGTCTCACCATATTTTTCCCCAAACAAAGCAATGGCGCCCGACGCTTTGGCTTCTTCCAGCGACATGATTTGCGTGTCCAACGTGGCATTTTGCCAAATGCGCTGGTTGATCATACGTTCAAGCTGCGTCCATTGGGTGGCAGTCAGTCCTTGCGGATGGGTAAAGTCAAAGCGCAAGCGTTCCGGCGCAACCAATGAGCCACGCTGCTCTACGTGCTCGCCCAGCACTTCGCGCAAGGTTGCGTGCAAAATGTGGGTGGCGGTGTGATTTCTGGCTGCGTCCATGCGCAATTTTTCGTTGACGCTGCTTTGTGCTTGCTCGCCCACAGCTATGCTACCTTCGGTCACCACACAGCGGTGCACGATAAAATCAGACCCAATGCGCTTTGTATCCAACACATCCAACGCGCCTTTGGGCGTTTTCATGCTGCCCACATCACCCACTTGCCCGCCGGACTCCCCATAAAAAGGCGTTTGATTGAGTAAAACCTCGACTTCATCGCCTTCGTTAACGGTGTCTACTGCTGCATCTTGATGCACCAACGCCAATATTTCACCTTCGGCTTGAAGCTGATCGTAGCCCATAAAAATGGTTTGCCACTGGTTGCTCGCCCACTGTTGCACCAGCGTTTCCAGCACTTTATTCTGATTGCCTTTCCAGGAACCCCTGGCTTTTTCACGATGGGCTTCAAATGCTTCATCAAAGCCTGCTTGATCCACTTGATATCCGTGCTCTTTGAGGACATCGGCTGTTAAATCCACGGGGAAACCATAAGTGTCATACAGATGAAAAGCTTGATCACCCGGTAACACTTTCTTATTTTGTTTTTTCAAATGCTCAATTTCTTTGTCGAGCAACACCATGCCCCGGTCGATGGTTTGAGAAAACCGCGCTTCTTCTTCGGCAATGACATCCACGATTCTGTTTTCTTGAACTTTAAGCTGATCATAATGATGACCATAACTTTCCACCACCACATGCGCCATATCGCTAAAGCCTTTTTCTTTTAGCCCAATGTTGCGACCGTGGCGCATGGCTCTGCGCATGATGCGTCGTAACACATAACCCCGCCCTTCTTTGGAGGGCAAAACACCATCGCCAATTAAAAAAGTGGTGGCGCGAATGTGATCGGCCAACACCCTGGCGGATGCTTTTTCGGCCTGCGAAGCGCTGGCTTCAAAATAATTCATCTTGGAAGCATCGGATACATATTGCAACAAGGGGCGAAAAAGCTGGGTGTCGTAATTGGTATCCACGCCTTCTAAAATGGCGGTGATGCGCTCCAATCCCATGCCTGTGTCAATCGATGGACTGGGCAATGGCTGGCGGCTGCCATCGGCGTTTTGCATGTATTGCATAAACACCAAATTCCAAAACTCTAAGAAACGGTCGCCCTGTGCTTCTACGCTTTGCGCTGTGGGCTGCGATCCGTCGGGGGCCATGTCATAAAAGATTTCTGAACACGGGCCACAAGGGCCTGTATCACCCATGGACCAAAAATTGTCTTTTTCGCCAAAAGAAAAAATTCGTTTGGGTTCCAGTCCAATGTGTTTGTGCCATAAATCATAAGCCTCTTGATCTTGATGAAACACGCTGACATACACGCGCTGGGTGTCCAGCTGCAGCTCTTTTTCAACAAAGGTCCATGCCAGTTCAATGGCTTGTTGTTTAAAATAATCGCCAAACGAAAAATTACCCAACATCTCAAAAAAAGTATGGTGTCGTTTGGTGTGTCCAACATTTTCAAGATCATTGTGCTTGCCACCCGCACGCACGCATTTTTGACTGGTGGCTGCGGTGGAAAAGGAAGCATGGGCTTTGCCCAAAAACACCTCTTTAAATTGATTCATTCCCGCATTGGTAAACAACAAGGTGGGATCATCGCTGGGCACCAGTGAACTGCTGGGCAACACTTGGTGGTTGTTTTTGGCAAAGTAATCTAAAAAAGTTTGGCGAACATCTTGCATGATTTTCATCTCTTCGTTGAGCTATGTTTCTATGGCTTGGTTTGTATTTGTATAAGAAGGATGTATCAATAAATGCTGGGAGGGTCCACGGGAATTGCGCCAAAGCCATGGGCTTTTTTAGGCAGACCCTGGGTCGACCGCCGATGTTTAAAACTTTTCGATTTTCAAATCTTCCAAATCCAAAAACTCTTCCTCTTGAATATTGGCGGTGTCGGGCCCACCTGTCACTTGTTTTCGTTTGGTGGGTTTAAAATCCGAGGCCCACATGCCGGAGGAAGTATCGGAGCTGATGCCACGCATTTGCAAGGCAAAATCATCCGGGTTGGTGGCCTGTTTCATGGCCTCTTCGTAAGTGATGTATTTTTCCTGCACCAGTCGCATCAACGCCTGGTCAAACGTTTGCATGCCATACGAAACATTGCCCTCGGCAATGGCGTCATGAATTTCTTTGGTGCGGCTGTCATCCTCGATCAAACTGCGAACCCTGGACGTGGCCACCAGCACTTCACATGCAGCAATTCTGCCCTTTTTATTGGCCCTTGGCACCAAACGCTGTGAAATCACGCCACGCAAAACCGATGCCAGCTGGATTCGAATTTGTTTTTGTTGGTTGGCAGGAAACACCGACACAATCCGGTTGATGGTTTCGGTGGCATCCAACGTATGCACGGTCGACATCACCAAATGGCCAGTTTCGGCCGCTTTAATGACGGTTTCAATGGTCTCTAGGTCACGCATCTCCCCCACCAAAATCACGTCTGGGTCTTGACGCAAAGATGCACGCAAGGCATCGGCAAAGTTTTCGGTGTCCACCCCAATTTCCCGTTGATTGATGATGCTGCGTTTGTCCCGAATCAAAAACTCGATGGGATCTTCAATGGTTAAAATATGGGCTGTTTTCTGATTGTTGATGTGGTCGATCATCGAGGCCAAGGTGGTTGATTTACCCGAGCCTGTGGTCCCTGTGACCAAAATAAGCCCTCGGTGTTCCAGCGCAATCTTTTTAATGATGGGCGGCAACCCCAGCTCATCAATGCTGAACACACGAAACGGCACCACACGAAAAACCAAGCCAATGGAATTGCGTTGATAAAAAATGCTCACCCGAAATCGGCCCACGCCGGCCACTGCAAAAGAAGTGTCCAGACCCCGCTGCGCCTCAAATTTTTGACGCTGGTTGGGCTTCATGATTTCAAACGCAAATTTGGAGGCATCCTCGGCCGTAACCCTTTGCCCACCTTTGAGCGGAACCAATGAACCATTGACCCGAAAAATCGGGGGCATGCCCACTTTGATGTGTATGTCGGAGGCTTTGCCTTTTACGGCGATTTTGAGAAGTTCACGAATATCCATAGGGTGTCCTAATTGGTCAGAGTTTCATGCCAATGAAATCGGATCTTTTTCATTCTGCCCGCGTTCTCGCCTACTTTCGGAATGCTCACGTACGAACGTACGCTGCGCTTCCAAAAGAGGCTGCGGCCTTGCCAGAATAAAAAATCTCTCGATTTATAACAATGATGTTTTAATCACCACTGACTTAACTCCATTCTAGTACGAACACCCTACAAATACCACGGTTATTTTTTTGATCTTTGAGAGCTTTGAAGCCAAAAACAAAAAAGAGAAAAGAATATCCGTGTTTAACACCAAACAAGCCGACTATTTATCGGCTTGTTTGGTGCTTTTGGTATCTTTATCGGTTTTTTTGGCATCGGCTGCGGTATCGGCCACTTTTTTGGTGGGCGGCGTTAGGCCAGCGGAGGTGTACACTTTTTCGACAATGTTTTTGAGCGCTTTGGGATTTTCGACCAAAAACTGCTTGGCTTTTTCTTTGCCTTGTCCCAGACGCTCGCCATCATACGAATACCAAGAGCCCATTTTTTCCACCAAGCCCATTTGCACGCCCAGTTCCAATAGGTCTGCAATGCGCGAAATGCCTTTGCCGTACATGATTTCAAATTCCACCCGTTTAAAGGGTGCGGCCATTTTGTTTTTGACCACTTTTACCTGGGTTTTGTTGCCAACGACTTCATCGCCATCTTTGATCGCGCCAATGCGGCGAATGTCCAAACGCACCGAAGAATAAAACTTCAACGCGTTACCACCGGTGGTGGTTTCGGGGCTACCAAACATAACGCCAATTTTCATACGAATCTGGTTGATGAAAATCACGGTGCAGTTTGATTTGGAAATGGTTCCTGTTAGCTTACGCAGCGCTTGTGACATCAAACGTGCCTGAAGGCCCATGTGGGAGTCGCCCATATCGCCATCGAGTTCGGCTTTGGGGGTCAATGCAGCCACGGAGTCGATGACCACCAAATCCACAGCCCCTGAACGAACCAACGTATCGGTGATTTCCAACGCTTGTTCGCCTGTGTCGGGTTGTGAAATTAACAAGTCTTCGGTGTTCACACCCAAGTTGCGGGCATAGTGAACATCCAACGCATGCTCTGCATCGATAAAAGCAGCCACGCCACCTTGTTTCTGCGCTTCGGCAATCATGTGCAGCGTGAGCGTGGTTTTACCGCTGGACTCAGGTCCATAAATTTCCACCACACGACCTTTGGGAATACCGCCAATGCCCAGGGCAATGTCCAAACTGGGCGAGCCTGTCGGAATGTAAGGTACACCTTTGAATAAAGAATCCGCGTCGCCCAAACGCATGATGGACCCTTTGCCAAATTGTTTTTCAATGGTGGATACGGCCAAGTCAATGGCTTTGTCTCTGTTCATTTCCATGATGTTTCTCCTTTTTCTAGTAAACGCGTATGCAACCCCTGCAAAGCAAGAAAGCTCGCGCGCACGCGATTTTTCATTCGGTCATCACCCAAATGATATTCGCATGCATCTTCGTAATTATGTCCAACCCACGCAATGTAAGTTAGTCCAATGGGTTTGTTTGGCGTTGCACCCGTGGGGCCTGCAATCCCCGTGGTTGAAACGCCCCAATCGGCCCCGTGTTTGATATGCAATCCACGGGCCATCTCCAATGCGCATTGTCGAGAAACAGCACCATGGGTGGCCAATGTTTCTTCGCTCACATCCAACAGCCGTTGCTTGCTTTGGTTGTGATACGTCACCAAGCCTTGTGTAAAAACCTTCGATGCGCCTGGCACATCCACCAACTTGGTGGCCACCATGCCACCGGTCAGGGATTCTGCCACTTGCAGCGTTTGGTTTTTGCTTTGTAACGCATCCAGCACACGATGTTCAATGCTTTTTTGGTTCATTTTCCATAAATATGGACTGGCCTGCGTGATCACCTGGTCATCCACTTTGGCTTGTAGCGCTTGTCGCGTCTGTACATCCAAGTCCCGCACACGAAACACAACGGTGACCAAGGGAAATGATGCCGTGTAAGAAACCTCTACATCTTTTGCCCAATCTTGAGACAAAATGTGCTTCTGCATGGTTTCTTCCACCAGCGCTTCGGCCTGCCCAAAAAAAGCATAACTCCATGTATGCACTTCTTTGCTTGTGCCCAGCTGTGCCTGCAATTTGGGCAACACAAAATTTTCCATCATGGCTTGCATTTCAACGGGAACGCCCGGAAAACAAAAGATTTGCGCATCCTCATGCGATACAAAACACCCTGGAGCCGTGCCCAAGCCATTGGCAATGGCTTGCCCCAACGAGGGCAGTAAAGCCTGGCGCCGATTGGATTCTGGACAGGGCAGTCCTCTTTTCGCATACTTGGCTTGAATTTCGGCCATGATCGATTCATGAAAAGTCAAAGGGCACGACAACGCTTGGGCCAGCGCCTCAAAAGTGACATCGTCTTGGGTGGGTCCCAAACCGCCTGTGCTCAAAACCACATCCGCCCGGCGCATGGCCAGCGCAAAAGCGTCGGCGATGGCGTCGCGATCATCCAGCATGGTTTGACGATGGGACACTTCTAGCCCGATATTGGATAAAGCTTGGCCCAGCCATACCATGTTGGAATCCACACGGCGACCGTCCAGCAGTTCATTGCCAATGGTTAACACTTCGATTTTCATGCAAACACGCTCAAATAAGATACCAAATGCATCAACCCGCAGGCGTAGATTCCGCAGACAATGTCATCGCCCATCACCCAAATGGGGGTGTGTCCTTGATTGTCCATCCAATTGGCCGGATACGGCTTGGTGATGTCCAACACGCGAAAAAGAAAAAACCCTGCCAACATCCATTCGATGCGGCCTGCACTGCCCAGCATGGCCAACCAACAGCCCGCCACTTCATCAATGACAAAACGCCCGTCATCTTTGGGCCAATGAAGCTGTTTTTGAAATCGACCGATGCTCCATGTGCCCAGCACGGTCACCGCGAAAATGGTGGCCAGTTGATACATGATCGGCCAATGTTGCATCCACCAAAATGGAATCAACGCCGCCAACGATCCAACGGTCCCGGGGGCAATGGGTGCAAGCCCGGCACCAAAAAAAGTAGTGATGAGCGCATGAAATTTTTGCCGCCATGTAAGCGATTTCGACAGTGGATTCATGGTGATAATGCGCATAACCATCTATAAGCTTGTACATGATTTTATCGTGGGAAGCCACTGATTTTGTATATAAAATGTATGTATTGAGATTTGGCGGGTTTTGGGACATGCAAGGGGCACTTGCCTGCATTGACATGCCCCAATGGACGCAAGTGATTATTTTTAAATACTTGATTTTATTATATTTTTATTTAACAAAACTTGGCATAGAGCTTGTATCTACCTAGGGTGATGAAAGATGTATACAAAGATTCAAGCACCGGCATGTCCAAAGGCATTGCATCGGTTTTACGCTTTGTGTTAATAGAGAGACGAACTATGCGCAATCCAATCATAACCCAAGGACTTTTAGCCACCTTTTGCATCAGTCTACTTTTTTTAGGCGGTTGCGATCCCAATTCACTCAACGGCCGAAACCTGCGCGGACAAGGTGCCCGCAACATCACCAATTTACGACAATTCAATCAAGATCTTTTAACCACCAACGCCCATTATGTGGGTTATCTAGCATACAACACCACCAGCTCAGTGGCAGGTGGTGGTCCAGCCGGTCCAGCGGGCGTTAACCAGACAGTGTCGCCCCTCAACAATACTGGAAACAATGGCAACGTGGTTAATGGCAACAATGGCCAAGGCGATGTAGTAAACCGCATGGGTGGTGGACAGAATCACGGCGCACCTTGTATGGTTCGAGCCATTGCGGTCAATAAAAGCCGTGACGGATTTATTTGGAATGCCAACGCCAGCCGCACCATACAAAATGTTCGCTGTTCTCCCGATAGTCAAATCACTGCCACCAGCAACGGATTTTTTATTTCGGCAGGTTCCCAGCTTAATCACTCTACTTATTTACCCATGACCACCTATGGTGCAGCTGTATCACCGGTCTTGATTCCAACCGGACCCATCACCAAAATTGATGGCGATATCAGCGGTTACATTGTCGCCCGGTATGCAGAAGGATCCAAGAAAGAACATGTCGTATTGATCATGTATGAGTTGGGTCGTAATCAAAATCGCCCCACCGCCAGCCGTGTGGATGAGTTAGAGTTTCATAACCATCAAATCAAAGATCTCGCGATCGATCACAATACCGGACAAGTGCAAATTGCGGCCACGACAGGAGGCATTGGTAAACTTCTTCAATTTGATTTAAACGCACACAGTGGCTATGAGGGTGTATCCAACGCTTTAATGCGTCAGGCTGCCAACATGCCCTATGGCACGCAAGTAAATCCTGGATATATTGATGGATATCAAAACCCTGGATACAGCGAGCGAGCATACTATTTGGCAAGTGCGCCACGTGCAATAGCCAACTTTGATGGTCTTACAGCAGTATTGGATCACCATGGCGCATTTATTGTCGAAGAACTATACGGTGAGGATGTAAACAATGTATTTACCACGCCCAACAATCAAACCATGACATTGCCTGATGATTTTATCGGTGCCAGAGCAACATATTTAAAGACTGCAAATTTTCATACTGCCAACCCTAACATTCAATCCCGCGCATTTAGAAATTATCAAGACATTGCCGTGGGCAACAATGTATTTTATTTGTTGTCGCCCAATGGTCGCATATTCACCTTCTATAATGACACGACGTATAGTCCCAGTGGTAACAATGGCCTATCATTAAATATGAAAGCCGATACGATCAACTTAGACAACAATGCCCATTTGATGGCGGTGTCGGGTCCCGATGCTATACGAATCTTTAGCACCAATGCCTATGGGGACAACGTTATACCGATTTCTCAAGGCAATACCGGAGCTGAAAACTACTTCCGTGAAGGAAGCGGTCGCATCATCGATAACGCCATCTTCGTAAACCGCGTGGAAGTTGGCACCCAAGCCTTGCCCGAAGAAATCATCGACAACGCCGAAGAAAACGAAGAAGAATAAACCCCAGCTACCCAACGAAGTTGCTCACGCCGAAAATTGATTGTCGATTGTGGCGCCTCTAGGCTATAGTGCTTTTCTATGCGTTGGATGGCTCTGGATTATGGACAAAAGCGAATTGGGGTGTCGTGGACCGATCCACTGCGCATGGCTGCTCATCCTCAACCGTTTATTGCCAACACCCCTGAGGCCCTTGATCAAATTGTAGCCTTGATTCAACAACAAACGGTGAGCTTGCTGATTGTGGGTTTGCCGCTGACCATGAAGGGCACCGATTCCGCCATGACGATGGAGGCACGCGGTTTTGCCCAAGCGCTGTCGGCCCGAACCGATGTGCGCATTGAATTGTACGACGAACGCTTAACCTCCAGTCAAGCCGAGGCCATGTTGATTCAAGACAATGTTTCGCGCGAAAAAAGAAAAACCCTGGTGGACTCGCTGGCCGCCACCTTGCTGTTGGAAGCGTACATGCGAGAACAAGAAATGGGCGCCTTATGAACCGTTGGATTGGCTTGCTATTTTTATTGATGGCGGCGCTTGCCGGACTTGGCTGGTTGTATTTGGGCCACGCAGGCGGTCCCAACCGAACCACCACGCAAGTCACCATTGAAAAAGGAAGCACTGCCTCGCAAATTGCCGTGCGTCTGCAAAATCAGGGGGTGTTGACCCGGTCTACTTTTTGGTTTCGCGCGTTTACCAAGTTAACCGGCGCAGCCAAGCACTACCGTGCAGGCATCTACGCCATGAAACAACCCTCCTCGATTGCTGAAATTATGCATACCTTGCAAGAGGGCAAGCTGGCCATGGTGTCGGTGACCATCCCCGAAGGTTTCGCGCTCCAAGACATTGCGCGCGCGTTGGAGCAGGCGGGCGTGGTGTCTGCCAAGTCCATTGAAAATATGGCCTACAACCCTGCACTTTTGGCGCAGTATCAAATTCAAGGACCCAGCGTGGAAGGGTATTTGTTTCCCAACACATATCAGTTTGCCCATGGCGTGCCCGCCAAGCAAGTGCTGAGCGCCATGATTGAAGAGTTTTTGCTCCACGTTACGGCGCAAGACATTGATAAAGCAAAGCAGTTGGGTCTGACACGTCATGAGTGGGTGACCTTGGCATCCATCATTGAAAAAGAAGCCGCCAACCCAACCGAATACGCCAGGATCTCTTCGGTGTTTCACAACCGACTGCGCAAAGGCATGCGGCTGGAAAGCGACCCCACCATTATTTATGGTTTGCAAGATTATGATGGCAACATTCGCCGCAAAGACATTCGTGCCCCACACCCGTACAATACGTATGTCATTGAAGGGCTGCCGCCCGGACCCATCGCCAGTCCAGGCTATGGGGCTTTGCAAGGGGCGCTTGCCCCAGCAGACACCGACTATTTGTTTTTTGTGGCCAACAAAGCGCGTGAGCATGTGTTTGCCAAAACGTATGCAGAGCACTTAAAAAATGTGCAGAAGTATCAGCTGCGTTAAAAACTTAAATGGTTTCTGCAATTAGATCGTATTCGGTGGCATCGGTGATGCGAACTTTGACAAATTCGCCCACGGTGAGATCGTCTTCCATGATTTGTACATGCCCATCAATGTCCAACGCTTGGCCTTCAAAGCGGCCCACAAACACGGGTTGGCCTTCATGGTCAAAGGTATGGTCGATCAGGATGTCCATGGTTTGTCCGATCCATGCTTGATTGCGACGGTAGGATATTTCTTGTTGAATGCGCATCAACTCATCTTTGCGCGCGTGCTTTACGCTTTCTTCCAGCTGATTGTCCATGGTGGCAGCCACGGTGCCTTCTTCTTGCGAGTAGGTAAACACGCCCAGTCGGTCAAACTCAATGTCTTGAATAAAGGTTTTAAGCTTGTCAAATTGCGCCTGGGTTTCACCGGGAAAGCCCACAATCATGCCCGTGCGTAAAATTAAATTGGGAATGCGCGCGCGAAGCTTTTGAAGCAGCGCATAGGTTTCAGCCTCATTGACTTTTCGATCCATGCTGGCCAATAACTCGGCATCAATGTGCTGAAGTGGGATGTCCAAATAAGAACAAATTTTTTCTTCATTGGCAATCAAGTCAATGAGCGCATCTGAAAAATACATGGGGTAATTGTACATCAGGCGAATCCAAGCAAGGTCTTTGACCTGAACCATTTCACGCAGCAGCGCAAGCAAGCTGGTGTCATCATTGCGGTCTAGACCATAAGCGGTTAGGTCTTGCGCAATCAAATTTATTTCTTTGACGCCGCTGTCGACCAGCATGTTGACTTCTTTCATCACCGAATCCACGCTGCGGCTTCGACCTGCGCCGCGCAAACGCGGGATGATGCAAAAGCTGCACGTGCGCGAACATCCTTCGGCAATTTTTACGTATGCGGTGTGTGGGGGCAAGGTGGAAATGCGGGGCGTGGCGTAGTCGTATACAAATTCGGGCTTGGCCACTTTGGAACGCGCCGTAGGCAGCGCGCTGCTTTTGGGTCCAATAAAGTCACGAATGTGCTGGAACTCACCCGTGCCCAAAAAGTGATCCACCTCGGGTAGCTCACGTTCAAGCTTGGCTTTGTAGCGCTGCGCCAGGCAGCCCGTAACAATGAGTTTATCGAGTTTGCCGGTTTCTTTCAGGCTGGCCATTTCCAAGATGGTGTCGACCGATTCTTTTTTGGAGTCTTCAATAAAAGCGCACGTATTGACGATCATGATGTCGGCCTCTTGCTCATTGTTGGTAATTTCCAACTGTGCGTCCTGGGCCACCATGCCCAACATTACCTCAGAATCCACTAGGTTTTTGGGACAGCCCAAACTCACCATGCCAATTTTCTTTTTGCTGCTCATGATTTTTTTCTTTCTATTTTTTTTCTTGCTTGCTCAAAATCAAACACATCCTCTTTGATTTTTTCATTGAGCTGAACATCACTTAAGGTGAGCTGATTGGTTTGGCCCAACGGGTCAAGGGTTTCAATTTGATGAATTTGAAAGGGAGAAAAACTCACTTTCAGTTGAATGTACTGAACATCCGCGTGCTTTTTCTTGGGCACCAATTTGTACTGCATTTGTTTTGCATCAGAGACTGGTACGGCTTGCACCGAAAAATGATCCAACAAATTGACTTTTTTCCATAAGAAAAAAAACGAGGTTTCTTGCTCCATCAAATTGCGCTGCAAAACCGAGCGCGGCTCTGGGTCGGATGCATCAAACGTATGAAAAGACTTTCCATCGGCCAACAAAAGTTTGGGCTCTGGCTTTTGATACAGCCAGCGCATTTGATTGGGCCGTTTGACGTGCAGGTGACCACTGGCTTTTTCTTCTCCAAACTTGGTGGAGGAAAGCACCTGATCAAAATGGGCGCTCATGGTTTGTAGGTCATCGAGTGCGCTTTGTAGTTTGGCAACCGATTCTTGTCCATGGGCATTCGAAATGCTGCCAAGCAGGATCAGTGTGGTCATAAAAAACGTTTTGAGCTTCATGGCCGTGTTATACATGGTTTTTGTCGGTTTTTACAGGGGTATGTGGGCATGCGGCTTTGAGGCCAAGCTGCACAAAGTTAAAGCATGGAGCTGTCAATTTCACGTGGTTTGCCGGATTCGCCCGGGGCCAAAAATCCGTCATCATCCATGCGCTCCACCAGCCGGGCGGCACGATTGTAACCAATGCGCAGCCGGCGCTGAATGTAAGATATAGACGCCACTTTGCGTTCTTTAACAATGTCGATGGCCTGGCGATACATTTCATCTTCTTCGGGATCCCCAGAGGATTCAATGCCATCTGGACCCACGGGTGCGGCCAGAATTTCTTCATTATACTCAGGCTGGGCTTGTTCTTTCCAAAAGTTGGTGATGCGTTCGACTTCTTCATCGGATAAAAATCCGCCGTGCAAACGTTGAATTTTAGACGTGCCTGGTGGCATAAAGAGCATGTCCCCCGCACCCAAAAGCGCTTCGGCACCGTTGGTGTCTAAAATGGTGCGCGAATCGGTTTTACTCGATACTTGAAACGACATGCGCGATGGCATGTTGGCTTTAATAACGCCGGTGATAACATCCACCGAGGGCCGTTGGGTGGCCAAAAGCAAATGAATGCCGGAGGCACGCGCCATTTGGGCCAAACGAATAATGGAATCTTCCACTTCTTTGCTGGCCACCATCATCAAATCCGCCAGCTCATCAATGACAATCATGATAAATGGCATTCGGCCTTCGTGGGTTTCGGGTTGGACGTCCATGTTTTCTTCGTAGGAGGCCGGTGGATTTTTGCGCATGTGGCTTTCCACTTTGGCATTGTAACCTTCGATGTTGCGCACGCCCAAGTCTGCCATAAGTCGGTAACGTTTTTCCATTTCGCGCACGGCCCATTTTAGCGCAGCGGCCGCTTTTCGGGCATCGGTGACCACAGGCAGAAGCAAATGGGGAATGCCATCGTACATGGACAGCTCCAACATTTTGGGATCCACCAAAATCATGCGCACGTCTTCAGGGGTGGCTTTGTACAACACCGACACCAACATGCTGTTGATCGAAACTGATTTTCCGGAGCCAGTTGCTCCAGCCACCAATAAATGGGGCATCTTGCGCAAATCCCCCACCACAGGATGACCCGAAATGTCCTTGCCCAAAGCCAAGGTGAGTTTGGATTTGTTTTGTTCAAATTTGCTGTGGGCAATGATGTCCCGAATGTACACCACTTCTCGTTTGGGATTGGCCACTTCAATGCCGATGACGGACTTGCCTGGAATCAGCGCAATGCGAACCGACATCGCACGCAGGGCCAGTGTTAAATCATCGTTGAGGCTGGTGATTTTGTTCACCTTTACGCCGGGCGCCGGCTCAAACTCATACATGGTGACCACAGGTCCCGGTTGGACTTCCATCACCTTGCCCTCTACACCAAAATCTTGCAGCTTTTGTTCAAGCAGTTTGGCATTGGCCAACAGGGCTTCTTGATCAATGTCCATGGGTTTGACTTCTCGTTTTTCAAATAGCGCAGGGGTCGGCATGGTAAAAGGGGAGCGTTTTTTCTTTTCCTCAAATACCGTTTCACGATTGGGCAAGTCTTCGGCTTGATTCTCGCTGGGCTCTTCCGGAATCACGATGGGGGGACCATCTTGCGCGGAAGTATTGGGTGCGGCCTTGCTGCTGGACGTGGGACGGCTTTGCAACTCAACCACATTGTCGGGTTTGGGCGCGGAGGCAACCGATGGCTCGGGTGCTGGCGCTTGTGCGGCTTTCATGTTGCGTTTTAATTTTTTGGCGCGCAGGCGGTCGGCTTTTCGCTGCGCTCGGCGTGAACGCCACTGCTCTTGCTGTAAGGTCCATTTTTCACCAGCGGCATGAATAAAGGCGTGCCATGTGGCGCGGATGCGTCGGCCCAGTGCACTCAAACCATCAAAAATATGAAACAGCCGCATGTCCACCAACCAGTGAAGGGCAAAAAAATAAGTTATGACCAAAACCAAGCCCGTCCCATACGCGCCTGTGTATCGATGCAAGCTGGCGTAAGTCATTTGGCCGACGCGCCCACCCCACTCGAGCAGACCGGGCTGGGTTTGCACCATGTGTAGAATCACCGAACTGGCCCAAATCATCAGCGCCCATGCCATACAAGGCTTCCAAGCTTTTTGTTTGGGGGGCGTAAATACCAAAAAACCCGCTACAAACAACAATGCCAACACAAATCCATACGATGCATATCCCCATACAAACACGCAGGCATCGGCCAAATAGCTGCCAATCATGCCACCCAAATTGTGAATATAAGGATGCTGTCCCACGGTCATGGTGCGAAAGGATGGATCCGACGGCACATAACTCATTAAAGAAATGCCCACATACAGCGCCAAAGAACTGCACACAATGGCCAACACATCGGCGTATGCGTGGTCTTTGGGTTCCGTAGCTACCTTTTTTATGTTTTTCTTTTTTTGCCCCACAACCGATCCATTATACGTGGGCCAACGCTGGACGCAAGCGATGTTGCCCGCTTTTGTCTTAAAAAAACGCGCCCAGCCGCAAAATATCCTGAAGAATGCTCTGAATTACTTGATATTCTGGTGTGAATCGAGCACGATACGCGCATGTTTGCTCGATTGGTCAAAGCGCTTGGTGGCATTGGTTTGGTTTTGGCGCTGACCCAAACGCCCCTCATTTCACTGGCGCAGAACGCTTGGCCCACCGAAAAAAAAATCACCTTCTTGCAAGAATTTTTGGACGGGCAACCCACCGATTTCCGTCAACTCAAAGAAATTCTGCCCGAAGACTGGCTTCATGCTTCGTTTGCCGCAGAAGATGAAAAAGAACTTTTAAAACAACAGCTTGCCACCGCCCGCACTGAAAATCAGCCGTCTCAAATTTCGTGGCTTTCGCTGCAACTTGAATACATCAACCTTGCACCAACCAAACGTGACCAATTGCTGGACCGAGCGCAACAAGAAATGCGGCTCATGATAAGCCGCGAACAAGCAGAAAAACTATCTCAAGAAGCTGCGCTTGCCCAGCAGCAGCAGCAACAAGTCCAAGCTCAACTAACGTATGAATTGTCACAGTCCACATCCGACTTTGAAAAAGAATTGTTAATGCAAGCCAAAGCACTTGAAGTGGCATTTACCCAGTTAACCCAAACCATCTCATACTTGGCCAATCAGAAAAATGCGCTGTTGGACACCATCCAAAAAAAACGCGCGATGGGTACCGCAATCCAAGCCAAACTGGAAGACATTGAAAATGGTTTAAGTCGCAATCACCAGGCCTGGACGGATACGTTAAGAGACACCGAAGAAGCCCTGCGTGAATCCAATAAGCGCATTGCGAACAAAACCGCGTTTGAAGAAATGTATGTACCCGCGATTCAAGCGCCTTATGAGAGCATGCTTAGCGCTGAGCTTCTAGCATATTCGGATACGTTGGAAGAGGATCACCCACTTCGAAAAACCCTTCAAGCCTATCGTCTGCGCAGAACTGCCTACAAAACAGAAAGGCTTTTGCTAGAGGATCAAATTACGGCTTATCGACAAAACATGATCGCCGCCGAGAAAAATTTGCGCGACACCTTGATGGAAACGCGGTCCACGATTTTAAGCTACGAATACCGCAACCACTGGCAACCCCAGCACAATTTACGAAGCCCATTGGAAACCCTCGCTTTTGAAAGCCGTTGTTTGTTGGCCCAAGGTCTTTTTCAAATGTGGACTTTACACTCTTCCTTGTTTCAATCGTCTAGCGCCGAATTGCCCGTTTTAAAAAAAATATGGCGCATGCTCACCATAAGTTTTCGTTGGATTTATGTGGCACTGATCGTGCTATTGGGCTGGTGGTTGGTTCAGAAAAAACAACCGTGGCTTGAACAAATGCGCACGAGCATAGCGCGCATGACCACGGCCAGAAAAAATAAAAAAAGACTCTACTGGGCACTGGAGCTTTTAGAGGATTTTTATTTGTTTTTGTTGGTGGGCATCATTGGCTATTGGTTTGTGCGACTGGCGACCAAAGCGGGCTTTACCAAAGCAACCTTGATCACACCTTACATTTCACTGTTTATGATTTATTTTTTGGGCAAGGGCCTGCTGGAAGCGCTAGTGCCCATGATCAGTCAGCGCAAACACGGCACCTATGGCAAAGAAAAAGGTGAAGTACTGGCCATCGAATCCACTTTTCGCCTGGTGCCTTTTTACATTCTTACTTATTGGGCGCTGGGCCGAACCGTTACATTGATTTTGGAACAAAGCCTTTTGTTTTCAGAAATGGGCCAATGGCTTAAAACGGCTTGGTGGTTTGGCCTTTTACCGCTTTTGCTCATCGGTGTGTACCGCAACCGTGCTCAATGGCGCAGGACATGTGTGTATGTTTCAGACCACCCGCGCTGGCGAAAGGTGTTGGAAAAAAGCAAAGATCGATTTTGGGAACCGCTGATCTTACTCATTGGTGGTGGGGCTGGCGTTTACCTTATTGCATGGCGAAGAATTGGCTTGAGGGTTGTTGAAGCCAGAGTCACGCGAAGTTTTCAAGCCATGGTCAGTCGCGCTGTGTACGAGCGGGCCAAAAAAGATCGAATTGTACGCATCAACTTTGAGGATCTACCCGAAGGCTACGCTCACGCTTTTGGCAAAGCCAGCATTTGGAAACCAGAGTGGCATATTCCTCAACCCCAATACCAAGAAAAAATGCAGGAATATTTTAACAATTGGCAACACAGCAACGATGGCAAAACCATTTTAATTTACGGCGAGCGGGGCATCGGAAAGTCCGCGCTCATCCAACAGTGGCTTAATGAAATCGACCATCCACATCAAGCCATCCGCTTAACTGTCCAAGACCATAACCATCAACATTTGCTCGAAACCATTAGTCAAAACCTTTTGGGCAAGGCCATCTTGGATGAAAAAAAACTCATCGAAGCCCTCAATCAAATGCCACCGACTGTATTTGTATTGGAGCGTTTGGAAAATACGGTTTTACGCAAAGTCGGTGGTTTGGATGGTTTTGCCTTGCTTTTGCATTTAATGTTGCGTGCCAAAAATCATTTTTGGGTATGCAGTATCAATCTTCACACATGGGGCTTTATTCAACACGGCTCGTTGGGCGTCAATTGTTTTTCTCACTACATCGCCATGGAAGGCATGGAAGAAAAAGACATTCAAGCCATGATTTTAAAACGGCACGAAAGTTTTGATTCAGAATTAAACTTTCAAGCCCTGGCCAGCACCACTGGAAAAACCGCCACCCAAAACCAAAGTTTTGAAAAAGAAAAAGAATTGTATTTCCGCATTTTGTGGGATTACACCCGCGGCAATCCCCGTGAAGCCATGTATTTTTGGGGAACATCGGTCCGCGTAAGCGAAAACAAAACCAGTGTATCTTTGTTTGATATTCCTGAATCGGAAGTTTTGCCCACACTTCCCATATCGTGTTTGAATGTATTGGCCTGCATCATTGAACACAACGGCATTGGCATGCGAGAGCTGGTTACAATTTTGGATGTGCCTTTGTGGGAGATGGACCGACTCATTGAACGCTTGGATTCCTTTGGGATGCTTTACCGTGAAAAAGATTCACACATTTTACACGTGGAAGCATTTTGGTACCGAAGCGTAAGCAATTACTTGGTTCGACGCAACATGATATTTAAAGGAGAGCACCTCGCATGAGTACCGAAAACACGTCCATTGATATTTTTGGAAGCATTCATTTGTCTTCAATTTTTATGGCTTGTTTGATTTTGGTCATCACCATTCTGCTTGCCAAATCAACCGACTTATTCAAATCGCGTTTGCAATCGCGGCTGCCCGATTTCCGACTCACCATTGAACAGTTTACCACCGTGCTAAAATTCATCGCTCTTTTGGTGGGCCTGTCCGTTTCCATTTTTGCCATATTTGGTTTTTCACGGGAAGTCATGGTGGCTGTGGGTGGGTCTTTGGCCGTTGCCATTGGTTTTGGCTTCAAAGATGTTGCGGCTTCAATCTTGGCGGGTTTTTTAATTTTATTCGAACGTCCGTTTCAAGTCGGCGATCGCGTGACCTTTCACAACACGTACGGCGATGTGGTTTCGATTGGTCTTCGGTCAACCCAAATTCGCACGCTGGATGACAGCATTGTTACAGTACCCAACAATCAATTTATTACAGAATCGGTCGCGTCTGCCAATGCCGGCGAATTGGATATGATGGCCCAGATGGATTTTTACATTCAACCCAACGCCGATTTACAAAAGGTCGAAACCATCGCGCGCGAATGCGTACTATCAAGCCGTTATTTGTATTTAAAAAAACCTTTTGAGGTTCTGTTTTCCGATGAGTTTCAATTCAATCTCCTATGCACACGCCTTCGCATCAAGGCATACGTACTGGACACCAGCTTTGAAAAAAAATTCCACTCCGACCTCACCATCCGTCTTCACGAAGCCTTCAAACACGAAGGCATTGAGCTGGCTGGATAAACGCAAGCAAATATCTTTTTAAATTTCAAAAGCCAAATGGGTTCGTTCGGGGAGCTACCTCAAATAACCCCATGCGTGAAGTTTGTCACTGTCTTCGAACCAGCGGTTGCCGATGTCGGTTCGGTAATACATGTTGGGGATGAGAATGTTGGAAATGCGGGAATACATTTGTTTTTGGGCTTCTTTCATGGTGGTGCCCCAGCCACTGACAATGAGGGCTACGCCGCTGCCGCCAGTGATGACCCACTCATCATTGACCATTTTAACGTCTTCGATGTGGATGCCCTCTTCCATTTTTTTCTTAAACACGATGACCGCATTTTTGGAAAATGCGTCGAAGGTTTTGGTGTCTTTGTACGGGAAGGGCGGCACCACGATGCGGGCGCCAATTTGAAAACCTTTTTTTACTTTTAATTTAAACGTTTCGCCGCTGGCCAAAAGATAGAAAAAATCTCCCAGGCTTCCAATGATGCCATCGTTTTGAATGCTGATGGTCGGATACCCAAAACGAGATGTAAACTCCAATGGGTAAATGCCATTGCCATTGACAATGCAATTGATGTCGATGTAACCGACATAGCGCTCGCGGCGCAAAGCAGGTTCCATTTTTTTCAGCGTGGATTCAAACATGTTGTTGGGCGCCGTCCAAAACATGGTGGTGCCCATTTCTCCAGTGGCCACGCCCAGCTCACCTGGAAAAAGTTTTTTGTGCTCAAAGTTGATGTTGATGGGTGTGATGAATTCATGTCCGTTAAAAAATGCACCAACGGCCACTTCAACGCCTGAAGCCACTTTCTTTTGCAATTGAAATACTTTGACTTCATCTTGCCACGTATTTTTATAGGCTTGAAGCACACGCAACACGTCGCTTCCATCTTCTTCTTGGCCTACAAACAAAAGGCGTTTGATGTTTTGCGCTTCCCCGCTGGGCTTGATGACGTATTTACCAGGATTTTTTTCGACGTAAGCCATGGCGTCGTCAAAGCTGGTAAATTCTTCATAAGGTAAAATTTTCACCCCATGGGCTTTTAATTCAGCTTGACCAAAAGAGCGGTCATCTTCCAGCTGATCGGTGTAAGGCGTGCCGCCAATGACATATTTTCCAGCTTGACGCAGTTCATGGGCAATTTTGCCCTGACCCAACACATCATCAAAAATAATGACGTCCGCCCAATCTACTTTATTTTCCCATTTTTTTACTTTGGGCACAAAACCATCGGCAATGTCGCTCTCGCTTTGGTCTTGAATAAAATATTGAACCTCATGGCCTTCTTTGGTGAGCTGCCAGGCTGTATCGCTTATGAGTGCTGAGATGGAAATGAAAAGAAACTTTTTGGGATCATTGGTCTTCTTCATACATCCATGATTACCACAGCCCAAGAAGACCGAAACCAAAAAAATCTAAAATGCGCGTGGTACCTTTATTTGGTTCTATTTATTTTTTAGGCTTCAATCACGATCGGCAAAATGGCAGGCTTTTGATCAAAATGGGCGCTGGTGACTTGTCGCACCCAGCCTTTGAGCTCAGTCTCTAAATCGGGTAATTTATTTTTTTGTTTTAGAGAAGCCAGCTTTTTTTCGATTTTTCGAATGACATCTTCTCGGAAGTCATTGCGGTGATATTTGGGAATAAAGCCGTATTCCTGAATAATGGGTTCATGAAGCATATTCAGCGTTTGAAAATCAACGGTAATGCCCACGGCTACAACCCCGGTTTCGGATAGGCTGCGGCGATCTTTTAAATAGCGACTGTTTAAGGCCACTTGCATGCCATGATCAATAAGTTTGGGGTGCAAATCAAATTGATCGGTGACACGCGCTTGACCATCTTCAATGGTAATTTGCGCGCCGTTTTCAATAAAGAAGGTTCGCTCTTTGGCGATGCCGCACTCCCATGACAACTCGCGGTGCTTGACCAGCATACGCAGCTCGCCATGGACGGGTGTAAAATGTTTGGGTTGGACCAATTTAAGAAGCTGGGCCAAATCTTCTTTGTACGCATGACCCGATACATGGATGCGTTGGTCGTGCCCTGTCCATACCGTGGCACCGGTTCGGTAGATGTGATTGATCAAATGGTAAATATCTCTTTCATTGCCGGGTATGGCCCGAGATGAAAACACCACGCGGTCGCCTTCTTGTAAATTAAGTCCGCGAAACTGGCTTAAGGTCATTTTGCTTAAAGCAGCACGTGGTTCGGCTTGGGTGCCTGTACAGACAATGACCAACTTATTGCGTTTAAGTGCAATGGCCTGCTTTTCGTCCACCACTGCGGAGGCAGGAATATCCAGGTGACCCAGTTCTTGGGCTAATTTTACGTTTTTAATCATCGACCGACCCAAAAACAAAATTTTACGATTGTATTTTTGAGCCAGCTCGCAAATTTGTTGCACCCTTGGAATATGCGAAGCGAACGAAGTGATCACCAAGCGACCTTCGGTTTGTTCAAACGCTTTGGACAACCCCTCAGCCACGCTTGATTCGGATAAGCTTGGACCTGGCACCATAACATTGGTGCTGTCAGAGAACATCATGACAACTTCTTTTTCTCGTGACAGATGCTCGATGCTTTCGAGGTCTGTAATGTGACCGTCAGGTGGATTGTGATCAATTTTAAAGTCGCCGGTATGAAAAATTCTTCCTTGGGCGGTATCAATAAAAAAGGCCATGGCTTCTACAATGGAATGGGCCATGGATACGGTGTGCACCCGAAATGGGCCCACAGAAAAACTTTGCAGTGGCTCAATCAAACGAAAGTCGAGTTGAATGTTGTGCATAAACTCTTTGCATTTATGCTTTACCAACGCCTGAGTGAATTTAGAGCCGTATACGGGCACATTGGGAAACTCATCCAAAAAATAGGCAATGCTTCCAATATGGTCTTCGTGGGCATGGGTTAACAGCACCGCATGTATGTTATACTCTGCTTCTATCAGTGGGGTGAAGTCGGGAATGATGATGTCCAGCCCTGGATTGCGTCCATCGGAGAACATGGCACCACAGTCGACGATCACAGCGTCGCGACCCTGCGCGATCACCATCAGATTTTTGCCAAACTCGCCCAAGCCCCCCAGGGCAAATAATTTTACAGATTCTTGCATGAGGGGTCTTTACCTTGTTTTATGCCAAATGGAAAATGGTTCTTTTACCTGCACCACCGGCACATCTTCTGGCCACGAAGGCTTCCATGTATCTGAAGTGATGGTGGGGTTTTGGATGATATTTTTCCATATCAACTGAACTTCGCTGTCATCGGTGGCGCGCCATGCAATAGAGCGAGGATAAATATCACCATAGGGAAATTGGGCATAGGCCACAGAAGCTTGCGTGTCGGGCCAACTGATTTTTTGTATCACTTGCACCTTTTGATCGGGCGACAGGTCCCATTGAATTTGTCCTTCAGGCGCCCACTGGTCCACGTCTTGCAAGCGATAGCACAGCATGGCCAACATTTGAGCTTGCGTCCATTGATTTTGCGTCCAGGGCAATAGAACTTCTCGGGCCTGAAGTTGATACACTGTTTGTTCCTTGGGAATAAAAACAAACGCATCGGTTCCATCAAGCCACAGCGCTGCCACCGAAATGCCCAACACGCTCCACTGCATGTGCAGCCCGTGTCCGCATTGACCCACGGCTTGAAAAGCAATGGTTTGACGCTCGCCTTGTTCAACAAAAATAAGTTTACCCCGACCTTGGAAAGTATCCAAGCGGGCATCGGCCACTTTGGGGGCTGTTTTTGTATGCGGATCCGGTGACGGGCGTGCGCAACCATGCAGCGCCATCAACGCGCTACAAATCCAAACGATCGAGCTTGTTTTGCAGTTGCTCAATGTTTTCTTTTTTCTTTTCATATTTAATGGCTTTTTTATAGGCTTGGCGCGCTTGCTGTTTCTCTCCCAGCGCAACCAGAATATCTCCATAGTGCAGCCACAGCGTTGCTTCTTCCGGCTCGCGCTCTAGCGCCACTTCGATCATGGTTTTGGCTTTTTGATATTCTTTTTTTTGATAATACACCCATGCCAAACTGTCTTGAATAAAGCCGTCATCGGGTTGAATTTCCATGGCTTGAACGATGAGTTTTTGTGCTTCGTCCAACCGCACCCCCCGCTCCGCTAAACTATAGCCCAAAAAGTTTAAGGCACTGGATGAGTAGGGATCGGCGGCCAAAATGGAGCGAAGTAAATTTTCCATTTCATCATAACGGCCCTGTCGCTGATATATTTCAGCCAATGATAATTTAACGCCCTCATCCAACGGGTATTGACGGATGGTTTTTAGCAGTATTTTTTCAGCTTGGTCTTCTTGGTCATTTCGAACCAAATAGTTGGCATAACCCTGGCGAAGCAGTACCGATTTGGATTTTCTTTTTATGCTTTTTTCAAACAAGTCTATGGCTTCTTGGTTGTTTTTTTCTTCTTCAAGAATGACGATTTGTGCAAACACCGCTTGTTCGTAAAAATCAGAGGCTGGTACAATTTTGGCAAAGTCTTCTTTGGCCAACGTTTTATCCCCTAAACGAAAATGCAAAAGGGCCTGATAAAAAAGCAAACTATCTTCGCCCGGATTTTTGGCCAGACAGGTTTGCGCAATGTCCAGCCCATCTTGAAACAAACGGTGCTCATAATAAAAAGCCAGTAGCTGCTGACAAAAAGCCAGATCTCCTTCATATCGCTGCGCAAAATAGGCTTGATGTTTTTTTACCTGCGAGAAATTTTTTGCTTCGATGTACCGCTGAATTAAAGTGCTGCGCGCTTGGATGTCGTTGGGGTCGAGCTGAACCACCATTTCCAACGCGCGAAAGCTTTCATCGGTGTTCTCAAAATAATCGTTAAGTAGGATAAGCGCTTTCCATGCAGAGATAAAGGAAGGATTAAGCTCAACGGTTTTTTCGTACACGCTTTTTGCTTTTTCCAATTGCTCTTGCTCGGTGTAGACGCGGCCCAAATAATAATAGAGCAGAGGATTTTGTTTGTCCTCCTTCAACATTTGCTCAAGCAGCTGGTTGGCTTGTTGAATGTTTTTGGTTTCAATAAAAAGAATCACCATCGAGAGCTCTATGCCCTGCCTTTGTGTGAACGTAATGGACTCGGGTGGCAATGCCAGAATGTCCAAAAACGCCTGCACCGCTTGAGGGTACATGCCCTGTGCAGCAAAAATTTTGGCTTTGAGCTGCATGGCTTCAAACGACGTTGGGTCTTGTGCCAGCACTTGTTCAATGGCTTCTAAGGCTTGGTCAAATTGAACATTGCGTGCGTGCAACACAGCCAAGCGCAGGGGCAAAAGAGGCGAGGGATTTTTTGTGGCTGCTTCTTCGTACAGCGAAAGTGCTGGCACCAACTCACCGTTGTGAAGATGGTAGGCTCCTTGCAGTACTTGTGTGTATCCATTGTCTAGCGAATAGTCAGAAATAGACACATCCGCGTGCTGCTGGGACCGAGGCGGCGTGCGCCCAGCCGAGCAGGCGGTCCATAAAAACGTTGCGCTGATCATCACCAGCATAGTTGCCATGCGTTGCATACGGTCGTATGTAATCATTTTTGACCTCTGATCGCACGGAAAAACGAAAGTCCCATCAACGCTGCTGTCTCAGCACGCAAAACATAGGGATGCAAACGCATGGGATGAACTGCTTGGTCACAGAGCCAGTCGGCTTCCTCCGCCAAAAAGCCCCCCTCTGGACCGATCAAAAGATCCATGGAGGTATTGAGCTCAAAATCAACTTTGGCACCCAGCCACTGGGTGTTTTCTTTCTCATGAAAAAAAATTTGTGTTTGGGCCGGTGGGGTATGGGCATGCCACTGCTGCAACGAAGCAAAACCTCGGATGGTTGGAAGATAAGGGTTGCCACTTTGCCGCAAGGCCTCAATGGCTGTTTTTTGGCTTTTTTCCACATGGGCTTTTTTGTATTTCACCACACTGGCTTTGGTTTGCACCATATCGATGGCGTTAACACCCAGCTCGGTTGCTTTTTGAACCAGCCAAGACATTTTTTCTCCTTTAAGCAGGCCAACCACCAGCCGTATATGGGGAAGCAAAGGTTTTACCGCGTGGACTTGCTCAACGTAGACCGTTTGTTGACTGTCGAAGTCGGATAAAATGCCTTGGGCCACTTGGCCTTGGCCATTGAGCAGTTCAATGGGGTCGCCTTTTTTTTGTCGCAAAACTGTGCTGAGCATTCTACGGTCTTGTGGATCGAGTGCAACATGGGTGTGTGTTTGCAAATCACGTGGAATGTACAGTCGGTGAATTTGCGCCATGGACTAACGGTTGAGCGCTGAAACAATGCAGTTGCGCCCGCGTTCTTTGGCTTCGTACAAACAGGTGTCGGTTTCTTGCAGCAATTCCTCCGCTGTCATCATGGCGTTGACATTGAGTTCTGCCATGCCCATGCTGATGGTCACTGGAATGCTGGTGCCATTAAATTTAAAATCGGTGGTGGCTATTTTCTCTCGGATGCGTTCACCCAAAACGGCTGCATTGGCCAGGGTGGTGGTGCGCAACATGATGATGAATTCTTCGCCCCCATACCGTGCAAATGCATCGTAAATGCGAAGCTGAGAAGCCACAGACTGGGCCACGTTTCGTAAAATATAATCCCCTGCTTGGTGGCCAAACGTATCGTTGATTTTTTTAAAATGATCCAAGTCAAACATCATGCATGACAGGGGTTGCTGCACGCGGTTGGCATAGCTGATTTCACGATGAAACAAGTCCATAAAATATCGACGATTGTAAATCTGCGTTAAGGGATCTTTCATGGCCATGTCGCGCATGGATTCTTGATGGCCCACGTCAATGGCATCTTGATAGGAGAACTTCATTAAGATGTCGCCCATTTGTACCTTATCGCCATTTTGCAATTCGACACGGCTGTTTTTTTGCCCATTGATGTAAGTGCCATTGGTGGATTCGAGATCTTGGATCAGGACTTTGGTTTCTTCCAGTAGAATTTGAGCATGCTTTCGAGAAACGCCGTCTTCCAACACCACAATGTCACAATCTCGCTCGCGCCCGATCAAGATGCTTTTTTTTTCCAACTGAAACACTTCCCCAACATACAGGCCTTTGAGCACCGTTAAACATGGTTTTTTGAGTCGAACATGATCATCATCAAAAATATCTTCTTTGTATTTTACAACCGTTTTTTCAGTCATGATTACAAATCAGTTTACACCAAGGACTTGAATGCACGAAGGGATCTTTGTCAAAAAAATTCAAGTGTTAACCAAAGGTTACGTTTTTCAATGTGATCTTTGAGGCAAGCTAGGATACACTGCTTATCATGAAAAGCGCCTCTTTCGATCAACCATTTGCATGCATCGGTGTGATGAGCGGCACCTCGATGGATGGCATTGACGCAGTGTATGCACGCTTTACCCCACGAAAAGGCCCTTGGCTGGTGGAAGCCTTGCACCACCATCCACATTCTTTTCCCGATGGGTACGCAGAAAAAGTTCAACAAATTCTCAACACCAACGATATGAAAAGCGCATTTGCGCTCAGTCAATACGTGAGTGAATTGTATGCCGAGGCCGTAAAAAGCTTGATCCAAAAAGCAGGGGTTTCACCCAGCGACATCGACTTTATCGGTGCCCACGGACAAACCGTGTTTCATCAGCCGCCCCATGAGAACCAACCGGGGCTATCGATTCAGGCGTTGGAACTATCCAACTTGGCGCAAGCGGTGGGCATCGATACGGTGGGCCGCTTTCGAAGCCGTGACATGATGTTGGGCGGTCAGGGCGCACCCATGGCTTGTTACGGACATGAAAAACTGTGGGGCAACCCGGATGAAACCATTGTTGTGTTAAACCTGGGTGGCATTGCCAACATCAGTTTGTTGGAAGAGGGTCGATGCACGCTGGGCTATGATACGGGTCCTGCCAACTTGTGGATGGACACTTTGATGGGGTGGCACACCGAGGGAAAAACCAAGTTGGATCGCGACGGCCAATGCGCTGCCAAAGGGACCATTGATGAAGCCATGCTCAACACGCTTTTGTCTCATGCTTACTTTCAACAAACACCACCCAAGTCCACCGGTTTTGAAGCCTTTGGCGAAGTGGATTTGAGCCCCCAACGCGATCAGTGGTTGTCGTTAAGTATGGAAGATGCATTGGCCACTGCCAATTATGCCACCGCACGGAGCATTGCCGATGCCATCCATCATGACAGCCGAATTCAAGGAGTCACGCGGCTTATCGCTTGTGGCGGCGGGGCGTACAATCCAGTGCTGATCAAAAACCTTCAGACGTTGCTGCCTGACATCCAGGTACAAACTTCCAATGAAATGGGCTTTGCGCCGGATACCATTGAAGGCCTATGTTTTGGGTTGTTGGCCCATGCATGTTGGCATCGTATACCGGCCAACATACCTGCTGTGACAGGGGCCACCAGCCCGTGCATTTGCGGCGAAATTGCGCTGGCCTCTCCGGCCGGCTCATAGTCCAACAAATATTGGACAAGCTATGGTGTACGTTCGTTAACGCTCACGCCAGGATTACTGCGGGGCCATGGTGACAAAAGCACAAGGCTTTAGAAGATAGGTTTGAGCCACGCGTTGAAGGTCCTCATGGGTGACCGACTGCATGGCTTTGCACTGCGCCCAGGGATCCAGGGTCACCCCTAAAATTTCATTTTGATACCGGTATACCAAATGGCTGATGGGCGAATCCATTTCCATCAAACATTGTCCTTCCAAATACAATTGCATGCGTTGCATGTCTTCTAGAGAAGGTCCGGGCTCGATCAGTCGTTGCACGTGGGTATTGATTGCTTCCATGATCAAATCAATGTTGGTGGGGTCTGCACTGAAAGACAACCCCAAACAACCTTGCAACTGGCCGTATCGGGCAAAACAGTCTAGGCCGTAGACCAAGCCCAATTCTTCACGGATGCGCTGATACAACACGCCCATGGTGGCATTGACCCAATAATGACGAATCCATTCCAATACACTGCGATCCGCATGATTGGCACCGACCGTGGCATACCCCAGCTGCACCATTTGTTTGTCTCCAGAATGATGCAACGTGATGGGTTGGGTATGGGTTTTTGCGGGTGGCCAGGTGTGTTCTACTGGTTGAAATGCCGGCCTTGTCCAGCGGCTGATGTGGGCTTGAACTTCTTCAACCGGCTGGGCGCCCACCATCGATATATAAATTGGATACTGCGCCAGCACTTGTCGATACCATGCCTGGGCCAAGCTGGCTGTGCTGGATTCGAGGGACTCTGCGTCACCCCATGGATGTTGACCATAGGGATGATTCGGAAACATGGCGGCCCAAAATGCTTTGGATAGGCGGGCCTCCGGATAATCTTCCATCGTTTGGATTTCTGCCAGCACGCATTGTTTTTCTTCTTCCCACACCTTGGTTTCAAAACGAGGCTCAAGAAAGATCTGCCATGCATGGTCCAACATCGTTTGCCATCGATGGCTGGGAATTTGGCATTCGATACCCATTAAGTGATCACCCACGATGCCTTCGATTTGCGCTTGATCCAGGCATTCAAAGCGTTGCATATCGGCGTCGGTGTGCACCGCGCTGCCCCGATCATAGATGGAAGCCACCATGTGGGCGTAGCCGACTTGTTCTTTGCTTTCTGCCACCTGTCCTGCACCCACCATTATATCCAGCGCGCTCACAGCCAGACCAGGCACTTCTTCGTAAAATATAACCCACCCCGGGTGCGGCGACCACCGATGAAACGACCGTGTTAACATGATGGTTTCTCCGGCAACCATTGCCCTTTGGCATGCGGCCCGTGCAAATATTTTTGCACCCATGCCATGGCGTCCTCCAACTGGAAGTGTTGAATATTCTGATAGTAGGCATGCTGATGGGATGCGCCGCCAAAAAACATTTCAAAAGTGATGTTCATCTTGGCGCGGGCCGTGGTGGTATCCAAACTGTAAATGTATTCTTTTTCCAAATCGGCCGCCGCATAAGCCAACATCTCTTTGGGTATGGTTTCGGGTGCGCGCAGCATGGCTTCCACTTGGTCCACCACTTGGTCAACACGATTTGGCAATGGATAGGCATCGATGACAAAAAGCCCGCCCCAGTCGGTTAAAAAAACACTGGCCCGAATGCTACGCACCCAGTTGCGCTGCAGACGCAAATGCGCATGCAACCATGCATGGGAACCCCCGCCCAATACGCTGGCCAGCCACTCCAGGCCTGGCACGTCTGGATGTCCGTACCCTACAATGGGCCATAACCACTGAACCAAATGCTCATGCTGTCCATGGTGCCAGGTCCAATCTTGGGCTTTAAATGCTTCTTGCATGGATGGTGCGCGACGCTCAACATCTTTATTTTTCCAGTGATCAATGTTGGGCAGCAATTCGCGCTCGATCTCTGCCAGGGTGACAGGCCCTGCCACCGACAGGATCATTTGATTGGGTTGATAATGGGTTTGATAAAATGTTTCAATGGCATCGGGCGTCAGTGCCTGGATTTGTTCGGGCTTGCCCAAGATGGGTTGGCCCATGGGATGAAGCGGGCAAGTTCGTTGCCAAAGCTGCTCTTCAAACTGCACTGACGGCTGCTGCTGATCGTCACGCTGCTCCTGCGCAACAACTTCCTTTTCTTTTAAAAATTCTTGAGGATGAACATCGAGCTGCCCCAGCACTTCCATCAACCAGTTCAACCCTTTAACCCAGTGGATGGCCGGCACACAGCATTCATACCCCGTATGATCATACGTGGTAAAGGCGTTGGCATACCCACCCAAACGTTCCATCTCTTGAAGTAAATACACATTGGTTTGCGCGCTGGTGGCCCCTTGCGTAAAGAGCATATGCTCTAAAAAATGCGCAGCGCCTCGTTGATCGAGGCTTTCATCCCCACTGCCCGCACGCACCCACCACTGAAACGAAACCGTCTGCCTGGATGCCATGGGCTGCACAAGCAACGTCAACCCATTGTCGAACACTTTTTTCTCCGGACCCATTTGCGCCATGCCCCCGTGTATCTTTATTCTACAGAGGGGTAAACGGTAAAATTTCATCGTGCTTCTAAAAATCAATGCAACGCTGTCATATTTGTTTTGACGCTTTTCCATTACTTTGACTGCTAGGCAAACGCTTTAGGCTTTGCTACAAAGCATTATGACTGGTTTAGGCGTTTATATTCACATTCCGTTTTGTCGGAGCCAGTGTCCGTTTTGTGATTTTTCCATTACGCTGCGGCGGCAGCCCGCGGCGTTGGAAACGTTTGTACAACAAATCTTGGCTGAGCTGGAACATAGCGCGCCCTTTTGGGCCCATTTTGAGCAGGCTTCCACTGTATTTATCGGTGGCGGCACCCCAAGTTGGGTGCCGCCTCATATTATTGCGCGCATTTTGGAAACACTTCATCGCGTGCATGGCATCGACCGTCACGCCGAAATTACCCTAGAGTGCAATCCTGAAGACGTGCAGCGGCGTGCAGTTCAAGCATGGTTGGCTGCGGGGGTCAATCGTTTTAGCTTGGGCATCCAAAGCATGCAAGATCCAGAATTGGCTCATTTGGGCCGCATGCATCGAAGCACCCATAACCGTCACGCCCTGGATTGCTTGCGCGAGCATGGTGTTAAAAACCTGAGCGTTGATTTAATGTTTGGCACGCACCCTCAATCATCAAAGTGGTGGCCCCAAAGCTTTGCCCAAATAGCCCCCTGGACACCCGAACACATATCCACGTATGAGCTGACCATTGAACCCAAAACTGTTTTTTACAAAAAAGCACAGCAAAACACGCTGGCTTTGCCCTCCGAAGCGGACCAAGCGGCTCAATTTTTTGCCATCAAAGACCTGCTGAAAACCGCCGGGTATCAAGCGTACGAAATTTCCAATGCGGCCCGCGATGGCAAGGTGGCCAAGCACAATCTTCACGCATGGGAGGGCGGCGCGTATTGGGGCCTTGGTCCTTCTGCCCATGGTCGATGGTCGGATGGCACCCAGCACCAACGTGTCATCAACCCCCATACATTTTCCCAATACATCCAAACACCCACCCATTTTTGGACAAAGCGCACGCACTGGACCAACCTCACACAAGCTCAGTGGGAGGAGGAGCGTATCATGACGGGCCTTCGCTTGGAAACGGGCATAGACTACGACACGCTTCAGGCGTTTTCACTTTTTGACCCGGCCATGCAGCACGCAATCGATCAAGGACTTGCCGCAGGTCACCTTCAGCTCCAACAAATCCATGGCCAAACTCGCCTCAGCCTGCCCTCCCAACAGCGCATCTTCGCAGATGGATGGGCTCAGCGACTTTTAACAAGCCGCCAGGAGGCATAGACAAGCTTTTAAAAGCTTGATATGAAAGCAGATCATGCAAGACTCAGACAAACAAGGCAATCCCACTGTTGAAATTTCTTCTGACATTTTAGAAGAAGCCGAAAATGCCGTGGACCCAAAAAAAACGGAAGACAAAGAACAAGAGTACTATGATAAATTTGTACGCTTAACCGCCGATTTTGATAATTACCGCAAACGCATTCAAAAGGAAAAAACGCAGTACATTAAATATGGCAACGAAAACTTGCTTCATGATTTATTGCCCATTTTGGATAATTTTGAACGGGCTTTGGACTCATCGCAAGATTCAGACGCAAAATCCATTTTAGAAGGCGTTCGGATGATTTATGGCCAGCTCTCTTCCAATTTGGCAAGCCATGGACTGCAAGCCAAAAGCACTGTCGGCCAACCTTTTGACCCCAACATGCACGAGGCCATGTCCCACGTTGAATCAGATCAAGCGCAAGCCGGCACCGTGCTTCAGGAACATCAAAAAATGTACATGTATCACGATAAATTATTGCGTCCTGCCTTGGTTACCGTGGCCAAAGAGATGAATAACGATGATGCATCCGACTCAGAAGACGACGCCTAAAGCGTAGCTACTTCGCCACCCTTCTCTTCGCCCTCCATCAAAAGAAAAATCAGGGGACAATCGTCACCAAACACGGTATGCTTTTGCCTATTGGAAACCACAGATGAAGCAATAAAATAAAGTGAGAAGACCATTATGAGCAAAATCATCGGCATCGATTTGGGAACCATGAACTCGTGTGTATCCGTGTTGGAACAGGGCCAGCCCATCGTGATTCCCAACGCAGAAGGATCACGCACAACGCCATCGATTGTGGCCTTCAATGAAGCGGGCGAACGTCTATTGGGTCATGTGGCCAAACGGCAAATGCTCACCAACCCAAAAAACACTTTTTATGCCATCAAACGCCTGATTGGGCGAAAGTTTGATTCAGATGAAGTGACACGCTCCAAAGAGCTATACTCCTTTGACATTGTGCCCTCCGAAAACAAAGACGCCTGGGTTTCTCACAAAGACCAGCTCATCAGCCCCCCCGAAATTTCGGCCATGGTGCTTCAAATGATGAAAGAAATCGCCGAAGAATATCTTGGCAGCAAAGTATCCCAAGCGGTGATCACCGTTCCTGCTTATTTTGATGACATGCAGCGCCAGGCCACCAAAGACGCAGGCAAAATTGCCGGACTGACCATTGAACGCATCATCAACGAGCCTACGGCAGCTGCCCTGGCGTATGGCTTGGAACAGAAAAAATCTGGCAAAATTGTGGTGTTCGATTTGGGCGGCGGCACCTTTGATGTATCCATTTTGGAAATTGCCGATGGCGTTTTTAATGTTAAGTCCACCAATGGCGACACTTTTTTGGGTGGTGAAGATTTCGATTTAAAAATCACCGAATGGCTGTGCAGCTCGTTTAAAGAAGACACGGGCATTGACCTTCAAGAAGACACCATGGCCCTTCAGCGTTTGCGAGAAGCATCTGAAAAAGCCAAACACGAACTTTCCTCCACCCTTGAAACAGAAATCAACCTTCCGTTTATTTCTTCGGTGGGCGGTGAACCCAAACACTTAAACAAAAAACTCACCCGCGCGCAGTTGGAAATTCTTGTCGAAGATTTGATCGAGCGCTTGGAAGCTCCTTGCCATACGGCCTTGGCCGATGCGGGCATTTCAGCCGACCAAATTGATGAACTGGTGTTGGTGGGGGGTATGACACGCATGCCGTGTGTCATTGAAAAAGCCAAAGCCGTCTTTGGCAAAGACCCTGCCGAAGGCGTCAACCCTGATGAAGTGGTGGCCATTGGTGCGGCCATTCAAGGGGGCGTCATTCAAGGCGATGTGGATGATGTGCTGCTACTGGACGTTACGCCTTTATCCATTGGCATTGAGACCGAGGGTGGTATTTTCACCAAACTCATCGAAAAAAACACAACCATTCCCACCCAAACCAGCGAAATTTTTTCAACCACCGTCGACAACCAGGACATGGTACGTGTTCATGTCTTGCAAGGCGAGCGCGAACTCGTGGAGCACAACAAATCCCTGGCTATATTTGAATTGGTGGGCATTCCCCCCGCCCCACGCGGCGTACCGCAAATCGAAGTGGCTTTTGAAATCGATTCCAACGGCATTGTGTCCGTGTCGGCCAAGGATTTGGGCACAGGACGAGAACAATCCGTTAAAATCAATGCCACCAGTGGTTTGAATGAATCTGAAATCGAACGCATTATCGCCGAAGCACAGAGCAAAGAGTCACAAGATCAAAACACGCGTGCTTTGGTGGAAGCCAAAAATGAACTTCAAGGTTTGTTGTACTCGTCCGAACGCTCTTTTGGCGAAATTCGCGATTCGTTAGAGGACGCCGACCGCACCCAGCTCGACGAAGCGTTTGAAAAAGCCAAAGCCGCCTTGGAAAACGAGTCGCTGGATGAAATCAATGATGCCCTCGCCTTACTCAGCAGCGCCTCTCACCGCATTGCTGAAATTCTGTATGGAGACATTTCACTTGATTCGTAACGTTGCACTTTGTGTGTTGCTTTTTTTAACCGCCTGCGAAACCCTTGCGCCCAGTCGTCGCGAAGCACCGCCTGAGGTTCAAGCCCAAGCGCAAACCCTGTACGACCAAGCCCAGGCTTTGTTGAATCAAGGCCAGTTGGATGCCGCCTACAACCAATTTTATTCCCTATCAACTCAGTATCCCAACACCCGTGTGGCGGACAATGCATTACTGCGATGTGCGCAGATTCAAATGCGTCAAAATCAAAACGCCCAGGCCCAGACGCTGCTAACCGAATTAACCAAAAGTTACCCACAAAGCGATGTGCGTTCCGCTGCATACCGCGACTTGTTAACATTGCAGAGCCAGCAGGCAGATTGCGAGGGTTTGCTGGATTCCGTTTTAAACTTAAACTTGAGCGATTTGTCGGTGCAAGATCAAGCCAAGATATCCTCCCACGTTCAAAACTGCTATCGGGCCCACCCAGAAGACACCCGTTATGGTTTGGCGTGGCGCATTCAAAAAAGCAAAACCATGGACGCCACCCATCCGCTGTACCAACAAACGCGGGAAAAAATCATTGCGCTGATTGAAAAAGAAGACAACAAAGCTTTTTTAGAAAAGGTCGTTGAACGCTATCCCAAAGAATTTCCTTCGGGATACATTGCATATGAGCTCACCCAGCGTTATCAGCAAGAAGATCGAACCCGTGCCATGCAATCGTGGTCGGCCTATTTTTTAGAAAACTTTCCCATGCATCCTAAGATGCAAAATGTTTTTGACCTTTCTCAAATGTACGAAAAAGCCGATACCGCCAATGTACAGAAAATTGGCGTGCTTTTGCCCTTATCGGGCGAAAGAGAAACGTTGGGCCAACTGGTACTCAACGGTTTAACCTTGGCACTGGGCACCTTTGTCGATGACCAAGCCAACCACCCCTTTGAATTAATCATTGAAGACACCCAGAGCGACCCTTCCATTGCGCGTGAAAAAGCCAAAAACCTTATATACAAACACCATGTGGTGGCCATCGTGGGCCCATTGTCTGCCGACGAAACCGAAAACATTGCGGACTTAGCCCAACAATTTGACCTGCCCGTTTTATCCATGTCGACCAAAGAGAACCTTACACAAATGGGCCAAACGCTTTTTCGCAACAGCTTAACCAAAAAAGAACAGGCCATTGCCCTGGCTCAGCTCACCAACGGTATCTTGGGCATTCATCGCATGGCCATTTTGTATCCAGAAACCGCCTACGGAAAAGAATTCATGCAAATTTTTTGGAAAGAGTTTGAAAAATACGGCGGCAAAATTCATGGTGCGGAAGGCTACGAAGAAGAAGCCACCGATTTTTCTAAACCCATTAAACGTTTGGTGGGTCTGTCACCAATTGAACTGCGCAGGGGTGAAATTTGTGGGCCCGCCAATAGCAAAAAATGGGAGCTTCATAAAAAGAAAGGCTTGGAACTGCCCGCATGCTATCCGTTAGAGTATTTGCCACCCATCGTTGATTTTGAAGCCATTTTTATTCCCGACCACTACAGCAAAGCTCGTTTGATTTTACCCGCCTTAAAATACCATGATGTTCGTGGCGTGCAGGTGCTTGGCACCAATTTATGGGACAACAAAAAACTCTTGCAAGATAACATTGGTCAAGATTTGGAAGGTGCCATCTTTACCGATTCATTTTTTATCAAAAACCAAGCACCGCATGTGCAAAAGTTTATGCAAACGTTTTATACTCATTATGGATATGAACCATCGATTCTTGAAGCACAAAGTTACGACTCGCTGCGCTTTTTGATGGACCAACTGCAAAAAAACAACCCAAAATCACGCAAAAAATTGGTCAAAGCCCTTTTAAATAAAAACACAAACTTTCAAGGTGTCACTGGTTTTACCGGTTTTGCTTCTTCCAGAGAAGCGTTAAGAACATTGTCCATTTTGACTGTCCACCAAAACGAAATTGTCGAGCTTCGCTAACGCGAGCAAAAAACTTTTACATCGTTGCGTCGTCGATTGGGTCCTCTACCTTTTTCTGCATGAGATCAATCAACCCAGAAAAACCTTTTTGTGCAATGATACGATTAAATTGAGTTTCGTAATTGCGCATCAAATTAACGTTGTCAAAATCGATGTTGTAAATCATCCAATCTTTTTGGGGGCGATGAAGATGATAAGTGATGTCGATGTCGACATCATCTTTTTCAACAATGCAGGAAACACTGGCTTCTTCTTTTTTAATCTGTTCTTTGTCAAAAGATAAATCGTAATTGCCCACCAAAGTTTTGGATTTGCTGAGATAAGAGCGCTCTACCAAAGTTTGAAACAAGTCAGAGTATTTTTTTCGATCGCTTGCATTGATTTGATTCCAGTAGGCTCCTAAACTTCCACGTGCCAAGCGATCAAAGTCGAAAAATTCCTGAACGCGGCTTGCAATTTTTTCATCGCGGGACTGATCTCCACGTGTTTCTTCATCCAGCGCTTGTAGCTCTTTGGTGTATTGCTGAATCACCTCCAAGGGGGTTCTCGTTTTGGGACTTGTGTCGGTTTTTACAGTTTCAATTTCAACCTCAAGCTCGCTGGGTGAAGGCTCAGACTTGGCCTGCTTTTCTTGCTTGCGCGCTTGCTTTTTTTCCTGTCGTATTTGTTTTTTACTCGGCTCTTCAATGGGCTTTTCAAAAGTAGAAATCACCGGTTGATTTTTTTTCGCCGTTGCGGGTTGGTTGTTTTTTTGACCACAAGCCGTCAACACTAAAGCTAGACTGACTGCAGTGAAAATAGAAATGGATTTCATCGGTTTATCCTTTTTGTTGTAAAAGTTGTTGTTGTGCATGTTGAAATCGTTGCCATGACGTCCACAAAGTTAACACGGCAATCACCACCAAAATTGTTTTTAAGAGTCCATGGGGACGATACCCCCATAAACCGCCCATGGCTCGAATAGAAACTTCCATCGCGCCGTCAAAAAGCAAGCCAATGGAAAGTAAGAAAAATCGCTCAGGTCGTTGCATTAAACCGACACGCTTTAAATTGGCACCCAAAATTTCTGCTTTGGCTTTAATATAAGACACCCAACCACTGGATCCCATGATCGATATAATAACCCACGCAATCCAATCTTGACGGAAGAAGTACACCAAGCCAACCAGCAAGACAAAGTCTTGAAGGCGATCCAGCACTGAATCTAGCAGTTCACCGCGGGGTCCATCGGTGCCCATAGAACGCGCTATTTTTCCATCCAAAATATCCAAACTGCCAATCAACAGTGTGAGCCAACCCGAAAAAAGAAAATATCCATTGGCCAAAAGCCAAACACAAGGAAAGGTCAACAACATTGCCGCATAAGAAACTGCATCTGCCTGCAGGCCCAATCGACGAATGAGTTTTTCAACGGGCTGCAAAACTTTTAACACCCACCATGATTTCACTTCTGAATTTAACAAAGCAGACTGGTGCGCCAGTTTTTGTTCTGTGTTGAGCTCTGCCATACGACCTCTATACCAGACTTTTCTCTAAAATATAATCCTGCTTAATATTTGCCAATGGCGTAAGCCAATGTGGCGTGGGCAATTTGAAAATCGTACATGGTTTTTAAATATTCACTGCGCACTTGGGTATAGGCCACAAAGGCCTCCACCAAATCTTTGGGTGGCGTGACTCCCACGCCAAAATTAAGCGTTGTGGACAACACATAACTTCGCACTTTTTTAAAAGCAAGTTTGGACTGTGCAAAAGCATCCTGTTTTGCCACAGCATCGTTGTGGGATTTGCGAATTTGTATTTCCATCTTTCGCAACGCCTCTTGTCTTTTGGCTTTGGCGCCCTCATAAGCCGCTTTTGCTTTTCGATAATCGGGTGTGGTTAAATGAAAGTTTAATTTTTGCCGCAAAAACAGCGCGCCACCAGCTGCCTGAATATTGTCGTTGTTAACCAAATACGGGTTGTTGATCTGTTGACGACCAGGGGCGACGTTGTGGCGGTACTGGCCTGCAATACCAATGTCGGGCAAAAATTCTGCGCGCTGGCCATCCATCAATGCCTCTTGGCCTTCCACCAAATTATCCAGCTGCAAAATTTCTGGACGATGTTGCTGCGCAATGCGCAAGTAATGCTCCACGTCTTCAATTTTTGCATCGCTCATGCGAATTTTCTGGTCTTTGATGTCGAAGTCGATGTCTCGTTCTAGCCCCATCAGAATTTTCAGCGTCATTTTTAAAAAGCGAATGTTGTGGGTCAATTCAATGCGCCGTCGCTCGGTTTCAGCTTGAAAAATTTCCAAGCGCATTAAATCAATGTCGGTGACCTCAGAGGAACCATCCTCAATCATCTGCTTGATGGTGCCGTGTGCTTTGGCGCTGCGATCGCCCAGGTCTTCAATGAAATCCAAAAAACTGTATAAGTTGGCCAGACCGTAGTAGGCGCGTTTGGTTTGTAAAATGAGTTCGTTGCGTGTTTTGCGCACTTCTTGCTCGCCGGCTTCTACTTTTTGGGTGGCCGCGCGCTGCAAAGAGCGAATTTTGCCAAAAGTGTAGATGGGCTGAACCAGTTCGATGGTTAAACGAACAAATGGCCCCCAATCATCGGTTTCAAATAGCCCTGTATCGGGAAACCCAAATTCTGGGCCAATGTTGGCGGGGCTATCGGGTACAACGCCGCCACTGAGGTTCAATGTAAACTCAGGGGCAATGGATGCGTTTCGTGCTTTTTGGTATTGCGCTTGTGCTTCTTCCAAACTGTACTGGCTCACCATCACTTCGGGACTAATCTCCAGCACACGCTCGATCACTTCTTCTAAGTCGTAGCGCTGTGTAGGGGTTTGCGCTGAGGTGGTGGATGCCTCCACTGTCATTGCCTCATCGGCTGAAGACTGTGCAGCGGCAAAGTTGGATAAGGCCATGCAGCCCATCGCAATGCCCAAGCAATATGTAGCTAAAATCAAACGCATATCGAGAATTCTTATAAGATGTCCTGAACAATTGCAATGTATAGTCATGGAACTTTCGTTGGGCAAGAGCCTACGCATTCAGGCTTTTTCTTTGGCACAAAAAAAGGCATTTTTACCGGGTGTATGGTATGCCATGACCTGTGTTTTATGCTTGTAAACGACACGGCTTTTCACGCATGGATGCGCTTTTTTCCGGGCTGATCATCGCTTGTTTTGTGGTGCTGGTGACCCCTACGCTTGGTCGTTGGTATCAACAAAAACAAACGTTGGAAGTCTACCGCGTAAGCCAAGCCATTTACGACGCCGAAATCGCTTATTTTGAAAGCCAAAAAAACAATGAGCCTCCAGCTGATTTAGAGCCTCAACCGCGACTTCGCGGCGTCAATCCCTTTGCCGCGCGCAACGACCCCCGTAAATTTCTTGCTTTGCCACCCACCCCTGAAACCATTGCACCCTATGCGCAGCAAGCTGCCTTCTCTCAGCGGCCCTGGTCGCTGCTAAAACTAAACATTGATTCAAGCCTTCGATACCAATACCAAGTCACCACCAACGGACTCAGCGGCACATATGCAGGCTTTGAAATCATTGCTTTTGGCAATCGCGATGGGGACAAAGTGCTGTCTCAATGGCGACTTCGTGGTTTTTTGGATCCCAACGGCAAGCCTTTGGGACGCGATACGCTGTACCGCTTGGACCCACTGGAATAGGGATCATTCAAAGAGCAAAGGGTAATACACCAAATGCTCAGGATCGTAGGTAGACATCACACCAGCCAGAGCATTGTCTTGTTCATCCAAAACTTTGGCCTGGTAATAAGCCATCCGGGTTAAATACACTTCCAACTCATCCATAATTTTCACTTTTTGCTCCAAAGTAAGCTCGGACCAAGCACTGGCCGTGGTATGGACCTCCAAAGCCTGACCATGAATAAGCCGGGCCTGCTTCACCATCAGGGAAAGTTGCAATGTTTCTGGTTTCACAAAAGATCGTATGTACCGCATGCCGAAAGCCAGGAAGGTAGCCAGAACCACGGCTGCCGCTGTGTATTTTAAAAGATCAGAGATCAAGTTGCGTCGAAGCTGGCTGCGAAACTTCTTTTTTTCTTGTTGTTTTTTTTCACGCAGGGTGGCCTGAGAGGCTTGATAGATAGGTGCGTGCTGTAGGCTTCGCTGCTTTTGGTCTTTTTCTTCGGTTTCTAAAAAATGCGCATACGATTGAAGGGTTTGGTGTCGATCCATCATTTTTTGATGGTCTTTTTCCATGCCAGGCTCAGGTTCCATGTTGGCACAGCGTTGGTAATAGTATTGGACCAACTTATCCTTTTGATCCGACAATAAATTGCTGGACTCAATCAGCTGCCGGCGCAGTTCTTTGTCATCATCTTGCGTGGCCTTAAGCAAGAGTTCTTCGGCGTGCTCTTCGGTTTGGTCAATCACCTCCATGAGCTGCGTAATCAAAGGCAAACATTGGGCCAGCCCTTGCGCAGGATGAATCTGCACCCAGTCGAGGGCTTTGCGCAGTACACGTGCGGTCATTCGCAGCGCCATCAAGCGCGCGATGCCTCGGGAGGCAGGATCATTGCCCCCATAGGCATGGCGTTCATAGGCTTTGACTTTGCTTAATGAGCGATCCACAATGCTGGAAGGCTGGCGTTGGCCTTGTAAAATCTCTGCAAAATAGGCTTCTTTTTTCGCGAGCATTTCTCGGATTCGTTGAAAATCAATGAATTCAAATTTTTTTTCGTAAAATCGCGCGATGGTTTGAATCAATGCATCCAGCTTGCCCATCATATGGGGAGACATTTCCAAAAACTTAACGCCCACCACCCACACATATTCATCTTTGGGTTCAAACACCATGCTTTGCCGAACAGAGAGCGCGTCCATGGCATAGGTTTCACGATTGGGCAGGGTCCAGCGCAAATGGACCTTGGCGCCATGCGGGGGCATTTGAGTTAAATGCACCAACGCACCCTCCATGCTGATGTTTTCGAATCTGCCATCAATTCTTTGGTCCCCGTGGCTTACTTCTACTTTTCCATCCAAGGGATAGCGGTCGCGGAGTCGTTGGCTGATTTCTTCCATGTGCGCTGGATTGGAAGCCACTTTTTTCTTTTGAGAGAAGCCCATGGTATGTTTTAAAAACCGAAGCACTTTGACCGGCATGTGGTAAGGGTCGGTAAACAAATCTACGCCAGCGACTTGCGCTTGATGCACCAAAGAATAAGCAAAAACATCTGAAATCACCACCAGACGCACGTCTTTCCAGACATCATCGGCTCGAATCATGTAAGCACAATCCAGTCCGCCCATGCCAGACATCTGCACGCTCATCAATATGACCGTGGGACGCTCTTGAACCACTTTGTCCATGATCTGGCTGCCTTTTTCAAAAACCACCGTTAAAATTTTTTCGCGCGCAATCCACTGTCGCAGCCAAGGCGTATTAAGCAAAATATCCTTGTATATTAGTAGTTTATGTTTTTTATGCGCTTGCGTCATCGGTTGTCTTTGTTGTTGATCATCCATTGTCGGGTGACCAGAAGTCGACTCCATTCTTATTTCATACCGTTATACACTTGACAAAACCATGAAAATCAAGCAAAAACACCTATTCTTTTAAAAGTAGGCAAAGCCGTTGTGGATGATTCGGCGGCAAAAAGGAAAATAAATTATGTACGCAATTATACAAGTCGGTACGCATCAGTACAAAGTTCAACCAGGCGATACCATTTCCATTCAAAAGGTAGACGCACCCGAGGACAGTGAAATTCGTTTTAACGACGTGATTTTCTTGGGCGGCAGTGACGATGAAGTAAAAACCACTGATATCAAAGCCAGCGTTGTTGGAAAAATCGTAGACCAAACCCGTGGCGAAAAAATTCGTGTGTTTAAGAAGAAACGTCGCAAAGGTTTTGAAAAAACCATTGGTCATCGCCAGTACTATACAACTGTAGAAATCGAAAGAATCGAGGCATAAAATGGCACATAAAAAAGCGGGTGGTAGTTCCAAGAACGGAAGAGACAGTCAGGGTCAACGCAGAGGCATCAAAGTCTATGGTGGCCAAGCCGTATTGGCTGGCAATATTTTGGTGCGCCAATGTGGCACCAAAATTCATGCAGGTCAAAATGTCGGCGTGGGCAAAGATTACACTTTGTTTGCAAAAATTGACGGCAAAGTTGAATATGCACGTTTGGGCCGCGACCGTAAAAAAGTAAGCGTTTTGCCGGCTGCATAAAAGTTGCTTTCAACCACAAATTTTCAAAGGGCATGTTGTTTCAACATGCCCTTTTTTGATCAGCAGATTGCGAAATTTTACAAGCCCATGTTGATTCATGGCGAAACATTCAACAATCGTATATCGGGTACTGGTCTGAGTATAAAAAACTGAGCATATGGCAAAACCTTCTTTCATTGATTACGTAAACATTTTTGTTCAAGCCGGCAGCGGGGGCGACGGCCACGTGGGCTTTCGTCGAGAAAAATTTGTACCCAAAGGTGGTCCCGATGGCGGCGATGGCGGCCGCGGCGGTGATGTCATTGCACGAGGCAATCACGACATGCATTCACTGATGGATTATCGATTCAAACGGCACTTTCGTGCCAAGCATGGCCAAAATGGTCGCGGCTCTCAAATGACGGGCGCCAGTGCAGATCCTTTGATTTTACCTGTGCCTTTGGGCACCGTTTTTCACGACCAAGAAAGCGGCAAAGTGTTGGGAGAAATCACCGCGCACGACCAAGAACTGCTTTTGCAAGCAGGTGGCAAAGGGGGCCTGGGCAATCAGCATTTTAAATCTTCCACCAATCAAGCACCCCGCAAAGCCACCCCCGGCAAAAAAATTGAAGGGTTTTGGCTATCGATGGAATTAAAAATCCTCGCCGACATTGGCCTGGTGGGGTTTCCCAATGCGGGCAAATCAACCTTTTTGCAAACGGTCACCCAAGCGCGACCCAAAATTGGCGACTATGCATTTACCACATTGATTCCCAGCATTGGCGTGGCTGAGCTTGATGGCACCGATCAACGACTGATCATTGCCGATATTCCAGGCATCATTGAAGATGCGCATCAGGGTGTGGGCTTAGGCCTTCGCTTTTTGCGGCACATTGAACGCTGCCGTGGTCTTCTTTTTCTACTCAATGGTGATCCAATTTTTGAAAAAGACCCCATCGAGCAATTTGAGGTGCTTTGTCATGAGCTGGAGGCTTATCAAAAATCCATTCTGGATCGTACCATGGTGGTAGCCATCAATAAGTCCGATTTGTATGATGAAAAACAGTGGGCCACTTGGCAAAAATATTTTACGAAAAAAAACCTATCCATTCACGCCATTTCTTGTCACAATCAAGATGGCGTTGAAAAACTCCAAAAAACTTTGCATGAAATATTGTAACCGCATTCTTACGGCCACCTTCCTGCTCTTCTTTGTCCAAGTTGGGCATGGTCAGTCCACAGCGCAGCCATCGCCTGCCGAGATGCTTCGTACGCTTCAAAACAGTCCAGAACCGTTTGCCTTGTATCAACAAGCCTATCCTTCCTTTGTTTTTTCCTCGAGTACGCAGCTCAAACCCATGGACCCCAGTCAGGGCTATGTGATCAATCAAGCCACCACTGTGGTGGAAGTATTGGAGCAGCGCTACAAACGCATTGATCGAAAGCCTTTTGCGCCCTTGACTTCCATTGAAATCATCGAAAATGAAGGCATTCAATACCTAAAACCCCACCAGGAAAGCACTTATTACCAAATCAAAAACAACCCTCAGCGCGAGCGTCTGGAAAAAACCATCTACACCGAAGCTTTTGATCTATTGGATACCGCCTCACTCTTGACCGCTGAGCCTGTGACCGAGCAGGGACGCATTTGCTATTCAAAAAACCAAGCCACTTTATGCTTTGATCGCACCACAGCGCTGCCGATTTCGGGGCAGATCCGCAAACCATACGACGACCAAACCATTCTCACCATGGTATTTGCGCTGGAACTTGGTGAGAAGAATATAACCGTGCAGAAACCCACCCAGGTTCATGCATTGCGCAAACATACAACATTTTGATATAATAAAGGAGAAGCCATTGAGAGGAAGCAACAAAACGCATATCATCAACGAAATTATTCAGAGCCTGGCCGATGCCAAAGCCTTGGAAGGCAAGATCATCGATGTAGGCTCACATTGTTCGTACACCGATCACTTCATTGTTGTGAGTGCAACTTCCAGCACCCATGCGCAGTCGATTGCCGATGGTCTCATCAAACTCCAAAAAAAACACATTCAACCCGAAGGCTATCAAGCAGGCCAATGGATATTGGTGGACATGGGCGACGTCATTGTTCATATCTTTCAACAAGCCACGCGCGAATTTTATCACTTGGATAAATTATGGGCGCACGCCCCCAGCCAAGAACTCGCACTTGAGGGCATCGAAACGCCTGAACTGCGACAAGCGCAGTCTGTGTAATTGGCCTTAAAGTGAAGCTGTCCATTGTCACCATTGGACATGGTTTACGTCGCACAGAATCGGCCTGGCTTGAAACGTATCAAAAACGTTTAAGCGCCATGATCGATTTTGAGCACGTGCAAGTCAAAGATAAATACGACTTGTATCAAGACCGCAACCATCCCAAATACACAGCCTGGCTTAAACAATTGATGCCCCCCAAGTCTCTCGTATATTGGCTGGACGAACATGGGCAGTCGGTCACCACCATGGCCTTGGCCAAGAAATTGTCCAAAGGATTTGAAGCGTACGACCACCTTGTGTTTGTGGTGGGCGGTGCCTATGGGCTACCTCACGAACTTTTGCAAAACAAAAAGCAAACCTTGCGATTAAGCGACCTGACCCTACCGCATAAAATGGCCGCATTGCTGCTGCATGAGCAGCTCTATCGTTGTTTTTGCATTCAAAAAAACCTACCCTATCATCACACCTAAATTGGTATTTGACCGGCAATCTTGTACAATTTTTTATGCCTATGCAGCGTTTTGTTTTACTTTTTTTAATCGTCTGGTCCACCACCGCCCATGGCCTATGGGATCAACTATCGGTCAGCCAACAGCAAAAAACATTGGCTCAAACGGCAACGCGATGGGAAAGCCGAAAACAAGTTCGTTTACACGGCAAACCCTATCGCCGCGACTGCAGCGGATTTGTGCAAGCAGTGCTGGATCGTGCGCAGTTGCAATGGCAATCGTTTGCGCGCGTCTACGATGTGCAAAGCAATGGGGTGCATATTTTGCATCAATTCGTGCAGCGGGTGGGTGCAACCCATCAAAATCCTGAACCGGCTGTGGGCGACCTGGTGTTTTTTCATAACACCTACGACCGCAACCGTGATGCTGCCACCAATGACCTCTGGACACACATTGGCATTGTCACCGGCATGGATCGGGATCAGACAGTGACCTTCCACCATTACCTCAATGGCCGCGTGCGAAAAAGCGTGATGAATTTACGCCATCCCTATCAACATCAGCGCAATGGCAAAATCATCAATACTTATTTGCGACGACGTGCGCCGTCGGCATCCAGCCAACAGCCCTTATTGGCAGCATTGCTCTTCGCGGATTTCGGCCGGCTAACGCGCCCCTAAGCCATGCCGTCTTTTTCGTTGCAATACCCCTTTAAATCCATTACAAGCGTATTTCTTGCCGAGCCCGAGTAGCTCAGTCGGTAGAGCAAGGGATTGAAAATCCCTGTGTCGGCGGTTCGATTCCGTCCTCGGGCACCACCTCTTTTATTGTTATCATCTGCTAGATTGTTTTTTTCTACGTTTGTTCGTTGCGCCTGCGGAATCGAACGATGTTCGTCTATTATTACTTCACCCCTTCGGGTGAAATGGGTCCTCGGGCACCATTATCCTTTATTTAAGTCACCTGCTTGTTTGTCCACTTTTGCGCTTGTTCGAAGCGCCTGCGGAATCGACCAGTTTTCCGCTCATCCTTTGGATGACCAAAAAACTGGCATAAGCCGCGTGCTATGTCGCTTTGCTCAAAGCACGGCTAAAACGATGTTCGTCTATTACTACTCCACCCCTTCGGGTGGAATGGGTCCTCGGGCACCACTTTTTTTTGTTGTACTGAGGCTGTATAGCTGGCCCCGGAGTTGGCGGTCTTTAGTCTTGTAGATCTTTCTTGATTTTTTGGTAACCTTGACGAAGTTCGTCAATGGTATGTTTGTTGGCTTCCCATACATCTTCACTGACGTCTTCCAGAGTATCCCAAGCGCGCCCAAGGCGTTTTTTAACCGTGTCGAATTTGGTTTCAAGTGAAGCCCATTGATCTTTGGCTTTTATGGATAACAAATCGGACCGATGGCGAAGCTGATCTCGTAAGCCTTTGATATCCTGCATCACTTCTTTCCATTCTTCTTTCACGGTTTTGACTTTCCTGATGGGTTGAGGGTTGCGGGTTGTAGACTTATTTTCTTCACCCAAACGATCGATGGGAAAAGTCAAAACAGGCACCGTGGCATACCGTACAATTCGCTCGGTGACGCTGCCCAGAAAAAAACGCGGCATCCCTTTTCGACCATGGGTGGGTAAAGCAATCAGGTCGATGGGGTGTTGATCCAAAAAAGCCGTCACTTCTTGTTCGATTTCGCCCAGCACACACTCGGCTTTAACATCCAGACCTTGATCACGAAGGATTTGTACTTTTTGGGCCAGCATCTCTTTGCCTTTTTGAACCAGCTCAGCTTCAAACTCCGTACCATTGAAATACACCCCACCGTAATATGCATCGTAGTGACTTTGTTGAACCACATGCAGTAGATGAATTGTGCAGGCCGAGGACGGAAATAGGATGGGCAATTGTTGAATGACTTCGTCCACTGCATCGGAATGATCGGTGGGCACCAAAATGTGAAGGGCTGACATGGACATATACCTCCTTTATGCGGGCATGGGTTAACATGTGCATAAAAACCTGAACTTGTTTTCCTTTATGTATGGCAAAATCAAATTAATTTGTCCAGAATAGGAATGCAAACAGTCAATGGGTGGCGCCTAGGGCTGGTATCTGGGCTCCAATGCACATGTTCATGATTTGTCCCTGGTTTGCAAGATGATGATTCTCATCCATGTATTTTGTTCACCACGCCTCAAAAATAAGAAAAATTATAATTTTTTCTGCCAATATGGTTCAATGGTAGCGATGAAAAAGAGATTTGCGTTGGTACTCAGTGGGTTGTGTATGCTGGGCTTTGTTTCAACCGTTTCCATGCCGCTAGGGCAAGCCAAAGAAGTTCCCTCGGTGATGTATCAGTTTCTGGTGGAGCTGGTTGGTTTAAGCGATGTGTTGTACGACGAAGAGGCTTTCGGGGATGCACAACATCAAAAACACGTTGAACAAAGTTTGGCTCGACTCAAAGATTTATCCAAAGGTTTAAAACATCACAAACGTTTAATGACTCCCGGTTATGAAGTGTCAGCTGATTATTTTACGGATCAAATTCAAGAAGCCCATCAAGCCTATAAAGATGGACACCATCGATATGCATGGCGCCAATTTCGCTCAACCCTTCATGCTTGTAGCCATTGCCACGCGCAAGAAAGTACGAAGAAACATGTGACGTGGAATTTTGCTGATTTTGATCTGGTGCAAGACCCTTATAATCGTGCTAATTTTTACTACACCGTACGTGGCTACGATCAAGCATGGACGTTGTTTGCCGACATGGTGTCGGAATACCGAAGAAACTCCATCACCCACAAACAGCTTGATCAAGCGTTGAATCGCATGTTGTCCATTGCCCTGCAAATGAACCGACAACCCAAAAAAATGCATGATTTTTTGACGGGCCTTACGTCGATCAATAGGTTCCCCAAATCCATCGAGCAAGAGGTCGCTCTATGGATCGAAGAACTCAAACGGCTGATGCAAATTGATGCCAAGGCTTTGTTACAAATGCCTCTTCATGAGTTTGAAGCATATATGGATAATCTATATCGCGATGTATATCCTTTTCCCAAATTGGGTCGTGATCAAAAAGTCGTCACAGCTTATCTAGCAGGCTTGGTATCAGAATACATGAATAGCAAGCCCAAACAAAAAACACAGCGAATGATGTACTGGCTGGGGTCTTCTTATTTAGAAATGGATGCATTGGAGACTTCAATGTTGGGTGAAAAATATCTACAGCATTGCATTGTAGATTACCCGCCCAACATGATCTCGGATATTTGTTACCATGCACTGGAAGACCATTGGATGATGGATTTTTCTGGTTCGAAAGGGATGGATCTTCCTGCAGACATTCAAGAAACACTCAAAATGTATCGCGAGCGTTTGGATATTCGACAACCTTGGCCATACAAAATATTATCAACTCCATAAAGGCAACACTGTGCAACCATCGATCACCATTTTGATCGATGGTTGCCTACCTACCGCACAAAATCCTACTTCAGACACATGCCCAAATATGACTGGGCACCACTAACTTTGTTAGCCCTTCGACTGACGGGTTGATTATTTTTTTTATAATTTTGTGTTCAGCCGGTGGAGAATGTTTAGAATGGGCGGGATTGCTTTTTTGATATCTTTGGGGTTGGATTGCCTTTTCGATGCTTTTTACCACGTTTCATTACATTTTGTTTCTGCTGCTTGTGTATGGGCTTTACTGGCACGGGCCGCGTAAACTGCAAAGCAATGCTTTGCTTTTTGGGGCGAGTTGGTTTTTTTATACCTACTGGGAGCTTAGTTTTTTGCCCTTGCTCATCTTGTCCACATCGGTGGATTACATGGCTGGAATTAAAATTGAAAAAGCCCATCAGACCAACCCCAAACATGCCAAATGGTATCTGATGGCCAGTGTGGTCACCAATTTGGGGTTGTTGAGCGTATTTAAGTTTGCGGCTTTTTTTAAGGGGTTTTTTCCATTTTTAGAAAATTTTTATGCCAGCAAGCATGGGTCCATTTTGTTGCCGCTTGGTATTTCTTTTTATACGTTTCAAACGCTTTCTTACACCGTGGACGTGTACAAAAAAAAGATTCCCGCGTGCCGCAATTTCATTGATTTGGGGCTGTATGTGTCCTTTTTTCCTCAGCTGATTGCTGGCCCCATTGAGCGCGCCAAACATCTTTTAACCCAGTTTCAAATCCCGCCAACGCAGCGTCGACCCGATGATTTGCAGCTAAGGTACGCGGCTTTTATGATTTTTTTGGGCGTATTTAAAAAAGTCGCCATTGCCGATCAAATCGCAGGCTATTCAAGATGGGGCATCACCCACATGAACCTCCAAGAGGGATGGGACATCATGTTGTGTGGGTTTGTTTTTATCACAGAATTTCTATGTGATTTTTCGGCCTACACCGATATCGCCATCGGCAGTGCCATGCTATTTGGCGTTGTGCTCCATGAAAACTTTCTGTACCCCTACTTTCAATCCAATCCACAAAGCTTTTGGCGTAACTGGCATATCACGCTGACCCAGTGGTTTCGCGATTACGTATTCATTCCCATGGCTCTGCATTTAAAGGTGCCCCGCTGGCTGGCCCTGGTAATTACCATGGGCTTGGTGGGCCTTTGGCATGGCGGCCACGTCAAGTTTCTCTATTGGGGTTTGAGTTGGGGGATTGTCATGGTTGCTTATACGGCAACCAAAAAACTATGGGCCATGGGGGATGCCCTGCGGGGTGTATTTGTCGTCAAAAAACTGTTGGGCATCGGGTTGATGTTGTTTTTATGGGTGTACTTGGGCTTTTTTTTCGTGTCACAAAACACCGAAAACGCGCTATTCATGCAGAAAAATTTCTTCAATGGTTTGAAGTCCGTCCGATTTGAGGCTGATTTATTGCACAGTCTCTATTATCTTGTTCCTTTTTACACCCTTGAGTGGGTGCAATGGTTTTATGGAAGAAAAGATTTTGTCTTTGCTTGGAAAAAACCGGTAAGGGTCGTCGTCTTTGTGCTTCTTTTGTTGTATCTTTTGGCCAACTACCATCACCAAACCGGAGAGTTTATTTACTTTCAATTTTGATATGAAAAAGCGCACCTCCATTGTTTTTGTTGTTTTGTTTTTTGTTTTGCTCGAACTGGCTTTTCGTGTGTACGTGGTGCAAAACAATCACGTCGAACGCTTTTTTGCCAGCGCAAGACCGCTGCACTCCAGCAATCATATTTTTGCGTATCCGGAAAAAAGAATTGGGTGGAAATTAAAAAAGAACATTGACGGCTTTTATCGCGGCAAACGGTTTGTAACCAATGAGCATGGTTTTCGGGACGGCCCATGGAATTTAAAAAAAGATGATGGCGTTTACCGAATTGCGGTGCTCGGGCGCTCCTATTCGATGGGCACCGGCGTTTCTGAGGGCGAGAACTGGACCGATCTTATTGAGACCAAGCTCAACCAGAAAAGAAAAACCGAAGTATTGAATTTTTCGGTTGAGGGCTATTCATGGGTTCAGATCGAAGCCGTGTATCACCGCATTGTTCGAAATTTTGCACCGGACATGATCATTTTTCCAATATTTTACGAGGAGATGGATCGTCCCGTGCCCATCGAAGCGCGAACACCGCCGTCATTTTTTCAAAAGTATTCGCATGTGAATGGCTGGTTGGGTCATTTGTACCTTCCGCAAGTGGTTAATTATTACAATTGGAAATATTTTAAACAATACACCTTCAATGATTGGACAAAGCTTGACACAGGCCTTGCACCCAAAGTCGAATTTACAACCGTTAGCCACGTATTGCAGCGCCTATTGTTGGAAACCAAAAAACAAAACCAGCACGTTTTGTTGGTGAATATGCCGAGGTTATATGTTGAACAAACAGAGCGAGATCGAATTGGCAAAAAACGATTTACCTTACTGGCCAAGGGAGCGTCCCACGTGGATATCGTTCATGATGATGACCCATTGTACGAAGATTTTGATTACGAAGATACAGGGGTGATCGGCGATCCCCATCCCGATGCCATGATGCATCAACGCATTGCCGAGCATGTAAACAAAAGTTTTCCTCAAATAAAATAAAAAAAATAAATCTTTTAGCCTGCCTCATGAATCATGGTAAAATTTATAGAGTTAAAAGTCGTATCTTTAAAATTCAAAGCGTAAAAAAGGACCCAGTTGCCATGAGAAAATTAAATACATCGTTTTACTCATTATGGGCGGCAGGCTTTTGCCTGCTTTTGTTAACGGCTTGTTCATCCAGCGATGATGAGCAAATCGCTGAATTTCTAGGCTCTCTATCCATCGAAAACGTTGAAACTTCAGGCGCCACCCTGGTTTGGAGTGATTTCGAAGGCGATGAAATCAGTGTGGTCATTTCAGCCACAGCCGAAGTGCCTACCAGCTGCTTTGCGAGCATTTCACTGGAGAACGATGGAGAATATGATTTAACTGCACTCGAGCCCGGCACCGATTATTCCGTTTTGGCGTGCCTTGACGGTGAGCCCACCGAGGCATCTGCAACGTTTTCAACCACCGCCTCAGGCGTGGAAGGCGGAAGCCTCATTGCCTTGCCAGAAGAGCTGGGGTCCAGCTTGGCGTTTGGGTCTTCCTTGGCCGTGTATGATAAAACCTTGGCCATTGGTACACCCACAGAAAATACTGTGCTGATGTATGAGTTTGATTCCGAAAGCAGTGCTTGGCAGTACGATGAAGCCATCGAAAACAACCTGCCGGGTAGTTTCTTTATCAACGATAGCGCTGGCTTTGGATTTAGCGTAGACGTGTCCTCCGACAAACTGTTGGTAGGCGCACCTTTTGCGGAAGATGAAGCGGAAGAAAACACCGATGGGCGCGTATTTTACTACAAAAAATCGGGTGATACCTGGATGGAGCAACAGGAAATTGAAGATGCCGAACTGTTTGATCAGTTGGGCGTCAGCCTAAGTATGGACGGGGATCGTTTTGCCACTACCAGCCTCACGGAAGGCACCTCCGCCGTCAGTGTTTATCAATACAGCGACTCCACGGATATGTGGGCCAAAGATCAATCGTTTGATACCAGCACAGAGGGTGCTTCAGAGTTTATCAATCAAGTCAGCTTAAGCGGTGATCGACTGGCCGTCACTGACTACAATTCAGAGGATGCTTTTGACAGCCAAGTGAAAGTTTATCACAAAGATGACAGCTGGACGCTGGAAGATTCTTTGACCGCTCGTTTGGGCAATGAAGAAGAAGACTTTGGCTTCTTTCTTGGAGGTTTTGTAGCGTTCCATCCCATTGCGCTCGAGCGTGATCAGCTGATTGTCTCAAGACAGACGGACGGTGAGAGCCCCGCTGGCTTTGATTACTATGTGCTGGATCCCGAACAAGGCTGGGACTTGGCACAAACTTACAACCATCCAAACTCCACTGCTTTAGAGACTTACTTTGGCTCCAACGTCGACCTCAGTGGTGATTCGTTGCTGGTTACTGGTTTTACAGCATTTGAAGGCGGCCCCCCAACCGATGACGAGGCACCCACCCAAATTGCCTATTTTAAACGAGCCGACGGCAGTTGGAATCTGGAAAACTCTTATGAACTCGTGGGCCTTCCCAACAGTGTTGATGTGATTTATCCAAGCGCAACGGCCAAGCTATGGGGCGATATGATACTGGGCTTTGCCGCCAATATTGACCAGGAAGAAGACGTAGCCAATTGCTTAACTGTGTATGCCACCGATTTTGATGGCACCTTTGACCCTGGCGCTACATGCGAAAGTGTGGAATAACCCATCCAGTCCTATCTCTATAAAAAAGATCCGCCAAAGCTCTTGGCGGATCTAACTCCAAAATAGTTGACGAATCACTGCCGGATTGAGCTGAGACAGCGCAAAGGTCAGTGAAATATGAAAGTAGCCAAACATATCCAATAGGCCAATGGCTCCTTGGGTGGTGGTGGAAAACTGTACAAAAAGCAGAATCAATGCAATCGGAAAACCGATGTTGGCCAGGGCATAGCGAAAGCTTTGCCAACCCATGACTTTTTTAAATTTGGTGAGCGGAAACAGCGTCCAAAATAGAAAATGATACAGAATGATGTCCAGCACGTTAAAGGGGCCTTGGATGATCACCAACGCAAACAGCACAAACGGAAGCTCCGATAGCATATGATCTTTTTTACCGGGCATATTGGACTCGGAGATGTGATAAAAATACCAAATTGCGCTCAATGCAAAGCCCCAAGCGAAAATACTGTATGCAATCGGCTCCAACACCGACACGCCTTTTAAAAACAAGCAATAAAAGAAAAAATGAAAAAGCATCTGAAACGTGCGCGTGTAGGATGGCAATTCGTAAAGCTTATAGTGAGAGCGCTGCGAATACACTTCTGAATAAAAGTGATGAATGCCAAAATAGATAAACATGGGGATGAACTCCCACATTATCAAGGATGCAGCCAGGGCAAGAAGCATGAAAATCTTGAGCGGCGCCAAGCGCGTTTTAAAAAAGTTGGTAAAAATATGCCTGGAATAGATGAGCGCTAGAATGTAATGGCTTAAACCAATGATGACGGTGGTGACCACAAAGGTTTTGGGCGCCAATGCGTATTTTAACAAAATCAGCATCAAAAGCGCGAATGTTCGAAAAAGGGCGATGGTCATAAGCGGCGTTTATAAAAATCACTATACGTTAAATCAAAAAGCTTGAACATGTTTTTCAAGAGGCAGGCCGTGTGGATGGTGTACGAAGGTGGGAGGAAATGCCTATGGAGTCATGGTGCAAATCGTATGGGAATTATGATTGTTTTTTTTTAAAAAATCCATTACCTGAATAAGTCAATAAGCGTCAAAAAACCACTGCACGCCAATGGGTGGCGTCATTTTTTGCACAAGGGGGCATTTCAATGAACAAAGAACTTACTTTTCGGGCGGTATTGCTGGGTATTCCCATTGCGGTGGTGATGACCGCAGCCAACGTCTATCTTGGCTTGTATGCAGGTATGACGGTTGCCGCTTCCATTCCGGCGGCTGTGGTGGCCATGGGCGTTTTTCGCGGCGCGCTTGGGCAAAAAAGTCCCCATGAAACCAATATCATTCAAACCATGGCCTCTGCCGGTGAATCTTTGGCAGCGGGTGTTATTTTTACGATTCCTGCGTTGGTCTTGGTGGGTGCATGGCAAAAATTTGAATTTTGGCCAACTTATTTAATCACCATTGCTGGGGGCATATTGGGTATCATCTTTATGATCCCGCTGCGCAAAGCCTTGGTGGTGGAAGATCCAGATCTAACCTTTCCAGAAGGTGTCGCCTGTGCTGCGGTGATTGAAGCCGGACAAGAAGAAGGCGACATGAGCGGCATGAAGGTCATAGGCTTGGGCTTGCTGGTGGGTGGCGTATTTAAATTTTTGTCCTCTGGACTCAAAATCATCGTGGGTAGTTTGGAAAAAGGCCTGATGATGGGCAAATCCGTATTGTTTTTGGGCGCCGACATTGCCCCTGCCCTGGTGGGTGTGGGTTACATTGTCAATTTGCACATCGCATCGCTGGTCTTTATCGGTGGTGTGCTTGGATGGTTTGTGGGCATTCCGTTATTGGGCACGCCCGAAGCTTACTCAAGCCTATCTGGACTGGATTTAGCATGGGAGCTTTGGTCTTCACAAATTCGCTACGTGGGTGTGGGCGCGATGATTGTCGGTGGGCTATGGTCCATTGTGTCCGTGCGCAAAGGCATTTTGTCAGGCTTTGAAGAAATCAAAGTGGCGTACAAAAACAAAAACGTAGTCGAGGATCGCGAGAGAAATCTGGGCATTCCCACCTTGTCGATCACACTGGTGCTTTGTTTCCTGCTGATCTTTTTCTTGTTCAACAGCATGATTCAATCACTGGGATTGACGCTTCTCACCACGATTTTGATGATCGTGCTTTCTTTTTTCTTGGTGGCTGTTGCCAGCTACATTTGTGGTTTGGTGGGCTCTTCCAACTCTCCAGTGTCGGGCATGACCATCTCTGCGCTGCTGATCACCGCCGCCTTTTTCTTGGTGATGGGTTTGCAAGGTGACTCTGCCATCATGGCCACATTGGGTGTGGCCGCTGTGGTATGTTGCGCCACTTGTACATCGGGAGACTGTTCGCAAGATTTGAAAACAGGCTATCTGCTGGGCACCAGTCCCAAAAGTCAGCAAATCGCTCAAATCATTGGCGTTGTGATTCCTGCCCTGGTGATTACACCGGTTTTGACGTTGTTGCACAATGCCTACGGCATTGGCGATGGACTCAAAGCACCCCAAGCAACCTTGTTTGCCTCCATCGTTGATGGTTTTTTTGGCGACGGTGAGGTTCCCATCAACATGGTGGTGTATGGCTGCGTGCTTGGTGTGATTTTGATCGCAGTCGATGAGCTATGGCTAAAAGCCAAAGGCGGTTTTCGTCTGTATTTGATGCCCACCGCCATTGGTATTTACTTACCCATCACCCTCGCTGTACCGATTTTTGCGGGCGGCTTGGTGCGATACTTTGTGGAAAAACGCCGCACTGACACTTTGGATGAAAGCAAAGACAAAGGCGTGCTTTTGAGCTCTGGATACATTGCGGGTGAGGCCATCATGGGTGTGCTCGTCGCTGTGTTGGTTTATTTCAACTATGATCTGTCCATCAAGGGCATCAGTCCGATGGTGGTCGAAATTGTTTCGGTCTTGGCCTTTATCTTTGTGCTTCGATACCTTTACAAAGTAGCCAAGCGGTCATAAACCGCTGCACATCCTCTGCAACGTTCACAGAGCGTTGCAGAGGGTGATGCATCCATGAGTATACCCAAATGCATTTTGATTTTTCTTCACTGAATCCATCGCGCTGATCTTTTTAAGTATTGAATTTTATTCAACAATACCAAAAAATGAACGCTTGACGGATTTGGGTGCATGACTTACAAATAGCCTGCATTTTAACTCTACTGCAAATTGGTTTCTGATCACAAAAGAATACCGGGTGCCAAACGAAAGGGCTTTATGAACATTCTATCTTCCATGCAGGAACGTGCCTTTGAGAACATTCATTTTTGTTACGACCAAGAAACAGGTTTGCGATCCATCATCGCCATTCACAACACCAAACGTGGACCTGCGTTGGGCGGCTGCCGATTTTATCCATACGCCACTGAAGAAGCAGGCTTGGCCGATGTAATGAACTTGGCTCATGCGATGACCTTCAAAGCCTCATTGGCTGATTTGCCTTTGGGTGGCGGCAAGTCCATTATTTTTGGCAATTCCAAAACAGACAAAACCACCGAAAAACTTGAAGCCTTTGGCCGCTTTGTTGAATCATTGGGTGGCAATTACATTACATCTGTGGATTCCGGCACCACGCCTCAAGATTTGAATGTGTTTCTTACACAAACCAAATATGTAACCGGCATGACCACCGATCACGGTGGGTCCGGCGACCCCTCTCCCACCACAGCTCTGGGCACGTTTGTTGGTCTACAAGCGGCAGCTGCGTTTGCATTTGGCAGCGATGATTTAAATGGCAAAAGTGTGGCCATTCAAGGTGTGGGCAATGTGGGCCATGCGCTTGGCAAACACTTGCTCGAAGCGGGTGCACATTTGATCATTGCAGATTATGACCAAAGCAAAGCCGATGCGTTTGCCAAAGAGTACTCGGTGCGGGTTGTATCACACGAAGAGATTTTAACCGTGCCGTGTGACATATTGGCGCCATGCGCGCTGGGAGGTGTGGTCAATGATACCAGCATCAACACACTGGCCTGTAAAGTGATTGCTGGTGCAGCCAACAATCCACTGTCCTCCATGAAAATCGCCCATCGTCTGCATGAGCTAGGCATTGTGTACGCGCCTGATTTTGCCATCAACGCTGGCGGTTTGATTCATGTTGCCGATGAACTTGAAGGATTTGACGCAGCTCGCGTTGAAAAACGCACCATGCGAATCTATCAAACCATTGAAAACATTTTGATACGAAGCAAAGAGGAAAACATCTCTCCAGCAGTGATCGCGCGCACGATGGCCAAAGAGGCTTTGCCCGCTTAATCAATCAAACTTTACGCTGGGTAATTTTTATTGCTCTGGGTCGCGTTGATTCTTTTTAAACTCGATGTAGGCTCGAATTTTTTCAATGGAGCGTCTGGCCGCATCGGCAATGTTCGGATTGTTCTGCGCCACCGTTTTCTCATACAACGGTTTGATGGCCTGAGGATCACCCAGCTGACCCAATGCTTTGACAGCTTCCATCACAACAATGGGGCTTTGATCATCAAGCGCTTTGATTAACACAGGTACGGCCATGCGGTGTTGCAAGTCGCCCAAGAACATGGCGGCATTTTTGCGCACCAGTTCAAACGGGTGCTGATCCAATGTTTGCATCCAATGTTCAACATGTTTTTGTTTTTCCAGCGCGTGTGTGCTAGCAAAAGCGATGGGTGTGCATACTGTGATGAAGGCATAGAAAGCCCAGACTTTTATGTTCATTCTGATCGGCTCCGCATGTAATTTTGGTCAAACCACGTTTTATCCATGTACCCTTTTAAGGTGGGGCATTTGCCTTGTTCGATGGTTTTACCGATGAGTTCGTCATCGATTCGTTTGCTCAACAAACTGTCACGATTGACTGTCAGCACCATGTATTCTTTGGCTTTGAATGTGGGCACAATTTCTCCCTTTTTTTTGCCTCGTTTGCTGGAAAATTCCAAGTCAAAATATCGAAGTTGAATGCGCGCAAGTTTGTCATGATCTTTAAAGGCTTCTTGTGCACCTTGCCCAAACGTGGTGCGCCCCAAAAGGAGCCATCGATAAGCATCACAAATGACATCGGCTGGGTTGCGATGATCCAAATTGCGCCAATAATACAAAGAAGCATACTGGTTGCCCTGACGGTCCGTTTTTACAACCACACGGTCTCCCGGATTGCGTCGTTCTTCTTTTAAAATATAAATGCGGAAATGATCTTCCAACGATTGTTCCAATTTTTCATTGGCCCAGCTGATCATGGGCAAACACAAAATGCATACGACCATCCATTTGTTTACTTTTTGCACCACGGTGACCATCGTATCAAAAAAAGGACAACAGTTACATTTTAAACCGAAGCTGTTTGCCTGGATGAAGCACGGCTTTTTTGGGATGCAAATCATTCCATTGTGCCAGATCGTCCATGGACAAACCCAAGCGGCGCGCAATGACCCATAAGTTGTCGCCTTTGCGCACGCGGTAGTATTTCCAATTGTCGGTGTCTACGTTTTCGGCTGCCGCCTGCGTGGAACCATTGCCCACATTGGTTTTTACACTGAGCAATTGCCCAGGACGCAGTCGTTTGGGCGAAACTTGAGGGTTAAGCCGACGCAGCTCCGTCACCGTCATAGAAAATGCGCGTGAGATGGTCCAAAAAGAGTCACCCGACTGGACGCGGTATTTTCCTTTGGCATCCACCTTGTAAGTGACTTTGGTGGTGTTTTTTGAACGGGAAGCCACACGCGCTTGCTGTCTGGCCGATCCTGTCACAGGAATTTTTAGTGTTTTGCCAGCTCGAATGCGATGGGCCGAAGCCAAGCCATTAAAACGGGCCAGTTGGGTGGCGGACAAACCGTATTTGCTGGCGATCACCGACAATGATTCGCCCGATCGAATGCGGTGGGTGATGACGTCTTTGACCACATACTTGGGCAGGTCATGAAGCTTGGCCAGCAAGATGCCTTTGGTTTCCACCGGCACCTTGAGCTCATAATTTGGGTATCGTGGCGGCGTGACTTCACGTAACAATTCAGGGTTGAGTTTTTTGAGTTCGGCCAACGGCACATCCATCGCATTGGCAATGACTTTCAACTCGATGGCGTGAGGCACTTGCACTTTCTCATAGACCAAGGGCTCTTGATATTCAATGTTGTCAAAGCCATAAGCGGTGGGATTTTTGGCCAGGGTGGCAGCCGCAATGATTTTGGGCACATAGTTTTTGGTTTCAGGCTTTAAGTATCGGTACCGGGTTAATTCCCAAAAATCTTCTGTGTTGTATCGGCGCATGGCACGGGCAATTTTACCCGGACCCGCATTGTAGCCAGCCGCAGCCAAATGCCAATGGTCAAACCGATCGTACAGTTCTTTTAAAAACTGTGCGGCGGCCAAGGCAGACTTTTCTGGGTCTCGGCGCTCATCAATCCACCAATCGACTTTTAGACCATAGTGTACCCCGGTGGGATACATAAACTGCCACTGCCCCACGGCGCGTGCGCGTGAATAGGCATAGGGCAAAAAGCCGCTTTCGATCATGGATAAATAAACCAAATCTTCGGGCAAGCCATTTTCTTGCAAAATGCTTTTCATCATGGGGACATAACGACCTGATCGCGCCAGCCATCGCTCAAAATGTTTTCGGCCTCTGCCTTGAAAATAATCCATCCATTTTTCAACATGCGCATTCATGGTTAATGGCAAGGGTTCAATGGTTGAGGCAGATTCTTCTTGCGGCGAAGATTGGGGTGCGTAGGCCTGTTTTAATTGATCATCGGACACCACCCCCTGAGACTCGTACACTGGGTGCCAGCGATTTTGTTCAGCCGTGGTGGGGCCCTGTTTGCCACAGCCCACCATCGATAAAAACAATAATAGAATTATGATACGCATATCCTACTATTGTAGCCTATTTTGACGTTGGTTTAATCCAAAAAGTTTTTTTCTTTTCTTGTATGGATCGTATAAGGTGCTCCAATGAAATATTTTTTTCAAATTGCCTTTATTTTCAGTATGTTTGCGTTTTATGGGTGGGCCAACGCGTCTGAGCTTCAAACGACCTACCGAGCCACCCTCGATGTACGTGACTTGGCGAGTCAAAAATACCCTTTGCATTTCGAAGCCACCATCACCAATCGTTCCGATCAGCCCCTGGATCATTTGGTGTGGCTGGTATACCCCAATCGCTTTAGTGAGATATTGCCCAACATCAACGACGTCAATTTGCATCGCATCTATCCCCATGGTTTTTCCTATGGCAAACTCGACATACAAAGCGTGGATGCCCGTAAATATATTTTAGAAGAAGTGCAGTGGACCCCGTTGGAAGTTGGCGGTTTGAAAAATCTATTTTTTCGCCAGCAGCTTCCAAAACCCTTGGCCCCCGGACAAACACGCACCATCACCATTAAAGCCACGCTGCATGTACCTGAAAAACTAGGCTCTTATGGATATTACCGCGATTTATTAACCATTTCAGGCGGCTGGACCCCCACCCTTGTCTCTTATGAAAATAAAAAATTTCATCCCACTGCTCAAGCACCGCTGACCGATTGGCACGTTGATTTTGTTCATGACAAAGACGATCAAATCATTCTACCCACGCAGCTCCAGTCAACCTCTTCGACGACCATGCTAAAAGACAGTCGGCAATTTTCTTTTCAGGTCGGTCAAGTCCAACGTTTTTCATATGCCAAAGACCAACACAGTTTTGAGTTTTTTCACCAAGAACACCGAACCGAAAATTACAACGAACTGTTAGGCAATGTCGCTGAAAATTTTGCGACTTATATGAATCAACATTTTCCCGATGTTTCATCGTCGCATACCCTGGCCCAAGCCCCCCTTCGCGAAATGTTGGTGGTGGATGCATCGCCTTTATCCTTTTTTTCCGACCGCACATTCAAAGTGGTGTCGGCCATCCATCACTTTCATGAAATTCCTCTGTACAAATCTTTGTTTCTTCAAGTGTTCGGCCCCAAAATTTCAGAGCGCGAATCGGACGCCGATGTATTTTGGGTTCAAGAAGTCATTGCGTGGCGCTACACCGAAGACTTAGTGGCCACTTTGGACAATGAACAACGCGACGTACGCGACATCGGCATCATCAAAACATTTAAATTTTTGCCATTGATTGATCGCGTTTTATATACGCCCCAATTTGCTTTTTATGATGTATTTTACAATTTGGTGTATCCCGTCGATCCCGTTCGCGATGAATACCGCCGCTTTTCACCCGATCAGCCTTTTGGCCAAACCATTTTTGCATACATGGAAGATGAGTTTGGCAAAGAAACCATCCGCGAATGGCTCGATCAATACATTCAAAGTCAGTCCAGTTTACCGCTCGTTGATTGGCTTTCCAAAAAGGCAGGTCGAGACTTAACTGCGCGCTTTAAACAGTGGACCGACCCTCGACCCGCTGTGAACTACAAATTGGGCAAACATTATAAAGAAAAAATACGCCCCACACGCACCGAAAAAAAACAGCTCAAAGAGCAAGGCTTGCAACCCAGCGCAACCTATGCACACTCAGTCACAGTTGAAAAAGAATTTCGCAAAGAGGACGCGTCCCTCATCGAGCCTGTTGAGCTCAAAGTTTCATACAAGAATAAACCAGACCAGACACTGATATGGAAGAGCGAAGAGGACAGCCACACCTATCGTTTTTTATCGGACCAACCCATCAAAGCCATTGAGGTAGATCCTCGCGGCCGCTTAAAAGAGTGGCGCAATGATGACAACCGCCGCCCAGCCTATTGGAAATTTGTGATGCTCGGTTTGTTTGTGGACTATGACATTGATGCGGGCGAGCCCTTGTTTCAGTTGCAAACTCAAATTCGCAAACGATATGGTGGATTGAATCGATTCAACCTGGGCGCATATTCTCTATTAGACGCATATGGCGCCAATGTTGGTTACACACGCCTATTTGGTAAAGCCATTGATGCCCTACGTTTGAATCATGGCATGAGCTTTAATTTTCGCGTCAACCGATTGGAGGAAGATACCACCACCGTGGCCACAGAGCCCATGACCACTCAAGTCGTCTCTACAGAAAGTGGCTTTGCCAACGATATTTCTTTTGCCTACGTATTTGGCAACCAGCTTTCTTACATCAATCCTTTAAGCGGTGGATACGGCAACGTTACATTTCGGTTGGGCAACAAAGCTTGGGGCAGTCAGTTTAATTACCAAACCATTGAAGCCAGCGGCGCACGGATTTTTCAGCTCACTCCCAATCACTTGTATGGTTTGCGGCTTCGGTTAAGCAAAGCCGGTGGCCCCGAAATGCCTTCACAATTACAGCCTCGCCTGGGCGGGTTAAATGCGATGAAAGGCTTGCCACTCAACGATGATCGGTTTGCTGGAAAAAATCTCGTTTTGATCAGCCATGAATATCGACACTTCTGGGCACAGGACATGGACGTCAACCTATGGTTGTTTCGTATTCGTCGCTTGCAGGGCGCGTTGTTTAGCAATACAGGGCATGTTACTCAAACGGTGCAAGAACGGGCGAACATTGAAGCAGGCCTGGCTTCAGAGCGCACATCTTTTTCAGATCTATTTAATTTAGCCGATTGGCAAATGGACGTGGGATACGGTCTGCGGTGGGAAATTCATTATTTTGGCGTGTCTCCCAGCTTGCTGGCCTTTGATGTCGCAAGAAGCATCAACATGTGGGAAGACGGCTGGCGCCTATACATTGGGGTTAACCAGAGTTTTTAGCTGAATCTTGAACCGCGGCAGGTGGCGCCATCACCACGGTGGTTTTGGCGTAGATATCGCCGATGCGCAAACCATCGTCATCGGTGTACATAAAATAAATTTCGATGCCGATAAAAAGCAAGCCCAACACCACAAACACCACACCCAGCACGGGGATCCACGATAAAAAGATGATGAGGGCAAAAAAGCCATTTCGGATCACGGAGTGATAAAAGTCGCATTCCATCGGCGCCAGCGTATCAGAGTGCGTTCGTACCACACGCAGGCCCATGATGCGTTTGCCCAGACTTTGTCCAAAAAACAAACCATCTGAAAAAGCAAGGTAAGCAAGACTTAATAAAGACAAAAGCCATGCATCGAAAGACCGAATCATCCAAAATACAAGCACAAAATCAAAAAGCTTGGCGGCCAAGCGATGCAAAAAAAGTTTTTGGGTTTCAGTCCACATAGGTGTTCTCATCCATTGACGTTTTGTAAGGAAGCACTTAATCTTTAACAGAGTTGTTTATGATTTCAAGATTCAAAATGTTCTTTTGCATGCTCCTTGTTTTGCAAGCGTGTAGCAAACCTTCGCCTTCACGACCCACGGCTGCGCCTCAAAACTACTCGGCCCATTCAACCCAAGAGGGTATGGCCTCATGGTACGGAGGCAAATTTCATGGCCGGACCACCGCCTCTGGTGAAACCTACGATCAAGACCAACTCACCGCTGCCCATCGCTACGCGCCTTTTCACACCTCTGTGCTGGTCACCAATCTGGACAATGGCCAGTCGGTTCGGGTGAAAATCAACGACCGTGGTCCCTTTGTCAAAGGGCGAATCATTGATTTATCCAGACAAGCGGCCAAACAAATTGGCATGCTCAGCACTGGCACGGCCAGGGTTCGATTGACTTTTGAAGGCTTGACGCCACAAGCCCAAGCGCGCCGCTACTATATCCAAGCGGGCTCCTTTTCAGACCCGGAAAATGCGCAATACCAAAAAAAGGCGATTGAACGTGCTTTTCCCAATTTGGACGTTCAAGTTGTTAAAAACAAAGGGCTTTATCGACTGCAAGTGGGGCGATACGCCCAGCGTACCGATGCAACCCGAGACGTGTCCCGTTTGCGTGCAAAGAATTTTGATGGAATCGTCTTGCAATTTGAATAAAAGAGGATTATAACGGCAAAATTATGGCATCACCGTATCGCAAAACCAAAAAAATTCGCAAGCGCAAAGCGCGTAAAAGCGGCAAAGAAACCAGCCGCAAACGCCGCAATCAAGGCACCACTCCATCATTGGAAGCCATTTTAGGACCTTTGCCCACCGAATAATCGATTGGCCCAAGCCTCTTCCCATCCCGCTTTTTTCGTAACCTTTGAAGGGATTGAAGGTGCCGGTAAATCCACCCAAATCAAACGTTTAACCGCTCGTTTGCGCGAGGCTGGTTTGCGCGTGTTAACCACCCGTGAACCCGGCGGCACCCCTTTGGCCGAAACCATTCGCAATGTGCTTTTAACCCCCAACATTGAACCCATCGACGCACGCACCGAACTTTTACTGATGTTGGCCGCCCGAAGTCAGCATGTGCGTCAGGTGATTCAGCCAGCCATGCACACCCATGATGTCATTGTATGCGATCGCTTTATTGATTCTTCTACGGCCTACCAGGGTTTTGGTCGCAATGTGGGCATGGAAACGGTGGAAACCCTCAATCAATTTGCAAGCCATGACTGCACGCCGGATATCACTTTTATATTGGACATCCCCGTCGAGCTGTCTCTTTCACGCATGAAAGCCCGAACCATCAACAAGACGGAGGCGGATCGGTTTGAACAAGAGTCCAAACCTTTTTTTGAAACACTCCGCAAAGCTTTTTTAACGATTGCTCAAAAACACGATCAACGATGCGTGGTGCTCGATGGCACCCTAGCGCTGGATGAATTGGAAACGATAGAGTTTGATATGATTCAGCAACGAAGAGCGGCGGCCCATGAATAAGCTTATTTTCAAACGCTTACAAACCATGGTGGACCATGAGCGTTTGCACCATGGCTTCTTTTTTGTGGGTGGGGGGGATGCCACGCACGCACAAAAGGTACAAACAGCTCAGGCTGTTGCAGCCTACAGCTTTGCCAAGCATGACCACACGCTTTCGCAACAACAATGGCAAACGCGCATTGCGCAAAAAAACCATCCAGACTTTTTTCATCTTGCCAGTCCAGATCAAGAAATCAAACGAGATCAAATCTTAGAATTGATTCGGTGGGTGATGGTCCGTCCAACTCAGAGCAAACAAAAGTTTGCCATGATTGAACACGCCGGGCGCTTCAATGTTTCCGCAGCCAACACGCTGCTTAAAACATTGGAGGAACCCCCCGCGCATGCCAAACTCATACTGCTTGCGCCTTCCAGAGACAATGTTTTACAAACCCTTCGTTCCCGCATGCTCACCGTGCAATTTCCTCAAAACATGGATGAAGCATCGGCGTCGGATGCACCCAGCTGGCTCACACAGCTCGAAACAATGCTGACCTCTGAAACTTTTTCACCCAAAGCCGTGTTTGATTTCAGCGTAGAAGCGAGCAAAGACCGAAGCGAGCTTCGCTATTTTTTTCAAACCGTGCAGCAACACCTCCTCATGCGCTTGCATCAAACACAAGATTCAATCGCTTTTCTTCATTACGAGCGTTTATTTGACCAAGCCCTTTATTTAGAAAATGATCTATACCGCCGATATGGCAATATTGCCTTGGGTTTGGAAACCTTTTTGTTAGGATGGTCACACCCATGAAAAATTATCCGTTGATTGACTCCCATGCCCATGTCGATTTTGATCGTTTTGATACGGATCGTGATGCGGTGATGGCTCGGGCCCAAGACCTTGGGGTAAAACACTTAATTCAAATTGCCATGGGGCCAGAAGTCGAAAATTTTGAACGCGGCTATGCCATTGTCGAAACCTACCCCCACTGTTTTATGGCTGCCGGCATGCACCCACACGACGCCGATGCTTTTACACCGGAAGTCAGCGACATCATTCGCACCTATCTTCAAAAACCCAAAGTGGTGGCCCTGGGGGAAATTGGTTTGGATTATTACTACGACCATTCCGACCGCCAAGCGCAAAGAGACTGTTTTGCCACGCTCATGGATGTGGCCATCGAAGAAAACAAACCCATTTGTGTTCACACCCGTGATGCATTTGAAGACACCGTGGCACTGACCCAAGCAAGTCAAATATTCCAAAAATCGGGTGGCGTGATTCATTGTTTTACCGGCAACAAGGACCAAGCCCGTGCTTTTATCGACCAGGGCGCCTACATTTCATTTTCAGGGGTGGTGACTTTTCCCAAAGCCGTCGAGGTTCAAGAAGCTGCCAAGTTTGTTCCGCTCGACCGCATGCTGGTGGAAACCGATTGTCCTTTTTTGGCACCCGTACCCCATCGTGGCAAGCGTAATGAACCCGCCTACGTTGTAGAAACCGCCAAAACCATTGCTGCCCTCAAAGGCATTTCTTTGGAAGAGGTGGCAAGCGCAACTTTTCAAAACACGCAAGATGCTTTTAACCTACCACTTTAAAATTTTTCAATCGCAGACAATGATTTTTTTAGGCCCATACACCTCAGGTGTCTGTCCTCAACTAAATTTTGAGTATGCGGATGTTGCGGAATTTGGTGCTGGTGCTCCACACGCCCACGCCCAGCCCTTTTAAAAAACCCAGGTCCTCGGAAGATTTTGTAATGTCTGACAATGACAAGCGCCAGGCTGTGCGTCCATCCATGTACCCAATGACTTCTTCGTGATCTTTTTCAACCCGTACATGGTGCCATTTTCGCGGTTCAATGGTGTGGGTGGTTTTGGTGGAGTCGTATCCGACCACCTCACAACGCGTATTTTTCCAGCCCCCCAACACCCATATAAGGTCATGGTTGTTGACTTGAAACAGAACAACAAAACCTTCTTGGCCGCTCATCACGCGCGCTTCGGCTTCAAAAAGATACGTCGAAAAAAGCATTTCCCTTTGGGTCACCATGGACGTGCCCCATGGAAAAAGCACCGCATGAATGCCTTTCTGTGTTTCGCGTACGTATAAATTGCCCTTGGTGTGCCATTCATTTGTATTGGCTTGATCCAATAGTCTCAACCAAATTTGTTTGGGGATATCGTCGACCGCTGTATCGTCTTCTTCATTGCCGTCCAAAATGGCGACAATGGGATCGTCTTGCTCTTCCTGCTCTTGAGAAAGCTGTACCTGATCATCCATTTCGTCGTCTGCTTGCGTTTCTGCATAGGCCTGCTCAGTGGCTTTGGTTTCTACTTGTTCTATGATTTCATCTTCCAAGGAAGTGTCTATTTCTGCTGCTTTTGGCTTGCGGGTGTTTTGCCAAACTTGCGCAGGTGAAAAAAAATAAAAGAAAGACAGCAATGAGCCCAGCATCAGCCAGAGGTAAAAGCCCACCAAAATAGCTTGCTCTCGCTTGTACCAATCAAAACGGTGGGCCGGAGACAAGTACCCGTAGTGAATGTTCCATGTTTGTTTGGGCCATTGAAATACAGCGGTCTGAATAAATTCACTTTTGGCCCCCATGCGCGTCATCCAATCAAAAGTAGGAACGGTACCCTCATCATGCAATTTTTGTTCAATGATATGCGCACCGTGATCAAAGGACACTGCATTGATGAATCCCCATCCAGCTTGCGTGGCAGGATCATGGAGCAGCAAGTACACGCTGTCGGGATATTTGGACAACGCTTCTTTCATCTTAAGCTGATTGCGTGAGTCCATCGGCTCGCCCTGAATTTGACTTTGCAAAAGGCCAAATACGCTTTGGGCTTTTTCGTGCTGATTTTGAATGTAGGTGTGTTTGGAATAGCCAATTAAGGCCATGCAGATTAAAAAAAATGAGCCGTAGATCAGTCGCTTCATGCCACGCTCTTAATCTTTAAGATGCTTCCATACCAGGGTGCATTGCACTGGCGGGCAAATTGGATATGGCTTGTTCAATTTGTTCCATCACAGCAGGGTCCATGTTTACAAAGCGTATCCCTACGCCATACAGCTGCTTGTCGGGATCGCTGGGGTGGGTCAACGACATCAAACGAGCAACCTTGCCCGTTATGTCCACCGTACCCAATTTTTCGGGAAAAGAAAGCGTTAACGCAATTTCTGCGTTGGGGTCTAGAAGTTGATCGGTTTTTAAAAAAATACCCCCCACACTGATATTGCGGGTGTATTCTACGCGCAAATCTTCAAGTGTCGGAAATGAAACCTTAATTTTGGCTTCAATTCGTGGGTAACGTCGTTTATCGGTGGGCTTTTTTCGGAACATCAATGCGTCTCTATGCTTTTATCAATTATTTTAACATGTTAATATATTATTGAGACATAAAAATGAACTTTTTTTCCACATTGCGCATTGCCACAATCCTGCTCTTGAATGCATTTGCTTGGATTTCATTGGCCGTGGCCGCAACGCCCAAAGATGTTCAACAATTGCTGCAAACCGATTCGCGCGTGGCGAAACTGGATAAAAAACAAAAACACTATGGCGCTGTATCGCTCACCATTTTCACTTGGCAAATTCAAGATGATACTTATCGCATGGTCTACAACCCCAACGGTCTGGCCACGGTCACCAGGCGCGCCAAAGGTCAAGTGGCCTTTTCTGAAATTTTTCGCCAGAACATTCGTCAGATGCCCGTAGCCAATTTAAAAAACCACATTCTACCTGAACAGACCACCGTGCTTGAAAGCAGCGGATCCGCAGCCACAACCACCAAAGATGCACCCATGCAAGAAGGCAAAAAACTTTTGTCGGAAGATTTTTCAACCAGCGATGTATTGAGCTGGAATCGATTGCTCAACGATGTGTACAAGGGCAATCCTGTCTCTGCCGCTGGCAACCATTCCAATTCATCCAGTGGCAATAGCGGCACGCCGCAAGAAGATATCGGTCAGGCCGCCTCCATGGCCAAAATGATGAACCAATGTGGGGGACAGAGCAAAAGCAATGTGGCACAAAAAAGAGCCATGCAAAACATTGCCCAAGCACTGGTGGCTGCCTCCATGGCCGAAAAAAGTCATGCCATCGCACGTGCATCGGAGGGCTATACGGAAAACAGTCGAGACTTTGACAAAGGGGAAAAAGATTCATTGATCGACGCGATTGATGCTCAGACCAAAATCGATTTGCAGGCTTTGACCAAAAGCATTCAGCAAGCCAAGCGGGACATTCAAAAAGTACTGCGCAGCGATTTTCGCGACGTTTCATCCATGCAAGAGGGCCCGCTGGACCAGCAATCGCTAACCACCCTGCGTGACTTGCGCAAACAGCATTCGATTGTGCAGCTTCAAACTCTTTTTTCGGAAAGCTCTCGCAATCTGGTGATGAGTAAAAGTTACTTGCCTTATTTTACGCAAGCCAATCCACCTTATGTCATGTGGAGTAAAGACCGGCGCTCGTTTGTGGTCAATCCGTTGTTAACATCCCAAGCAGCCTATCGCCATGCACTGGTTCAAGCGTTGGTGCTTTGGCAGCAACGTTTTTAATTTTTATTTTATAAAACAGCGATGCGCTTGATGGCGGCCATCAATGTTTCTCGATCGATGTCATTCAAATTGATAAATCGAATGCCCATGCCAGGGTTGTAGTTTTGGTCTGCATTTTTACGGGTGCGATTGACCCACATCACCACGCCCATGACTTTCATTTTTTTGCGTGTTTCGGGCAAAGAAAATTCCAATTCAATTTCGCTGCCTTTTTTCAAAGGTTTGTCAGTTTCCACGAAAATGCCGTGTTCACTGATGTTGGTGGCATGCTCGATTAAAAAATGTCCTTCACTTTTATAATCGACACGGAACTTGGAAGGAACCCGTTTTGAAACTCGTTTATCGGAAGCGTTTGAGGTCATGTCTATAGCGCTATCACCCATTTTTTTGCTTGCCAAGCATTTTTATAAATCTCAACCGATTCTATGTGTGCTCTAAAAAACGACGGCGTTGACTGCTGCTTTGTCGATAAAAGCCGCGTAAAATATGCAGCCACCGGCTCGGGCGTAAGCTTTGCAAACGTCGCGCAAACTTGTAGGCCAAACGATTGGCGCACTGATAACGAAACTGTTCCTGCTGATTTAAATCTGGGCGATAATGAATTTGCTCAAACAACATCCGTAACAACCAAGGGCGCGGCGAATGGGGCAGCGATAAAAGCAAAAACTTATCGATTTCCGCCTGCAGTTCTAAATCAATTTGGGTCACAGTGTGTTCTTGCGCGGCCGACCAAGATAAGTAAATAAAGTGACTAACCTCTTCCACCACTTCACAATATTCTGCCACTGACCATTGTGCGTTGCTCTGTTTTAGCTTTTGTTGAAGGTGTGGTGCAAAATACAAGCCCAAATACAAGGATTGATCCTCTTGCATCACCCATACTTTGGATTGATGATCGCGCCCCTCTGTACCATCTTTATTTTGCGCCATTAAAAAGGCTTCCACGCGGGGCAGGCAGGTTAGATTGTAGATGCGCTCAATGCGCGCTTGAATGTGCTGCAAAAATGTCAAGCAGCGTGGCCTCCTGCCTGGAGTGGGTCGAAACCAAATGCCAACAATTTTTGGCGCAGCTTATCACTTTTGGTGGCTAGCCAGCGTTCGTACAATTTCATCACTTGCTGATCGGTGCTTAATTGCAAATGCTGACTGATTTCGGTGAGCAAAAGCACCATAAAAGAAAATTTTTCTGTGATTTCAGTAAACAACCGCACAAACGCTTTTTCGCGACTCATGCGAGACAGTTCGTGGTATGCGCCTTGGCCCATGGAGGTGTAATAAGATAAAAGCTGATGATCTCGCGCCAGGGCATCGCCAAAAAATCCAGATGTATACAGCGACTGGTCGCCTAATTTCTTCAGTAGCTGAAAGCGGGTGGCACTGTTGGTGGTTGAAAATGCTTTGGCATACAAAATGGCCAGAGGCGTTTGCTGCCAACCATGTTGTTTTTCTTCTTGCGTAATTTCTTGGGTGCGCAAACGAGACGCCAGCAGCTGTACCACATAAAATTCAGTGGTTTCATCCAATGCCTCGTCTTGTTCTGCCAATCGTTTTTTGATTTGCGCATGGAAAAACTCCATGATCGATGCATACTCTTGGATTTGTTTTTCTCGCGTTGCTTTATCCAATCATGACTCCTTGTAAATGTCGTACTTTTTAATTTTGGATACCAGCGTGCGGCGCGGCACATTTAGCAGTTCTGCGGCTTTGGTTTGATTCCAATCTACGCGCTTAAGTGCATTGATGATTAAATCTTTTTCATAGGCCGCCACCACTTCTTTCATGTCGCCCACGACGGTTGCATCCGAGGCCACATCCAAGCTGCCATCATCGCTGGCAAAAGGCTTGATCGAAGGCGTCGAATCCTCTGAGGTCAGTTTGCTGGACAGGGATTCTTTAAAAATGGTGTCGCCTTCCGCGATCACCACGGCGCGCTCAATGGTATTTTTAAGCTCGCGGATGTTGCCCGGCCAGCTATAACTCATAAGCATTTCAATGGCATCTGGACTGATTTCTTTTTCGTCAAAACCGTTTTCCTGACAACACTGATCCATAAACGTGTTGGCCAAACGAGGAATTTCATCTTTTCGCTCCCGAAGCGGTGGAATGGTTAAGGTGGCTGCATTGAGCCGGTAGAATAAATCTTCTCTAAATTCTTTTTTCTCCACTTGCTCTTCAAGCTTTCGGTTGGTGGCCGCAACGATTCGAACATCCACCGGTATCTCTTGGTTGGAGCCTACGCGCATGATGGTTTTACCCTGAAGCACACGCAAAAGTTTGGCCTGGGTTTTTAGCGGCATTTCGCCAATTTCATCCAAAAAAACCGTGCCGCCAATGGCGGTTTCAAACAAACCAATTTTGCGCTGATCTGCCCCTGTAAACGCCCCTTTTTCATGACCAAACAATTCGCTTTCAAGCAACGTTTCCGTCAGCGCTGCACAGTTGATGCACACCAAAGGTTTATCTTTACGTGGACTTTTGGTGTGAATGGACTCGGCCATGACTTCTTTACCCACACCGGTTTCCCCCTGAATCAACACCGTAATGTTGGATTTGGCGATGCGCTCAATCAAGTCAAAAAGTTCTTTCATTTTTTCGTTTTGAACAATGACTTCTTTTTGGCCCGTAAGCATGATGCGACGTGGCTCTTCTTTATGTTCAGCCACGTGGCTGGCCGAAGAAGTTCGCGCGGCTTTGAGCGCTACACGCGATTTTTCCATCAACAAGTCGCCGGAGCTACCGTCTTCCGGATAGGAGGCCACACCCACCGACAATTTAATGTTGGGGCCAAAAGAGGTTTCCTGCGAAATGCGTTTGGCCATTTGCAATGCGGCTTGTTTGTCGGTTTCAGGCAAGAGCAGTTCGAGTTCGTATTTTCCGTAATGGGCCAGCAGGTCCATGGTGCGTAAAATCTTTTGCAAATAGCGCACAACGCTGGGGTACTCTTGGCTGAGTTTGGCTGCGTGCTGGGTCAGCTCTGCTGCATCGACTTTGGGGCCAATCATCAACACCGATAAACTTCGTTTGAACCGTGCGGCGCGGTCCATTTCTTCTTTAAGCCGCGTTTCAAAATACCCATGGTTGTTTAAACCCAACTTGTTGCCATCGATGGGATTGTGTATGGAAAAGCGAAAATTGGTCGAGCCTACCTGAACTTCATCCCCGTCGGACACCACCACTTGTCCCTCGACCGCTTTGCCATTGACAAAAGTGCCGTTGGTGCTGCCCATGTCTTCAACGCGGGTTTCTCCTTGAGATAAAACAAAACACGCATGGTTTCGAGACACCTGATGATCTTGTAAAAATATATCGGTATTGGGCATACGGCCGGCCACCATCTCGCCCTGCTCCAAGGTAAAAACCGTACCAGCATGCGGACCCGTCATGGCCACAAGATAAGACTTTTCCAAAGGCCCAACGGCGTCGTTTTTTTTGCCGATGTCTTTCTCTTTGACTTGCGGGGCGGTTTTTTCATAATCCATGGATACATTCCTACAGTTGATGCTTTACAAATCTGTTCTGCGGCCCGATGACCGCCGTACCTTTTATTATATCGGAATTGCTGAAATTTCGCCAACGCCTTCTCCTCGCTGGCATAAACAACCATAAAATCTATCAATATTGGTATGTTAGCTAAGAAATCCGCCTTGGCCCTCTCCGAACGAAGACACGAATCAAACCCAAAAAACCATTATGTCATTGCGTCGAAAAAAGTTATGATCCCAGCCATGACCCCCACCTGGCTCACCGAAACGTTCAATCAAGCGCGGCAATTGATTCTTCAATACCACGCAAGCGGCGCATTCTGGTCCAAGGACAAAGGCCCCAAAGATGTGCTCACCGAGGTGGACCTCGCCCTTGAACAGCTTTTTGCCAAAGCGTTGGCCCGGCATAGCCCCAACACCCCTCTACTCAGCGAAGAAACACCCCAAAGTCACCTGCTGGATCTTCATGATTCGCTTTGGGTGTTGGACCCACTGGACGGCACCATGAACTTTTCGCATGGATTTCCATTTTTTGCCATCTCGCTGGCGCGCATTGAAAAAGGTGAATTGGTGGAAGCGTGGATTGATGTGCCGGCCTTGGATGAGCGCCTGTATGCGGCGGCTCAAAAAGGAGCCTTTTGCAATGGTCGCCCCATTTCCGTAAGCCCTGTAGCCACCCTCGATCAAGCGCTTTTGGTGGTCAGCCGTCGTGAAAAAATTGAAGCGGCCGTGGCCATCCAAGAAGTGCTAAAAAAATTAACCCGCCAGGTGCAGTCATACCGCCGAACAGGGTCCGCGGTGTTCAATTACACCCGCATTGCCATGGGCCAAATGGATGTTTTTTTGGCCAAAGATTTGGGCATTTGGGACATGGCGGCGGGTCATTTGCTGGTTCGCGAAGCGGGTGGCCAAGTGCTCACATGGGAGGCAAATCCCCATGAAGACTTGCGCCACGGGGATATCATTGCCGGCTCCAGTGTGTTGCTGGCGCAGGTTCAAGAGCTTTTCACCTCTGCTTAAAATAAAAGCCCCGACTTGCTTAGCTGTATACAGTGACTTTTTGACAGTGCGCTTGGAGAGCCGCAATAATTTCTTCGGCGTGCTCTTGACCCAACGTTTCTAATAATAGATCCGTGCCTGTGTTGTAATAAGGAATTTCGGTGGAAGCGCGGTCATGTTGGATTTGCAAAATATTCACGCGCAAATCAGCCAACACTTTTGTCAACCCATGCAGGGAGCCCGGTCGGTCTGAGATAACCACATTTAAACTCAGCAAGCGTTTGCTTTTTAAAAAGCCACGCTCCAACACCCGCACCAGCAAATTCATGTCAATGTTACCACCACAAATGGGCGTGGCGATGATTTGATCTTTTTCCGTTTGAATTTTGCGTGCCAAGAGTGCAGCAAAGCCCGCGGCGCCTGCACCTTCAGCCAAAATTTTTCGGTTTTTAAGCAAATACGCAATGGCGTGGGCAATTTCCTCATCGGTGACCAGCACCATTTCATCTACGTACGCCTGCAAAAGTGGAATGGTGTGCTCGCCAAGCCCTTTGACGGCAATGCCATCAGCGATGGTGCTTTGGCCTGACGGCTGGCTGATCTCCACCCCTGCATAAGCTTGCGATACTTGTGGATACACCTCAGTTTGAACGCCAATGATGCGCACGGACGGTTTTAAAGCTTTGATGGCCGTGGCCACACCCGATAGATAGCCCCCGCCACCCACCGGCATAACCAATACATCTAAATCCGGTAAATCTTCCAACAGCTCCAAAGCCATGGTGCCTTGGCCTGCAATGATTCGTGGGTCGTCAAACGCGTGCACAAAGGCAAAGCCTTCTTTTTTGGCTCGATCTCGTGCAATGGTCATGCCCTCATCCACTGTACTGCCTTCCAACTCAATGGCAGCCCCCCATTTTTTGGTCGCAAGAATTTTATTGATGGGCGTATTTTTTGGCATCAACATCTGTACGGGAAACCCCAGCTTGGACCCATGATAACTCACAGCTTGGGCATGGTTGCCTGCAGAGGCGCCTATGATTTGAATGCCGGGCGTTTTGGCTTGAATTTGCAAAAGGGTGTTGAGCGCGCCTCTTTCTTTAAAGCTACCGGTGCGGTGAAATGTTTCCATTTTAAGATAAACATATCGATCCAATCGAGGGCACGATAAACGGGTGATCGGTGTTTTACCAAGCGTGCCTTGTATTCGCTGATGCGCGTGTTGAATGTCATTCAAGGTGACCGAAAGATTTTTCAATGTTTTTTCCTCACAATTTTGAGGTAGCATTGTTACAATGAAAGATCAATGGCCGCCTATCTTCAAAAAAACATGCGCTCAACCCATTTTTGCATGGATTCACACCTTCAGGCGCTATCCGTGCAGTTTTCCAAAAAGAATGAAGTGCAAACATGATTGAATCTGTTTTGGGCATTGATCTGGGCACTTCCAATTCCTGCGTTTGTGTCATTCAAGATGGCAAACCTCTGGTCATTCCAGATGAGCAAGGGCGAAAAATTCAACCTTCTATTGTTCATATCGCCCAGGGGGGTCGAATCACGGTAGGGTGGGACGCCAAACCCGCTCTGCAAAGTGATCCTTCACGCACCATTTACGCATCCAAGCGTCTGATTGGCCGAAAATTTTTTTCAGCCGAAGTGAAAAAAGCCAAGTCCATCATGCCTTACACCATTGTGGAGGGCAGCGAAAATCGGCCGCTCATCGAAATTGATCAACAGCGGTACATGCTTCAAGAAATATCGGCCATGATCTTAAAAAAAATGAAAAGCATCGCCGAGGCCCATTGCCAACAAACGTTTGAAAAGGCGGTGGTGACGGTGCCTGCTTACTTCAATGACAACCAACGAGCAGCCACCATGGATGCCGGCAAAATTGCCGGTTTGAACATCATCCGTATTATCAATGAGCCCACGGCCGCCGCATTGGCGTATGGTTATGGCAAGGATGATCAACAGACCGTGGCTGTCTATGATTTGGGCGGCGGCACCTTTGACATTTCACTTCTTGAATTGGGCGATGGCGTTTTTGAAGTTGTCTCCAGCGCGGGTGATACTTACTTGGGGGGTGAGGATTTCGACGACCAGCTCATGGACTGGATGGCCGAGGCTTATGTAAAAAAACACGGCATTGATTTGCGTAGCGATCCTTCATCCTATTCATGCTTGCGTGACCTGGCCGAAAAAGCGCGAATCGATCTGGGAGACACCACTTCACTATCGGTGGAGCTCAATTCATCGGTGTGTCCCAACATTCAGGAACCCATGACACTGCCCTTGTCGCAAAACCATCTGAAACAAATGATCACCCCTTTGCTACAACGAAGTTTCCAAGTGTGCGATGAAGCGTTTAACCACTCCGACATTCGAAGCTCGGATGTGGATGGCTTAATTTTGGTGGGTGGCCCCACACGCATGCCGATTTTGCGAGAGTACGTACAAGGTTATTTTCAGCTTGAGCCCAAACAGAGCATTGACCCCGATCAAGTCGTGGCCATTGGCGCTGCCATTCAAGGCGATATCTTGGTAGGCCATCAGAGCGACATTGTGCTGGTCGATCTGACACCCCTTTCCTTGGGTATTGAAATTCGCGGCGGTTTGCTTCATCGCATTGTTGAAATCAACACGCCTTTGCCGGTGGATCACACCGAAAGATTCACCACCAGTGTGGACAATCAAAAACAAGTCCGCATCAGCGTGTACCAAGGCGAAAGCAAAAAAGCCACGCAGAATGAACTGCTGGGCGAGTTTGTTTTGGATGACCTGCCACCTGGACCCTCGGGAGAGGTATCCATCGAGGTGACCTTTGAAATCGACACCAATGGCGTTTTGAATGTACAAGCCCATAACCCTGAAACGGGCAAACAACAATCCATCGAACTCATCGCAGCAGGACGCTTAGAACGGGATCGCATCAAAGAGCTCGGTACGTCTCCTCACTTTGAAGTGCTCGTCTAACGACATGCAAACGGCTCGCCCTCAACTCAACGGAACCCAATTTTATGACGCACTGGCGGTGATGGTTACCCAAGCCCTTAGTGGCATCATCGTCGTGGAACACACCCCCGTCATCCGAAAATTTATTTTTCAAAAAGGGTATTGTTTGGCAGCCAGCTCAACCGACTCAGAAGAATTGCCGGGCAGCTTTTTGCATCATCAGCAAAACCTAACCCAAGAGCAATATCGCCGATACATGCTGCAAGCCACCCAGCCAAATGTTCGTCAATGGGACCTGGCCACGGTGGAACTGAAATGGTCGTCGCACCAACTCTTGGAAGCTAAAAAGAAACATCTTTTTTATGTGTTGGGGCGGTTGCCTTTGGAAAAAAAACATCAACTCAACTTTATTGATCAACCCTTCCCCACCAGCGTGCCTTTGATTACCAGTGCCTTTTCCATGCTTCTTTTTAAAAGTGCAGACTGGTCCACAGAGGGTGCAAGCCATCGTTTGCCATTTTTATATGCAGCACAGGACACACCTTTGTCCTGGCTCACCAATGAACACGCCAAGAATTTACCCAATGAAGCCAAGCAAGTGGCCACGCTTATTCAAGAACACGGAACATGGTTTAAAGTTCGTGAACACAGCGCGCTCCATGAAAAACGGTTGCACACCTGGATGCTTTTTTTTACTGCAATGGGCATGATTCAAACACGCGAAGAGCAAGCACAAACTCCAGCTCAAACCGATCAAAAAGGCTTAACCTACAGCACGCAGCAAAATCAAAACATTGAAACATTTCAGACCTTGCTGGCCCAAAACAAAATCATGGACGCCATTGATTTCGCCCATCAGAGTTTTCAACAAGATGCCAGTCAGCATCGCTTGTCCATTTTGCTCATTGAAACCATTTTTCGGCATGACTTGGTTCAACAAACCGATTATCAAAAAATGGCTTTTTCCGTGCTGGAAAGCAACATGAAACACTTTGCCTCCCAGTACGAATCTTTCTTTTTGCTGGGCAAACTTTGTTTGATGCTTGGACAACCCGTACACGGCCTTAAAGCACTGGCCAGGGCGCTTCAACTCCGGCCCGATTTGGGGTCACTGCGCGATTTTATTGTGCACCATACCGGCAGTGTCGGACCCAAAATTGTCATGGAAACTTTGTCCAAGCACATGAATGGCATGACCCATTATGCGCTTTTGGGTGTGGATCAAAATGCCAGCGCACGCGAGATCACATTGGCCTACCGACAGTGTTGCAAACATTTTCACCCAGACCGTTATTATCGGCTCAACAACAAACACACCTCCAAGCAGGCCAAAGATGTGTTTAAAAAAATGGTGTCCGCGCATCGCGTGTTAAAAAACGTTCAGAAACGCCAAAAGTACGATTTAAGCCTATCGCCCGATACAGAAGCGCAAGATCAGCAGCCCGCGGCCATATCCCCTGCGGCCAAAGCCTTTTACGAGTTGGGCATTTTAAAAATGCGTGAAAAAGACTACGAAAGCGCCATTTTTCAATTCCGACTCGCGTCTCAGCTGGAGCCCAATCACCGTCACATTCAAGATCAGCTTGCGCTGGCCATGACCAAACAACAAGAAAAAGAACGGGTTTGATTTTTTTACCGTTCCAAAGGATAATACTTCCATGACTCATTTACGCATTGGCCTCTTTTTATGCACTTTCTGGCTCGCGCTCCCCATGCATGCTCAAACCGATTTGGGCCAAGGGCGCGCAGGTGATTTGCTGTATGTTCATCACGCCCCAGACCCCATCAACACCCGAACAGGCAATTTTTTTCTACCGCTCCAAGATTACTATCTAAGTTGTTATGCATTTCCCCTTGAAGTGTACCGCTCGTACAATAGCTTTTCCACCCGCAATGGTCCGTTTGGCGACAAATGGACGTTTAACTACGACGTACAGATTATTGTGGGTCAAAGCCGCACCCTCAAAGTCATTGAATCCGATGGCTTTGAAAATGAATACGTGCCCATTGAGGGCCAAGGTCAAAGCAAGGCAGAGGCCATTGCCACCATCGTGCAAAAGCGCAAACAAGAAGACATCACTTATTCTAAAAATCCCCAAGGCAAAGGTGATGCATTTTACACCGCGCTTCAAAAACGGCTCATGACCGATGATGCGTACTTTGAAAAACAAAAACAACGGTACGTGGTTGCCTCAGCCGTTTCCACCAGCGGTAAGTATGTTTCCAACGCACGAGGCACCAGTTACCTTACCCAAACCGGCAACGGGTTTATTCGTGAAAATGACAACGGCTGGAAAGAAACCTACAATGCCAAAGGCTACCTTACACGCATTGAAGACCGCAACGGCAATTACTTAAATTTTGGCTATGATGCCAAAAGCCGTCTGGCCCGTATATCCGATGCATGCAGCCATTCGTTGTTTCTTACCTACAACGCTTTTGACAAGATCGCTTCCATTCGGGATTCCTTTCAGCGTAAAATTGAATACACCTATGACAAAAACCTGCGCCTGATCTCTTTTAAAGGGCTCGATCAACAAACCATGCGTTACGAATACGACGCCAATGGTTGGATGACCAACGTGCAATTTGAAGACGGCACCAGCACCGCCATCGGATATGCCCAAAATGGACAAGTGGTTTCGCAAATTGGCCCTGGCAAAAAACGATCCACCTTCTCCTACAAAAGCAAAGGTCCGGTGGACATCACAACCATCACCAACAATGGAGAAACACAAACTTACGCCTACAACGATGCCGAAGGATCCATTGTACACACCGATGCCAATGGCGTTCGCACCACCACCGTTTTATCGGCCTGCTGTGGCAAACCCATATCCATTCAGAGCACCAACGGCATTGACGACGTGTTTGAGTACGACGCCAAAGGCCGACTGTTGTCGCGCACCAACGCCAAGGGCCAAACCACCACTTTCGCGTACGAGCCTCGTTTTGGCAGCATATCCACCATTGAGCAACCCGACGGCCAAGTCATTCGCTATCGCTATGATGCCAATGCCAATATTATTTTTGCACAGATCAGCCAAAGCGATACCCAGAAGGCCAGCCGGAAAGGGTTGACCAAGCGCAATGTTAAAATTGATTATGAAGCCCATGGCAAAATGAAAAAAATTCAAGATCAAGCAGGCAATGTCATCTACTTCACTTATTCCGACATGGGCAAAGTGGCGTCCATCGATAAGCACGTGCGGGGTAAAAGCACGGCCAAAATTCTCTACACCTATGATCCACTGGGTCAAACCGACCAAATTCGTTTGTACCCCAACCAGCCCACCACCCCCACGGAAATCAAAACCACTTTGTTGGGTTACATGGAATTATTGGCACCGGCCGGTATCGACTTTGAATTGTAATGGCGTCCATTCTCATTGACGGTTACAACGTACTTGGTAAAGCCGCAGATAAAGATCGCGATCGGTTGATTCAAGCGGTGGTGGACTATCACAAAACCACCCGGTACGACGTCATTCTTTTTTTTGATGGCACGCACACAGGCACGCCCTACGGCGATGATTTTATTCATGGTGGGGTGCGCATCAAATACTCCCCCCTGGGTGAGACGGCCGATGATCACATCATTATGTGGATGCAAGAACACCCTCACGACCAATATGTGGTGGTGTCATCGGATCGAAAAATTCAAAAAGGCGCGGATCGGCATCAATCTACATTTGTTGAGGCCATTGATTTTTTAAAACGCTTGAAGCAAAAAAACACAAAGCAAAGCATGTCAGAAAGTCAAGATGCGCCTTGGCAAGAAGGCCGTGACGTGGTGTACAAAAAACCAAAACGCGGCACACGCAAAAAAGGCAACCCGCGCAAAAAATCAAAAAAAGAAAAAAAGCGCCATCAAACCCTCAAAAAAATTTAACTCAAATTTTATTACCTACTCGCCTGGACCCACCACCAACTGATCATTGACCACATCAACGGTGTAGGTTTTGGCCACCCGCTGATGGTCCAACAATGCGTCCGCCAATGGATCTTCCACATACCGCTGCAGCACACGCTTGAGAGGCCGTGCACCAAACGATGGATCGTACCCCAGTTGAGCAATTTTTTTGCGTGCTTCATCGGTGATATGAACCGTTAAATCCAAATCCGACAATCGTTTTTCCAACGCTTTGACTTGAATGTCCACAATGCGCCCAATTTCTTCCTGACTCAAACTCTCGTACAAGACAATGTCATTCACACGGTTTAAGAATTCGGGACGAAAATGTTGATGAAGCTGTTCCAACACTTTTTTCTCATACGTTGATTTGTCCTGACCCGCATGCTCCAACATAATGGGGCTACCGATGTTGGATGTCATGATCAGCACCGTGTTTCGAAAATCCACCGTTCGCCCTTGACCATCGGTTAAACGGCCATCATCCAATACTTGCAACAACACATTAAAAACATCGGGATGGGCTTTTTCAATTTCATCCAAAAGAACCACAGCGTAAGGTCTTCGGCGAATGGCTTCTGTTAAATAGCCACCTTCTTCATACCCAACATAACCTGGAGGTGCGCCAATCATTCGGGATACAGCGTGCTTTTCCATGTACTCTGACATGTCCAACCGAATCATGGCGGTGGGGTCATTAAAAAGAAACTCTGCCAACGCTTTGGCTGTTTCAGTTTTACCCACACCCGTGGGGCCTAGAAAAATAAACGAGCCAATGGGACGATTGGGGTCACTGATGCCCGCGCGCGAACGCTTTACCGCATTGGAAATCGCCTCCAGAGCTTGTTGTTGACCAATGACCTGCTTGCCCAGTGCTTTTTGGATGTTGCGCACTTTGTCTTTTTCGCCTTCCAACATTTTATTGACCGGAATGCCCGTCCAGTTGGAAACCACCGTGGCAATGTCTTCATCTTGCACTTCTTCATTGAGCATTTTTTGATTGGCTTGAAAGTCCTCAATGATGGCTTGTTGTTCTTTTAATTTTTTTTCCAGCTCAGGCAATTCGCCATACTGCAATTGGGCCGCTTGTTCCAAATTACCCTCGCGCTGGCTTTGCTCAATGCGCGCCCGAACTTGGTCCATGGACTCTTTAATGGTTTGAAGCTCTTTAATAATGCTCTTTTCTTTTTGCCAGTGCGCCGTCAGAGCATTGGACTGTTCTTGCAAATCGGCAATGGTTTCTTCGACTTCTTTTAACGTTTGTTTGGAAGCCGCATCTTTTTCTTTTTTCAACGCTTCTCGCTGAATTTCAAGCTGCATGATTTTTCGATCGAGTTCATCGATGGCCACTGGTTTTGAATCAATTTCAATGCGGAGTCGACTGGCCGCTTCATCAATTAAATCGATGGCTTTATCGGGCAAAAAACGATCGGTGATATAACGATTGGACAAACTGGCCGCTGCCAGAATGGCCGAATCGGCAATGCGCACCCCGTGATGCACTTCATATTTTTCTTTTAAGCCGCGCAAAATGGCAATGGTGTCTTCCACCGATGGCTCGCCTGTATAAACAGGCTGAAACCGACGCTCAAAGGCCGCATCTTTTTCAATGTGTTTTTTGTATTCACTGAGCGTAGTGGCGCCCACGGTTCGAAACTCACCCCGTGCCAAAGCAGGTTTTAATAAATTGGATGCATCCATCGCTCCCTCGGCTGCACCAGCACCCATCAAGGTATGAAGCTCATCGATAAACAACACCAGTTGGCCGTTTGATTTTTTGACTTCATTGAGTACGGCTTTCAACCGCTCTTCAAACTCCCCGCGAAATTTGGTTCCCGCCAACAGCGCGCCCAAGTCGAGCGTAAGCACCCGTTTGTTTTTTAACGTCTCGGGCACGTCGCCGCTGATAATTCGTTGGGCCAAACCTTCGACAATGGCGGTTTTACCCACACCCGGTTCCCCAATCAGGACGGGATTGTTTTTGGTTCGGCGCGACAGCACTTGAATCACACGTCGAATTTCTTGATCCCGACCAATGACCGGATCCAATTTTTGCTCGCGGGCCATTTGGGTTAAATCGTGGGTGTATTTTTCTAAGGCTTGGGCTTGGTCTTCACCACTTTGACTGTTCATTGTTTCATCTCCTCGCAGGGTTTGGATGCCTTTTTCAACATCTTGTTTGGCCACCGTAAAATCACCAGGCAACGTCTGTTTCAAAGCCGCGGCGGCCAACAAAAAATGGTCCAACGCCACATAAGCATCTTTGCGTGCCTTGGCTTCCAACATGGCTTGCTGAATCAATTGCGAAAGCGCGGGTTTCATGCCCGGCTGGGTGCCTTGAACTTGAGGCAGTTTGGCCTTGGCTTGCGTTAAAGCAGCCTGCATGGACTCCACCGACACGCCGGCTGCATCCAATAGATGATGGGCATACTTCTGACCCACCTCCAGCCACGCCAGCCAGAAATGCACCTCACTGACCTCCGGATGCTGCCCTTCCAACGCCATCATCGACGCTTTTTGCAACACCTCTTGGGCTTTATGCGTAAACTGATTGATATCCATACCAAAAATATGGTCCCCAACGCGCCAATGTCAAGGCATCGAGTTTGCCGCCGATGGTTGAATAACGGTGCAAAACATCCATGCACCGACCGATAATCAAACACTCAACCTTGTAAAATTAACTAAATACCTAATTTTATTATAAAATATTTTTGGCACGACTTCTGCACATCCCTTGGCATCAAACACACCCTTCTGAAAAAAAGAAGACAAGAAAGGATTTACACCATGAAAAACCAATATTTACCCCTTCAAGCTCTAACACTAACCTTACTCATTGCCGGTCTGGCCAGTCCAGCCAGTCATGCTTTTTCGTTTAAGGCTAGCTCAAATGTAGAAACCACCAAAAATTCTCACAACGACTCCAGTCAGCGGGATTCCAACAATGACTCCAGTCACACCGACAGTGGCAACACCGCCATTTCAGATGCATACAACACATTGGATTCTAACAATACGTCGGATTCCAACAACAAAGACAACATCACCACCCAAGGCGATGTTTGGTCGAATTCGATGGACCGAATCAAGTCGCATGATCTTGAAGGTGCGATGAGCACGGTTGGGGATCGATTTCAATCGCACAACATCAGTGGCAATGCCAACAATGCCAACTTTGGATCCATCTCTGCAGGCAACAGCAACACCCACATTGGTGGACGCAATGAATTTGTGCCCGACTACGATGCGACCAACAACTCCAAGGGCGGTAGCTCTTATGGCGGCAATGGCTCTTCGATTGCCACCAACAAAGCCAAAGCAAAGGGTACAGCCAAAGCCAAGTCTAAACCCAAAGCCAAAGGCAAAGTGAAAGTCAAAAAAGGTGGCGACGCCCAAGGCCATGAAGTCTATGCCAACAGCAACGCTGAGGTTTACAACAACGCCGATGCTTATCAAAACAGCGCTGGTTATGGTGGTGTATCCGATGCGAGTGGTGGCGATGCCTATAGCGCCCAGTCTTTTGACAATGCACACGTTCAACTAGGCGATACCATTGGTGATAACTTCAACTTTGACAACAGCATCAGCCAAACCATTACTTATGGTGACGTCAACATGGGTGGCAAATAACCACCCCTCATCCAATGTGCCAGCCACGTTTAAACGTGGCTGGCCTTCTTCTGGAGGAACCCGCCATGAATCACACAACCAAACTTACATTGTTCTCGGCCCTGGTCATCGCTACCTTAACACTTCAAGCCCACGCTGGCTGCTACACACAAGACTGCAGTCCTGCGGCCTCCCAACCTGCCAATGCACAGCAGTCGGTGGGTTATGCTGCGCCTCAAACGCAACAAGCAGAGCAAAATCAAACTCCGACGCGCAACCAAAGCCATGATTTTGGCGATGTCAGCAACGCCAATGCAGGCTGGATTCACGTAGGTCATACCGACACCCATTTTGAAAACATCGGCGATCAAGCCACCATTGATAACACCATCAATGCAACCTTTATCTTTGGAGACGTACAACAATGAAACACATCACTAAAATTTTGGTCCTTAGCACACTTTTGCTGACCGTTTCATTTTCGGTCACTGCCAACGAAACACAACCACCGAGGCGGCATGCCGATGAGCCCAATTTGCTCGATACGTTGGTTCATTTCCGCAACAAACAAATGGGTGAAGAACGTCGGCAAATTCGCGTCATTCAAACGTTTGCCAACCAGGCTCGCTTTGGAGAATGCTCTCCGCTGCAAATGTCCCGTCAACGACTTCGCGATGTGGGCCAAAATGAACACGAAAGCGAAACTGGCATGAATATTGAAGTAGGTCATAGAGACATGACCATCAATGACAACCTCGGAGAAGTGAACAATCAAACCAATGTCAATGTGATGGTGGAGGGAAATCATGAAAAACGTTGTTTATAAAATTGGACTCATCTGTCTTTTGCTCAGCCCCTTGGCCCAAGCAAGAACGGCCTCTTTGAACAATTATGGCCCACAAATTCGTGTGGCAGTCGCCCAGTTTGGTGCCACCGATCGCTTTGCAGCAGAGTACGGTGGATGGAACATCGGTGGCGGCTTGGCTGCTCAGCTTATGACCGCCCTGATTGAAACCCAGCGGGTCATTGTCGTTGAGCGCGCGGTGTTATCCAAAGTTCTGATGGAACAAGAGCTCGGTCAAGCCAGACTCTCTTCTAGCATGACCCAAGTACAATCTGGTCAGCTTTTGGGCGTCGACTACTTGATCGTTGGTCAAGTCACCGAATTTGAGCAGCAAGCCATCTCAGGCGGAGGTTCATTTGGTGTGCTCAAAGGCATTGGCCCCAAAGTATCCAGTGACGTTCAAGCCGCGCATGTGGCCATTGATATGCGCATCATCGACACGCGCACCGGCGAAATCCTCCATTCATACCGCGCTTCCGGTAAAGCGTGGGGCAAATCATTTGGTTTCAAAATGAAAAATGCCTTGGTCGATTTTGGTGGCGAAATTTTCCATAAAACACCGTTGGGCAAAGCCACCCGCCGTTCCATCACCAGCGCAGTTGATTTTATTTTGGGCTCAGTGGAGTCGCAAGTCAAAGAACTGAACTGGTTGGCACGTGTTATTGATGTGCAACCTCACACACAAAGCTTTTACATTGATGCCGGCAAAGTGGACAATGTTCATGCGGGTGATCTCCTCACCGTTCACGGGGTGGAAAAAGTGTTAACCGATCCCGAAACCAACGAAATTTTGGGCCTGGTGGAACATGTCATTGGCACTGCCCGCGTGATTTCTGCCGAACAGAAGTATGCACAGGTGGAAATGGTCAATCAAATTCCGCCCATCGGTAGCCTGGTTCGGTTTGCAGATCGGCATCGTCAAAAATTAACCCCTGCGGTAACCACTGCAGGCTACAGCATTATGGAGTAACCCATGAAACAGGAAAACCTACAAAAGACCGTGATGGATAAAGTCAGCGCAAAAATCGATGAGATGACGCTGTGGAAAAAAAGCGCCACGCGCCGCACCCCTACACCGATTGAACAAGGCACCATGCTACTGGATCAACCCCACAGTGAGTTTCTGCCCAAAATGCAGTTGGCAATCGTTTCTGGTGCGCTCAAAGGCAAAACTTTTAACTTGCGACAGGGCACTTATAAAATTGGTCGCGGTAAAGCATGCGACATCGTGCTGAAAGACACCACCATTTCTACCAAGCATGCCGTGGTTCAGTATGAGAAAAAAAACAAAGTTGTTTTTCACGATGCGGGTTCCACCAATGGCATCTCCAAAAACGGCAAAAAGAAACAATCCATCCTGGCCCGCGATGGCCACGTCATTCAAGTGGGCGGATTGTACATAAAAATACAAAGCATGCAGCCTGCTCCAATATTCTCATGGAAAAAAGCGTGGGCTCCGGTTGCCACAGCCCTTTTGATTCTTGGCATCGCGGGTGCGACCATGAACTCACACCATGTCCAAGCATCTGAAAAACAAACGCCATTGAGCGAATCGGCCGCGGTGGTCACCCCACCCGCACCTCAGCCCAAAAAGAAGGTAAGCGCGCCGGTGAAAAAACAAAAAAGAAGAAGCGTGCAAAAAAAGGTCTCTGCTAAAAAGACCCCAACCCCCAAAGCTTCACCCATACAGCAAAAACATGTGCAGCTCGAACAATTGCGACAAACTTCCAATTTAGCTTTCGAAAAGGGCGACTATCAAAAAGCTTTTTCATTGTGGCTTGAGCTTTTTCGCATGCACCCAGGTGATACGGCAGCGGTTGAAGGGTTTACCAAATTGGAAAAAGTGGCCAAAGTATTTCTTGAGGAAGCCATGATGGCTGGTGTATACAGCAAAGAAGGCACGCGTCTGCTCAAACAAGTAACCAGCATCACCCACCCACAACAGCGCGTGTATCAAGTTGCTCACAAACAACTTCAAAAAGAAAGGTCTTAACCATGTCTTGCATCTCATCTCTATACAAAAGCTTGCTTATTTACAGTTTGGTCATTTTGGTTGGCTGCGCCGCCAACAAAAAAGATGGCTTGGTGCCCATGATGTACGATTATGAAATTTCGGAAGTCAAAGCATTGATTGATGCCAACAAAAATCTTCAAGCCATTGAAGAACTCGACATGTTGATTCAAGTCAATCCCGATAGTGAAAAGGCTTATGAGCTGCGTGGGTTGGCCAATCAAAAGCTAGAACGGTACGACAGCGCGGCCATGGATTACGAACAAGCCCTTGCCATCAATCCAAAATCTGAAAAATCGCATTACAACTTGGGCATGATTTATGGGTTTAAGCTTGGAGAAAAACGCTTGGCACTTAGCCATTTTGATCAGTTTCTTTCGTTGGCGCCCTATCATGAGCAGTCTTTTCATGTGGCCAAGCTGATGAAGTCCATGGATCAATCGGAATCGGATATTTTAAATCAAGCCGACGACATCCAAGTGTGGATCGACAAAGCCCAACAACTTGAAGATACGCACCAGAAAAAGCAAGTGTTGGAAGAGGCGGCCCAGCGCATGGATGATACGCCAATTTTCTATTATTTATTGGGCAACGAGTACGCACAAAAAAATAATAAAGAGGCACGCAGCAAAGCATTAACCTATTACAACAAAGCCTTGGAGATTCGCCCCACCTGTGCCAGCTGTATGGAGGGCAAAGCTGAGATACTCAAAGCCATGGGCCAAAAAGCACAGTACAAAGTCACTCAGCGCAAAGCTGCACTTTTTTCACCCACGGGTCCCTAGGGTCTGTTGAATCGGGGCGTTTAAGACTTGGTGGATTCGACGTAGCGCATGCGCAGCTCGTACAAAAGTTGTTTGAGCAGCTCTGCTTCTTTGTCATCGAGGTTGTTTTTGGTTTTTTCGGCAAGCATGTCCAAAAGCTCAATTTCATGTTTGGCCATGGGCAAATTGACTTCTGCTTGATGGCCTTCCGGCACCAAGCCCATGTGCATCATGGCTGAGGTGCCCAGTGATAAAATAAAATTGATAAAACTGGCTTCGGGCAGCTGGGTGGCTTGGTCTTGCGCTGAAGAAGCGTCTTTGGCTTCTTGGTTGGCACTGTCAGACTTTACTTCTGGCTTGTCAGCGGGCGCGGTTTGCTTTTCTTGGCCGCGTTTGTCATTGACCTTAAAATTACCTTCTTGAGATTTTTCTTGTTTTTCTTCGCTCATGGCGTCTTCTTTATCAAAAATTTGGCCCATCGCTGAGCTTTTTCTGCTTCCAGTATGCCTTGTACGTTTCGTGCTGTATTGATGAGGGTCCATTGCTCTTGATCGGTGGGTTGCCACATCCATGTGGCGGTGGTGCCATCGGCTTGGGTAAAGGTGAGTTGATGGCTTGTTGAAGCAGGTTTTGTGGCAGGGCTGCGAAGGTTTTGCAGCTCAATGTCGGTGGTTTCTGCATATGCCTGATAGGCTTGGACGGGTGGATTGTCGGTGGCTTGCGTCCATTGCCAAGCATCTTGATCGTGACGGGTGATGGCCCACTGACCCTCTGGGCTTTTGTACGCGATGCCGGTGATGGTCTCGGATGAGCCTGAAAAAAGCTTGGCTTGGCGCAATTTCGAAAGGTGGCCTTGAATCAGTGAAAGCAGGGCTTGATCGGAAGCCACCAGCAAGGGTGACGGTTCTTTGCGCCATACAAAATCGGTGCCATTTTGCTGATACACGTGCAGGGTTTGGGCGCTATCTTTGGCCTCAAACGTTAGTGTGATGCCTGGGGCCGTGGGTTTGGGCGCATCCATGGCCACCAATTTTTTATCTTCGTCCATCATCAATGCTTCAAACAGGCTTTCAAGATGGGTGGTATCCAATGCATCTTGTACAGGCTGTTGCAGTTGCCACCCCTTGTCGGTGGCTTTGGCTTGGCCTTGAATGATCCCTGTCCATGCAATGTTTTGATGGTCCGATAGTGGCTTAAACAACAGCGCTGCATCCACCCAGTCTTGCTTTTCCACCAGCAGGGCTTGTGCATCGCCGGGCTTGAGCTGCACCACCCAGGGTTGATCATCTCGTTTGGCGTAAAAGCGGTTTTTAATGGTTGGATCTTTGGCCAGCTGCCATGTCACCGAGGGTCGCTTGTGATCTTCGGGGTACGCAATGTCTACTTTTAGCAGGGGCTGGTCAAAGCCGTACTGGCTTCGCCATGCCGTTTCTTCTTGCTCGGCAAAATACCACTGCGTGGCTTCGCTGGTGTTAAGCCGGCGCATCCATTGATTGAGTTTGTTCGCATCCAAGCTTGGGCCTTGTTTTTGATCAAAGGCCCATTGGCCTTCGGGTTTATGCAAGCGCAACAGGCTTGCCTGACTGCGTAAGGTAAGCCGGGTCATGTCGTCTTGGCTGACACGCATCCACTTGTTTTCCACCCATGCCGACCATTGGGTGTCGAGGTAGGTGTCCAAATTTTTGCCGATCAGATACCAATTGGATTGGGGCTCTTTGTGGGCATAGCGATGCGTTTGGGCTGGGTTGAGTTTGCCGACATTCAAAGTTTGGGATGGTTGGTTTTGGGCCGGCTGCAAAAGCACACGCAACACTGGCTTGTCCAATTGGTACTGGGCTTTGTTGTCTGGGGTCAAAGGGGCTTGCTTGACCATGCTGAGGTTGGCCAAACTTTCAAAGAGTGTGTCAATGCTGCCGGGTGCGGCCAATAGGGTTTGGGCATGGGGCGTTTGCACCACCCAACCATGATCAACCATCCATTCGCCATCGCGACGGGCGTGTTGATCCACAAAATCAAACTTTGCTTGATCTTGCGGGCGCCGGTTCAACGCCACACAGGGTTGATCGTTGGGACAAAGTTCCACGCTTTGGATGTTGGAAGGATTTAAATCTGAAAAAACCAGCTGGGCTTTGGCCTCTTCCACTTGTTTGTCTTGTTTAAGTTTTACGGCATAACCGCCCAAACCAGTCAGTGCAAACAAAACCACCAAAGCCAGAATCATTTTTTTTTCATCTTTGGTCATAATCGCCTCCTGTGGCTTTGACTATCCGCGTTTTTTTCGAATCCACCAAAGGTTTAAACCAAAAATCAGCACCAGCATGGGGATCAACACGATGGCAATGTAAAAAATGTTTTTGATTTGAGTGGGGGTGAGTTCAATGGCCGACGCTTTAAACAATTTGGGACGAATGGAAATTTGTGTTTCATCCCCACTAAGCCAGTTGATGGTGTTTAAAAATAAATCGTAGTTGAACTCTTGGCTAAGCACCAAGGAGTCGGACGCAAAATCGCTGTCGCCGATCACAACCAGTTTGGTCGTGCTATCGCTGTTTTCTTTTTCACTGGCAATGGCAAATGGAACAGGGCCACGCATATCGTTGGCATCTGGCTCACCAATTTGTTCTACCATCAACGCTTGCATGTTGCTTTTGCTCCAAGCCAAATCGGGTCCCAATGTATAAATCAATGGGTACAAGGTGCCCAAATAATCTGGACGCTGGTGCACACTTCGCACGCCATGAAATACCGTTTGACGGCTTTTGAGTGCATCCACAATGGGGTGGTTGCCATATTCACCTGAACGGATGGTGTTGACAATTTGCTCACCTTGATACAGGGCAATTTGTTTTTCAAGCAACATGTTTGAATCCATTTCAATGCCCCAGTTGAATAAAAGTTTGCGCAAACCCGTGGGTTGAATACGTGGGTTGGACGGATCATTGGTTGAAATGACAGGGTCCAACATCAACAACGCGCTGCCACCCTCTGCCAAATACTGATCCAATATTTGACTTTCGCCTTCAGTCCAGGCCTGTTGCGGGCTGGCCACAATGACCACACCACAGTTTTCGAGTGCACTGTCTGTGTTCAGTCGCACCTCACGCAAGGGGTAGCCTTCATTCTCCATGCCTTTTTCAATGGCGGATAGACTTCGGTGCGGCTCTTGCGTGTTGTCAAATTGCAATTCGCCGTGGCCTTGCACAAAACACAATTGTGTTTCTTTGACTTTGGTCACTTTGGCGATGGCTTGCGCAATGCCTTCTTCGCTCAACGTGGGCGTGATGTGTTGTTTGTTTTGATACTGCACAATCATCATGCCGTCTTGGGCATTGTATTTTTCGGCTTGTAAATTTTCTTTGTCTGGATCCACCAGAATGGTTTCCACTTGGCCGGAGGCTTTGTCGAAACGCTCTAACAGCAATTTTGCTGCAAGTCGCTGCTCGTTTTGTTCATCAAAAAACGCGCGGATGACCAATGGACCTTCCAACGCATCGATCATTTTAACGGACTGCTCACTCAAGCTATTAAGTTTGTTTTGGGTGACGTCCCACTCGTAATGAAAATGGTGGGAGATTAAGTTTAAAACGATCAGCGTGCCCAACACCGTCAATGAATAAACAACGGTGGTGGTTTTTTTCTGAAAAGTGCTGGATGAAAAATCCGGACCCGCCGCCAGTTTTCGTTTGGCCAGCATGTAGCCGGCAGCATTGTAAGCCAACGCTGCAAACAACCCCACCACAGGGTACATGGCTGAATCTGCACCAAAGGCAGCCGTGCACAGCAAAAGCACGGCCAAGCCGAGCAAAAGCATAAGCACGGGTCGGACCTGCATTCTTTCCAGTACAAAAATAAGTAAGATGGGGGCCAAAACCAACATGGCGATGATCCACAGCGCCCAATCGCTGCCGTTGTAAAACCCAATCCACACGCCGTTGAGCACCACAAAATAACCGATGACTTTTTGCCAGCGACGATCCAATGATTTGGCTGCAAACACCGCCAAGCCAATGACGCCCAATGCGATCATGCTTTGCAAAATTCGGTCTTGTCCCAACTGCGTTAGTGCGCTGGCGAGCAATCCATAAAATAAAATAATGGCACTGGTGATGCCGATGCATGGATACAGCATGACTACCTCCACCCCTTGGCTTCAAGCGACCGACGGGTTAAAAACAAAAAGAACACAATGAAGCTCCCGAAATACAAAAGATCCTTGGTGTTGATCAAGCCCCGCAGCAAATTTTGTACGTGGGTGCTGACTGAAAAAAACTGCACCACTTGATACATCAGCGTGCTTTCATCCGACGTTAATAAACTGATGATAAACAAAAACAAAAGCACCACAAAAGTGATGACGGCGGCAATGATTTGATTTTCTGTCAAAGAAGAGGCAAACAACCCAATGGACACGCCGGTGGCCGCAAACAGGAAGACGCCCAAATACCCTGTAAGCACTGGCCCCACTTCAGGCGATGAATACACAAAGAGCACCACTTGGTAGAGCACCGTGGGTGCTAGCAAAATGGCGATAAATGCAAGGCTGCCCAAAAATTTTCCCATGATCACCTGACCCACCGTGATGGGCGAAGTCATCAGCAGTTCATTGGTTTTTTGTTTCTCTTCTTCTGCAAAACTGCGCATCATAATCAGCGGCAATATAAAGAGGAAGATAAACATCATATTAAACAGCACCGGGGCAATGACCATTTCGTTTAAATTTAAACGTGATAGCAGTTCAGGGTTTTGCATCATTTGCATCATGTTTTTTAAGTATTGATACTGCGCACTAAACTGACTGATGTTGGTAAAGAAAAAATAACCAGTAATGGTTAAATAAATCATCATCACCACGTAAGCGATGGGCGAGACAAAAAACTGTTTTAGTTCTTTGCCGAGGATAATCATGGTGGGGCGAATGTATGCGCTCATGCTGCACCTTTTTCTGTCACAATCATGTCCATAAACACTTCTTCCAACGAACGCTCGGCCGTCAAATCGGCGATGCTGCCTTGCAATCGCAATTGGCCCTGATGAATAAACACCGCACGATCGCAGATCATGGAGACTTCAGGCAGAATGTGCGTGGAAAGAATGATGGTGTGTTCTTGAGAAAGTTCTTGAATCATGCTGCGAATTTCTCGAATTTGTTTTGGGTCCAAGCCCACCGTGGGCTCATCCAAAATCAATACTTTGGGTTTATGCACAATGGCTCCAGCCAAGCCCACGCGCTGGCGATAGCCCTTGGACAAATTGCCAATCATTCTTTTTCGAACATCGTTTAAGCTGCATTTGTCCATGGCCCAAGCCATATGGGCTTCTTGCTCTTGCGCCGGCACCCCTTTAAGGCGAACCACAAAACGCAAATAAGCCTCTACGCTAAAATCCAAATACACCGGCGGCGTTTCGGGCAAATAACCAATGCGTTTCTTCACTTCCAGAGGATCCTGGGTGATGTCAAAGCCGTCAATTTCTGCCGTGCCATGGGTTGGGGGCAGTACGCCCGTAATCATACGCATGGTTGTGGTTTTGCCGGCGCCATTGGGGCCAAGAAACCCCAAAATTTCTCCGGGTTTGACTTCAAAGGATACGTGATCCACCGCGCGGTGATCCCCATAATCTTTGCATAACTCCTGAATGCGAATCATGACGTTGGTCTCCTGCTCTGTGGCTTTGTAAACGTGTACGGTAGTTTTATGAAACCCTGCACAATTGTCAAATTTTCCATGCCCTTGAGGGTGTGCAAGTGCCCCTTTAATGATAGAATGAAGGTTCGATGGCCGATAAACCTGTAATTCAAAAACGCAAACGCAAAAAAAAGGGCGTACCCCCTTCCTTTCCGCGCGTGTCCGAAACGGCCCTGTCGTCCATATCCCTCTTTGACGGCCTTTCTCAGGCTGATCTCGCTTTGCTCAAAGGCAAGGTTCACCGTGCCAGCGCCAAAGCCGGCGAGCAAATCATTGAATTGCCGCCCATGGATGAACCTTTTACGCACTTTTTCTTCCTTGCGGTGGGACAAGTCAGCGTAAACGGTTTGGACTCCGACGCGCGGGAGCGACCACTCAACTTTTTGCGCAAGGGTGACTTTTTCGTCAACAAATCATTTCAGTGGAACCAACAAATTGCCACCAACGTCACGGCCATCACCGACAGCGAACTGCTGCTGGTCCCCAAAGATGCCATGAAACAACTCGTGGATCAAAACGAGCAAGTGTACAAAGATTTAAAAACCATCACCGAACGCGTGGATTACCGAAATCGCATTTACAGTGAAGACGGACAAGCCTTGGCCGTGCTGGATTTTTTGGTGGAAACCGGTTTAACCCAAGCCTCGCGCGTCAAAATCACCCAGCTGGATCTTTGCATTGCCTGCGACACCTGTTACGACGCCTGCGAAGAGCGCCACGGCTTTCAACGGTTGGAACGCGGCTACGCCAAGTTTGGTATTTTGGACTTTGCCAAAAGCTGCTTAACCTGTTTTTACCCCACGTGCATTCCATCCTGTCCCGTGGACAGCGTGGTGTACAACGAGGAAAAAGGCGAGGTAGAAATACTCGACAACTGCATTGGCTGCACCAGCTGCGCGCAAGCCTGCCAGTACGGGGCCATCACCCTGCACAAGGTCGATGAAGAAGATGCCCGTTTTTCTCGTTTTATCACCGAAGATAAAAAGCGCCCTCCCAAAGTCATCGCCGACAAATGCAATCATTGTTATGGCTATGACGACATGGCCTGCATCACCCACTGCCCCACCGATGCCATCATTGAAGTCAACAGCGCTGACTTATTGGACAACCCCCGCATTTTTGGTTTGGGGGCAGGCGCCATGGATCCACGCAAAAGCTTAACCCGAGACACCTCCACCGATGCCCGACTGCAAGGCCTCTACATCACGCTTGCCGCCGTGGCCACCGCTTTTCTAGCCTGGGAAGCGCTGTCACTTAAATACGCATCGAGTTTGTCCATTCTGTTTAACATGCAGTTGTTGCGCTGGATTCCCCCGTCCTTTGACCTTAGCATTCGCCGCGGCTCCGATTTATGCATTTTGCTGGGCAACATTGGGTTTTTCTTGTTGATGATCGCCATGCTCTATCCCATGCGCAAAGCCTTCCCTAAATTGTTCAAACACCTGGGCCAAAAGCCGCGCTGGCTGGACCTTCACAATTTTTGCGGCTTTATGGGCTGTGTGCTTATCTCCTTCCACACAGGCTTTGAGTTTGGCTATCAAGGCGCCACCTTTGGGTATTTTGCCTTAATTGCCGTGATGCTAAGCGGATTTTTTGGCCGCTTTCTCTATCAAATGATTCCACGGGGTGTGGCGGGTACCGAGCTGCAGATGCGCGACATTGAAAACGAAGACAGCGTGCTTGGCCAACGCATGGACGCCTTGCTGCAACACTCCAAAAGCCTACAAGAAATGGTCAACGAAACCATGACCAACATCATTGGCGACGAGAAAAAACTGGGCTTTCGCAAAATGCTGCGGTCTTTTGTGGTCACCCCCGGCGCCATCCGCAAACTTTTGCGCACCTTGCGCCAAACCGGCAATGTCCACGACAGCGATTTAGCCCAGCTCAAAGAACTGCTCGAAGAAAAACTACGCCTTAAACGTAACGTCGCCTACCTAGACACCTCCGCCGTCCTTTTCCAAAAATGGCAGTGGATCCACCGACCCTTCGCGTACATCATGGGCACCTTGGCCATTTTGCACATCGTCTACAATTTAATTTACTTCAATTGGACGTAAGTAACACCCTGCAAACCTAGATGGGGCAATGATTTTCAATTTTCCATTAATTTGATTAATGTTATATTAATTATTATCTATTGTTATTATTGTTAAAAACATGAAAAGACCAGTTCATAGTAACTTAACAATCCAATTTTTGGTGAGGGGACCAATCATGAAAAACAATTCTGTTTATTTTCTATCATTTTTTCTACTGCTCTGCGGCTGGGCCATGCCTTCTTTGGCGCAAGATGGCGCATTTGTTAATTTAGAGCAGCGCCGCATTCTTGATGCAGTTAAATCAAATGTATCTGAATCATTTCAAAATGGATATGATTTCCAAGCGGTCAACGTTCATTATAAACAAATCGATGATGAAACCACATTGGTCACACGCGCTACCATTGTTGATCGTAACGGTGAATTTATATGTGACGCTGAATTTACACCCTCCCAGAACCATGAAGGTGTAGCTGAAGCCGATTGTGATGGCACTTATTTCATTCATGCCAAATTAAGCACCAAAAATATCGATAAATTTGTGTTTTACCTTTGGGAAAGAGGCAGTCAAGAATTGTTGGCACATTCCACTACTTCCTGGTGGTTGAGTCACGAAGAAGCCAATGAGCAAACCGCGTCGGATAAGAATGTATCCAATTCAACTTTGCATCCACGCATTCTGGAGCCTTGGAACAAACACTAATTAATTAAAACATACATTCGAAATCCCCCCAACCGCACAATGAAGCAGTTGGGGGGATTTTTTAATGATTTTAAATACTTAACATTGAAATATAGAGGCAACGCGTCTAAATATTAATTATATTAATGAACGAATAACAATTATCTATTGTTATTATTGTTAAGTTTGTGAAAAGAATAGTTCACATTTTATCAATCATTTTGGTGAGGGGACCAATCCATGAAACAATCATTTATATTTTCTTTTTTATTTCTATCTATTTTTACATTTGGCGTGACTTCTGTGCATGCACAGGCCGAAGGCCCAGCCTATCGTGAGAACAATCAGGTTTCGAATGCAACACCTGATGGAACGCTTAACTGGGAGGCCAAAAAAACCAAATACAGCAACAATTTGCCCGTCTCTGTAGAGCTTTATGACGAAAATGGCGATTTTGTATGCAAAGCCGATCAGTTCCAACCGCATTCAAGTAAAAAATACAGAGACGATGTTGTGGTATCCACCTGCGGAGATTTTGAAGTTTCAGCCTATTTTCACGAAACCAAAGGGTACGATCATTTCGTCTACAGCGTGTTTAGTGGTGATTCTAAACCCTTTGCCATGGCCGCCCAACCTCAAATATGGGCAGACAATGTTGATCGCGACCTCAGCTTAGGAGCGGTTTTAGAACATGCGTACAATGCTCCACAAGGGTATAAATATTAACTGAATTTTTGACCAATTTCTTAAGCTTCAACGGCAAGCCTACTTTGCTAAAAAAATAGGCTTGCCTTTTTTTATATAAAGAACCCAAAGGTATACATAAAAACCGTCCTTTAGGCCTTTCTTTCGTGACGAATGGTTGCTTTCATTGCATAATATAGACTGTACTTTTATGCGAATTGAGGGGCATGCGACTTAAACCACTATTTTTATTGATTTTTTTACCGGTGATGGCTTGGGGTCAGCTGGGTAATTTTGTCAATCCGGGGCCTTTGTCCAATCCGCACAAAAGCTTGGATGGCTTAAAAAACTGTACACAATGTCACAGCGCCTCCCAAGGCGTGCCCAATGAAAAATGTTTGGACTGCCATCCTGAAATCCAAAAGCGGTTGCAAGCGCGCCAAGGCTATCATGCGCGTAAGTTGGGCCAGTGCGCCAGCTGTCACTCGGAGCACAAGGGTCGCGATTACGATGTGACGGGTTTGTCTCGCCTGAATTTTAACCACATTGATACGGGCTGGCCGCTTACCGGCAAGCACCGCCAGGCCGAGTGCAAAGATTGCCACACCACCAAACGCAAAGGCACCAACCGCACGACTTACTTGGAAGCCGATGCGGACTGCGCATCTTGCCATTTGAGTGAGAGCCCGCACAAGACCCAAAAGAAAAAATTTCAGGCGTGTCAAAAATGCCATGGCACCAGCGATTGGTCGGCGCGCGATCGCATGCAGTTCAATCACAACACTGAAACCCGCTACCCACTCACCGGTAACCATGCCAAAGTGGACTGTTTTAGCTGTCACACCAACAAAGTGTGGGCACCCAAAGCCCATGCCCAATGCAGCGATTGTCATGCCGATCCGCACAATGGTTCGTTTGGCCCCAAGTGCTCCGATTGTCATACCTCAACGGTGTCGTGGACCAGTTCTTCCAGCGTGACGGTACCCAGTGCCAAGGCCAGCAGCCAGGGTTTTGATCACAGCAAAACGCAATTTCCGCTTCAGGGCCGACATCGCTCGGTGTCATGTAAAAAATGCCACGGCTCAACCATTGGCAAGATGCCCAAAATTAATTTTCGCGATTGCAAGGGCTGTCACCCCAATCCGCACAACAATCAGTTTCAACAACGGTGGACCCCCAAAACGTGCAAAAGCTGTCACTCGACTTTGGGTTTTCAAAACTTAAACAAATTTAAACACAATGAAGACTCACGCTACGAGCTATTGGGTCAGCACCGCAAGGTAGAATGCAACAAGTGTCATGCCGGGGGAAAATACCGATGGCTTAGCCAAACGCCGGATTGTGATGAATGTCATGCCGATGTGCACAATGGCCAGTACGAGCCGCAGCCCTGCAGTTCGTGTCATAATTTTGATGGTTTTAAGAAAAAGCAGTTTGATCATAGCAAAACGCGCTTTCCCTTGGTGGGCAAACACAAAGCGGTGGCCTGCAATGACTGTCATAGTTCAGGTCAGTACAAAGGGCTGGATACGTCTTGCAACAGCTGCCACGCCGACTATCATGATGGTCAGCTCAGCAAAGAGTGTGAAACCTGCCATGCACCCACTGGTTTCAAAGATGTGGAATTTGATCACAACCGTCAGGCTCGGTTTCGCATCGATGGCAAGCACAAAGAAAACACCTGCAACCAGTGTCACTGGGGCGGCAAATACAAATTTGAAGAGGTGCGCTGCGCCACATGTCACTATGATGTACACAATGGCGCCCATGGCAAAGAATGCGACCGGTGTCACACCACCAGCGGTTTCAAAATGACCGAAGGGTTTCATGAATTTGGTGAGTATCAGCTGGGAGGCATTCACAATCAAATGGAGTGCAGTCAGTGCCATAATCCCAAAGCGCCCATTCGCATTGATAGCACCCAGTGCAGCAGCTGCCACCGTGATCCGCACATGAACTCCTTGGGCAATCGGTGTTATGAATGCCACAATCAAATTTCATGGCATCCCACCACTTTCCGGCACAATCAAACGGGCTTTGATTTAACAGGCGCGCACCGCTTCTTGGATTGCAGTTCTTGTCATTTCAATCGCGTGTTTGGTGGCCTGCCTTCGGAGTGTTATTTCTGTCACTTTAAAGATTTTGACGCCAGCCTGCCGCAGCATGTGGGCGGATCGACCGACTGTGCGTCTTGTCATTTCACCTTTGGATTTAGGCCGGCCAAACCATGAGACGTTTCTGTCAGTACAGCACGGTTTTTTTCTTGGTGTGGGCCCACATGGCGCCCATGGTGTGGGGTGAAACCAAGGTCGATGGCAGCATAGAATTTGGCGTATGGTATTTGCGCAACAACGTCAGCGATTTTGAAGAGGACGGCGTGGCTTACACGGCGCAGGATGGTTATGGCAATACCTACGTGCAAGACGACTATAGTTTATTGCACACGCGGCTCAAGCTGCACACCGGTGATGACAAAAGCGCGATGCGCTTTCACACCAAAGGGCGTTTTTTGTTTAATTTGCAAGAGCGCAATCTTTCCATTGGCATCAACGAACGCTATCGCTATCAGTTTGACGAGCTCAACATCGAATGGGCCAAACTTTTTAAAAACACGTCTTTGTTTGTCGGTCGTAAATCGAATTGGCAGACTGGCGGCATTGGTGTGGATGGCTTAACCGCTGTGATTTCTCCCAAAGACCCTTTGGAGATTGGTTTGTACGCGGGCTTGGGCGTCGACCCGAGACAATTTACCGGTTACATTGGACCCAACTTTCGCGAGGAATTCATCAATCCAGACTTTCAAACCGGCGGTGCTTTTGCCTCCTGGCGCAATGAGCGACTGCAATTCAATGTTGCGGTCAACAGTCTCTTATTTGAAATGGAAATTGATCGCATCAATGTGTTTACCCAAGCGCTTTACCGGCTCAACGATCGTTGGCGGTTTTCAGGATTGGTGGATGCCGGCGTTGCGGGCGACCCTGGTTTACAACAGCTGCAACTTTTTGTGCAAACGCAGCTGAGCCCCAAAATCACCAATGATTTATCGTACTATCGCTATCAATCCATTTTTTTTGCCGCTTCCGATGCCTCGGGCATCTCGGTGCCCACCGACATCAATCCCAATTTTGATTTGGGCGATGAAGTGCAGAACACTTACTATCGCCGCATTTCCAACCACACGAAATTTAAGCTGAAGAAAAATTATTTTTTCACGCGCTTTTCTCATACCTACCGAGAGTTTGATCAGCGCACGCGCAAAGATTACGTTATCGGCTACCGCGACCCCGAGATTGGCAACAGCGAAGTGGACATGACGATTAAAACCACCATCATCGACAATTTCCGCAGTTTTCATACCAACTTTGATCTGCTTTTGGGCTTTGATGTCATTGCCTCTCAGCTGCGCATGGAGCTGGGTGGTACGCTGTCGGCCAACGAACGGGAAGTGTTTGAAGACTTTGCCCCCACCGACCGTGTTCAGCGTGACCAAGAAGGCGTAGGCCGCGTGAATTTGATTTATCAGCCTTCGCTCAAAATTGCTTGGTACTTGATGTATGCGTACTACAAGCAAGTCGATGCGGTCAACTTGGACCAAACCGTCAATTTACACGAGGTCTATTTAAGCACAAACGTGCGTTTTTAAAACCGAATCACCGGGTAGGAATGTACTTTTTGAAAGTTTTTTCCAACAAATCAGCTGGAAATGCCAAAGATCAAGCGTTTGATGAAAGTAGCGTGAAACGTACAGCCGAAGCGTGGTAAAAATGGAAATTGCTCGTTATTTTGATGGTGCGCTCAAAAAACGGCACTGCCTTGTTCTTCTCGACTTTTGGGCCAAAGGCGTTTAAGACGGTACCATGGAAACAACAGCGCAGACTCAGCTTAAAATTCTTCAAGAAAAATTGGCCCAGGCTTCCGCAGGTGGTGGTGAAAAACGCATTGCCAAGCAACATGATGCTGGCAAACTGACGGCTCGCCAGCGCATCGATTTTTTTCTCGACGACGGTAGCTTTCATGAGGTCGATGCGTTGGTTCGTCATCAGTGTCGTGACTTTGGCATGGACAAGCAGCATTACCCCGGCGATGGCGTGGTGGCAGGTCATGGCCGGGTAGAAGGCCGAAAAGTGTTTGTTTTTGCGCAAGACTTTACCGTATTTGGCGGGTCGCTTTCCAAATCCAATGCGCAGAAAATTTGCAAAATCATGGATATGGCCATGAAAGTTGGCTGCCCGGTCATTGGATTAAACGACTCGGGTGGTGCGCGCATTCAAGAAGGCGTGGCGAGTTTGGGCGGATACGCCGATATCTTTTTACGCAACACGCTTGCCTCGGGCGTGATTCCTCAAATTTCCGCCATCATGGGCCCTTGTGCGGGCGGGGCTGTGTATTCACCGGCCATCACCGATTTTATCCTCATGGTAAAACAAAGCAGCTACCTTTTTATTACAGGGCCAGATGTCATCAAAACCGTCACCCATGAAGACATCACCAAAGAAGAGCTGGGCGGCAGCGCCACCCACAACCAAAAATCGGGCGTGGCCCACTTTGCTTTTGACTCGGACGAAGACTGTTTGCGGGCCGTTCGCAAACTTTTATCGTATCTTCCACTTAACAACATGGAAAAACCGCCTGTGGTTGAAACCCAAGACCCATGGGATCGGGCCGACTCCAGTCTTAACAGCATCGTACCCACCTCATCCTCACAGCCGTACGACATTCGCGACGTCATCGGCAAAGTGGTGGACAGCCAAGATTTTTTTGAAGTCCAGGCGCAATATGCGCAAAACATGATTGTGGGCTTTGCCAGAATGAATGGACGCAGTGTCGGCATTGTGGCCAATCAACCTGCCGTGTTGGCTGGCTGTTTGGACATTGACGCATCGGTCAAGGCCGCACGTTTTATCCGCTTTTGCGACTGCTTTCATATTCCTTTGGTGACGTTTGTTGATGTGCCCGGCTTTTTACCCGGCACCCAGCAAGAATTTGGGGGCATCATTCGCCATGGCGCCAAGTTGCTTTTTGCTTATGCAGAAGCCACGGTACCCAAAATCACCATCATCACCCGCAAAGCTTATGGTGGCGCGTATGACGTGATGAGCTCCAAACATTTGCGTGGCGACATGAACTTTGCCTACCCCACCGCTGAAATCGCCGTAATGGGCGCAGAAGGCGCGGTCAACATCATCTTCCGCAATGAGCTTAAGCAAGCCAAAGACGTTGAAGCCAAACGCAAAGAGCTCATCGACCATTACAAAGAAACCTTTGCCACACCTTACCGAGCCGCCGAACTGGGCTACATTGATGAAGTGATCGAACCCGCCCAAACCCGAAAAAAAATCAACGCCGCGTTAGACCTACTGGCCAACAAACGCGATCAAAACCCACCCAAAAAACACGGCAACATTCCGCTATAACTCACGTTTGGGACTGGGCCTTTTGATGGGGCGCATGGATGTGGCCAATAGGCCTTAGGGGTGCGAAACGGTGCCCTGATAAAAAACGTCACAGCCCCCGGTCAGCAAGTTTTCTACGCGGTCGGACATGTTGGTCACCGGAGCGGTGATGGTTTTGATCAATGATCGCGTGATGCGAAACGAGGGTTGGGTCAGCGGGCCTTCGATGGTTTGCACCAGCTTGGCACAGCCTTGGGCATCCAAAAATCCAATTTCAAAATTTTGGTAGGTTTGTTCTTTGAGATCAATGGCGCCTTTGGCCGCCACCCGATGTTTGGCCGTCTTGAATGCAACATCTTGGGTCTTGGCCAAGATACCAACGCAGCCCAAATAGATTTTCTTTTTTCTTTAACGTGTCTGCCCACCATGCCTTGGTCGATGGCATTCATGGACACCAGCTTACCGAGCTGCCCAAAAAAATAGAAGACACACTACAAGCCTGTGATTCTCGAAGTAGAAGTCTTGTTGGTTAAATTATTTTACTCGTTCAATAAATCTGGGGCGATCTACGAGCCTGGGGCAGTATATGGAATAAATTCAGAGTCTATAAATGCGATAACATGATGCTCTTTCTGGTGACTTTTTCTATTGTACTAAAAAGAATGCAACCTAGTGTTCATTTCATTTCGAGTCAGTAATCAGTTATCCAAAGATAATTCTATCAAATACTCCTGTTTTCACTATATGGAATCATTCATGATATTTTCTTGTTGCCTATAATGTAAGGTCAAAGCAACAAAGGCAAAAAGAAACAGCACCCCAACAATTTGTCCATTGGTAGCGGGTTGGTGAGAAAAGTATGGTGCATCAATTATAAAGCCAGCGCAAAAGTTACCACAAATTTCACCCAATGCAGCGATGCATGTTGCAAGTGCATAGATTTGTCTTCTGTTGGCTGAGGTTGATGCCTTTGACATGAGTAATTGTATATGCGGCAAGAGAATAGACTCTGCCAGAGCAAAAACAACTAATCCAACAATAACGACCCATAACGGAGGTGTAAATGCAAGGTACACACCTGTTCCAAAACATATGCTGACAAGTAGCATTTTAATTGTTCCCCGTAACTTTGTAAATAAGGGTAGCAGTACCAACTGCATTACAATCATGGCAAATCCTTCAAAACTTAGGAGAAAATGCCGAAAATCACCAAGTTCAGGAATGATTTTATTATATAAAACAAAACAAGCGATCATGAAACCAATGCCAAAAAAGGCAAGAAATTCATAGAAAAGAGCTATTTGGAGCAATGGAGAAAAAAAATGCCTGTATCTTTCAATAGACAGGAGCGAAGGTTTGTCTTGGCTGGTTTCATTATGCTGAGGTTTTACATGGCGACCAACCATGATCATCATTAGAGCAAGCGCGATCTCGATGGTGATCAAGTAAGCAATTATTGTTGCAAGGATGTCTTTTTTCATGATCCAACGAGATATTGTAGGGCCAATGACAAATGCAGCGTTCATAGCAATGAAAAGAAACTGAAAATACAGTGTTTTTGTCGTTCCTGATGTTGTGTCTGCCAAAAGAGCCCGAACACTTGGGCGAATAAGACCTGTGGCAGAACCAGCAATGCCTGCAAATAAGTACAAACTGGTTAGATCGAATCGAAACAGCATGAAAAACGCAATGGCTCGAGAAATAGCCGCAATAGCAAGGAGTGTCCCATAGCTTGTTTTTTTGAATAGGATCGACGAAAAAAGTGAAGACCCCATTGAAAAAAAGATGCGCATCGACAAAATTGATGCAACTTTCGTGGCTACATTTCCATGTTCAGCCCCTACGAGCACTGGAATGAGAGGCAATATGATCAAAAAATCTATATTTGTCAGTAGAACATACGTTATCGTGCAGCGAGGAATTAGGTTTGGATTGTTGTTTTTCATTTATTGCTTCTCATGGATCGTAATAAAAAACGGTGTTTTTCCGCTTTTTGTCATTGCAAACTCAGTGAAGGGAACCGACGAAACACCAAAGAGCCTACAAGCAGGGTGAGATACAATAAACGAGAAGTGATGATCTTGTCTCAGTCTATCCTCAATTCGTCTGGCTGAAATACACGTCCAATTTTTCTTATTGAGCAATATTTTGACTTGAATGCCATCATGGTTCTGAATTTGTTGGACTTGAATATTGGTTTCATTAACGAGAGCTTCTTTACATATACTTCTAATAGAGTCGATAATATAACTCTTTTGTATAATGGCACCGCAAATTTTAATGGATTGTTGACTTCTTCCCAATAGTTGAATCACTCTTGTTTTGTGCCCACATTGACATGATACCGACCGCAATATTCCTTTATCACCTGTGTCATATCGAAGAAGTGGGATACCTGTGCTTGAAAAGGGGGTTACGATAATATTGCCTGGCACATCCATAATAGGCTGCTTTGTGATTGGCTCAATAACTTCAACCCAAATCGCGTCCTCATGAATGTGAAAACAATCATTTGGCAATGAGGTGCATTGATATCCAATCGGTCCCGTTTCGGTCGTTGTATAGGATAAATTATGGATGCAAACATTCGGGTGAAGGCTACAAATTTTTTCATAAAATGTTTTTGGAAACATCTCTCCTAAATACAGAATGATCGATATAGATGATAATTTTTCTTTTTGATTTCTGATAGAGGCATGATGATACAGGCTTTGTGCGTATGATGGCGTTGCCATAAGTATATCAATCTTGTGGTCTGAGATTATATTGAGGGTCTCTTCAAGAGGAACCGAGCTTCCAATCGGGTAGTAGGGTAAACGTAACTCTCTAGCGATAGATTCTGCAAAAAAATAAGCCCCCAACATATCACCACTGCTATAACAATTGGCAATGCGAAAATTCGTCTTGTTTGTAATTGCCTGAAATGAACGCACACCAAGGTGAGTAACTTGGTCATTAAATCTCCAAGAATGATGAATAACCTTACGAAGACTGCTAGTTCCACCTGACCGAAGGACTGGGCCTGCTGTTCTTGCTTCATCTTGTTTTTGCGTTGCTTCAACGTCCAGAGCTTTCATTTGTTGAACCTTGAACCAATCATTTTTCCAATTATTTTGATCAATTCCAATTAATTTGTCTTTATATGCATCAATCTTTGAAAGCCTTTGGATTGTTGCGAGTGCATTTTGATGTTGAAGTGCATAGATGTCTTTGATGGACGTGAGGTAAGAATTTTCAAGTAAGGTTAGGGCCATACGTTTCTCTTTTCTTTGTTCGATGTTATACGGTATTGGATGTAATTAAATAGTCTGTCTGCAAGCACTTTTTGCTTGCTCTCCTTTAGCCCAGTGAACCCACCTAGTGTTGTTGTGATTTCGTTAAAGAAAAATGATTTTTCTGTGATGAGCCAATCAATGCAGCACTGCTCAGCACCGACGTGTCTACTTATATTTTTTGCTAAAGTTCGTAATGCTTGTGGGAACTCAACATCTTTGCTCATTGCACCCTGAGAGATATTGGCTTGATGTCGTCCATTCGGAACAATGCGAAATTGACCCTCAACAACACTGTGGTTGTAAAGGTATAATCTTAGATCTCCTATATGCGGAATATAGGGCTGCAAAATATAATCAACGTCTTTTCCATCACGCTGCCAGGTATCTTTGGTATCTTGCCAGGATTTGCAATGAGAAATACCAATGCCCATGCCCATTTCATTGGGTTTTAGCATTGCGCCATGATCAATGCAGTGGTTCTGATAAAATAATTCTGCGTGTTTTAGATCACCTGAGGGTTTCATGAAGTGTGTAGGTATATTAGGTATTCCAAGCTGAGTTATGAGTTGCGTCATAGAAAACTTATTTTTCTCAAGGTGCGCCCCATGATAGAATGTTTTGTTAAGGAGTGTACTGTCGCTTTCAAGGAAAGCATAATAAAGCTGATCTAAGTATCGCTTTCTTTTTGGGTCCATACTAAAATTTGAAATCAAAAACGCTGTATCTTCGGTTGCAATATTCTGATTACCCAAGCATATATTCGTTTTATGATCACATGTTATGGAGAGATCCTCACTATCGATGAACGAAAATGATATTCCGTGCTTTTCTGATGCTTCTTGAAACATCTTGTGGTACTTGTTTTCAATTTTTTTTCTCGTTTGCTCGTCAAAATCTTTGTAACAAACTACCCAATAGCAACGCATATTCATGCCTTTCTCAGTTCAATCAACGAAAGCGGTCCTCTAGTTGGGTAGATGTTGCTGATGGTTAGGCCTGATTGTTCAGCCAAAGATTGATATTGCGAATAATTTCGCTCTTTCCCATTGAATAGCAGCATCATAAGCAGATCCAAACTTTTACCTAAAGAGTCAAGTGGATCCTCAGATTTCAAAATTTCCGCCAGGATGATACGGCCGTTGTTTTTCAGGGATTGTCTACATGCTGAAAGTATATGAACGGCATTTTCATCGTCCCAATCATGAATAATATTTTTCATGATGATTGTGTCACACCTTGGAATAGCTTCATGCATGAAATTGCCGGATTGGAAAGTTGCTCTTTGATCAAGAAGCCCGGTTTTTTGTTTTTCAATCTGAAATCCTTTATAATTCTCATGCAGCTCGAATACGCATCCATGAAGGTGTTGATTGGCTTTGAGGATGCTAAAAAGCATGTGGCCGTGGCCTCCACCCACATCTACGATTTTTTTATCATCCTCAAAGTTGATTGCTTTCGCGACTTCTGCCCCTGCTCGAATCGAGTAATTTGTCATGACGCTTTGAAATAGTTTATGAAAATTCTCATTCTCTTTTAGGTAGGGAAAAAAGGACTGGTTGTGTGTAGAGTCGAAAGCACAGTCTATGTTTTGTTGGAGGGCGTCTGTTAGGTTGGCCCAGACATTCCAATAGGTAGGGCTAAGCTCGCATAAAATCCAGTCTCTTAGGCTCTTATCTGTAGCCAATTGTTTGCCTTTGGTTGTTAGGTGTAAACAAGAATTTTCGATCGCTACGATTTGTTCCATGGCAATGACATCCATGAGTCGAGATAGTTTTTCGATGGGAACACCAGAGTAAAAAGCAGCTTTCTTCAGTGTTGGTGAAGAATTGTTGTGAATGAATGTAGGGAGGTCGAGCTTCACAAAAGCATACAAAGCGCTGGCGCTTCTATAAGAAGTAATAATTTGAACCAATGAGCGGTCTTGAAGTGTAGGTTTTGTATCGTGTTGAATCATTTGATTCACTTTTAGACTAGATTGCATGAAATTCTCCTTTGATAAGTTTTGCATACATTTTTCTTGTATCACCTGGTTTTACTCGAAACGCTTCTCTGCCATGCATAAAGCGATGATTGTTAACGACCATAAAATCTCCGGGATCCATGGTAATTGTGTTCATATTGTATTGGTAGCAATTCAAGATGGTTTCGATTATTGATGATGGAATTGGATTGCCATTTAGCATTCTGCATTCTCCTCCACTAGGGCCTTCATAAGGTCCTACGATACTATTACTAAAAGCTAATTTTCCATCAGGTTGAGTGATAAATGCGCTGGTGCTGTATCTTCCAATAAATGATTCATCTTCTTTATTCATCTCAAATGAAATGTTAGGATTTACGGAAAGCATATCCATACGATCTTTTAATTCGCTTAGTGTTTGGATACCCCAAAGTCTCTGCCAAGAGAATTTAGAAACTTTTGCTTGAAAAGAAATAGGATTATCCCTAAAGAAATTACGCACATGATCAGGTAGGCTTTCAGCAACCTTGATACCATCAACGAGTGTACTTTCGCCCCCGATAAGAGCCGGCTTTTCGCTCAAGAACCAAACTTGATTGGGTTTTGTAGGCATTCTTCCCATTTCTATATGGGGCAATACTTTTCCCTGGCCTTTTGTGACATCTTGAATGGTATCTTTGGCATTAATTTTTTTCCTTATAGATCCATGAATCAAGTGTTCGTTACCAAATTGATTTGTATACTGATCAAAATTTTTCACGCAGATTCGGTACCCCCGAAAGAGTACAGCTCCATGTTTTGATAATTTTGCCCGCACGTCATTACCATTAGGTAGGATTGATGAGGATCCGGTCTTACATTTATACGTGTACATTGGAGGATCCCTTGAGAGTGTCTGTGACAATATGCAAACCTTGTCTTGCATGCTGAAACGTATAAATGAGGTTTTCTATTTGTTTTTTTGTATGGAGGACGGAAAGCGCTACGCGGAGCATGGCTTCGCCTTTTTGTACCGTCGGGTACATAGCAGCGGTCGTTCCAAAACCTCTTTCCCACATTTGTTTTGAAACGCTAAGGCACTTCACCTCATCCCCCACAACAAGACCACGAATGGGAATGCGTTTTTTGAAGTTAATTGTCTTATTGCCAGCCAAGGTATCAAAGTGCTTTATGTTTTCTTGTAGTTTATTTTGCAGCGTATAGATTTCATCTTGTATATGAATTTCAGATGATGCAAGGGCTGCAGCGATACCGGGAAGTGAAACAGGCCCGCCAAAGATATATGGTGTTCCAAATCGTTGAATGGTGTCCTTATCGTTAGGACTTCGGACCGTTACACAGCCTCCAGTGGCTCCAAATGCCTTCGAAAGTGATGAGACCAGTATCACTCTTGGATCGAGAGTGTCATTTAGCTCGTGAATGACATATCCCCCTCCGTATTTACCCATAATTGACGTGCCATGGGCATCGTCAATGTATGCATATCCATTGTATTTGTAAGAAAGTTCTACTAGAAGTCGAACCGGAGCATCTCCTCCCATAGAACCAACACCATCAGATATGGAGATAGGCGTTCTTTGGCTTTTATGTGCATACTGAAATGCATCTGCAAGTGCCTGATGGTCAGAGAATGATACCCGAATCACTTCACCATTTTGTTGCATGATACCCCGTAAAATCTGAATGGAAGCATGAGATGTCTTATCCATGATCCAAAGCGGCCCATTGACACTCACTGGATACGACGGTAAAACACCAGCCCCTAGAAGAGGGAAGATGGCAAGGTGAGTTAGACCTACAGTACTAAACGTAACCGTAGGGCCTTGAAAAATGGTTTGTAGATTTTCTTCAAGCTCTTCACAAATGATTGGTTTGATTCTGGTTCTAGCTACAGCAAGTTGCACACCATATTGATCGATAGCACTTAGTGCGGCATTCTTAAGGCGGTTGTCAGTTTCTAATCCCAGGTATGAGCAAGACATGAATTCTGTGGCGCTGGTTCCATCTGCAAGTTCGATCCATTTCTCTTTTCTTGAAGTGACATTTTTGTTGTTAATGCCAGAGCTAAAGGAAAGATTTTGGTGAAATGATGATTTTTTAATTTTCTCTTTTTGCCAGTTTCTTTGTACAACATTTTTTATTTTCATGTGAAGGCATAGAGCAATGAGTATGCCAACGGTTAAAGTAAAAAAAACCGTACCGTATCCTGGAAAGGATGCATTATTTCTACAAAAATAATTTGGAAACAGAACAAGTTCGTTCTATTTCCAAACGCTATAAGATTTTAGATAGGTTCTGTTAATCAAAAAAATAAAGATAAAGATGACTGAAAACCCGCCAAAACCCATGGGAAAGAAATTAATGATTTGTTTGGATTCCAATCACATTTGTTCGATTTAGTGATAGCAACTGAAATATTTATCTTGGGGCTGACAACATATTCACTCATATGAACTAAGGATAATTTTTTCCAAAAACAGCTCTCGCTGGGGAAAAAGAATGAATGGTGCTTTTGTCATGTCCAGTTGTAATAAAGAGCGAAGAAAAACCGCTTCTGGCCAACTTTTTTATAACTTAGGTGCCTTTTCTGTCATTTAAATGATAGCCAACAAAAATATATGTATAAATGAGGACATATGCAGTGCAAAACTTGTCTAGCGAATAGAAGCATTGAAGTTGATGGCCTTTTGCTTGAGCCACCATGGACCATGTGGCGTGAATCAGTGGGTCATCATCAATGAGGGCTAGGATTTGTTTGGGTGAATGCGTATGGCTCATTGATCTTTTTATACTCTTGTTTGGCATCAATTGACGAACGTATATCTCAGCGGTCTGCACATTATGTTCGGATACCGAACATCTTCAATCAAATACATGGTTTAAAATAAGCTAATCCAGTGGCTAGAACTTAAAAAGTTGGTATGGTTTATGCTCTATAGGCAATCATTATTCATGAATAGACTGTTTTCAAAACTTGGGCTTCTGGGCCTTTCGAATTTTTTCTTCTTTGGGTCTTATGCCTACATTGGCGTGAATGCGCTTTTTTTGCATCTACCCATTGAAGAAACAAAGCTGCGCTCTGCCATCATCTTGGGCATGGGGCTTTTTGCTGGGCTGCAGGTGGGGGGCGTGTGGTTGATTTCCTTTTTCGGAGAAAAATGGACAACCCACATTGCTTTGATGCTTTGCACCAGAATGGCTGCCCTTTGTCTTATTTTCGTACCTGTCCCGATATTGCAAATTGTGAGTTTTATTTCTTTTGGTTTGTCCCAGGCCATTTATTACAAAAAAAGTCGTTATCTGCTGGGTGAGTTTGTAAATTTTTACAAGGGAAAAGGTAATTTATACATTTTATTTGGCATCACCACCAATCTGGCTTTTCTTGTTTTTCCGCTTGTTGGTGCTTTTCTGTTGGAAGCGTCCTTTCCGACTCTTGTTGTTTTTTTACTAGGGAGCGCTGGCGCCGTTATATCCTCGAAAATCTTGCGGTGGCTGGATCAGCCATTCACATTTGATTCTGCTAAAGAAACCAAGCAAGTGGAATCAAACCACTTAGAAGTTGAAAGCATTGCTTCGATCCACAACGTCTTGCAAGATGTTTTACGCTTTTTGGGGTTTGTACTTCCTTATGCCATTATGATTTCTGCCATACCCATCAAAGCCAGTGCCATCAATTTAGAAGCAAAGTATAGTGCAATAATATTGGGTTTTAACCCCATTGCTGTCATTTTGATTCAACTTATTTCCATAAAGACAAAAATTTTGGAATTTTCCTTGCGCCGCTATGATGTTATTAGCTTAATTGCTTTTTTCTGCACGATCATGCTGCTCATTTCTAATTTCTGGCTTGGGATTCCATTTTTTGTGGTGTGGAGTGTTTGTGAAGCATATCAACTGCCCAATATTGACCATTATTTATTTTCCTATAAAAAGTTAAGTGGACCTTACATCAACCGCATTTTGGCTTTTGATGCTTTTATTTGTTTGGTTGGGCCTTATATTGCTTCAGTTCACATTGGATTCTGGACAATGCCAGCCCTTTCCAATTTTATTGAAAACATGATTACAAACTGGCCCCATTCTTTTTTTTAAACGGAGAATCAATGAAAGAAACAATCATCATTGTCGAACCTGGTTTTCAATCTTCCAAAGCTTACTTGGTGGAACAACTAAAGCAAAACACCGATTATCATTTTATTTACGCTCAGGGTCTTGCCTTTATGGACTATTCCTGGTTGGAAGAAAAATATTCTATTAAAGGCTTTGTATTTGATTATCAAAGCCACCATGACTTAACCCAGCAAACCAAACAATATGCTTCCAAATATCAGTTGAAAATCTGTGGGGCGTTGTGTTGGGTTGAGACCTCCGTGGGATTTTGCAATCAACTGCAAATGGATCTTCAATTGCCTTCAATTAGTCAAGACCCGCAAGCAAGTTATCGACACAAAGGCTTAGTGCGAGAGAAAATTCAAAGTTCCTTTTCACATTATAATCCAAATTTTTATTACTTTTCAGATGCAAGTCCGACTTATGATGAATTAAAGGAAAAAAATTTAGCGTTTCCATTCATCATCAAACCTGCACAAATGATGGCCAGCCTTGGCGTTCAAATCATCAACAATGAAAAAGAACTGTTTGGTGCTATACAAGAATTAAGAACCATTGATTTTCATGAGGAGAATTTACGAAAAATTTATGGTAACATTACTCAAGACATTGTCGTTGAAGAGATCATCTATGGCAACGAGTACAGTGTAGAGTCTATGGTGCTCAATGGAAAAACGCACGTCATTGGTATTACGGATAAAAAAACTCACTGCACCAATGAATTATCCGATACTTTTCCAACCAATATTCAAAATGAGAAAATTTTGGAGGCCATCCAAAATTTCGCGCAGGCATGTCACACAACATTAAAAATACAAAACTCTTGGACACATATTGAATTTAAGCTGGTCAATGAAATGCCTGTTCTCATTGAAGTCAATGCACGAATAGCCGGTGACTATATGCCTGAGCTTATCAATCGAACTTTAATAAACGAGAACATAGGTGAGCTTCTTATCCACACGGCCCTTGGCAAACCCTTGAAAGATGGTGATATAGAATTAAACGGTCGGTGGACGGGGGAGTTTTTAACCAATCCATATGAAGGAAGAGTTTTTGATTTGGACTTAGAAAAAGCGCAGCAAAATCAACTCACCTTGCTGGTTGGGAACAAAGAAGTTTTATGGACCAATGAATCCAATGAGCAACCCAGGATTGCCCAAAGAATTTCGTCTTTCAATCAAAAATTGGATGATTTTTCTTTTTCTGTTCAAAAATACATTTCTAAAACAACTACACGCACCAAAGATCAAATTGCTGTATTTCAAGCTCTTGAAAGCGATGTAGATATTTTATCCAACATTGAAGATGGATCATGGCTCAAAAAACATGCCGCCAGCAAAGAAACCATTCGAGAAAGACTAAAAATAAAGCCTGATAATTTTCTGATCGCTTATAGCCGAAATAAAGGAAAACCAGTGGGTTTTATCTATTCAGTACCATGCAATCAAAGTCAAGCCATGAAAAAACATAAGTGGCATCATTATGCATGCATTGATTATGCTAAAAAAACCTTGTCCAACTTTGATTCTAGATACATTGTTTCCATTTCTGTCTTACCAGACGCGCCCATAGGGACAGCAGTTGAAATTATTCGTGCTGCAAAGATCTTTTATAAAGAAGAGGCCATTAAATCTATTTTTTATGGAATACGAATCCCTAACTTTGCCTATTGGCATGAGCTTGGGATTTCCATCGATCAGTATCATTCTGGTTTAAAAATATCCAAATACAATGAATATGGCTACCGTGCCGCCACAAGCTCAGGCGCAACTGATTTGGGATTACTCAAAGATTATTATGATGATCCAGAATCAATGAATTTTGGAATCATGTTTGAAAACAAACTATAAATATGATTATGCCGAAAAAATATGCGCCATTCATACTCATTTTTACTGGAATTTTAATTTTGGTTTATTCGTTTTCTCTCGGAAAATTATCTAGAATTAACCAAAAAAGAATTTCAAGCCAAAGCAAAGTATGGAATATTTTGGTTCCGGTCCGTCCTGACAACCTCAATCCACAAAAAGTCCCTGATTCTATTCAAAAAGCTCTACTGTATCCAATCTATAGCCATTTGGTGAAGGTGGATGATTCATTTGGCATTAAGCCTGATTTGTTGAAATCATGGGAATTTGATACCGATAAAAAAATTTATCGATTGCATCTTCGTGATGAAGTTCGGTTTTCTAATGGCGAAAAAATCAATGCCAAAGATATTGCCTTCTCTTTCCATCAATGGGTCGACAAAGATGCTCTGGATAGCAGCGTGTTAACACAAATTTTGGGTGCAAAAGAGTATAGAGAAGAAAAAAATCCATTCATAAATGGTATCCGCATTGTTGACAACCGGACACTTGATATTGAGCTTATTCATTCTTACGATCAATTTATGATGAACCTTTCCCTTCCGCGGTTTTGTATTTATCCACACAATTTTAGTGACATGGCAAAAGAGGCGTATTTTTCATACCCGGTTTCTTCTGGTCCTTATGCAGTCGTGGAAACAAAAAAAGGTGAGATCAAGCTTTCTAGAAATCAGTATTACTATGGCGACGCACCCAAAATCAAAACCATTGTTATTTCACAGCAGGCAAAGTCTGTTGCCATAGAAAAGTACAAGCTTGGTGAGGTTGCGGATCTTATTTTTTATAGCATTGACGATTTTTCTGAGATCGAAAAATTGGACCACTTTGCGTATCAAGAGATTGCTGAATACAGTACGGAAACAATTATCATCAATTCAGATCATTTTGATGAATTAAAAAATGTTGAGTACAGAAAATATTTACTGTCAAACATTCCCATTCATAAAATTCGAGAGGTTTGCTACGGGAATCAAAACGTAGCCAGTTCGATTATTCCAAAAGGATTAATTGGTTCTTCGCAGAGTTATAAGGAGGATATACAAACTGTTGTGAAAAATAAAAAATTTAACAATTTGGTCTTCCATATCGCTGATGATCAGCAGGTGGACTGCATTTTGGACATTGTTAGGAAGCCTTTGCTGGAAATCGGCGTTGAAACCGTCGTACTTCCCTTTTCAGAAATATTCAAATTGTATGAAAATCAAAAACTTCCAGTCTGGATTGAAAAACTTTATTTTAAAAATGAAGACCCCATGTCCGCCTTGCAATATTTTTACAAAGATTCAAATGAATATCTTATCGGTGGAAAACACGACGATTTAGACACTTATTTTGAAAATCTAAAAAAATCCAATACCATAGAGGAAAAATTTAGGCTTTATTCATCGATTGATCATTACCTTATTAAAAAGAGTTTGGCTTACCCGATTGTTCATAATCAATCCAAGATCGTCACCAGTAAAAATCTAAAAAATATCAAATTTATTGGCATCAAAGGTTACCTGGCTGAGTGGGAAAGTGTTTATTTTAATGAGTAAGTCCATGCTGTTTAGACAAAAATTAATGATTACGCTGGGAGCGATTTTTTTATCTCTTTTTTTTATTTTTGGAATATTTACTTTCACCACATTTCGTGACCACGTTTCTACTTTTGTAGAAAATCAAAACCAATGGCTAAATGTCTACTCACAATCTTTTTTAAGTGACCTCCAAGTGGGCAAATATGCTTCGGTTCAAAGAAAAATGGACTATCTTGTAAAAAATGGATCTTTTCAATACGTAAAGCTCAACTACGGGGCAGAGGAATTTTTAGTTGGAAGTGAACATGGTTTGACAGATACATGGTCATTCATTGATTATTTCTTTAATACCAGACAATTTGAGTTAAACATAAAACTGATAGATCGATACAGCACTGAATGGGGAAATATAGTTGCAAAAATTTCAAGCCGTTCCTTTTTACAAGAATTCAAACAGGAATTTTATAAATATTTGCTTTATTTTACCTCCGTATTTTTCATTTTTAGTGGCATTATGCTTTTGATCATAGAAAATCTTGAAAGACCTATCAGAAAACTTACCCAAGATGTCATGAAAAGAGCAAAAAATATTGAAGAAGTTCGGGGCGTAGGCGAAATTCAAACTCTTAGCTTAGCATTTAATGCATACAATCGAATGATAGAAGAAACCCAAGCAAAATTGGCTAAAAAATCTAGAGAAGAAGGTGTGATCTCCGTCGCCAATCAAGTTGTTCATGATATTAGATCACCCCTGACTGCTTTGAAGGTGGTTACGGGCTCTTTAAATGAGATTCCAGAAAACTATCGTTTACTTATCCGTGAAGCAACCAACCGAATTGACGGCATTGTAAGTACGCTGACGAATATTAGCGAAGATGAATATACCGATCAAAATTTAAAACCTGTACTGCTTGTCGTTTTAATCGAACATGTGCTGGCTGAAAAAAGAATTCAGCATCAAGAAATTGATAAAGTTACCATTGATTTTATTGTTTCCGATCACTCCTTTGATACTTTTGTAAAATTTAGCAGTGTTGAGTTGAAAAGAGTTTTTTCAAATATTTTATCCAATGCCATTGAGTCTATCCCGTCTAAGGGGCGTGTAGAAATATCTTTGACCAAAAAAGACCATCATGCAAGTGTAAAAATTACTGACAATGGTGTTGGCATTCCTTCTGATGTTTTAGAAAAACTTGGCAGAGACAGAATTAGCTATAGAAAAATTTCTGGCAAAGGACTGGGTTTGTATCATGCTTTTAAAAACTTACACAAAGCAAGTGCCTCCATTGAAATCACCAGCACTCCTGGGCGCGGTACGGAAGTAGAAATGATTTTTCCTTTAACCCGGACGCCTGCATGGTTTCCCTCTTCTATCGCGTTGAATCAAATAACCAATGTCATTATTCTTGATGACGACTCTTCCATTCACCAAGTTTGGAAAAACCGACTCCAAAACTTTAAAATCAGCCATCATATCAAATTGCACCATTTTTATGATTCTACTTCTTTTGAAAATTGGATTTCTGTGTTGCCTTCGCTAACGGGCTATTTATTTCTTGTTGATTACGAGCTGCTGGGCAGCCCCGTGAACGGGCAAGAAATCATTCACCGAAATGTCTTAGAAAACCATTCTATATTGGTTTCGAGTCATTATGCGGACGAAAGTCTTCTGGATTTGGCCATGAAAACTGAATTAAAAATATTGCCTAAAAGTTTAGCTCAGCAAATTCCGATTGTTTAGTTGGTGTAGTATTCATCCGATTTTTATCAAAAAGAGCTGGAATGAGGAATTTGCTCTGGATAGTCTTTGCCAAATACTCCTTTCATTTCAGGTTCTTTGATGATGTCAGTGGGTTTTCGACCGGTGGTGATGTATAAATGATCGTACCCTCTTTGAGCCAAGCGTTTGATGATGTCGGCGCCCGATTTTTCTCCCAAGTGGTAATCAACATAGACAGGCACGTCCAGGGGGATACTTGCCTGATTAAAGTCTTCAATGCACGTGAAGCATTGAAGTTGATGGCCTTTTGCTTGAGCCACCATGGACCATGTGGCGTGAATCAGTGGGTCATCATCAATGAGAACCAAGATTTGTTTGAGTGAATGCGTATGGCTCATTGATTTTTTTATACTATTGTTAGGCGTTATATGGCAAGTTTATCTTTGTGCAGACCATGATTGATGTTCGGATATCGAACGGTGTGTACTGTATTGATTCAAATGGGTGTGTTATGGACCACCCAGTGGTGTAAAAATATGGCATGGCTTGTGCTAATACGCATTGGAGACTTCTACAATGGCTTTTTCAAATCTTCAACATGATCTTCGGCAACCACTGACAACCCTTCGTACTTTTATGCGGCATCTTCCGAGCAAAAAAGAAGATGAAGCTTTTATGAAGGATTTTTACGAGTTCACGGGTCAGGCGTTGGATCGTTTGGAAGCGTTGGTGGACCAAATGGATGAAAGGGAAAAATAACATGCGTACCAAGCCTTCTATTCTTTGTGTCGATGATGATCCCGGTATTCTCGCCTCATTGAAATTAGAGCTTTCTGAGCGATACGATTTATGGACTGCCCAAACTGGAGATGAGGCAAAACAAATATTTCAAAAAAATCATCCTGATTTGGTGATTCTGGATGTTCATTTGGATCAGGACGACGGCATTGCACTTTTGTCTGAACTTAAGCGAAAGCGAAAACATGTCCAATATTTGATGCTCACTGGAGATCGCGACTCGCAATCCATTGCCAAAGCACTTAAGATTGGCGCCGTGGATTACATCACCAAACCATTTGAAAAAGATGACCTTCATAAGACGGTTGAAAAATCCATTCGTAAAATCGCTTGGCAATTTGATGATCCAATTTATGATTCGTCTTCAGAGCCTGTGGCCAAAGAATACATTGGTCGATCTGAAAATGTGCAAAAACTTCGCCTCGTCAGTCAAAAAGTAGCCAACGCAGAAGTGAATGTATTGATCATTGGTGAAAGCGGGACAGGCAAAGAGGTGCTGTCTCGATATATTCACTCCATGCATAAAAAAAATTCACGGCCCTTCGTAGCACTTAATTGTGCAGCCATCCCATCTGAGCTTATGGAATCGATCATGTTTGGCCATGAAAAGGGTGCGTTTACGGGAGCCGATCGACAAAAAATCGGAAAGTTTGAATTGGCCAACGGCGGAGATATTTTTCTGGATGAGATCGGTTCGATGCCCTTGCATCTACAGTCCAAACTTTTGCGGGTCTTACAAGAAAAAGAATTTGAGCGGGTTGGTGGCCATCAGATGATTCAGTCCAATTTTCGGGTCATTGCCGCAACCAATCGAGATTTGCGCATCCAAATCCAAGAGGGCACTTTTCGGGAAGATTTGTATTACCGTTTATCGGTAGTGCAGCTTCATTTGGAGCCCCTGCGTGAACGCCGAGAGGACATCCCGCTTTTAATAGACTATTATCTTGAACGAACCGAGCACAATCAAGAAAACAAAACCATCCATGCAGAAACCAAAGCACGCTTATCCAGCATGGACTGGCCTGGCAATGCACGACAGTTGTTTAATGTCATAGATGCCATGTTGGTGTTATCCGACCATCGCGAATTAACGTCACAGGATATTCCAGCCTATGTTTTGGAAAACACATCCCCCGCTTCATCGACTGCCAACAAGCCAATGAATCAATTTGAGCAGGCCCTTGACGCGTATGAAAAACAGCTCATTCAAAAAGCACTGGATCAAGCTTTTGGGCAAAAACAAAAAGCCTCCACTTTGTTAGGAATTTCGAGATCTTCTCTGATTCGACGTATGAAACGTTTGCAAATGATGAAATAATTTTACACCTAAACATCAAGGATGTGCAACGGTGCCTTGGTAAAATTTTTCACAGCCACCTGTCAGCATGTTTTCTACTCTATTTGTCATGTTGGTCACCGGGGCGGTGATGGTTTTGATCAATGAACGCGTGATGCGAAACGAAGGTTGGGTCAGCGAGCCTTCGATGGTTTGCACCAGCTTGGCACAGCCTTGGGCATCCAAAAATCCAATTTCAAAATTTTGGTAGGTTTGTTCTTTGAGATCAATGGCGCCTTGGGCCGCCACCCGATGTTTGGCCGTCTTGAATGCAACATCTTGGGTCTTGGCCAATTGGTCTGCAATTTCCAATTCCACGTGCAACGTTTCCATTTTGGTTTGCCCCTGCATAAGGCCCGGCATGTTTTTGCCCAGCTTAGCCGACTGCGTGGCCAAAATGCCGACGGGGCCCAGTGCCATAAAACCAGCCACGTTGAGCAAACTGGTCTGATTGCTTTGCACATAGGCATCAATCAACCGGTCGATGTTGATGTTTTCAATTACAATGTTTTGCCCTTCAACCCGCACTTGACCTTGCGCTTGTTGCCACTGTTGGAGGTCCGCTACGCGTACATCCGTGTGTAGGTTGAGCTGGCCTGATATGGGATAGCCCAGCTCTGGCGCCACTTGGCTGGACCATTTTTTTAGATCGATTTGATCGTATTGAAGCTTTAAGTGAATGTCGCTCAGGGGTGAGAGTTGAAACGTGGTTTGCGCTTGAAGGTTTTGGCCCTCGGCTTTGCATTGGATGTTTTGGATGTCCATTGTTTGACTTTGCAGTTTGATATGCATGTCACAATTTTCAAGGGCGACGTAGGGATGGGACCATTGTTGAAACTGCATGGTGGCTTTCCACGATAGCGTGGACAGAAGGGAAGTTATGGATGCAACTTTCAGATCTTTTGTTTCAAGCACCAAGGATGACAACGCCATTTTTTGATAAGTGGCTTTGTCCACTTCCACCTTGCTGTCTACCAACTCCAAGCGGTTGATGCCCAATGGCAATGCTGGTTTGGATGTCGCTTTGTCAGCGGGTGGTTGCACTTGTTGAACATGATCCAGCAAGGATGGCTTCAAGGTCAAGGATGCGACTTTGAAATCAAAAGTGGTGATTTTTAGTTTTTGTTTCATCAACGCCAAGACACTCAAATCAATTTTCATGCGCTCGATTTCAACGACTTTGTTTTTTTGATACGTCAATGCTGCATTTTTGATCTTGGTCCGTGTGGGCTTAAAGAAAGAGTGGCTTATGGTGCCAATGGAGAGGTCGAATTGATACGGTTGTTGCGCAGCTTGGGTCAGGTTTTTTTGAATGTAATGATCCCCCACCGTCTCCAAGGCGATAAAAAACAATGCGTACAGCACCACAATCGCACCAACACCCCACATTAAGTATCGCAATATTGAATTCATGCTTCTATATGGGTATCACGTCAGTGCTTAAACACAAAAGATCTCTTTACCACGATTGCAATGCCTTCATGGCTTATGCTGAGCGCGCCTTGAAAAGCATGGACGCAAATGTTGCCTTCCAGACTTGTACTTTTTTTACAACCTTCTTAACCTTTTTTTTATTGGATTTTACAGATGCTTAACACGGTGTTTAAAAATCTTTTGCTATTCTGTATGCACTGGGGGAGCAGTGAGCCAAGCGCAAAGTAAGTTTTTTTTCACCATCATGTTTCTTTTTATGCCCATGTTGGCGCAGGGCACCCCGTTGTATGTCACCACCTACAATGTGGCCGATCTTTTTTTTGTATCGGATGCCAAAACCCGCGGACAGCACCTTGGCAATGTGTTGGATCAAACCATCCAATCACTGGAAGCGAAAAACGAATACTTTGTGTTTTTTTTGCAGGAGGTTTTTTCTCAAGCGCTTCAGCAGCAGCTGAAACAATTGAGTCGCAAGCATCATGTTTTTTTGGCAGACCACCGCACCCATGAGGGCATCGCCCATCATCATGGTTTGGTGATATTAACCAATTTGATCGATCCCAGACATCCATCCATGAAAGTGGAGGAAAGCTTTGTGCCATGGGACCAAGATTCATTTCAAATATGGAATTACCACAAGGGCATGCTCACCTTGTGTCTGCAGACAGACTTGCAAGAAAAGGAATACTGTTTTGTGAATGTACACATGACCTACACCAGTCAACCCTACGATGGTGTGGACGCCACCCACCAGCTTCAGCTTGAGCAGCTCCTTGAATACATATCCAAACAAACTTCCACGACCATTGTTGCAGGAGATTTCAACTTGGGCCATCTCCAATGGTGGGTGGATATGGATCGGATGCCCGGCGAAGTCATTGAAATTGAAAACGGCAAAGGGCTATGGACCGCACCCGCCATTGATCATTTTTGGGACCAATATGTAGAAGCATTGGCTGCTTTGCATTTTCAGCTGGCCCCCAACAGCAACGCGATATGCAGCTATGATCAACAAAACCCATTGGTGGGGCAGACAGAAGGGTTTGTTGGTTTTTTTGTGGACCTATGGACACAAAACCGGGATGTGCCCTACCATGGCATCATTGACCATATTTTTTATAAAGTGGATGGTCCAAGCAGCCTGATGGATTTTTGCCATCATTTAGATGATTTTCTTTACGCTGAGTCCTCTGGCCCAACCGCCCAACATGCTCAAGTCATCAGTGACCACTATGCGGTTTCGGCTGTGTTTGATGTCCAACTATAGCTGTACTTTTGCGCCAATCCGTTTTATACCGCTTGCATGAGCGCGACGCCTCCCAAACGCATACTCATTGCCAATCGCGGTGAAATCGCTGTGCGCATTGCACGCAGCGTTCGAGAAATGGGACACCTTCCCATTGCCATTTATTCCGAAGCCGATGCCAATGCACCGCACGTACGTTTGGCCCATGAGGCTTACTGTGTGGGACCTGCGCCATCGGCCGAGAGTTATTTGCAACTGGATCGTTTGTTGGCTTTGGCCCAAAAGCATCAAATTGATGCCATTCATCCTGGCTACGGTTTTATGGCTGAAAATCAGGCTTTTGCCAAAGCCTGTGGTGAAAACAACATTGTGTTTATTGGCCCCAAGCCCGAAACCATCGCTGCCATGGGCGACAAAATTTTGGCGCGACAAGCCGCCGCCAAGGCCAATGTACCCATGGTCCCTGGTACCGATCAGGTTAAAAATGCAGAAGAAGCAGAAACCTATGCTGTGGAAATTGGCTTTCCTGTACTTTTAAAAGCCAAAGCGGGAGGGGGTGGCAAAGGCATGCGCCGTGTGACCCGCAAAGAAGACGTCCGAGAGGCTTTTGATTTGGCTCAAAGCGAAGCCCGCAATGCTTTTGGCGATGACAGCATTTACATTGAAAAATGTTTGGTGCACCCAAGGCACATTGAAGTGCAAGTGTTTTGCGATCACCATGGCCACATTTACACATTGGGCGACCGCGAGTGTTCGCTGCAGCGGCGCCATCAAAAAATCATCGAAGAAGCACCGGCACCGGGTTTGAAAGACGAAACCCGACAGGCCATGGCCGCCGTATCCAAACAGCTGTGTAAAAACGTATCTTACCGAGGCGCTGGCACCATTGAATACTTGGTGGATGCCGATGAAAATTTCTATTTTTTAGAAATGAACACACGCCTACAAGTGGAGCATCCCGTAACCGAATGGATTACCGGTTTGGATTTGGTGGCGTTGCAAATTCGCGCTGCCTTTGGTGAAGAAATTCAATTGGATGAGCCCATTGCATTTTTAGGCCATTCCATTGAAGTGCGTATTTATGCGGAAGATCCCAGCAATCAATTTTTTCCAAGCCCCGGCACGTTAAGCCAGCTGGTGTGGCCCACTGGCAAAGGCATTCGCATCGACTCAGGCGTGGAACAAGGCAGTGAAATCACGCTATTCTATGATCCAATGATTGCTAAAATTTCTGTATGGGACAACACCCGAGACAAAGCCATTGCCAAAACGCAGCAAGCACTGCGTGAATTGCGCTTGGGCGGCTTAACCACCAACACCACTTTTCTGCAAAACATTTTGGACAACCCTGCGTATCAACAAGGCCAAATCTCGACGACCTTTGTGGAAGACAACATGCCTTTTGAAGCCCAAACCACCGCCACAACCCAAGAGTGGCTCGCCGCCGTGGCCACAGCCCTCTTGGATGAACCCACGACCCAACCCAAAAGCACACCGACGATGGCACCATCGCAATGGTGGAACTCACGTCTACCTCGATTTCCCTGGAGCTAACCCCATGAAACGCACTGCGCATTTTCAAGACCAAAGCCACGACCTTCAAGTAGAGCGAACCGATCAAACCATCACCCTTACGCTCGATGATCAAAAACATGTTTTTTCTTATCAGCACACCAGCGGTGGTTGGATTTTGCAAAAAGACGGGCAGGTATTTCACACCAACACCCTCACCCGCAAAGCCAATGGCCCCACCCAAGTCATGGTGAACCAGCACACCCTGGACATCACCGTGGAAGATCCTTATGCGTTGGGTAATAGCCTTGGAGACGGCGCGGGCGCTGGAGAAGTCACGGCTGTGATGCCAGGTCGCGTACTGGCCATTCATGTACAATCCGGTGACACCGTGGAAGAAGGTCAACCCCTTTTGGTTTTAGAAGCCATGAAAATGGAAAACGTCATCAAAGCCCCCACCGCCGGAAACATAACTGCCATAGACATAAACCAAGGCGATTCCGTCGAAGCCGGCCAACGCATGATTTCAATCACCCCATAAAAACCACCCCCACCCCTCATCAAAAATTTCAAGACAAACCCCAAGCCCTTTGCCCAATGCCTTATATGAACGTCCAAATGCACAGGCCGCAGGTACCACCCCGGGGACAATGCGCAGCGCTGTTTGAGCAATTCAATGTACCGAAACAAAGAAAAACTCTTCAATGAATTCGTAGTTTGCTTTAAAAGTAAGCACCTCCGCGAGTCCGCGGAGCATTTCCCCGGGGTGTGTACCTCGCCAAAGATCTTCATTTGAAAAAAGAATAGAAAACTCAAAAAATTTTTACCCTTTGGTTTTTATACAATTTCACGTACAAAAAACCCAATGACCAAACCCACCTTCACCACCAAACGATCCGACGGATCCCAAGCAAGCACCGTCGACACATCGGCCCCGCTGGATTACCAACAAGACCTCGGCTTTCCCGGCCAGGCACCCTATACACGCGGCGTACAACCCACCATGTACCGTGGTCGCCTATGGACCATGCGCCAATATTCTGGTTTTGGCACCGCCGAAAAAACCAATGAGCGGTTTCATTATTTACTCAAAGGCGGCCAAACGGGCCTTTCCACCGCTTTTGATCTTCCCACGCAAATGGGTTTTGATGCCGACGAGCCCATGGCCCGCGGTGAAGTGGGCCGCGTTGGCGTGTCCATTTCAACCATTGATGATATGCATCGGCTCTTTGATCAAATTCGTTTGGATCAAGTCTCCACCTCGATGACCATCAATTCAACGGCCAGCATTTTACTCGCGTTCTACATTGCGGTGGCCCAGCAGCAAGGCGTGGCCGTGGATCAACTGCGCGGTACCTTACAAAATGATATTTTAAAAGAGTACATTGCGCGGGGCACATACATTTATCCCCCCTTGCCATCCATGCGACTGGTTACCGATATCATTGAATACACCGCCCAGCATATCCCGCGGTGGAACCCCATTTCCATTTCAGGCTACCACATCCGCGAAGCCGGCAGCGATGCCATTCAAGAAGTGGCGTTTACCTTAAGCAATGCCATCGCCTACACGCAGCATGCTTGTGCTCGCGGACTGGACGTGGATGCGTTTGCCGGTCAGCTTTCGTTTTTCTTCAACGGGCACAATGACTTTGTCGAAGAGATTGCCAAATTTCGTGCCGCGCGAAAACTATGGGGCCAGATTGTCACAAAGCGCTTTGGCGCAAAAAAGGAGCGCTCCAAACTGATGCGCTTTCACACACAAACCGCTGGAAGCACTCTCACCGCGCAACAGCCCAACAACAACATTGTGCGTGTCACCTTACAAGCGTTGGCGGCAGTGCTGGGCGGCACACAGAGTTTGCACACCAATTCACGGGATGAAGCCTTGGGTCTACCCACCGATGAATCAGCCATGATTGCCCTGCGCACGCAGCAAATCATTGCCGATGAAAGCGGGGTCACCCACACCATCGATCCGTTGGCCGGCAGCTTCACCATTGAAAAAGAAACCCGGCGCATTGCCGATGGCGCCCTAGCGCTTATTGAGAAAATTGACGGCATGGGTGGCAGCATTGAAGCCATCGAAAAACAGTATTTTCAAAATGCCATCGCCGAACGCGCGTATGAGTTTGCCATGGAAATGGAAAAAGGCGAGCGCAAAATTGTGGGCGTCAATGCGTACGCCACCGAAAGCCTTCAAGCACCCGATATTTTAAAAATGGACTCAGCCTTGGAGCAAGACCAATGCAATCGACTCAAAGCCTTTCGCGCCAGCCGCAATCAAGAAGCCACCGATCAAGCATTGTCTCAGCTGAAAACGGCCGCATCGGGCAAAGAAAACCTCATGCCCGCCATCATTGAAGCGGCCAATGCCCGCGCCACCTTGGGCGAAATCGCCCATACCCTGCGCGGCGTGTTTGGTCTTTATCAGCCTTAACACAGCTTATTCGTCGCGCATAAGTCTATATTATCAAATAATTTCAATGATTTAGATCTTCTTTTTATATATTTATACAATATTAAAGTTGAACTTTAATATTGTATAGATTAAACTAGATAAAATGATTGGCCGACAGATCGAAAAAGAATTGCGCACCATGCTGGATGAATTTCCTGTCGTAAGCATTTTGGGGCCACGACAATCGGGCAAGACCACCCTGACACGTAAAGCTTTACCCAGCTATCGTTACATTAATTTGGAAGATCCAGATCAAAGGGCTTATGCTGCGCAAGATCCTCAATCTTTTTTTAAAGACATCGGCCGAGACCATGTCATTTTGGATGAAATCCAAAGAGTGCCTGAATTGCTCAGCTACATTCAAGTGATCGTCGATGAGCAGAAAATCAATGGACAGTTTGTTCTGACAGGTTCTCATCAGCTTTATTTGCAGCAAGGCATTTCTCAATCTTTGGCAGGGCGAACCGGCATTCTTAAACTTTGGCCCCTGAGCGTGCAAGAGCTAAAAAAAGCCCACCGTGAACTGGGGGACTTTTCAAATTGTGCATTCCATGGATTTTTGCCACGCGTGTTTGATCAAGCCATTCGTCCTTATGCAGCTTACCAAAGCTATTATAAAACGTATGTCGAACGGGATGTACAACAATTGATTCAGATCAAACAACTGCACTTATTCGAAAAATTCATTCGTCTTATGGCTGGGCGCGCGGGACAAATCCTGGCGTATCAAACATTGGCCAACGATGTAGGCACATCGATTCCCACCATCAAAAGCTGGCTGAGCATTTTAGAAGCTTCATTTATTTTGTACCGGCTCAATCCCTATTATGAAAACTTCGGCAAGCGCGTGATCAAAGCCCCCAAATATTATTTTATTGAAACAGGACTGTTGGTTTATTTGTTGGGCATTGAAAAACCAGATCACATTCAACGCGATCCATTGGTGGGTCAAATTTTTGAAAACTTGGTGGTGATGGATGCGGTTAAAACAAAATTAAACCAAGGAAAAGATCCCAATTTGTATTTTTATCGTGACAACAACCAAAACGAAGTTGATTTATTGTACAAACAAGGAAGAAAATTCACCGCCATTGAAATTAAATCAGCCGCAACTTTCCACCCAGACATGCTTAAAACCGTGAAAAAAGTTCAGCAGTGGATCCCCGACTGCAATGGGTCCTTAATCTACAACGGCCCCACCCGCACCCAACAAAACACCAAACTGTTACATTTTTCCGAGGCTTTCACCCTTTTTGATCGAGCGCCCTGAGTCTTTATATTCTTTTTTTTCAATGAATGCATTGCATGCTCTGAAAGCATCATGCACGGCTTTTGCCTTTGGGCATCATGTGGGCGACCACAATGGTTAATCCATACAAAACCATCAGCGGTGCGGCCATCATAAGCAGGGTGCCTGGGTCGGGCGTGGGTGTAATAATGGCGGCAAAAATAAGAATACCGATGATCACGCCGCGCCAGGAGCGTTGCAGTTGATCGGCTGTAATGATGCCGAATTTAACCAAATACAATGCCACCAGGGGGGCTTCAAAAGAGAGGCCGAAGCCCAAAAGCATCCAGGATGCCAGTTTGTAATAATCCTGCATTTTAATCAGTGGCTCAATGTTTTCGCCTTGGGTGATGGACAAGAAAAATGCAAAGCCTTTGGGAAAAACCATAAAATAACCAAACAGGGCGCCGCCCAAAAAAAACGCGGTGGCCAAAACAACAAAGGGCACCACATGTTTGCGCTCACTTTTTTTAAGGCCCGGTGCAATAAAACGCCAGAGTTGATAAAAGACAAAGGGGCATGCGATGAACAAGCCAGCCAGCAAACTCAATTTTAAGTATACCAAAAAAGCTTCCATCAGTCCGGTTTGAATCAACACTGGTGTTTTTTGCAATACGGTTTCATAAGCTTGGTCGTAAGGGGCACGAAGTAATGCAAAAATGTCTTTGCGAAATGCGTAACAGCCAATAAAGCCGAGCAGGACACTGGCCACCGATCGCAAAATGGATTGCCGAAGCTGTCCAAAGTGCGCCCAAAAATCCATCGAACCGTCGTTCATCAAAGCGCCTCGTCGTTGGGTTTTTCTTGCGTTTCGCTGAGGTGTTCTTCAGCGTCGTTGTCTTTTTTGGGTGAAGGTGGCGCTGAATCGGAAACGCGTGGTTGGGCTTGTTCATCTTGGGCCAAGGTTTGTACCTGCGTTTCGACTTTGTACAACTCTTTTTGAACGGTTCGGCTTACATCTTGTCCGGCATCTTTTACGTCCCGCATAAAGCCGGTTACTTTGGCCAGCATTTTGGGCAAACGATCGGGACCATACAACATTAATAATACCAGGCCAATGACCAACAATTCTGGGGTTCCAATGCCCAACATGGCACTTATTGTACTGGAAAGCCCTTCAAGATGCCCGAAAAAAAGCCCGACACCTTAGGGCCTTTGTGCACAAAGCGATACGCTTAATTTGAAGCGCTGGCCGTGGCGCGTTTGCTTTTGCTTCGCGTAGAAGCCGTTTTGCGCGTGGATGTTTTGGCTTGGCTGCTTGCTTTTTTACGGCCGCTTTTGCTGCTCGTCTTGGCCTTTTTGCCCGAAGACGGTTTTTTCAGCACGATAAACTTTTCAATGCTTTTGCGAAATTTGGGATCTTTTGAATCTTTGCGCAGCGACGACAACACCGACAATGTTTTTTTTGGTTGTACATTGTTGTACACCACGCCTTCTTCATTGATATACAAACAAGGTTTTTCCCGCTCGGCCTGAATGTCTTTGGCAGAAACAAAAGAAATCTTGCCTACACCGCCTTCAAAGCGGAAGGTGGGGGTGGGTTGATCTTGGTCTAGATCGTATTCCATTTCTAATTTTTGATAATTTTCAATGATGTCCTTGGCTTGGCGCACCGTCAAAATTGGGCGGTCTTCATAAGGGTTATTGCGGTCCTGAACTGGGGCAAATTCTTTAAAGCGGATGTGAATTTTTCGGTCGCGTGTCCAGCGAGCCATTTCGACCAGTTCGTCGTTGTTGATTTGATTGAGTAGCAAAATGTTCACGACAATTTCGCTGTATTTTAACTTTTCAACTTTTTCGATGCCATCGAGCACCCGATACAATGCATCTTTGCCTGTAATTTTTTGATACTTTTTAAAATCCAAGGTATCGCATTGTTCGATTTCGACTTTTTTCAAACCCATTTTGCGCAAACCATCGGCGTAATTTTTTAGCTGCGTGCCGTTGGTGATCACCCGAACATCTTTGATGCCCTTGTAAGCATGCGCGGCTTTGATAAAAGAAGATACATCCTTGCGCAGCAATGGTTCATTGCCACAAATTTCTACCCTGGTGACCCCCTGCTCACCCACAATTTTAACAAATTTATTGATATCCGTATGAAGCAGCGTGGGGGGTCGCATGGTCCAAGTTGAATCAAGGCCCAAGCTGGTGGCATAAAAGGGCTTGATATTGCTTTGCGATGTAATCGAAATGCGAAGCGTTTGAATACGTGGGGCCGAAGCGTCCATGCGGATAGCTACCATACTTTATTCTCCTTTGTAGGGTGAAAGTTGCGACGCAAACGCTTTGAACAAAAGCAAGCGTGGTGGTCGCAGCAGTGCAAGGGTCGAAAACCCTGCGCAAGTGTCAGGTTGAAGATCATCATACGTTGGTACTTACCTTTGCAGGTATAGAGGGCCGCTGAAACGTTGTCAAGACGGTCTACGCAACTTTTTTTCAAAGTCAGTGTGCGTGGTGGTTAGCACTGCGGTATAAAATTAGAAGCTATGCGTTATTTTTGTATTCTCGGTAAAGTTGGGTGATGACCTCTCGGCCCACATGATTGAGGTCCAAAAACTGAATGCCCATTCCTTTGCGACGCATGGGGTCTTCTTCCAGCCAACGCACCACCCCTTTGCCCTTGATGGCCTCGCTGCCATCTTGCACACGAAATTCAAATTCCAATACCGTGCCGATGGGCTTAAGCACGTCCGATTCCAAAAACAAACCGCCTTCGCTCAAATTGCTTAAAATCATCGAATTGCGCTGGCTTATCTCACGAAACACCACTTTGACTTGCGTGGCCAGCGAGATCCGCGCAAACTTTCGTCGATTGTCGTCTTTTGTATTGTTTCCAGCTTGGGTCATACATCCACCAGGGTTATGATTGAAACAGTCCGCAAGATCACCAAAACCTTTCACACATTTGAAAGACCCCGTGATCGCTTGTGGGTTTTTTTGTTGGCCTCTATAGTATAGAATACTCCAAAACAATGATAAAGAGCCAATATGAGTAAAAACAAACAATCTCGTTTTCCTTTGTGGTTAAAAGGACTTATCGGTGCTGTGGCGGCTGGCATTGTGGCTGTTGTGGTGCTGGTGCTCGTCATTGCCTGGGACTTGCCCAGCGTGGACTCACTCAAACCCTATCAACCCGATGTGGCCACCGAAGTGTATTCCAAAGAAATGATCAAAATTGGCGAGTTTTATCAGCAGCGCCGTTTTTTTGTGCCCATTGATGAAATCCCTGCCACCTTGATTCATTCATTTTTGGCCGCGGAAGACGCCGAGTTTTATGATCACGGGGGTGTATCTTTCATGGCCATTGGCCGCGCGTTTATAAAAAACATTCAAGCCGGTTATAAAAAACAGGGCGGTAGCACCATCACCCAACAAGTGGCCCGCGCGCTTTTGCTTTCACCCGAAAAAAAATATTCTCGAAAGGTCAAAGAAATCTTTTTGGCGTTTTTTATGGAACGCTTTTTTACCAAAAATGAAATTTTGGAAATGTATTTAAATGAAGTGTACTTGGGCAACTCGGCGTACGGCGTTCAAGCCGCTGCGGAAGTGTATTACGGCAAAGACTTGTCGGAACTCACCATTGCTGAAATGGCCATGATGGCTGGTTTAACCAAAGCGCCCAGCCGTGACAATCCCAAAAAAGATTTTGAAAAAGCCACCGGCCGTCAACAATACGTGCTGGGCCGTTTGCTCGCCGAAAGCAAAATCACCCAAGCAGAATATGAGCAAGCCCTGGCCGAAGAGATTTACATTGAGCCGTTCAGCGACTTAAATGCCACCATAGCCCCTTATTTTGTGGAAAACATCCGAACCTTTTTAATGGATCAATACGGTGCAGACCGCGTGCTCAAAGAGGGCCTGCAAGTGTACACATCCTTGCGCATTAAAGCAGCGCTGGCCGGCAGAGATGCGGTAAAGCGAGGCATTGAAGAAATTGATCGTCGACAAGGCTATCGTGGCCCTTTGGAAAACTTGACATCAGACCAACAAGAAACGTTTATTCAAGAAACGTTGGCCTCGCAAAAATCAAATCCACCATCGGGCTATTGGAAAGCGCTGGTTGAAAATATCGATGATGCCAATGGCTGGGTGAGCATCCATACTGGTCTGGAACAAGGAAGAATTCACATTAGCACCATGAACTGGGCCCGAAAGCCCAATACCAATTTATCATCCGAAGCCAACCTCATCAAACGCCCCTCAGAGGCTTTGTCCAAAGGCGATGTGATATTGGTGCGTAAAAATTCGGATGCGCTGGCTTCAGACATCGAAGTGCCCGAAACATTGAAAACCCGCACAAATTATGAACTGTTTCAAGTGCCCGAAGTGCAAGGCGCTTTGATTTCCTTGGACCCATCCACCGGCGAAATTGTGTCCATGGTGGGTGGGTATGATTTTGATTTGAGTGAATTCAATCGCGTGCTGCAAGCCAAGCGCCAGCCTGGTTCAGCCTTTAAGCCGTTTGTGTATGCTGCCGCGCTAGACCATGGGTATACACCGGGCAGCGTTATCAACGATGCGCCCATTGTGTATGACGATCCCACCAATGAGTTTCGCTGGAAGCCCAAAAACTTTAGCGGAAAATTTTATGGCGACACCATTTTTCGCGATAGTTTGGTCAACTCTCGCAACATTCCAACCATCAAAATGGTGCAAGACATTGGCATTGATCCGGTGATTGCCTACGCCAAAAAAATGGGCATTGCTTCGGACTTGCAACGCAACTTTTCATTGGCCCTAGGCTCCAGCAGTGTTTCGCCCATGGAGCTGGCGCGTGGCTACGCCGTTTTTGCATCCGGCGGCAAACGCATTGAACCTTTTTCCATCATTCGCATCATCGACCGGCACGGAGAAATCATTGAAGAAAATGAAAGCACCTCTTACATGACCCCTTTGCTGGATCAGTTGGCTCAGTTGGATCACTTGGAATTTGAAGCGCAAAAAGTGCGCAAGGTTGCCGAGCTGGGTAAAGATCCTTTGGCCGAATTGCCGGAGCCTTATGTACTGACACCCCAAACCTCTTACATCATGACGCACTTACTTAAAGAGGTTATTACTTCCGGCACTGGCCGCCGCGCCTTAGCGCTGGGCCGCCCCGCTGCTGGCAAAACTGGCACCACCAATGACAACTTGGATGCTTGGTTTTCTGGCTACACCCCACAGCTGGTCACCACTGTATGGTTTGGTTACGACGATCGACAGCCCCTTAGCTATCGTGAAGGTGGGGGCCGAACCGCAACACCGGTGTGGTTGGACTACATGAAAACCACCCTTGAAGACAAACCTGTTCTGGATTTTGATATTCCGCCTCGGTTGGTGTTTGCACAAATCGATGCCGATACAGGCAAACTGGCCACCGACAAAACCGAGCGCGCCATTTTTGAAGTATTCCGTGAGGGCACAGAGCCCACCGAATACACCGACCGCAACAAACGCAGCAATCAAACCCAAGAATTTTTTATGCAAGAATAAATGCGCTGTCTTGGGTTGCATATTGTGGCCACATGTTTGGTCACCCTTACGCTGGCTGGTTGCGAGATGACGCCCAGTACTGTGGCGCCCATTGTGGAAAAACCGGTGGTCACCATTGAAAACAAACCCCTGGCGCAGGGCGGTTGGATATCCCGACACCTCAATCGAAGTTTCTGGGCGCTGCCTGCCGACGACAAAGCGCATATTCAACTGGGCATTGTTCCCAGCGCGCAGGAAGTGTCGGTCCGCTCCGATCATGATTTTAAAATTCGCGTGTTTGAAGAACACCGCACCTGGGATGTTTATTCTCCGGCCCGTGTTCAATGGAAAATTGCGTTTGATGCCGTGGTCCGACCGGCCATTGTGCGGTATTACCCAACAGTTCAGGACACGCTCATGCCTGCGCGACAAAAGCCTTCGTTTGAAGCCGTACGCCCTTGGATCACACGCGGTTTTGTGCGTGCTGGTTGGGTGGGGCCACCCAAAATGGATGCGTGGAAAGCCTACGATCAACTTTTGTACCGTCATTTTCTTGCATTGGATTTTATGGAGTCTGAACAGGAAGCAGAAAACTACTGCAAAAAAGTCACCGCGCAATACAAGAACAAATGCCATGTGATTGCACGCATTGAATTGCCCATGCTGGGCAGCGCCACGCTCAGGTCGGTGCAGGGCAATTATGAAAAAAGCTTTACCGGTTTGGTTGAAATTGTGCCCGCACCCCAGCGCACGGTGATCATTGAAAACGTACCCACCGAACTGTTGGGTGGCAACCCTCAAGACATTCCACTGACCCAAAGCGTGTATGTGTTACCCAACATGCAACAGCAACTTTCGGTGGTGCAGTCCATTGATATGCAACAGTACCTTGAAAGTTTGATCCCCGAAGAAACCTATCCAAGTGCGCCCTTGCAGGCACTCAAAACGCAAGCCATCATTGCGCGCACTTATGTGTATGCGCAGTCCAGCGCGTCGGCGTTGGATCATCGAAGTACAACCAAACCTTTGGAGCCTTTTCAAATGTGCATCACCACGGCTTGTCAAGCCTACCATGGGCAAAAACAATTTTTTCCCAACGTGCGCAAGGCTGTGGTTCAAACCCAAAACATGGTGCTTCGCGAACCACAGGGCGACTTTGCCCAAACTTTTTATCACGCCAGCTCGGGTGGGCGAACCGAAACCAATCGATACGCGTTTGGTGGCGTGGCCAAATCCTATTTGCATGGCACTTCTGATTTTTTGGGCCTGTCTGCTCCCACCAACCTTCAAGATGAAGCGCAGCTTCGATTGCATATTTTGCAAAAGGCACCCACCTATTGCAGCGCTTCGTCCATGGGCGGCCCTGGCCAATTTTGGCAGCGCACCGTTTCAAAACCGGCGCTTTCGAGGCTGGCCAAACAATGGGGGTTGGCCACACCCATCGACCGCATTGAAGTGTTAAGCCGAGGGGTGTCGGGTCGGGTGACCAAAATGGCGTTTTATGCGGGCACCCAGCGCAAGGTCCTTTATTCTGAATTGGCCATCCGTCGTGCGCTGGGCAATTTGCCCTCGTCCATGATGGTGTTTGACATCAAAAAACAAGGCAACCGCATCACCAGCCTGCATATTTTTGGTCGGGGCCAGGGACACGGCGTGGGCTTAAGCCAGGTGGGCGCCATTGGGCGAGCAGAGCGCGGCCAGAACTATTGGCAGATTTTGCAAGCTTACTATCCGGGCACACGGTTGAGCACGCCCATGAATCGCTGAGCCATTTATGATATAATCAAACCATTACTTATGGCATTAACCCGATTTCAAGACACCGAAGGCATGGACCAAGATGTGGATTTTTTGGTCAAAGAAATTGAACGACTGCGCGTCATGTACGAGCAATATTTTATGGGTCTGATCAAAGAAAATCCGGAACCCCGCCGTGAGCGCGTCAATCGCATCATTCGGCAGCATCACGGTGTGCCCATTCAAAATGCGCGGCTTAAATTTCGGTTTCAGCAAAGCGTCGCGCGTTACAACACCTACTGCACCTATTGGGACCGGACCTTGCGAAAAATAGAAGAAGGCACTTATGAGCGCGATGTGTTTCGCGCCAATCTGAATTTAAAAGCCCACGAGCACGGCGAAATGGGCACCGCCACCGACAGCATGTTTGACCTTTACCACCAGTATCAAGAAGCCAAAGATGGTTTGAAACAAAAGCTGGATAACGTTTCCTATAAAAAATTTCAAGCCCAGCTTACCCAAAAAAGACGCGCCATCGAACAAAAACACAAAGGCCACGACATCTCCTTCAAAATCGAAACCGAAAACGGCAAAGTCAAAATCAAACCCGTCGCCAAAAAAAAGAAAACCTAAAAAAGACCAAACGCCCAAAAGCGTTTGACTGCATCCGCTTTCAAACCCCCACCCATCCAAATGCACAGGGGAGCTTTGGGCTTGCCCCAAGTCCCACAAATCTTCATTAAAAAAAGAAAAAAAATTTCCCAATACAACGCTACATATCTATAACACTACCAACACCCATGCTTTCCATCCAAACCGTAAAAAAAATAAAAACCCTAGCCTGGCCCATCGTGCTAAACCAGTTGGCCTCCAGTCTCATGACCACCATCGATACGCTGATGGTTGGCCGCCTGGGACCCCAAGCACTGGCCTCCATGACCTTGGCCCATCTGCTTTGGGTGTTGGTGGTAATTTTTGCCATCGGTTTGTTTTCGGCTTTATCACCGCTGCTCAATGATGCCCTTTCGCAAAACAAAAAAATCCGTATTCGACTTCTGGTGCAACATGCCCTTTGGATTGCCCTGGGTGTCACCTTGTTGGCGTGGCTGATGTTTTATCTATCGCCGTGGCTTTTGCGCATGGCAGGACAAGATCCGAGCCTCATCGCCGATACACGCGCGTATCTTTTTTATTTTTCGTTTGGGGTGTTGGGCCATTTGTTGTTTTTGGTCATGCGCTACAGCACTGAGGCCTTGCAGCACCCTAAGCCGGCCATGTGGATCATGGTGTTTGGCCTTGGCTTGAATGTTGTGCTCAACTATGGCTTTATTTATGGCCCTGGTTTTTTTCCGGCCATGGGCCTGCCAGGTTCGGGACTGGCCACCTCTCTGGTGGGCTGGATCATGGCCATTGTGGCGTGGGTGTATGTGTATCGACAGCCGGCCTATCAAAGTTATCATTTTTTCCGCGGGTTGGGCCGGTTCCGTCCCCAAATTTTTCGACACATGATTGCGCTGGGCCTTCCCTTGGCGGGAATGATCATGGCCGAAATTGGTTTTTTTCTTTTTACGGCACTGCTGATGGGTCGATTGGGCACCATGGAGCTGGCCGCACATCAGGTGACGTTAAACATCATTTCGTTAACCTTTATGGTGGCCTTCGGCACGGCGCAGGCGGTGTCCATTTTGGTTTCAGAAGCCGCGGCCAAACAAGATCGAGGTGCGGTACGGTTGTACATTATCACGGGCTTTCAAATGGTTTGCGTCAGCATGACCTGTTTTATGGTGGTGTTTTTATCCATGCCTGCTGCCCTCGTGGGCCTGTACACGTCGGATCCGGATGTGGTGACCATCGGCGTTCAATTGGTGATGATGGCCGGGGTGTTTCAAATTGTGGATGGACTGCAATCGCTGGGTATGAACATATGCCGTGGCTTAAAAGATACGCTGATTCCCTTTATCAATATTATGCTGGCGTTTTGGCTTGTGGGTGCGCCGGTTTCGTTGGTCTTGGGCATTTACACCCCCTTGCATTATCGGGGCGTTTGGTATGGTTTAACCCTGGCTTTGTTTGCAGCCAGCTTGCTGCACTGTTTTCGCATTGTGCATTTGCTTAAACGCGATCGGCTTCCAGCTGAGCGAGATGAATCATACCGTCACCTTGATTCACTTTAGGGTCTGTGGATACACCAATGATGAGCCCATCAAAGGGCGCTTTTACGCTGCGAATGGGATCGCCAAAAATGTTTGAGATCACACCAATTTTCTGTTTGGCTTTCACAGCATCACCCAAGTTTGGAAATAAACGAAACAAACCGCTTCTGGAAGCGCGAAGCCATTTGGATTTTTTACAAATGGTATTATTTTTCCGTTTGCCCCAACGGCCCGGCACTTTGATCATGTTTAGTTTTTTCAATACATGCACCGTACCTTCCAGCGCTTCTTGAATCACTTGGTTGTTAAAGCGGTTGGCTTCGCCCCCCTCAAACACCATCATGGTGCAGCGATGTTTTCGCGCGGTGGCACGCAGCGAGCCATCAATTTCACTGGAATGCACAACGGGAACTTGGCCAAACATGTTTACAAACGATACAATTTTTTTGCTTTTGATGTTGGCGCGAATTTGCGGCTCGTTGATGCGTCCTGTCGCTGCAGTATGAAAATCGATGGCGTAGTCAGCCTTTTTGATAATTTCTTGCGTAAACAAATGCGCCAAGCGCGATGCCATGGAGCCCCCGTCGCTGCCGGGAAAACAACGATTTAAATCTCGGCGGTCGGGCAAATAACGCGACCCATTCAAAAAGCCAAACACATTGACCACCGGCACCAATAGCAGCGTGCCATGGAGTTTTTGGGCGTCAATTTTGGGCAGCAGTTCGCGTATGACTTCCATGCCATTGATCTCGTCACCATGGATGCCTGAAATCAAGGCCAACGTAGGGCCAGGGTGTGCGCCGTGAATGACTTGCACCGGTACCGAAACCCACGTTTGCGTGGGCAAGCGTGCGACGGGAATCTCGATTCGCTTGTTTTCGCCGGGATAAACAGACAAACCTGCGATGTCAATGATGTGCTGGGCCGAGGTTTTGCTCATAACTTTATTTTTTTCATAGATTTAGGCAAGTGACCATTTTTTTCATGGATAAATGTGGCCCTGCGCGTTTAAGATTCTTTCTTTTTACAAACATGAATCCGTAGCAGACGGTACGCACCCGACCAATTTTTTTAAACGGTGGTTTTTTACCTTAAAACAATTTGTATAAGCCTTCAGTGCACGCCATTGACAGGCTCAAGGTGGTGTTTACATTGAGGTTGTAGAAAAAATATCATGCCCCGCAACCAACAAAACAAATGAAAGGAGATTGCGCCATGACAAAATTTACCCTTAGTCCATTTCGGGCCAGTCGAAATGATCATCCTATGTCCATTTGGAATGAGATGAATCGCCTTTTTGAGGATTTTCCACAGCGATTCAACCCACAGGATCAGCCCGACTTTTTGCCCGCCATGGACGTCAAAGAAACCGACAAACTTTATACCATCATCTCTGAACTGCCTGGCATGGATGAGAAAGACATTGATTTGTCATTAAAAGATGGACAGCTGCACATCAAAGGCGAAAAAAAGCTTGAGACCAAAGAAGAAGGCGAAACCCATCTTCGTGTGGAACGTGCTTATGGCAGTTTTCACCGCAGCGTGGCCTTGCCCAGCGATGTCGATCCGGACAAAGTGGATGCCACCTTTGAAAAAGGGGTGCTGACCATCCAATTGCACAAATCGGCTGCCCCCAAACAAACGCGCATTGCCATTAAAAGCAAGTAGCCAAACCATGCATTTTCGCATGGTAGCGGAGATACTTGTCCCATGCCAAACACCCGTTGCTGATATATTGCACAACGGGTGTTTCTTTTTATCCAGTAAAATTCATGGGTTAGATGACATAATCTTGGCATAAAACTTGATAGGTATAGGGGTGAGGATATGACTATGATGAAAAAACACACCCAACCATCTTTTTTAACCTGGGCCCTAATGCCCCTATTTTTTGCACTGGCCGCGTGTCAGCAGGTTCCCATGCCGGCTGAAACCGATGGTTCGTCAACGACAACCACGACCTTCATTGAAAATGAATGCGAAGACTGCATCAAAGTATGTGATGATGGCACGCTGGATTGTTATTTGGATTTTGAAGATGACAACATTGTGGATTCTGTGCCTTCCACCGAGCTGGAAGCCACCACTTTGTATGACACGTGCATGGGCAGTTGTTTAATTGATGAAGGATGCATCGATCCCTTTGATGCAGTTAATTCGTGTCCTGCCGCTCAAACTGCCTGCAACGAGCAGTGCGATATTTTTGAAGGGATATTTGATGCGTTTGATACCATTGCAGCTTCCGATCCCATTATGATTCCCCAACCGTCCAAAGTGGTGTTGGTGACCGTCAGTGGTTGTTACGACCGCGGTGAAAGCAACATTGCCTTTCAGGGTTCGACGTTGCGCACCCAAAAACTGGCCACGCGGGGTAAATACAAAACCCGTTTAACCCATCCGCACGAACGCGTATACATTGGTCAACCCGTGTCGGACAATGTGCATTGTTCACCCAGCCGACGGGGTAAAATTTCTGTCAAAGTGGAGCCTTGGAAAGACAGCACCATCAATGTGGGTGGCACCGTTTACGATGTCATTCCATTTACCGATGCCATTGAAGATGAAATGAACCTTGTGTGGAAACGCCCTCAAACGGCAGCGTTCCAATTGCCCACCGAGTTAAGTGAGCAGGTTGATTTTTCACAAACGGGCTGGGCGCCTTATGTCATGCCACAACCCAGCACCATGAGCATTTTTGGGGTCACGTTGGTGGACTTTATGGTCAACTACAGCCAGTACCACAACGGCACCCCCACCATGGGTCAAGGCATCATGACCATTTATGGCGCGGGGCGCGAGCGTCAAGAACATGAGCCCAGCTTTACCATGGCTGCTTTTGTTCGTAGTCGCAACTAAGCGTTCCCCATCGGTACCACAGCGATTTTGGGGACAGACACCTTTGGTGTCTGTCCCCATGATTTTATACAAGATTTCTTTGGGTTTCGATCCAACGCAAATCGTCGCGCAACCGCTGTTGGGTGTGAACATCCAAGGAGGCATCGGTTAGCTTTTCTTTGATTTGCGCTTCTTGCGCATCCAGCGCAGCGGGGTCGATTTCTTTTTGAAAACAAACTTCATCGGCCAGCAGCGTGACGTTGTCTTGGATGATTTCCAAAAAGCCACCCCGAATGCAAAGCGCAGGGGCCTTGCTGCCTTGAATGCGAACCGGTCCCATGCCAAGCAGCGTGACGAAATTTTCGTGGGCTTCCAGCACGCCAATTTCACCCGCTTGGGTAGGCACGTACACGTCTTGGCACGTATCTGAAAACACGCTGCGCGATGGCGTCAGTATGTCTAGCTGTAAGCCTTGGGCCATGGTGCTTACGCTCCCTCGGCCATGGCTTTGGCTTTTTCCACGGCTTCTTCAATGGTGCCCACCAAGTAAAAGGCTTGTTCGGGCAGGTCATCGTATTTGCCTTCACAAATGTCTTTAAAGCCTTTGATGGTATCGGCCAGCTTTACGTATTTGCCGGGGCTGCCTGTAAACTGTTCGGCCACGAAAAATGGCTGGGACAGAAAACGTTGCACTTTTCGCGCACGGGCCACGGTTCGTTTGTCATCTTCAGACAGTTCGTCCATACCCAAGATGGCAATGATGTCCTGCAGGTCTTTGTACTTTTGCAAAATCCCTTGCACCTGACGGGCCACGCCATAATGCTCTTGGCCAATGACTTGAGGATCCAAAATACGAGAGGTCGAATCCAACGGATCCACCGCCGGATAAATGCCCAGCTCCGCAATTTGACGAGACAACACGGTGGTGGCGTCCAAATGCGAAAAGGTGGTGGCCGGTGCGGGATCGGTCAAGTCATCGGCCGGTACGTATACTGCCTGTACCGAGGTGATCGATCCTTTGTTGGTGGAAGTGATGCGTTCTTGCAGGGCGCCCAAATCTGTGGCCAAGGTGGGTTGATAACCTACAGCCGATGGAATTCGACCCAACAGTGCAGACACTTCCGAGTTGGCCTGGGTAAAACGGAAAATGTTGTCAATGAACAACAACACGTCTTGGCCTTCTTCGTCGCGGAAATATTCCGATACGGTCAAACCGGTTAGGCCAACGCGGGCACGGGCACCTGGGGGCTCGTTCATTTGACCGTACACCAGCGCGGCTTTATCAATAACGCCCGACTCTTTCATCTCTTCCCATAAATCGTTGCCTTCGCGGGTTCGTTCGCCCACGCCTGCAAATACAGAATATCCACCATGCTGGGTGGCAATGTTGTTGATCAATTCCATGATCAGCACAGTTTTACCTACACCGGCACCGCCGAACAAACCAATTTTACCGCCGCGGGAATAAGGCGCCAGCAAATCAACCACTTTGATGCCGGTTTCAAACGCTTCAATGCGGGTGTCTTGATCTTCAAAAGCGGGGGGCTCGCGGTGAATGGGCAGTGTTTTGGCACTGTCGATGGGTCCGGCTTCATCAATGGGCTGACCAATCACATTCATGATGCGACCCAAGGTTTTTTCACCCACCGGCACAGCAATGGGCGCACCTGTATTGCTCACACTCATGCCACGCACCAAGCCTTCGGTGGTGTCCATGGAAATGGTTCGCACGGTGCCGTCGCCTGTGTGTTGTGCAACTTCCAAAACAAGATTGTCTTTTTGATCGTCGATGGCGGGATTGGTAACGGTTAATGCAGTGTAAACGGCAGGCACTTCCCCTTTGGGAAATTCAACGTCGACCACGGCCCCAATGACCTGTTTGATTCTGCCTTGGCTAATGCTGGTTGCTGACATAAATTCTCCTTTATATTTTGCATGCACCCTTACAATGCATGCGGTTTGTTCTTCGGGCTGGCGTTGCCAAATTTTTCCAAAGTGTGTGTAACATTGTTTTTTGTGCAGACATGGCTTTCATTATTTAATGGCCTCTGCACCCGAAATGATTTCAACCAATTCGCTGGTAATGGCCGCTTGACGGATGCGGTTCATGTTTAACGTAAGACTGTCAATCATTTCGCCGGCATTGCGTGAAGCACTGTCCATGGCTGCCATACGCGCGCCAAATTCACCAGCCAACGAGTGGAGACTGGCGCCGTACCAAGTGCCCATCACGCTGCGCGGAATGAGTGTTTGCAAAATGGTTTGCGGGTCTGGCTCAAAGGTGTACTCCACTGAATCTGCACCGCTGTCTTGTTGTTTGGGCGGCTGCATGGGCAAGAGTGTTTTGAGCATCGGCACTTGACTCATCACCGTTACAAACTCGTTAAAGTAGATGTCCACTTGATCCACACGGCCGGCCAAAAAGTCATCGCTGATTTGATCCATCAGTGCTTTGGCTTTGGCGTGCGAAAAATCTTCCCAGTATCCTGTTCCCCGATCGTCGGTGGGGTAAGGGCGCTGTCTAAAAAAGCTGATGCCTTTTTTACCAATGGCCAGCACCGTGGTTTCCACGGTTTGGGCTTTTAGATACTGCACAACTTTTTTAAGCAAGTTGTTGTTAAACCCGCCGCAAAGTCCGCGGTCCGATGTAAAAACCACCAACAATTTTTTTTGCACGTCCCGCTTTTCCAAAAAAGGATGAACGTCCTCTTGCGCGTTGGTTGCCAAACGTGCGAGCAGTGCTTCTATCTTGGTTTGATAAGGCGTGCTTGCCGTGGCGGCATCTTGCGCTTTACGAAGTTTGGCCGCAGCCACCATTTTCATGGCGCGCGTGATTTTCTCCGTTGATTTTACGCTTTTGATGCGATTGCGTATGTCTCTTAAATTCGCCATGGGTTATTGGGTGACCGGTTGAAATTGTTCTTTCATTTCGCCCAATGCTTTTTTCAACATGGCCGTTAACTCATCGGTCATTTTTTCTTCTTCGCGAATCAAGCGCAATACTTCAGGATGCTTGTCTTGCATAAATGAAAGCAATGCATCTTCGTACTGTTTGATGGCCCAGATTTCATAGTCATCCAGGTATCCGTTGATGGCCGCATAAATGACCACCACTTGGTTTTCAACTGGATAGGGTACGTATTGACCTTGCTTCAATACTTCTACCAAACGTTGACCTCGCGCCAATTGCTTTTGAGTGGCTGCATCCAGGTCTGAACTAAACTGTGCAAACGCAGCCAGCTCACGATACTGCGCCAATTCCAAACGCAAGGTACCGGCAACTTTTTTCATGGCCTTGATTTGTGCGCTACCGCCTACCCGAGATACTGACAAGCCCACGTTGATGGCCGGACGCACCCCAGAGTAAAACAAATCGGATTCAAGGTAAATTTGACCATCGGTGATGGAGATCACGTTGGTGGGCACATACGCCGATACATCGCCCGCTTGGGTTTCAATGATGGGCAGTGCTGTGAGTGATCCGCCGCCCAAGTCATCGTTGAGTTTGGCTGCACGTTCCAACAATCGGGAATGAACATAAAACACATCGCCCGGATAAGCTTCACGGCCCGGTGGACGACGAAGCAAAAGCGAGAGTTGTCGATACGCCACGGCGTGCTTGGTTAAGTCATCATACACAATCAATGCGTGCATGCCATTGTCCCGATAATATTCACCAATGGATGCGCCGGTGTAGGGTGCCAAAAATTGCATGGGTGCGGATTCTGAAGCACTGGCTGCTACAACCGTGGTGTATTCCATGGCGCCAAATTTTTCTAGTTTGTTCACCACTTGTGCCACCGTGGATTGTTTCTGACCCACCGCTACATAAATACAATGAACGTTTTTCCCTTTTTGGTTGATGATGGTGTCCAGGGCCACGGCTGTTTTACCCGTTTGACGGTCACCAATGATCAACTCACGCTGACCGCGTCCAATGGGAACCATGGCATCGATGGCTTTGATACCTGTTTGCAATGGTTCATGCACTGATTTACGGGTCACAATGCCGGGTGCTTTGACTTCAATTCGGCTTTTTTGGGTCGCGTTGATGTCGCCTTTGCCATCAATGGGCATACCCAGCGCGTTGACCACGCGGCCCAAAAGTTCTTTGCCCACGGGTACTTCCGCAATGTTGCCGGTGCGCTCTACGCTGTCGCCTTCACGAATGGCCACATCATTGCCCAGCAGGGTGGCACCCACATTGTTTTCTTCAAGGTTGAGTGCGATGCCGTATACGTCATGGGGGAACTTAAGCAGCTCACCGGCCATCACGTTTTCAAGGCCGTAAATACGGGCAATGCCGTCCCCGACACTGACCACCGTGCCCGTTTCGCTAACTTCCATGCGTGTATCGTAATCACGCACTTGGCTGCGTATGAATTGTGAAATTTCTTCCGCTCTGATGTTCATGCTAATGATTTCTCCTTCATATTTTATACACGCCCTAAGACGCGTACTCTTTTTTCTCCAGGCTGGTGAATACCGGCCTTTGAGAAAAGTCTGTCTAAAATCTTTTGTACGCCGATATCCATACCTTTCAATCCTTTGCTGTCTATCGCACGTTGTTGGTTGAAAATTGTTTGCCAAGTCGATCCAAATAGCCGGTGATGGTGGAATCAAAAACCACGCCACCCACCGTTGCCCGAAGACCGCCCAACAAGGATGGATCAACCTGCGTTTCCAAAAGGATGTCTTGACCCAGCTGCTTGGTAAAACTTTGGGTCAGTGCTTTTTGTACCGAGTCATCCAGTTCTTTGGCGCTGGTGACCAATACACGAACCGTTTTATTTTGTGCCAAAAGCGCTTTGCCAAATTCTTGCGCGATGTCGTGGATCAGCTCAGCGTGCCCTGCTTGATTGACAGCCAATAAAAACTGATGGGTCAAGGGTGAAGCATTGACTTGTTCCAATGCATGGCTGAGCACCTTGGCTTTTTCTTCCATGGTGAACAAGGGATTTTGAAAAAAGTCTTGAATCTCTCCATGGCCCAGCACGCCCAATGCATCAAGCTCTTGCGCAAATTGGTCCAAAGAAGATGTTTGTTTGCCTTCGGTCAATAAACTTAAAAAAGCTTGTGCATATTTTTTGGCAAGAATGTCAGCGGATACGGCCATCAAATCCCCCTTGTAGTTCTTCCATAAATTGGTTGACGTATTGCTGGTGGTCCGAAGTATCGGCCTTTTTGGCCACCTTTTGTGAAGCTTGCGCAAGGGCCGCTGCCATGATTTCTTTTTGCAAATTTTCAATCATCACATCGGCTTGATTGTTGGCTGCAAGTTTGGCGTTTTCCATGGTCTGGGCGGCTTGTCGCTGTGCTTGTTGCAAAATTTCGTCTCGGAGTTTTTGTCCGTCTTGTTTGGCTTTGGTTAAAATGGTTTCGACTTCCGCATCCAGCTGATTCATTTTTTCTTGGTATTGCGCCAGCATTGCCTGCGCTTGCGCGCGTAGCTTTTCACTTTCGGTGAGCTCTTTGGACAACGTTTGACTTCGATCTTGCAAAAAAGCCGTGACCGGTTTGCGCAGCAAGAAAATGAGCAAACCCATCAACACTGCAAAATTAATAAAACTAGAAAGAGCGGGTAGATGGGTCATGAAGTTTGACTCATTTCTGGTTGCGCGGATGAACTGTTTTGGGCCGTTGAAAAGCCAAGGGTTTGGGCCACAATGTCATCCACAATGGCGGGGATTTGTTTTTCCAATGTTTGTTTGGCTTGCGCTTGCTGTTCTTCCAGGCTTTGAATTTGCGCTTGCAAATGATCTTTGGCTTGCGCGCGCGCTTGGTCCAAAATTTCTTTTTCTTCTTTTTCGGCTTCCAAGGCTAACGTTTGGACCATGGTGGCCGCTTTAATTTTGCTTTCTTGCAGCTGCGCTTTGTATTGTGAAAACATTTCTTCGGCTTGCTTTTGCTGTGCAAGCGCATCTTCTTTGCGGCCATCGGTTTGCGCCACGCGTTCTTGTGAAAGCTGTACAAAGGGGACAAATAAAAATTTGGACAGCACAAACCAAAGCACCAAAAACATGCACCCTTGTACGATCAACCCATGGGGGGTATCCATATCGATGGCTTGCCAAAAACCAAAATGATTCAATGCAAAGCCCAATACCAAAAACAGGGCGCCAATAACAATGATGTCCACAGTTTGTTTCAAGTGATTTTTCCTTACAATCAACTATGCGTTGGCAGGCGTGATGGCCGGTTTGGCATCCGTTTTTTGTGCCAAAGGATCACTGCTCTGTATTTTTTTTGTTTTACCGGTTTCCATGATGGCGCGTCCATTAAATGTTACGCCTTCTTCAATAATCAGGGATGGTGTGGTGATGTCGCCATCGACCACGGCTGAAGGGTGAAGCTCTACTTTTTCTTTGGCGGTGATGTCGCCTTTAAAATGACCGCTGATGGAAATGGAGCCAATGTTGGCAGAACCTTCGACTTCACCACTTTCCCCAATGACAATATGACTTTTGGAAAAAACTTCGCCTTTAAATTTACCATCAATGCGTACCGTGCCCTGAAACGTAAGTTTGCCTTCAAACTCACTGCCACGATCCAAAATGGCATTAAAGCCGCCCACATTGGTCGGGGTTTGGGCTAGACTTCGGGGCATGTCTTCGTTTTTAAGAATTCCCATGGTGGCTCTCCTGGTAGGCGTTGCTGGTGTGGTTGCATGGCTTAAAAAAACAGCCATGGAACATGGGTAGGGGATATTAAAATAGCCCCTATCTGTCAAGTTATTTGAACGTCAAAGCCTCTTTTTTCAACGGCTTGCGCCCCGTAAACCTTCCCCTATTCACATGAAGAAAACGGCACCTCGCGCAGCTGGGCAAAATCATTTGCCAACAGACACCATGTGTTTTGCGTGTCCCATGATTGCATGGCGCTGTCGGTGGCATCGTAAAATGCCGCCACATTGGCCTGAGAGGAAACATCGTTGATCACTTCACAAAAGGTGCAGGTTCGGTTGGCATCATAGCTGACATTAAGCGTTTCCATCAAATGACCAGCCACAAAGCCGACTTCCAGCGGATTGGCAATCAAAGCCTGAATATCTGCCGATACGTAGGCATCTTCCAATGTGCCTTTGGCCGGCGTGGCATAACCAATCAGACCGCCCACACAGCCAGAACCTGTGCGCGAGGCATACACGGTTCCATCAAAAGACACGCGCTTGGCTTTGGCATAATGCAAGCCCACCAAGCCGCCCACAATGTAGCCACCATCAATGTACCCATCGGTGATGGTCACGTCTTTCATGTCAACATCGAGCACACCGTTGGCGTCTTCCAATTCATTGTAACGACCGGCCAAGCCGCCGCAGTTCACATCACATCCCATCATATTCACTTGACGGGCCATGATGTTTTCGGTCACACCTTCCACTAAACCAAATACACCGCCGATGTTGCAGGCAATGCTGCCATCGTTGCAGGCATCAATGGACAACTCCACCAATTGGGGGGTGGGGTGATTTCGAACAATGGTGATTTGATCTAAATGAATGGCGCGTGCAGCGCGCTGTTCGGGGGTGGCGCTGGTTTGCACCACATACAATTGACGGCCCACCAAACCGCCCACACCATTGTAGGTGCCTTCATCCAACTCCAGGCGAATGTTGGTGGCATAGATGTCTTCCAGCGCGGTCAGGCCGGCCTGGCCAATCAAACCGCCCACGCGGGCATTGGTTAAGTCGGCTGACCCTTGAATGTAAATCTGGGCCAAACGAACGCGGGTGACAAAGGCGTCATAAGTGTAACCAAAAATTCCTTTGGCTGTTTGCCCCGAACCTTTGCTGCTGGGTGCTTGCGCGTCGGAGGTGTAATTGATCATAAAAAATTCATTGCCGTCATAAATGCCGTTAAACGGTTGATTGCGCGTACCCATGGGGGTTGGCGCGTCGATGTTTTGAAAATCAAGTTCACACACTTGCAAAAAATGTTGCGCATCGTTGACGGGCGAATTGCCGGCCACGGCCCAAGCATCAAATTGTTCGGCGGTGTACACTTTGTACGGATCGGTTTGGGTGCCTTTGCCAGGGCCAAGACTGTCCACATCGCACGTGCACTCAATGAGCACATTGTCTACATCGTTTTGAACCACGCCTTGACCTTGATCCACGCTGCAAATGTAGGCGCCACCAGGGCCTTGGGCCACTTGCACGTCATAGGATTGGTTGAAGTCAAAAGTTTCCGGAAAGGTAAAAGTGCCATTGGTGTCGAGGGTGTAGGCATTTTCGTTGATGGCCACGTCGACATTTTTACCCATGGGCAGACCCACCACGGTTCCACCCACGGTGTAGGTGGTGTCATCCGGATTGGGCACCGCAGGCGAGGTGTTGTTGCGCGCTGCTGGATCGAGCAATTGCAAACCGCAAGCTTGCAACATCAAAAGGGTCATGCATAAAGTGGTTATTTTTTTCACAGTGTCATCCTCCAGCCGGGGTCAAACGGTTCATGGACCACGGGCTGCCCATTACGTACAGCAAATGATGACGTGTGTCAATGCGGTATTGCCTGCAAACCCTTATCATAAAAGGCTCTGCAGGCAATATTTGTTGGTAAAATTAACCGAAAGTTAGGGGGTGCAAACGGTGTAGGCAATGCTGATCTGGTCTGAAGGACTCCATGCAAAACTTGATGCAAAAGCCAATCGATCGGCGCGCTCGATGGTGTATTGGTCGGCTTCCACCACTTGGCCATTGACGCTTACTTGCACGGGTTCGTCGTTGATCATGCCGTTTTGATTTTGATCACAAATGCTTTGCGTGAGGTCAAACGTATAAAAGTACTGCAAACTGTTGGCCAATGCTTCGGCCATCTGGTTCATTTCGTTTTGAAATGCGGTTTGGTCGCTGTTGAGCGCTTCGCGCATGTCAACCATGGGATTGTTGAATTCTTGGGCAAACTGCTGCCCACCCCAGTAAGGCGCATTTTGCTCTAGATTGGTGGGTAGACGATCGGGATAAAAGCCAATGGCCGCACCGAAGCTTGGAAACGCTTGATTGAACTCTTTGACCGCCTGGGCCAAGGTGACGTGCGTAATTTGATTGACATACCGGCCGCTGGCATCGGTGATGTAAGGACCCCCCTCCATTTTGCGCGTATAATAATTGCGACGGGCCAAGGCCTCGCTGGGCAAAGCTGTAGGCAGCTGGCTGTGATAAAAGGGGTCGCCAGGGGTGGTGGAAAAGCTGTTGCCCTGGCCAATCAAATTGTCATTGTCAAACATCAGTGTATCGCTGTCCATGGCGGCACTCATGTCGTTTTCGTCGCTCACCAAGATGGGGATCAGCGCGGTGTCGTCCCGAAAACAACCTGCATTTTGATGGGTGTCCAAAAGCGCGTCATCCGTTAAGGCTTTTTGCATGCTATAAATGCCGGCCTCTTCATTGGCGCTGCCGGTGGGCGACATGAGGGCTTCGTCCAAGTTTTCTCGAAATCGATCCACGGCCTGCTCCACCGCCACGGCGTTTTCACCAAAGGTGCAATAACAGAGCTGATTGCCGGCTTTGGCCACCAGTTTTCCGCTGGTCAGCGAGCTGGTATGCGCACGAATGACGCCCAAGCAAAGTTCGTCCAGGTTTCGGCTGGACAGTTGATCCAACCAACCTTCAATGGAATCACTCAAGGCCGTGACTTTGGGGGACATGGAACCCGAGGTGTCCATGACAAAAATAACTTCTGGCTTCATGGGGGGTTGATCGGCGGCGGGTTGAGTCCATGTGTCGGTAACCAAGTTGCCTTGGGTGTTGGTGGCGGGTGTGGTGTTTTGTTTCACATCTTGACCCGGAATTTGCAGCCCACAGTTGTTGTAGGTAGCAAAAAGGGCCAGAAAGGCCACAATGGACAACATAAATATGGTTTCTTTTGTTTTCAATGGGTGCGCCGCTTCCTTAATCATCCCTGCGCATATCAACCAAACCAATGTTTTGGGTGGGTTGACATGCTTTGTTACCCATCATTATACGAAGTTTGGCCCCTGCGTGTCAATGGCATTTTGACATTGTTTGTCAAAAGCCAAGTGCTTGGAAGCAAAAGGCTATTTAAGCAATTGGCTTAAAATTTTCTGCAGCTCTTGGGGATGGTAATAAGGGATGCGGATTTCCCCTTTTTCATCGGTTTTGGCCTGAATGTGTACTTTGGCCCCCAGCTTGCGTTGGATGGTCTCGACCGTGTCGCGCAAATTGGGCGAAACAGCCTTGGCTTGCGGTTTGACCTTCTTTTTCTTAGGGTTAAAACTCCACTGCTCGACTTGGCGAACGCTTAAACCTTTTTCCACGATCATGGTGGACAGCAGGTCTTGGTGGACTGGATTGTCAAAACGCAAAAGCGCGCGGGCATGACCCATGGTGATTTTTTTCTGATCCACCAGGGTTTGAATGCTTTTGGGCAATTGCAACAAGCGCAAAAAATTGGCCACGGTGCTTCGGTCTTTGCCGGTACGGGTGGCAATGTCTTCTTGGGTTAAATTAAATTGTTTTTGGAGCTGCTCAAAAGCGCGCGCGGTTTCACAAGCCGATAGGTCTTCGCGAATGATGTTTTCGATCAAAGCGGCTTCCAACTGTTCTTGGTCGGACATGGTGACCACATGAGCTGGCATTTTTTTCAAGCCGGCTTGTTTGCTGGCTCGATACCGTCGTTCGCCGGCAATGATTTCAAAGTGATGGCCCACCCGACGCACCAAAATGGGGACCAGCACGCCTTTTTCTTTGATGGAGCTGGCCAGCTCTTGCATGGCAGTTTCATCAAATGATTTACGCGGTTGGCGTGGATTGACTTTAAGTTGGTCGATGGCAATTTCTTGCATGGGCTGGCCCGTGGACGCCGTGGTGGCAGACGCGTTGGCCGCGGTGGTTTGTGGCTCGGCGGGTTTGTTGGGAATCAGCGAGGAAATGCCTCGGCCCAGTCGATTGGTTTCTTTCATGGTTGAACCTCAGGGTTGGTTGAAACCAAAGGCTGGGGTGCAACCACGGTTTCAGGTTGTTTGGTTTTGGATGCCAGTGTGTGGTATTCCGCAGCGCACGCAAGGTAGCTTTGCGCGCCCGCGCTACGAATGTCGTAGGTGACAATAGGTTTGCCAAAACTGGGCGCCTCCGACAAGCGTACGTTGCGCGGGATTTTGGTTTTCATGACCACGTCGGGAAAGTGGGTCAGCACTTCTTTTTCCACTTGAAAAGACAAACTGTTGCGGCGGTCAAACATGGTCAACAAAATGGCCTCCAACTGGAGGGTCGGATTGTAGACTTGCTGGATGCGCGAAATGGTTTGCGTTAACCGGGACAATCCCTCCAACGCGTAATATTCCGATTGCAGCGGCACCAGCACACCGTCGGCTGCGCACAGTGCATTAAGGGTCAGCAAACTCAGGGAAGGTGGGCAATCAATGACGATGTAATCATATTGGTTGGCCACGCTGGAAAGCGCTTGGGCCAAGCGGGCTTGGCGTTCGGGCAATTCCAGTCCTTCGACTTCAAAACCCACCAAATCGGTGGTGGCCGGCAAAAGGTCCAACATGGGCACGGCGGTGTTCATGATGAGCGCTGAGGTTTGGGCTTGGCCCAATAGCGCTTCGTACACGCTGGGTGTATCGGTGGGAATATCAAATATGCCAACCCCGCTGGTGGCGTTGGCTTGCGGATCCATATCCACCAATAACGTTTTGTGTTCCAATGCGGCCAGCGATGCCGATAAATTAATGGCGGTGGTGGTTTTGCCGACCCCACCCTTTTGATTGGAGATGGCTACACAGTGGGCTTTTTTCATACCGTTTCCTTTGTTGTCGATCCAAATTCTTTTTTGACATACACCGATAAAATACCAATGGCCGCCGGCGTTACGCCTGAAATACGGGCTGCTTGGCCCAATGTTCGGGGTTGAATGGTGGATAGTTTTTCTTTGATTTCGTTGGATAAGCTTGGCAGCGCGTTGTAATCAAAACCTTGCGGAATGGTCATTTTTTCTTCCTGCAGACTGCGGCGCACTTCGATTTGTTCTTTTTGAATGTACCCTTCATACTTGGTGTCAATTTGAATCACCTCACCCAAGGCCGGATCCACCGATTGCCATTCGGGCACCAGTGTTTGCAACGTCGACCAGGTGACCTCCGGCCGGCGTAAAAAAACCTTGGCCGTGTTGGGCCCTTGCAAAGCGCTGAGGCCCATGCTTTGCAACTTTTCATTAAACGCTGGGGTGGGCGTAAATTGTTTTTGGGTTAATGCATGTTGCAACGTTTGAAGGTTGGCCATTTTTTCCTCAAAAGCTTGATGGGTTTGTGCATCGATCAAGCCCAGGCGGTGCGCATCGGGCAACAGCCGCTGGTCAGCATTGTCTTCGCGCAAGTGCAAACGATGTTCGGCGCGTGAAGTAAACATTCTGTATGGCTCGGTGGTGCCTTTGGTGACCAAATCGTCCACCAACACACCCATGTAACTTTGCGCGCGCGAAGGCACATAATAATCCGTTTGCTGCTGAAGGCTTAGTACGGCATTAACTCCTGCCAGCAGGCCTTGCGCGCCGGCTTCCTCGTACCCCGTGGTGCCGTTGATTTGCCCTGCAAGAAACAACCCTTTGACTTTTTTTGTTTCCAACCAGGGATGAAGCTCTGTGGGATCCACATAATCGTATTCAATGGCGTAGCCAGGTCGCATTACTTCCACTTTTTCCAGACCCGCAATCGTGCGCAAAAAGGCCAGCTGCACGGCCAAAGGCAAAGAGTTGGACAGTCCATTGGGATACACTTCACTGGTGTTAAGCCCTTCGGGCTCGAGAAAAATCTGATGCTGGTCTTTGTCTGCAAAACGAACGATTTTGTCTTCAATGCAAGGGCAGTACCGGGGTCCCACGCTTTGTATTTTGCCGCTGTACATGGCTGATTCATGCAAATGTGCGCGAATCAAATCATGGGTTTTTTCATTGGTGTAGGTCATGTGACAAGACACTTGGGGCAATCGCGTCGCGCGGTGAAAAAATGAAAAATAAGGGGTGGGCGTATCGCCGGGCTGCACTTCCAAATGGGTGTAGTCAATGGTGTTGGCATCCAGCCGAGGCACGGTGCCTGTTTTCATGCGGCCCATGCGAAAACCAATGCGCAGCAACGACTGACTTAAAGACGTGGAGGCGGCATCTCCGGCCCGACCGCCCGCTTCTGTATGGGTGCCAATGTGCATAAGGCCATTTAAAAACGTGCCCGTGGCCAACACCACGCTGCCCGCTTCAATGATTTCACCCGTGCCAGTTTCTACGCCCACACAGCGGCCGTCTTCAATCAACAAGGACGCAGCCATGCCTTCTTTGACCAGCAGGCCATCATGATACTCTGCGGCATTTTTCATGTAAGCGGCATATTGGTATTTATCGGCTTGACCACGGGTGGCCCAAACGGCCGGGCCTTTTCGGGTGTTGAGTTTTCGGAACTGTATGCCGGTGGCATCAATGGCCCGGGCCATGGCACCGCCCATGGCATCAATTTCTTTGACCAAATGGGATTTTCCCAACCCGCCAATGGCTGGGTTGCAGGACATATGGCCAATGCGATCCAAATTGCCAGTAAGCAAACAGGTTTGTGCACCCATTCGCGCTGCTGCCATGGCTGCTTCTAAACCAGCATGGCCTGCCCCTATGACCAACACGTCTTTTTTCATCACCCGTTCTTACCACATTGGTCATTTTATCGAAAGAAGAAAGCAGGCCCTTACGGCTGGCCATGAACATTTTCCATCTCCAATGTTCCACGTGGAACACAACCGCTTTTGGGGACAGAAACCTCAATTGTTTGTCCCCAAAACATCATAAATGTTTCACGTGGAACATTATGTGAAGAGGTGCGTCTTTTTAAGCGCGAATAATGCTTTTGGCAGGATAATATTGATTTTTAACCGATGCGCATGGAAAAACCATACAGCCCGGCCCCAACAGTGCTCCAGGGTTGATCACTGCATTGCAACCGGTTTGAACCCGATCACCCAAAATACCGCCAAATTTTCTCAAGCCCGTCGGCACCCGTTGTGCATGAATGCGCACACTGATCTCTCGACCGCCAATGGTTAGATTGGATAGTTTGGTGCCTGCACCCAAATTGACCTCTGAGCCCAAAATGCAATCACCCACATAAGCAAAATGCGCTGCTTTGGCTTCATTGCCAAGAATGGCCGATTTGATTTCTGTGGCGTGTCCTATCATGGCTTTTTCGCCGGTGATCACCCCACCGCGCACATAGGCACCATGTCGTACCGTGGTGCCTGCACCCAATATCGTGGGTCCAGCCAAATAAGCCCCCGATTCAATGACACATCCTTCCCGAATTTCAATGTGCGCATCGGCAATAAAAACCCCTGGATGCACCTCAAATGTTCCACGTGGAACATTTACCCGTTGATAATGCGTCACCCACCCATCGCGCGTTTCAATTTGCGATGCATTGCTTTGAATGTGGGTTTGAATCCATTGTTCTTTTTCTTTGGGTTTTAGGATGGCCGTAAAAGGTGAGCCCTTGGGAAAAATTGAGGCAAACCACAGGGCTTCGGTGGACAAATAGGTGTCAATGGACCATTCAATCAGTTTTTCTTCCATGCCGTCCATTATGCCTGGATTGCCACGCTTGCCTAGGAATATTTTTGAAATATCGGTGTTGGATTGGGATGGCCGTCGGGTTGATCAAAGGATGGCATCATGTTCCACGTGGAACGTTGGGCTATCTTGAAAAGCTTATTTGCCGATGCAAAAAGTCGAAAATATTTGATCAAACACATCTTCAAAATCGGCTTCCAACCCCAACATTTCGCTGACCGCGCGATAAATCTGACGGCACTCAAAAGCCACCAAATCGGGAGAAGTTTGATTGGACAAGGCCCGATGCGCTTGTTTGCATGCCTCCACCACTTGAAGCAAACGCTCTTTTTGCCGATCATTTGAAATTCCCCCACCCCAAGCTTGCATGGGCATGGCTTCAAGGTAGTCATCCAATGCCGTCCAAAATTCCGAAAAACCCTTACCCGTGCTATTGGAAACCGAAAAAAACCGCTCTCTGGGCCATTTTATGGCTTTTTCGTCCATCGGCGTCAAATCCGCTTTGGTGGCGATGATCCAACGACGCTCAACCGGCACTTGTTCAAAAAGTTCTTGCATATAGGGGGTGCTGGGTTCACCGTGGCTCACCAACAGACAAACTTTGTCGGCTTGCAGCACCTCATGACGCGCACGCGTCATACCTTCTTTTTCAATCAAATCTTCGGTGTTTTCGCGCAAACCAGCTGTATCAATAAAATGAATGCGACGCCCCAGACGATGCACTTCTTCACGCAACACGTCGCGGGTCGTGCCAGCTTGATCGGTGACAATGGCGCGGTCTTGACCCAAAACTTGATTAAAGAAGGAAGATTTTCCCACATTGGGTGCGCCCATCAGCGCAATGCGTACGCCATCGCGCACTTGTGCATTGGCTTGGTACGTCTCCAGCAGCGCCAACGCTTTTTCTTCAATGGTCTTAATTTTTTGCAAGGTGACCGTTTGTTGTTCGATGGGCAGCACTTCCTCTGGAAAATCCACATCGGCTTCCAGTTGTGCCAACACATCAATCACCGATGCGCGCAGTTGTTCAACATGATCCGAAAGTTTGCCATCCAGGCGCATGCGACTTCGTCTGGCTTCTTCTTCCGATTGGGCATGAATTAATTCGGAAACCGCTTCGGCTTGAAGCAAATCCATTTTTCCCAAAAGAAATGCACGCTGCGTAAACTCTCCCGGCTGCGCCAACCGCGCACCATGGGTCTGACACAGGCCCACCACTTTGGACAAAACATACGGACTGCCGTGCAGCTGTAGCTCAACTACATCTTGACCCGTAAAGGAATGTGGGTTTTGAAAATACACCGCCAACCCATCGTCCAACACTTCATTGTCTTGTCGTACATCACCGTACAACATGAAAGCCGGTGTCCACGGCGCCGAAGCTTGTTTAGGAAAAAAAATGGCCTGTGCGATCGTTAGAGCGCACGGGCCAGATAAGCGGATGATGCCCACGCCACCTTGACCGGGTGGCGTGGCAATCGCAACAATGGTGTCGTCCAAACTTGGAAGCGAACTCAAAGGCGCCCCCAACTCAAAACGTTAATAATCATAATCATCGTACCCGCGATCGTTGCCGCCACGGGAAGGACCTTCATATTCTTTTTCACGTCGTGGCGCTTGGTTGCCATCACGGTCACCATTGCCTCGGCGTCCCTGATGGCGTCCACCACCCCGACCACCGCGACGTTGATCCATGCCTTTGGGCACAATCAATACGCGACGGCTAGAGCCTTCGCCAATGCTTTTGGTTTCCACACCAGGCTCACCACGCAGGGCCATGTGAACAATGCGACGATCAATGGCATTCATGGGCTCTACACCCACGGGCCGACGCTCTTTGCGGGCCTTTTTGGCCAATTTGCGGGCTTTGTTTTCCAAATTTTCTTCCCGACGCACACGGTAATCTTCCGCGTCCACCACCATAAATTTGGGATTGTCGTCTTCTTTGAAGATTTTCATCATCACATGCTGAATGGAATCCAACGTTTGACCATGTTTGCCAATAAACAAACCTGACTCTTCACTTTCAATTTCCAAACGAATGGTTTTATTGGTTTCGTACAACTCTACCGTGGCAGGTTGATCAATAAACTGAACCAGTTTGGTCAAGAAATCACGCGCATCCAAACCAAGATTGGTTTCCTCTTCAAACTCTTCCTCAAACACTTCATGATCGTCACGAACGGAATCTTTGCTTTCATAGCCTTCATCCCGTCGCGAATCATGGCGATCGTCATCACGGTAATCGTTGTCTTGATTGTCATTGAAATCATCGGCATCATCGTATTCATCTCTGCGGTTTTGCGCATCACGCGATGAACTCTGTTTCGAATTGTTTTTGTTTTGCGAGCCGCGCGCTTTGCGAGCACCGCCGCGAGAATTACCATCACGGTCATCGTCACGCTCATTGCGCTTGTTGCCACGGCGTCCGCCTTGGGTTTGTTTCTTGGGGCTGTTTTTGCGTTTGCGGTTGCCCGTTTTTTTCTCACCACCCGACGCAGCTTTGCTCTGGCTTTGGCCTGAGCCTTTGCGTGCGCGGAGTTTTTTTCCGTCCTTGCTCAACCATTTGATTTCCAAATGAGATTCGGTTGCATTAAGCGCCGTGCATGCACGTTCAACAGCCTCTTCACGGCTAGCAGCTGAAACTTCGACCCATTCATCATCAATAAAATTGGCTTTGGTTTGATGCCCTTTACCACCTTTTTTGTCGGATCCTTTAAAGATATTAAAAATACCCATGATATTGTCCTCTTTCTTTTTTTAAGCTTTGGCCTTTTGAACCCACGCCTGCTGTGCGATTCCCCAAAGCGTACTAACAAAAATGTATAAATTTAATCCAGCCGGCAAGAAAATCATCAACACCGAAAATAACACCGGCATGATTTTCATCACCATTTGTTGGGCTGGATCACTCACCGGAGTGGGATTCAACCGTGTCTGGAAGAAAAACGTGATGCCGACCAACACCGGCAAAACAAAATAAGGATCGTGCGCGGAAAGATCTTGAATCCATCCCACAAAAGGCGCATGGCGCAGCTCGATGGAGTTGTAAAGCACACGATACAACGCGATAAAAATCGGAAATTGAAACAACAGTGGCAAACACCCGCCAGCGGGGTTGATTTTATTTTCGCGCATGTACCCCATCAGTTCACGCGAATACGCTTCCCGATCATCGCCATGCTTTTCTTTAAGCGCATCCATGGCTGGTTTATGCAGCTGCATTTTTTTCATGGATTTGGCTTGGCGATGCGCCAAAGGAAACAGAAGCAACCGCACCACCACCGTCAGCACCAAAATCGCCACCCCATAATTGCCAAGCACACCATACAGAGCGCGAAGCGCACGTAGGATAAACCGCGAGATGCCACCGAGCCAGCCACCCAAATCAATGGCGTACTTCATCGACGGGGTCACCGCTTCCAACACATCAATGTCTTTGGGGCCAGCATACAAAGCCAGGCCATACGACAATCGTCCACCCGCGTTCAATGTGCGGGGTGCATAAGCCATGGTCAATCGTGCCTGATCCTCAGTGGCCGTCCCGTCAATGGATACCCAGGTGCTTTGAACCGGGCGCAAAGCCATTAAAAAATACTGATTGCTAAAACCCGCCCATTCCATCAAGCCACCTTCTTCATGCACAGGCTCTTCGGTCAAATCATCAAACGTCCAACGTTCCACATCTTCTCGCATGTAGGAAATGGCACGGACCGGTTGTTTTTTGGCCTGAAACATGGACAAAAAACCACCCTTGTTTTGCGTAGTAGGATCTTGCGTGGAGTCCAACATGGGATGGCCTTTTAGGGTCAACGATTGATTGCCTTGATTGATCACATCCACCTGCACCATCCACTGATAGGAATCCTCTAAAAAGGTGTACTGTTTTTCAATGCGCAACGGCCCCTGTTGATACGCAAAGCGGTAAGGAGACGTGGTTTGACTCCACTGGGCCACAACATCGGCCTCATTCCATTGCTTGGTCCATTGACCATCGGTGCTCTGGGCTTCCCACATCCACACAAGCGGTGGTTGATCCTCCAAAGCAAAAGGAATGACGGTTTGTCCGGGTGCCCCATCCGCCAAAGACTTTTTGTAGGTGTGCAACGTCTGAACCGACACCGTGCCACCATAGGCATTGGTTAAAGTCGCATCCATCGCGGGCAAATCAATTTGTACGGTTTCGGGTGCAGGTTGTTCTGTTTGCTCAACCGAAGGGGAGGGGGAGTCGGGTGAAGGGTTGGGGGTTGGCGCGGAAGCTCCAGGGCTGGAAGCAGATTTTTCAATGGGTTGCTGTTGTTCCACTGGCGCATCCATGGGAACCACCGCTGGTTTTGGCGCAATGTAGTTGGACCAAAACATTAAAAACAAAAAGCTGGCGCCCAGCGCCATGATCATATTTTTTGAACCATTCATTCTCTATTTGCTTTCTTGGAAGAGGCACATGGCACAAGGTCCACACCCCCCGGATGAAATGGATGACAACGAACCAAACGATGCCCAATCATTGTCAACGCCCGAAACAAACCATGTTTTTTTAGCGCATCCGAAGCATAGGCAGAACAACTGGGGTAAAACCGGCAAGAGCTTTGCGCTTTAAGCGGTGAGAGGGCTTTTTGATAAACGCCAATCATGAACAAAAGAAAATGTTTCATGGGGTGTGTTTCTCCAATAGATGGGTCAATTCACGGGTGTGTTTGGCAACAGGCGGGCCCATATGGGCCGATTTAACAATCACCAAGTGATCGGTTTGAGCTGCATACAACGCTTTGTTTTGACGGTAAAAGTTTCGCAACCACCGTTTCCATCGGTTTCGCACCACCGCAGAGCCCGTTTTTTTCGTAACAATGCAGCCCATGCGTGGATGGGTTAGATCGTTGGGTAGCGTCACATACACGAACGTACGGCTGTGGTGTTTCTTGCCTTTTTCACGAAAAGCTTGAAACTGCTTGGGTTGGTGTACACGCTCCGACACAGGAAAGGCCTGAGACAAAGACAAAATAATAACAGCAGCGTTGGGGTCTACAATTACTTCGAGGCGATGCTCACAGCCAAGCGTTTACGGCCTTTGGCGCGACGACGGTTAATCACAGCGCGACCTGCTTTGGTGCTCATACGTTTACGAAAGCCGTGAGAACGACGACGGCTGGTGTTACTGGGTTGATAGGTTCTTTTCATAATGTTTTCCTGTGGGCCTTTTTTATATGATCACCTTGCATGGGGTGACAGGCCGCCTTGTTATGACGTGGGGAAACCTGAGAAAATAGCAATGAGAGTGGTTGCCCTACGTCCTGAGATCTAAAAACAATTCGCAATGTTACATCATATTTTGGCTTTTAAGTCAACTGGTGTTTTTTGTTTAATTCACCTGTTTTTGACCACCTTTAGACCATTTTACCTCATTGATCACCATACACTGAACAACCCGGTTAAAAAAAACGGTGTTTGCATAACTTTACTTGATTTGCATTTGCATTCATAAACATCCAAAAACATTTTAAACGTTTTGGCTCCGACCCACCGATCGACCACAAGATGCGTGCCTTGATCAATGTGGGTAAAATCACAGGATAAAAACAAAGAATTATCAAAAAGTGGTTTTCGATTTTTTTACTTGCATTCGTGCAAGTGCATGATTGAAATGGCTCGCCTGTGGATAAAAAAAATATGTTTCTCTAAAACCCTTAACCATAAAGGTTTTCAGAGGCACTTGTGGATAACTTTTTTCAAAGGGTGTTTTTCTGGTTTTGAAACAGGGTCGGCATAAAAAAAAATTTATTTCAAATCCTAAAAAAAATTTTTTCTAAACCCTTAATTCTTCAAACGGTTTTTTTTTCCAAGTGATCAAGAGGCAAAAAGATGGGCATCAAAAATAAATTTTTGGATTTCTTGCTTGACGGACATGCGTTGTTCTTTTTAAGACCTCTTTACTGTTTTTTTACGAAAGTTGGTTTTACCTTTGAATTTTTGGGCTCAAACATTGGAAAGCTGTCGAAATGAGTTTTCGACCCATGTTTTCAACACATGGATTAAACCACTGGAAGTCACCAGTGATGAAGATGGCAATGTCTGCCTTCATGTGCCCAATAGCGTCTATCGGGATAAAATCAAAAAATTCTATCTTCCATTTTTAGAAGAAGCGGTTCAAGCCCATGTGGGCAGCCAAAAAGTAAAAGTTTCTTTGGCCCTACAAAAAAGAAAACCGGTCCAATCTCCACCCCAACCCGTGGAACGTCAGCCTGAAAAGCCAAAAAACAATGCACCGGCGCCCAGCACGTTTCAACAAGCCTATACCTTTGATGCTTTTGTGGTGGGGGGCAACAACCATCTGGCCCACGCCGCATCGGAAGCAGTGTCCAGGGAACCTGGCCAAAAATTCAACCCACTGCTTATTTATGGCGGTGTGGGTCTGGGCAAAACCCACTTGCTTCACGCCATTGGCAATCAAATTCAACAACGGTTTGCCAACAAACGGGTGGTGTACCGAACCTCTGAACAGTTTATGAATGATTTGATTGAAAGCATTCGCTTTCAAAAAATGGATTCGTTTCGCACCACGTATCGAAACGCGTGTGACGTGCTGTTAATTGATGACATTCAGTTCTTTTCTGGCAAAGAACGCACCCAAGAAGAATTTTTCCATACTTTCAATGTCTTGCAACAAGAGGGCAAGCAAATCGTGCTAACCTCCGACCGCATGCCATCGGACATACCCGAGCTTGACAACCGACTTCGGTCTCGGTTTCAGGCCGGATTGTTCTGCGATATACAACGGCCCGACTTTGAAACGCGGGTGGCCATTCTGCAGAAAAAAGCTGTTTCGGAGCAAATTGATCTGCCTGAAGATGTTTGTTTGTTTATGGCCAAACACATTGAATCCAACATTCGAATTTTGGAAGGTTCCTTGATTCGTTTGGGAGCCATGGCTTCTTTGCGTGGTCACGCCATTACACTGCCATTGGCGCAGTCTGTGGTGGCCACATTGACCACGGTTGAAAAAAGAATCACGGTGGAAGACATCATGAAACGGGTGGCGACCTTTTATCACATCAAGGTCAGTGATTTAAAATCGGCCAAGCGGGTCAAAACTGTGTCTCAACCGCGACAGATTGCCATGTATTTGGCGCGCAAACTGACCCAGCTTTCATTTCCTGAGATTGGAAGCGCGTTTGGCGGCAAAGACCACACCACCATCATGCACGGTGTGGGCAAAATTGAAAAATTGCTGACCCAAGACCCTGCGCTTTTATCCTCAGTAGAAGCCTTGCAACAAAACATCGCGCGCGACACAAGCGCCTAGTTTTTTTCTTATCCTTTTTGCAATTTTTCAAGGCATGTCAGCCAACCATGGACTGCGTTTTTTCATGCGTCCACAGGCCATTGTGGATAAACTCGCTTTTCATGCAAACATGTGGGTTTGAATCAAAAAAACTTGGCTTTTTTCCCTTGATCTTCGGTGGGTAAACCACTAGTTATACACAAGACGATTTTAAACGAAACCACTGTCTGGATTCGTCTTTAGGGAAGTGTTTGGGTTATGCACACGCCCTACTACAACTACTATTTTATAAAAGCTTTATGTAATATATAGGGGTTGTTGATAAAAATTTTAGCCACCAGCAAAGAGGTCACCCATGAAAATTCAGTTTGATAAACAAACCATGTTAAAAAGTTTACAACGCTGTGTGGGTGTCGCTGAAAAGAAAACCACCATGCCCATCTTGGGCAACGTGCTTTGGGTGGCAGAGCAAGACCATGTCAGCCTTAGCGCAACCGATTTAGAAATTGGCATTCGCACCAAAGTAGAAGCCACGGTTTCTGAGCCAGGGCAAATCTGCATTCCAGGCCAACATTTAATGAACATCATGAAAGAGCTGCCCCGCAGTGAAGTCACGATGGAAACCGAAGACCAATCCTGGGTAAAAATTTCAAGTGGCAAAGCGCAGTTTCGAATCGCGGCGTTGTCGGGAGAAGAGTTTCCCAAGATTGCCAAACAAGAAGATTTCTCCTTTCAAAAAATTCAAACACAAACGTTCAAAGGCGCCATGGACAAAACATCCTACGCCATTTGCACCGACGAAATGCGCTACAACCTCAATGGCTCTTTGATTGAAACCGAGGACAGCCCATCGGGCAAGCGCAATTTTAAAATGGTTTCCACCGATGGCCACCGTTTGGCGTACTATCACATTCCCCTTGAAGAAGAAGAAACCCTAGAGCTGGGCAAAGGCGTGATCTTGCCGCGCAAGGGCATTATGGAAATCAAAAAAATCATCGCAGACACCACCGCCAAAGAACTTTCCGTTTCGGTTGATCAAGGAACAGCCGCCTTTATGGTGGGGGATGTGTTTTTGTCCATGAAACTGGTGGTGGGCGAGTTTCCAGACTACACGGCCGTTATTCCCAAAAACAACGACAAACGGCTTAAAATCGATCGTCAGGTTTTCACCAATTCACTCAAACGGGTTTCACTTTTATCCGAAGGAAAGTCCAAGTGTGTCAAATTTGGCATTCATGGCAAAGGCGTCTTACTCAAAGCCAATTCACCCGAGTTGGGCGAGGCCGAAGAAGAAGTGCTGGGCGAATTTGACGGCGGTCAATTGCAAATTGGGTTCAATGCCAAGTATGTGATGGACATTTTATCCAACGTGCACAGCGAAGAGATCGTGTTGGAACTCAATCATGAACAGAGCCCCGGCGTGTTTCGCATTCCAGATGACCCAAGTTTTTTTGGTGTGGTCATGCCCATGAGAATTTGACGACCGTATGATTCATAGCGTAGACCTGCGCTGCATACGGCCGTACCGACACGGCAAAATCACACTGGCACCGGGCATGAACGTGCTAACCGGCCGAAATGGGGTGGGCAAAACCACCATTTTGGAAGCAGTTCATACCCTTTCCATGACCCGATCTTACCGTACAGCGCGTTTGATGGATCTGGTGCAAAACGGACAACCCGCTGGAAAAATGGTGCTCGAAACCGCCGACCAACAATTGTCTTTAACCATGGCTCCCAGAAAAAATGATTTTGCCATCAACCAAGACAAAGTGGCCAAACAAAGTGATTTTGTGGGTCAATACCACGTGATCACCCTGGCCCCTGAACATGATCAGTTGATTCAAGGCAGCAAAACCGTTCGCCAACAATGGATGGACCACGTTGCCACCTTGGTTCATCCCCCCTATCTTCAGTGGCGCAAAGACTTGCACAAAGTAACCGCTCAAAAAAAGGCGTTGCTCAATCAAGAGTTGCCCAAGGCCGTTTATTTAGACCGTGCAGAACCGTGGACCGAACAACAACAGCTTTTATCCGCCCAAATTCGTCAGGTGCGACAGCCCATGATCCAAGCCATGGCCCCCATGTTGGCCCACCACTATCAAAGCATTGCTCAAACCTCCCAGCGCATTGACATAACTTACCAAATTGCACGCGATGCCGACCAGTGGACCGACACGCTCAAAGACCGAGAATATTATGCCAAGCGCGTGCTTCTGGGCGCACAACGCGATGACTTTGCGCTGGCGCTGGAAGGTCAAGGTGCCAAAAAAGATGCAAGCCAAGGGGAAAAAGCCTCCATCTTGCTGGCCTTGAAATTGTCCGAATTGGATTACACCATGACCGAAACCAAGAAAAAACCCGTGTTTCTATTGGATGACATTGGCATGACGTTGGATCAACACCGAAGAGCACAGCTTTTTGATAAAATCAACGCCCACCAGTATCAAACTTTGTTGACCACCTGTGATCCCAATATCACAAATGCATTGGAAAAAATCGGCGCCACGGTCTTTGGTCCAACCACGGTGTCAGGCAAAATAATATGGGAGCCGATAAGCCAAAACTCAATAAATTAAAGGGTTTCCAAGAGATAAAATTTTTAAAAACGGCAAAAAATCCGTTGCACTCCAACGGCGCCAATGATAGCTTTGGGGAGTCTTTGATACGTCAAAGGTGAATAAATACGAATGTTACACCCCTGTTTGGCATGGGTTGTTGGTTGTATGTTTTCTTAACATCGGCAAAACACAAACTCTGTTTTGTTTCACACCACAGGCCAACCAACACTGGGTGTGGTAAAACACGCCATAGAAAGAACACGACCATTGACCACAAAACAGACCAAAGCCACGCCAGGCTATGATGCATCCAGTATTAAAATCTTAGAAGGACTTGAAGCGGTTCGCAAACGACCCGGCATGTACATTGGAGACACCAATGTGCGTGGATTTCACCATTTGGTATACGAAGTGGTGGACAACTCGATTGATGAAGCGTTGGCCGGACACTGCGATAAAATTACTGTCATCATTCACGAAGATGAATCTTTGTCTGTACAAGACAACGGTCGCGGCATTCCAGTTGATATTCATGAAAAAGAAGGTGTGCCCGCCGCACAAGTGGTGCTCACCAAACTTCATGCAGGTGGAAAGTTTGATGACTCTACGTATAAAGTATCCGGTGGGTTGCATGGTGTGGGCGTGTCTTGTGTCAACGCATTGTCTGAAAAGTTGCATCTAACCATCAACCGCAGTGGCAATGTTCATGAACAAAATTACGAGCGTGGGGTACCGGTTGATAAATTAAAAGTCACAGGCAAAAGCAAAAAAACCGGCACAAAAATTCACTTTAAACCCGACTCGACCATTTTTGAAGTTTCTGAATTCTCTTTTGAAATTTTGAACAAACGGTTGCAAGAACTCTCCTTTTTAAATACGGGCGTGACCATCACCATTGAAGACAAACGCACAGGTAAAAAAAATGAGTACCTCAACAAAGGCGGCATTGAAGCCTATGTGAAGCACCTCAACCGTGCCAAAAAAACGTTCCACAAACCTTTTTATGTGTCCGGTGAAAAAAGCGACGTGCAGGTGGAAGTGTCGTTTCAGTACAACGAAGGGTATAGCGAGTTAACCCACAGTTTTGTCAACAACGTCAACACCATCGAAGGCGGTACGCACTTGGTGGGGTTTCGCTCGGCCCTTACCCGGAGCTTGAATCATTACGCCACCACCAACGGTCTGTTTAAAAATTTAAAAAGCACCCCCTCAGGTGACGACGTGCGCGAGGGCATTTGCGCAGTGATATCGGTGAAGGTGCCGGATCCACAATTTGAAGGTCAAACCAAAACCAAGCTGGGCAACAGTGAAGTCAAAGGATTGGTTGAGGGTGTGGTCAATGAAGGCTTAAGCATTTACCTGGACGAAAATCCACGAGAAGCCAAAAAAATTATTGGTAAAATTGTAGAGGCTGCAAGAGCCAGAGAGGCAGCCCGCAAAGCAAGAGACCTAACCCGTCGAAAATCTGCGCTTGAATTTTCAACCCTGCCAGGCAAGTTGGCCGACTGTTCCCAAAAAGACCCAGCCAAATCTGAGCTGTACATTGTTGAGGGTGATTCGGCAGGCGGCAGTGCCAAACAAGGACGCAACCGAGAAAACCAAGCCATTTTACCCCTGCGTGGAAAAATTCTGAATGTCGAAAAAGCCCGGTTCGACAAAATGCTTCAGTCCAACGAAATTCAAACGCTGGTTTCCGCCATGGGTTGCGGTATTGGCAAAAGTGAATTGGATATCGACAAAGCTCGTTACCATAAAATTATTTTGATGACCGATGCAGACGTAGACGGCGCCCACATCCGAACGTTGTTGCTCACGTTCTTCTATCGACAAATGCCAGAAATGATCGAGCGCGGGTATTTGTACATTGCACAACCGCCTTTGTACAAAGTCAAACAGAAGAAAAAAGAAACGTATCTCAAAGATGAAAAAGCCATGGAAACCTATTTGATTGACCTGGCTTCAAAGAGACTCAAAGCCGTGGTGGGTAAAAAAGCCATTGCGGGCAGTCAGTTAAAAACCATCATTAAAAAAATCTTGGTGTATCGTGAAGCGTTGCAAAACAACAAACACAAAAGCGATCCACGTGTGATGGATGGTGTGGTGATGAGCGGGCTAAAAGAAAATGACTTGGCCAGCACCACCGCGTTTAACAAAGCGCAAAAAAATCTAGAGGGATATTTAAACGTGGCGTATCCCGAGATGCAGCCCGTGCTCTTTGATTACGATGACAAAGCCAAATCGGTGACCATCACAACCCGTGAAAAAGGCGTGCGTCGAAACACCACGGTTTCGCAAGCGTTTTTTACCAGCAAAACTTATTTGGATTTTCAAAAACTTTTGCCTTCCATTCAAGAACTTGGCCAAGCGCCTTATTATTTGGAAAAAGAAGACGGCGGCTCCGTTGAAACGTTTCACGTCATTGAGTGGCTTGAAACCGTCATGGAACAAGCCAAACAGGGGTTGTCCATTCAACGGTACAAAGGTTTGGGTGAAATGAATCCAGACCAATTATGGGAAACCACCATGGATCCCAACGCAAGAACACTTTTGCAAGTGACCATTGAAGACGCGGCCGATGCCGATGAAATTTTTACTGTACTGATGGGGGATGAAGTTGTACCCCGTCGCGCATTCATTGAAGAAAATGCGTTAGCCGTTAAAAATCTAGATATTTAGGACACACCATGAGCACGACACCCGTCACCCCCAAAGACAGCATCCAAAGCCATTCCATTGTAGAAGAAATGCGCAGCGCCTACATGGATTATGCCATGAGCGTCATCGTAGGCCGCGCCCTTCCCGATGCGCGTGACGGTCTTAAACCCGTTCACCGTCGGGTGCTCTACGGCATGTATGAAATGGGCAACGTGCACAACAAACCCCATAAAAAATCGGCCCGTGTGGTGGGGGATGTGATGGGTAAATATCATCCACACGGCGACTCTGCCATTTACGACACCATGGTGCGGATGGCGCAAGACTTTTCGTTGCGGGCACCCTTGGTGGATGGACAAGGAAACTTTGGTTCAGTCGATGGTGATTCAGCCGCGGCCATGCGATACACAGAGGTTCGTTTAACCAAGCTGGCCGAAGAGTTTTTGCATGACATTGAAAAAGACACCGTGGTGTTTGGTCGCAACTACGACGACACGCTTAATGAACCCACACTTCTGCCAACCAAAATTCCAAATCTACTGCTCAATGGGGCATCGGGTATTGCGGTGGGTATGGCCACCAACATTCCCCCTCACAACTTAAACGAGCTCTGTGATGGCATTGAATTGTTGCTGACCCAGCCCGACGCCACCAACAAAGACTTGTATAAAAAAATCAAAGGCCCCGATTTCCCCACCGCGGGCGAAATTTACGGTAAAAAAGGCATTACATCGGCTTACGAAACCGGACGAGGCAAATTTAAAGTTCGCGCCAAAGCGTTAATCGAACCTACGGGTAAAGGCGATCGGCAACAAATCATCGTAACCGAACTTCCGTTTCAAGTGAACAAAGCCAAACTCATCGAGTCCATTGCCAACTTGGTGCGCGATAAAAAACTCGATGGCATTTCGGATCTGCGCGATGAATCCGACCGCGATGGCAACCGCATTGTGATCGAACTCAAACGAGACGCCACGCCCGTGGTTGTGCTCAACAAACTTTTTACCATGACCCAAATGCAAACCAGTTTTGGGGTGATCATGCTGGCGCTGGTGAACAACCGACCCAAAGTGATCGGTCTGCGGGAAGCGCTGAACTTGTTCATTGAACACCGTCGCGAAATCATCACCCGCCGCACCCTGTTTGATTTGAACAAAGCCAAAGCCCGCGCCCATATTTTAGAGGGCCTAACCATTGCCTTGGACAATTTGGATGCGGTCATCAAACTGATTCGTGGCTCAAAAGATGTACATGTGGCCCGTGAAGGCTTGATGAAAAAATTCAAACTTTCGCAAATTCAAGCCAACGCCATTTTGGAAATGCGCCTACAGCGTTTGACCAACATGGAGCGCGACAAAATCATCAATGAGTACAAAGAAGTCATGGCATTGATCGACCACTTGACCCATATTTTGGAAACACCCAAAATGGTTGATGACATCATTGTGGAAGAAACTGCAGAAGTAAAAAAGAATTTCGGAGATCCACGACGCACGGTCATCAAAGGCGCGCTGGAAGAATATTCAGAAGAAGACCTGATCGAAGAAGAAGAAATGGTGGTCACGGTCACCCATGCGGGTTACATCAAACGCAACCCCCTGTCGCTTTATCGCAGCCAAAAACGAGGCGGTCGTGGCAAGGTGGGCACGGGCATCAAACAAGAAGATTTTGTCACCGACGTTTTTGTGGCTTCCACCCATGCGTATCTACTCATCTTTACCGATGCCGGAAAACTTTACTGGCAGCGGGTGCACGAATTGCCCCAAGTCGGCCGTGCCGCCAGAGGTAAGCCCATCATTAATTTGATCCAAATGACCCAAAAAGAAACCATTGCGGCCATCATGACCGTGGATGAATTCGAGTTGGGCAAATACATCATGATGGCCACGGAAAAAGGCGTGGTGAAAAAAACCGATTTGATGGCATTTTCCAACCCACGATCCAAAGGCATCATCGCCTTGGACATTCGTGAAGGAGACCGCCTGATTGACGTACGGTTAACCGATGGCAAATCCGATATTTTCTTAGCCACCGAAAAGGGCTTTGGCATTCGTTTCAAGGAAGACCAAGTTCGGTCCATGGGTCGAAATGCGGGCGGCGTCACCGGCATTAAATTCAAAAGCGGTGAAGACAAAGTGGTGGGCATGGTTGTGTTGGAAGAAAACGCCACCATTTTAACCGCAAGCACCAACGGTTACGGCAAACGAACCGATGCCTCTGAATACCGACAACAGTCCCGCGGCGGCAAAGGCGTAACCAACCTCAAAGTGACCAGCAAAAACGGCCCCGTGGTTGGGATTACGCAGGTGCAAGAAGATGATGATGTCATGCTTATTTCAAGCCAAGGCAAACTCATCCGCATGAACGTCAAAGACATTTCAAAAATCGGTCGCTCCACCCAAGGTGTACGCCTTATTCATTTGGGCAAAGATGAAACCATGGTGGCGGTGACGAAAATTGTGAATGAGGAAAATGGAGAAGAGGCTGTTACGGGGAATGCTTGATTCTTTCGGTTTCTTTTTTTAAATATAAATCTGTGGGACTTTGGGCTTGCCCCAGAAAAGCTCCACGAACTCCATGACGCGCCCTCCTGTCGAAGGTATTCTGAGTTGGTTGAGGGGTTTTCTTCGGCCAGGGTATCCCTTTTGTCAGACACATTCCGCTTTTCTGGGGCAAGCCCAAAGCTCCCCTGTAAACTTGACGGGTGGGGGTAGGGTAAA